>NZ_LN907858.1:1280554-1920832 GCF_001460635.1 Helicobacter typhlonius
GTTACCACACAAACCATTCCACAAGCTCCAGTAGCTACCGAATCTAGTGCGCCGAGTGCGCCACAAAGCGCTTCGAAAGAAAGTAGTGGCGTTTTTGTTACTTCACCAATGGTAGGGACTTTCTACCGCTCGCCAAGCCCAGGCGCGGCTCCCTATGTGAATGTTGGGGATATTGTGAAAAAGGGGCAAACCGTTGGGATTATCGAAGCAATGAAAATTATGAATGAAATCGAAGCAGATTTTGACTGCAAAATTGTCGCGCTTGAAGTCAATGATGGGCAACCGGTAGAATATGGTGCAAATCTCATCAAAGTCGAAAAACTCTAAGGCAAAGTAATGAGTATTGAGAAAAAGAATATACAAAAGATTCTTATTGCAAACCGCGGTGAAATCACGCTACGCGCAATTAGAACAATTCAGGAAATGGGAAAAGAGGCAATCGCTATCTATTCAACCGCAGACAAAGATGCCTATTATCTTGATGTAGCAGATGCAAAAATCTGCGTAGGTGGGGACAAATCGAATGAGAGCTATCTCAATATCCCAGCAATTATGAGCGCGGCAGAGCTTTTAAAAGCTGATGCGATTTTTCCGGGTTATGGATTTTTAAGTGAGAATCAAAACTTTGTGGAGATTTGCTCTCATCACGGCATAGAGTTTATTGGTCCAACCGCTGATGTTATGGTGCTAATGAGCGATAAATCGAAAGCAAAAGATGTAATGAAAGAAGCGGGTGTGCCGGTGATTTTAGGAAGTGATGGTGCGCTTAAGGACTATAAGGAGGCGCAAAAAATCGCTGATGAAATTGGCTATCCCGTGATTCTAAAGGCTGCTGCGGGTGGTGGTGGTAGAGGTATGCGCGTGGTAGAAAAGCCAGAAATGCTTAAGAATCTCTATCTCGCGGCTGAATCTGAAGCTGTTAGCGCATTTGGTGATGGCACAATCTATATGGAGAAATTTATCCGCAATCCTAAACATATTGAGGTGCAGATTCTAGCCGATAAGCACGGCAATGTGTTGCATATCGGTGAGCGCGACTGCTCCGCACAAAGACGTCAGCAAAAACTCATCGAAGAATCTCCAGCAATTGTACTTAAACCTGAAGTGCGCAAAAGGCTTCTTGAAACCGCAGTAAAAGCAGCGCAATACATCAAATATGTGGGCGCGGGGACTTTTGAGTTTTTACTCGATGCGAATTATGAGGATTTCTATTTTATGGAGATGAATACACGCTTACAGGTCGAACACACCGTGAGTGAAATGGTAAGCGGACTTGATTTGGTGGAGTGGATGATACGCATAGCAGAGGGAGAGAAGCTCCCAAATCAAGAAAGCATTAGCTTTAAAGGACATTCTATTGAGTGCCGAATCACCGCCGAAGATCCAGAAAAATTCTACCCTTGCCCGGGTAAAATCACAAAATGGGTAGCACCGGGTGGGGCGAATGTGCGCCTTGATACTCACGCGTATGGTGGATATGTCGTGCCAATGCACTATGATTCTATGATTGGCAAACTCATCGTGTGGGGCAAGGATAGAACCCAAGCCATTAATCGTATGCACCGAGCTTTGAGGGAATTTTGTGTCGAGGGCGTAAAAACAACTATTCCCTTTCACATCAAGATGATGCAAAATCGAGATTTTATTGCTTCAAATATTCACACGAAATATTTGGAACAAAATATGCTTAATTTAGAGCAGTAGGCGAGGATGAGGATTTATTTTACTTAAAGGAGCAAGTATGAAAATTAGCAATACAACACAAAAGCTCGCCCAAGAAGAACTAAGAAGAGACGAGCTAAAAAAACAAGACAATAAGGTAAAGCAAACTCAAGCCGCGCAAAAAAGTGCTGTTGCAAGTAGTGTGGGCAAAAGTGCAGATACAAGCGAGATGAGCAATAACCCACTTGCACAGGATATTAAGAGGATTAATAGCGACATCGGTAAGCTTCAGGTCGCGCAAAAATCACTCAAATCCATAGAGCCAGATGCAAAGAAAATACTAGAACTTTCTAAGGATTATGAGGAAAGCCTAGACAAAACAGAACAAAGTAGCATAAAAGAAGAAATAAGCACATTAAAAAAAGGTATAGAATCTATACTCAAAGGGGCTACTTTTGAGGGTTCTAGCGTATTTAATAAAAACATCAAGGACAACAAAGAGCGAGTGATTTTTGACGCACAAAAACTTGATACAAAGCTCATAAATAATGACGCACAAAAGTTTTATGATGTATTAAAGGAGCAACAAAGTCAGATTCAAGACGCTATCCAAACCCTGCAAGGACAAGCGCAAGAAAGCACAGGCAAACTTGCTTCAAAGGACATTAAGATAGATAAAAATCACAGCACAGAAAGCACTGATGGTTCATTCCTTAAGAAATTTAGCTCACTTTTCCGCGCCTCGCACAATGCAGAAAAATTAAACAATCAGCGAGTGCAAGAGCTTTTAGCTTAGTTTGCCCTAGATTCAAAAGTAATGCCTGTGATACCTTATAGTAGGCAACTCATCGAGCAAGACGATATAGACGCACTTTGCTCTCTTGCACGCTCATCTCATCTCACACAAGGCAATATGACAAAAATCTTTGAAACCGCGATATGTGAAAAATCTAACGCACAATATGCCATTACCTTTAATTCCGCTACCTCCGCACTATATGCGCTTTATGGCGCCTTTATGTATAAATATTTCCCGCAGTATTTAGATTCTAAAAATTCCCAAACAAATACATTCATAGAGGAAATATATTTTGTTACCTCGCCCATAAGCTTTGTGGCTACGACTAATATGATGCTGCAGTGGGGGATTAAACCCATTTTTTGTGATGTAAAGAGCGATGGCAATATTGATGAAAATATCTTAGAAACCTTGCTCACCACGCATAGCAAACGAGATTCTATAAAGGCGATTGTAAGCGTGGATTATGCTGGTAAAAGTGTAGAGATAGAATCCTTACGTGCAATCGCAAACAAACATAATCTTTTATTGTTTTCCGATAGCTCCCATTCATTTGGTGGTAGCTACAATGGCTCTCCTATAGGCTCTCTCGCCGATGCGACTATTTTTAGCTTCCACGCGGTAAAGCCTATCACAACCGCAGAGGGCGGTGCATTAGTAACTAATGATAAAGATTTAGCGCATTATGCGAGGCTTTTGCTCTCTCACGGCGTGGAAAAGCAGGGTTTATGGCACTATGACTGCACACTTGCTGGTATGAATTTTCGTCTAAGTGATCTTGGCTCGGCACTCGGGCTTAGTCAGTTTCAAAAGATTGAACGTTTTATCGCACATCGCCATCAAATCGCACTTTTTTATGATGAGTTTTTTAAGGACAATATACACTTTCATACCATTCCCATAGATTCACACATTGTGAGCACTCATCATCTCTACCCGATTTTGCTACTCCCACACCTCCATACTCATAAGGAGCAAATCTTTAAATCCTTACAGGCACAAGGACTTGGTGTGCAGGTGCATTACAAACCCATTTATCAATTTAGCCTTTATAAGAATCTTTTTGGTGAGATGAGTTTGCCTAATGCCGATAATTTTTATCTCTCTACCCTCTCTATCCCTTGTCATCAGGCTTTGAGTATGGAACAGGCACAAGATATAGCCAATATTGTTTTGAAAGAATGCAATAAAATCCGCTAATCCACAAAGCGCAAAAAAGCCATCGCTACTCATAGATTTAAACAATACACAATAGATTCAAAAAAGCACCAAACTCGCTTAATCCTCGCATACGCGCATAAAACAATGTATTATTTACTTTCTTTCAATACAATTTAGCATATATTGTTCATTTCATTACACAATGGAGATTATTATGTTTAATCGTCTCTCGCTTCGAATCAAATTAGCTTCTCTTGTCTTTGCTTCCACTATTAGTTTTGCTGTGCTTGTTGTATTTGTATTTGTCGAACAAGAAGAACTCGCACAGCAAGCAAGTGATCATTTATATCAAGTCATTCAAACAGAAGTCGAGCAACGTATAAAACTCTCTACAGATTTACTCGCAGAGTCGCTTGGCACACTCGTCAAGGGACGTAATGAAGCCGAGCAGATTCGCATTATCGCTGAAGCCATAGAGGATTTTCGCTTTGAAGATGATAAATCTGGTTATTTTTTCGCCTATAAAGAATATGTCCCTGTGGCTCACCCTACGCGCAAAGACTTAATTGGCAAATCTCTTGCGCAGACCAAAGATGCAAATGGCGTATATTATGTGCGAGAGCTTTATGATAGCGCAAAAACGCAGACAAAAGAGGGAAAATTCGTGCATTTTGTGTTTTCAAAGCCTATGCCTAATGGTTCTTTAGATAATGCACCAAAAATCGCCTATGCCGCGCTCATACCAAACACACAAGATATTTGGCTATCTACTGGCGTATATATAGATACCCTAGGCATTTATACACAGGATATTTCATCGATTCTTATAGATTTGGTGCATAGCACAATGGGAGAGGCTGTCATCATAGGCTTATGTGTATTTATTTGTGTGTTTGTGCCACTGATTATACTTTTCTACCGCTCATTGTTTAGGAGCGTTCGTGTCTTGCGAGAGAACTTGACTTTATTCTTTAAATATCTTAGCCACGAGAGCACTAAGATAGACATCATTGAGCTTGAAGGCAAAGATGAGTTTGCGCAAATGGTGCGTGATATTAAAGAAAATATCAAAGATGTAACCACAGGCTTAGAGCAAGACCAAAAGCTTGTAAAGCAGTCTTTGCAGGTTATTGAAAGGGCAAAACAAGGATATGCTGACACGCTTATTGAACTTAAAGGACATAATCCCGAATTGAATAAATTACGAGATTCTATGAATGACCTTTTAGAACTTCTCCAAAATGCGGTAGGAAAGAATCTCCCAGAGATTGTTCGTGTATTCGATAGCTATACTAAACTAGACTTCACCACAGAAGTAAAAGATGCAAGTGGTAGAGTAGAAGTTGTTACAAATACTCTAGGCGAAGAGATTAGAAAAATGCTCTCTACAAGTGCTGCCTTTGCTCAAACATTAGGTAATGAAGCACAAGGCTTACAAGAAGCAGTGAATAAACTCACAAATCTTACAAACTCTCAAGCAAGTAGCTTAGAACAAACAGCTCAAGCAGTAGAAGAAATTACTTCATCTATGCAAAATGTAAGCAGTAAGACAAGTGAAGTCATTCAACAAAGTGAAGATATTAAAAATGTCATTGGCATTATTAGAGACATTGCAGACCAAACAAACTTACTTGCTCTTAATGCAGCAATAGAAGCTGCACGTGCAGGAGAGCACGGAAGAGGATTTGCTGTTGTTGCTGATGAAGTAAGAAAACTAGCAGAGCGCACTCAAAAATCTCTAGGTGAGATTGAAGCCAATACAAATCTCTTGGTTCAATCTATTAATGATATGGGTGAATCTATTAGAGAGCAAACAACTGGTGTTACTCAAATTAATGATGCTATATCACATTTAGAATCTGTAACACAAGAGAATGTTGAGATTGCTAATGCAAGCTCAGAGATTAGTGAAAGAGTAGATAAAGTAGCTAAAGATATTCTAGATGATGTGAATAAGAAGAAGTTCTAAGCTCTAAGTAGGGCTTAAAAGTTTGCTTGGCTCTAGTAGCTAAGAGTCATCAAAAACTAGGGCTTTATCTAAAGACTTTAGCTCTATGGGCTATGAGCTAATAGATGAAGTTTTAGACTAAAAGTCTCTAGTGGCTCTTATGTCCTCTATGATAGAAAAATTTAAAGCAACCAATTTGCTTTAAATCCCAAAGACTACTCTTGCCCTAGTAAGTATGCTATTGGATAAAAGAAATGCTTAACTCATTAAAATAGGGATTGTGCCTAAGATAGAAAGAGCACTAGCCATAGCTCTTGCGAGATTCTATAAAGATTTAATATTCTTTAGGGTAGAAAGAAAAGAGCAATCTAACCAAAAGAGGCTTTATTATAAAACACACAAAAGATTATCTCAATTCCCCAAACATCATTAGCCATAAACCAAAGTAATAAGATAAGATTGTTAAGCTTCCCAAAACTCATAAAGGCTAAAATAACGATGTATCCCATAAAAACTATAACTAAAATAATTCCTAAAGGGTTTTTATGATGCTTCAAGACTCTTGGGCTTCTTTGAGAAATGCCACTCCATATATTAAGATGAATAAATAATGCTACTTACTCAAAATGGAATTTGTGTGCTATGAGCTTGGCTCTTTGAAAATGCTCCTTATTTAAAGATTCTTATAAGATTTATCAAATCTCACTTCTTTTAGAAACTTTGCCAAAGTATATTAGAATAAGAAAGACATTAAAGCAAATAAGTAGCATTTACTTATTTGCTTTAATGTCTTTGTGATACTTACTTATCTTTGCTTTACTTTTATATATAAACAAAATACTTTATAAAAGCTTTATCCTTATATTTAGAATAATCTACTCCATAGAAATGGCTTTTAATAAGGATTTAGAATCTAGCTTAGGCAATCCTTGAAAACGAGTAAAAACAATAAAGATAAAGCACAAGTAAAAGCATTAAGGAATCTAGGATAAATGGCTATTATTCTAAGAATGATGATAAAGTCATAAGGAGAATGATTAAGTGCAGTGGCAAAACCACAGAGCCACACTTATATATTTATCCCCTTTTATTTGAAATATACCGCTCACGCACTTAAAAAACTTTTTGTGAAAGAAAGATTCTATCTCATCTTACCTCTCACTTAGAATCTTCATCTTGCCATTTTCTACGACTACATACATATCTTTCTTGCCATTTGAGTTAAAGCTTGGTTTGCCATTGAGAAATGCCTTATAATCCTGCATAAAGCTTATGCGATACATATTGCGGTGCTCCTCATTTGGATAAATCGAAACATTTATATGTGAAATGTGTATGCTCTTGCTCTCATTCTTAGCAAAAATAAGCCTTTTATGCTCCTTAAATGCCTTGAAGCTCATACCATCTGGGCGATAGAAATTCTGCTCATCATAAAAGCTTAAATAAGTTTGCAAGTCGCTTTTTTGCCACACATTTTTCCATTGATACAAACTAGAGAGCACAATAGCAAGTTCATCGGTATTTGTTGGCTTAAACTTATCCTCATAAGTAATTAACATCGTTTTTTGCCAATCAATAAGCTTGTCATATTTTTTTAGAATCTCATTATCAATGGCGATACACCCGCGCGTATTAAGCTCTTCCCTATCACCATTAAGTGGTAAGCCGTGTATCCAGATTCCCCCGCCTGTCTTTTTCAAAGATCTATCATACACATTAGGATAGCTTGTAGCAAATGCGAGTGGTCCATAATATTGATCTAACCCCGTTAAACGCGCGTTCAAATCATATGAGCCAATGGGTGTGGTTAAATCGCCCTCTTTTTTCTTATTCCCCTTACCCTTTGCCACAAGCGCACTTGAAGTGCCAAGCTCCTTTAGCTTTGCATTTTGCAATTCGTAAAGAGTGAGTGAGGGCATACTCTTGTTTGATACAAACAAAAATTTCATATCCTCAAAATATCCATATTCTGTGCTATTGTCCTTCAAATATTCCGCCCAATACTCCTTGTTGAGCAGATATTCCTCGAGTATGCCTTCCACCGCTCCTATACCATTTTTTTTGTATTCATTGACAAGCTTTAGCATTTGCGCATCAATACCAAACACGCTTGAGAACCCCACAGCTACGCACAAGAGCCATTTTACTAATGCATTCATTCTTCACTACTCCTTTTTGCATTATTCATTAAAATCATATCCAATTTTTTTCAACACATCTTTTTGTTTGCTCCAGCCTTTTTGCACTACCACATCAAGCTGTAAAAACACATTCTTGCCACTAAAAACCTGCATTTTTTCTCTCGCACCTATGCCTATGCGTTTGATGCTTGAGCCCTCCTTGCCAATCACAACCGCCTTTTGACTATGCTTTTCTACAATGATATGCGCGTGGATTCTATCAAGCTTTTGATTTTCTTTGAAGCTTTTTATCAGCACATCGGCTTCATATGGAATCTCATCGCTAAGATTCTCAAAAAGACTTTCCCGTATCATTTCTTTATAAATTTCTTTAAGATTTACAGGTGTAAGTAACTCTTCATCATAAAAAAATGGCGCAAAAGGTAAGTGCATAGCGACTTGACGCAAAATATAATCCCTATCAAATCCCTTTTTCACGCTTATAGGGATGAGCTCAAGAAAATACGTATCATAGGCTTGATACTGCGCGATTTTTAGCAAAAGCTGCTCCTTACTACAAGTATCACTTTTTGTTAAAAGCAGTATGTGTGCCAAACCACCACTTAGGCGCAAAAATTCCTCATAATGCGCCACCTCATCGCTCACAGGCGCGAGATAAAGTGCCAAATCACAATCCCCCATAGCCTTTAGGGCTTGTGAAAGCATATACTGATTCAAAAGCTTTTCATTATGATGAATACCCGGCGTATCCACAAACACAATCTGTGCGTGCAATGGAGGATATGGCACAATCATTTGCATTTGTTTGCGCGTGGCATTTGCCTTGTGTGATACAAGCGCAATCCTCTCTCCCAAAAGTGCATTAAGCAAAGTAGATTTTCCCGCATTTGGTCTGCCCAGTGTAGCGACAAACCCCGCACGAGTATGCGAATCCTGTGCCTTATGCTTTGGTAGAGGCTCTAGCGTAGGTTTTGAAGTATGTGTGGATTCCATAGATTCTAAAGTATATATCGCGCTAAATCAACATTCTCTACCAAATCCGCCAACGCCTCACGCACCATTTCACCACTTATCTCTACTTCCTTGCCCCTGTATTTATCCACATCAAAGCTAATATCCTCCAAAACTCGCTCTATGGTCGTGTGTAGTCGCCTTGCACCAATATCCTCTGTGCGCTCATTTGCATTATGTGAAAGCCGAGCCAACTCTCTAATCGCCTCATCGCTAAATTCAAGACATATATCCTCTGTATCAAGTAAAAGCTGATATTGCCGCAAAAGAGAACTTTTTGTTTGGGTGAGGATTCTATATAAACTCTCCTCATCAAGTGTGCTTAGCTCCACGCGCAATGGAAATCTTCCCTGCAACTCCGGGATTAAATCACTCGGTTTGCTAAAATGAAACGCTCCCGCCGCGATGAATAAAATATAATCTGTCTTAATCTGCCCATATTTAGTATTGACGACACTTCCCTCTACGATAGGGAGCAAATCCCGCTGTACACCCTCTTTGCTAGGGTCTTGCCTTGAGCTATCTTTATGCCCAAGTGCCACCTTATCAATTTCATCGATAAAAATCACACCGCTTTGCTCTGCTCTCCTTAGCCCCTCCGAGCGGATATTCTCCGTGTCAAGCACAGATTCTGTTGCTTCATTTGTGAGGGCTTCTTTCGCCTCTTTCACACTCATTTCTTTCTTAACTTTATCTTGCGTAACATTGAGCACTTTGAATATAGATTCTTGCATTTTAACCATATCCGGTGGGAGATTATCATCACTGATATTTTGTTTTTTGCTTATCTCCACTTCTATCATCAAGTCATCGACTTCACCCTTAATTACGCGCTGCTTCATTTTCGCAAAACTTATATCATACTCGCTTTTTTTCGCATCACTCGCGCCGCTTGGCAATGGTGGGAGCAGTTTTTGAGTAATTTTTTCGATGATATAGTCATTAATTTGCGCCTGTGCTTTTTGTCTATGCTCATTTTCGACAAGATTTACACTTGCAAGGACCAAATCCCTTACCATAGATTCTACATCTCGACCCACAAAACCCACTTCTGTGTATTTACTCGCCTCAACCTTCACAAAGGGCAATCCCATCATTTTTGCCATTCGTCTTGCAATTTCTGTCTTACCCACACCTGTTGAGCCAATCATAAGAATATTTTTTGGCGTAATCTCCTCCTGCACCTCTTTATCGAGCTTCATTCTTCTATAACGATTTCGTAAAGCAATGGCAACTGCCTTTTTTGCCTCATACTGACCGATGATGTAGCCATCAAGGTAGCTTACAATTTCTTTTGGTGTCATATTTTCTTTCATATACACTCCATTTTATAATTCCAAAATCTTAATCTGCGTATTTGTATAAATACATATCTCCCCTGCGATACGCAAAGATTGCTCAACAAGCTCCTTTGGTGCTAAATTGCTATGTGCATTTAATGCCCGAGCCGCACTTAATGCGTAATTCCCACCACTGCCGATAGCAGCGATTTGTCCATCTTCTGGCTCTACCACATCGCCACTTCCGCTTAAAATAAAGATATGCTCTTTATTAAGCACTATCATCATCGCTTCTAATTTACGCAGATATTTATCGCTTCGCCACTGCTTTGCAAACTCCATTACACTACGCACCAAGTCGCCCTTGCGCCCTTCCAAAATGCGCTCAAATGTATCAAAGAGGCTAAACGCATCGGCGGTGCTTCCAGCAAACCCACTAAGAATTTGCCCATTGTAAAGGGTGCGGATTTTTGTCGCATTCCCTTTTAATACACAATTTCCAAAGGTTACCTGCCCGTCTCCGCCAATAATTGCGCATTGTTTGCCATTATATTCGCCCCGAAAGCCAAGTATGGTGGTCGCCTCAAACATATTTATTCCTTAATGGATTTTATTGTAAGCTTGAGAGTTGCATTGATACTATGCCCCAATTTTACTTGCACTTCAAATTCCCCTGTGTGCTTTATGGCTTGAGGTATGTCAATATGCTTTTTATCAATCTCTATCTTGTGTTCGCTCAAAACCACAGCAATCTCATCTTTAGTAATTGAGCCAAAAAGCGTATCGTTCGCACCCACTTTTTTATGCAAAGTGAGTTTTAAAGATTCTATACTTTGTTTAAGTTGCTTGAGTTCTGCAATCTCTAGTGCCTCTATTTCTTGCTGTTTTTTGATTTGTGCTTTATATTTGTTTATTACCTCATTTGTTGCGCGCTGTGCCTTACCCTTAGCAATAAGAAAATTTTGACCATAGCCATCTTTTACCTCAACAATTTCTCCTTTTTTGCCACAACCCTGCACATTTTCTAAAAGCAAAACTTTCATATTTTCTCCATTTTGTTATAATGGGCGAAATTATAACTCAAAGTAGCCACATTTATGTTAAACATACTGCAAAAAACTTATCCAAATGCCCTATCAATCCACATTCAACACAAAAATATAGCCTACCCGCGCATTGTGATTAAAAACAATCTCTCTATGTATGTGCGCGTGCCACTACATTTTTCACATACGCGTTTGCTCGACTTTGTGATGAATAATCACTTGTGGATAGAATCCACACTGCATAAACTTAAAAACAATCGTATCAATTTACAAACTTGCCTAGAAAATCACAACAATCAAATACTTATTTTTGGCAAATGGTATAAATTGCATCAAATCCACACCTTATCCCCTCAAGCACTCAATTTAAGCCCCAACACATTAGATTCTATCCCAAAGACTTCTTCACTACAAGCAAGGCTTAAGGCTTTACTTTTTGCCTACATTGGCATCAAGGTAGATTCACAAGCAATGCTTATGGGCTTAGAATATCGCTCGGTGAAAATCACTCAAGCCCTATCACGCTTTGGGAGTTGTAGCGGTAAAAACCGCCTCTGCTTTTCCTTTATGCTAATTTTTGCCAAACAGACATTAATTGATTATGTGATTATCCACGAACTAGCCCATATCGTGCATAAAAATCACTCTAAAGCTTTTTGGAATCTTGTGATACAATACTGCCCTGATGCCAAAATATTGCGCGAAAATTTGCGACAAGAGGCTAGAATCTACCCCGCACTTTTACAATATCTAAAGGAGCTAGAATGAAGAATATTCTATGGAGTGTATGTATAGCTGCGAATCTATTTGCCGGAGAATGGGTGATGTTTTCAGATGGCAAAGACACCTATATCTACTCGCAAAATAGCGGAGAGATTTATATTCGTCATCATTTGGGTAAGAAAAATTATGAAGATATATTTGTCAAAATGCCCCGCGGTATGCTTCCTAATGAGATAAATAAAAATCAAGCAGCCACTGCACCCACCACACCAATGGCACCCACTAAACCAAACACAAATGCACTTAAAGATTTTCAGCTCGAGGCACTCAAAAAATCCCAAGAGATACTACACTCTGCTATTGAGTAGCTGTAATTTTTTTAAGCTCATTATAGAGAGCTAGAATCTGCTCCTTCTTTTCATAAAAGCTATTGTTATTAACCACAAGATACGCACTAGATTCCATAATCACTTCATCAATTTTAAGATTATTTTGCGCCATAGTGCTGCCAGTCTCCACAATATCTACAATCGCATCGCTTAAACCCACAAGCGGGGCTAACTCAATCGAACCATAGAGTTTCAAAGATTCGATAGACACAGCTTTGTTTGCAAAATATTTGCGCGTGATATTTGGCATTTTTGTCGCAATCTTTAACTTTGGCTTTTGATAATCTAGACTCTTTCCTACAGGTGAGCCAACCACAACCTTACACTTGCCAAAGCCAAGATTCAAAAGCCGCACGATATTAGCCTCTTGCTCCTCAATCACATCTAGTCCCACAATCCCCACATCAGCCGCCTGATGAAAGACATAGGTCGGCACATCTTGACTACGTACAAGCAAAAAAGTAAAATCATTATGTTCTAAAATTAATTTCCTATCGTCAAAAACAAAATTCCCACTATAAAGTCGTTCAAATAATGCTAAACTCTCTTGTGCTATGCGCCCTTTAGGCAAGGCTATTTTTATCATTTTTCTCTCCTTTCTCTTTTAGAATCTTCCAAATTTTTTAAAGTCTAATTCGCTCATATATGCTTTTGTAAGACTTTTTGCATACCCTTAAACACGAGCGTATTATCATAAATTGCGTTTTCAAAAAAACGTGCAAAAAACTTGCCATCACCCCCTGTGAAATACAATTTCTTTGTGCGTGAGGTATTTTTAATCATTAAAACCACGCTTTTAAGCACACCAAAACTTATGGCATCTGTCGTGTTTTGAGGGAGATTTGCTAGATTCACAGCCATTTCTATACTGCGGTCTAACACGGGCGAAATCTCCGCATACATCTTTCTATATGCCTCCAACCCGGGCATAATATAGCCACCGATATGTATGCCTGAATCCATCACATCAATCGTCATCGCGCTACCCGCGTCAATAATCACTCCATCATCAATCGCCCTGCACGCTGCCTTTCTATCCACGCCTAAGCCTGCATATCCGCTCTCTACCTCAATATGCCCACCTACATTTATACAATAGGGGTGCGAGGCAAGCAGACAGCGCTCAAATCGCTCATTCACGCTAATATAATAAATAGGAATATCGCTTCTTTTTTTTGTGAGCGAATATGGCTTTTCTTTCCATATCTTGCCATTATGGTAAAAATGCAAAAAAGTATTGCCTATATCACACAGAAGCATTATTAAAACCTCTTATATACTTTATCATAAAATATCGTATTTCGATTATAAAAAAGGCTTTTTTTCTTAGACAGATTATGCTTATATACCATAGGGGCAAAATCATCGAAACTTAAAGCGATGAGATAACCACCCTTTTCGAGCGTATAAAGCGTATTGTCTGCAATCACAATGCCACTTAGCACCGCAAAAGGCAGTCGCACCTTACGCAAGAGTTTCAAAGTATGATCAAACTCTAAAATCTCCCCCTCAATGCTAAGCACATATACCTTATTATCATAAAACAACACATCACGCGAATCTATATCATATTTAAAGCTCCTATCATCGATAATCGCACTCACTCTCTTTGCAGTCGCCGCCAAGAGATAATTATCTTTCGCATACATATAAATCACATTACTAAAAAACTTGTCACTTACGATTAAAATATCTTTAATAATCTTATTTTGTGCCTTATCATAGACAAGAATCTTTCCTTCCAAATCAGGAAAAATAACATACTTATCGCCAATTTGCGGTGAAGCAATATAGGAGTTTATCGCTAGGACAGGCGAAAGTTTTTGAGAGAAAAGATCTTTTTTTTGTGCTATATCATAATAAACTATGGTGTTATCAATCAGCACCAAGGCAAGTTCATTACCCTTAATATCAGCAGAGAGCGCACATTTATCAAAAGGTATGCTTTGTAAAAAATCGTGTGCAGATTCCATAATCAAAATTTCCCCACACCCCTTTTGCAACACATAAGTGTTTTTATCCTCTGCTAAAAATTTATGATTAGATTCCAAAATAATAGGTGTGATGCCACGTGTATAGCTCACTAGCGTATTGTCTTTAAGTATTGCGCCCTCACGCGTAGCACTCTTTATGGGTGCGCTCAACTTGTCGCTAAAATTTACCTTGCCACTAATGATTTTAGGCTCAAAATGTTTTTTCGAGCTACAACCAGATATGATGAAAGCGCACACGCAAGTGCAATAAATGAGATTTTTAAAAATCATATTTTTGATATATTTTTGCGACATCAATTACTCTCTTTTTGACGATACGCCCAAATGCTTTAGACTCACAGCCTCTGCCCAAAATAGGCTATTTTCAGGTATAAGCATAAGCTTTTGATGAGCCTCATCTGCTTTATTAAAAGTAAAAAGCAAATACGCTTCCTGTAAAAGGGCAAGATTTCTTAAACCCCTTAAACTCGTGTGCTCAAGCATTGCAACGCGATTTTTCAAAGCTTCAGAATCTACATTAGAGCTTATCTCACCCGATGAAGCAGTATGAGATTCTACAAACGCGGTTGCTTGTAGAGAAGCTACCTCATAAGCAGCCAAGGAGCGCACAAAGGAATTATTAGAAATTGCTAACTCTTTGTAAGTCTCTATATCATTATCTGCATTAAAAAAGCGATACATATCATACAACTCCGGGCTTTTGTTTTTGAGCGTAGCTAATGCCTCCTCATCACTGCTATTGATGAGGATCTTTGCATACGCACTTGTCGCTTCATCTGCGCGTTTAGATTCTATATATCCGCTCACATACCAGCCTAAGAGCGCGCATACAGCAAGTGCAAAAATCGCTATGAAATACTTGCGATATCGCTTCCATAAAATCTCCAGCGCAAACGCACTCTCTAGAATCTTCTCATCTCTATCAAAAGATTCTTTGACATTTTTTAAATTTGATTGCAAACTCATTTATTCTCCTTTATATCACTTCACACCAGAAGAGCCAAAGCCCCTGTCTCCGCGCTCACTTTCCTCTAGATTCTCCACTTCGATAAAAACCGCTTGAGTTACCTCGCTTATCACCGCTTGAGCAATTCTATCACCCGCACAAATATGAAAATCCTCATCGGCGTGATTGACAAGAATTACCTTAATTTCTCCACGATAATCACTATCAATCGTGCCAGGGGTATTTAACACAGATATACCATTTTTGAGTGCCAAGCCACTGCGTGGGCGCACCTGCACTTCAAAGCCAGATTCTATTTCAAAAGCTAAGCCCGTTTCGATGAGTGCTCTACTTCTCGCACCCAATACAAAATCCTTGAGTGCGTGTAGATCAAAACCAGCAGCCTGTGCGCTTTGATAGCTTGGAATAATGGCTTTTTGATGAAGTTTTTTGATTTTGATATAAGCTTGTTTCATCACTCACCTTTAAAATTAATCTCTCTATAAAAAACTTCTAAGATTTCAAATTCATTCTCACCACTCGGTAGCATTATACTTACCTCATCACCCTCTTTTTTGCCAATGAGAGCCTTTGCGATAGGTGAAGACACAGAGATAAGCCCCCTAGATGGGTCGCTCTCCATTGAGCCTACCAATGTATAGATAAACTCCTTGTCAGTATCAAGATTCACAATTTTCACACTTGAGCCAAAACTTACTTTGTCGTGTGGCAAACTCGCGGGATCAATAATTTGCGCATTTGCCAACATCTGCCCTAACTCGTTTATACGCGCCTCAATAAAGGCTTGTTTCTCTCGTGCAGCGTGATATTCTGCATTTTCTTTTAAATCCCCGTGGCTTCGTGCTACATCGATTTCCACCACGATACGCGGACGCTCCACTTCTTTAAGATTCTTAAGCTCTGCGCACAGCTTCTCATAGCCATAATTCGTCATTGGTTCTGTCGCCATTACTCCTCCCAAAAATCATAATTTACAATAAACCTACCATTTTAGCTAAAGTAAAAAAACAAGGGCTAAATACTACATTTTTGCGCAATATAACGCACGGCTTCAAGTGCGTTCTCGCATATGAGTGCATTTTGGGCTTCTAGGCTTTTTCTATCGCCAAAGCCACACAGCACACCCACAGATTGAATCTGCGCATTTTTAGCAGCACAAATATCAAGCGAAGTATCGCCCACCATAAAGATTCTATCCTGCGCTATGCCCCTTTGCGCAACGCGTAAATGCTCCAACATCTTTAAAATGGGTTCAGCATCGGGCTTGGGGCGACTCACAGATTCAATACCAATAATACCATCAAAATACTGCCACACACCGAGCTTTTCTAATAGAATCTGCGAAAAATCTCCGCGCTTTGTTGTTACGACACCAAGATACGCAAAGTCATAAGCCTCAATCACCGCTTCTTTTGCGTGAGGGATTAAATGTGTGCCAGCCTCCATAAGAGTGCGGTAGCAGATTCTATAATGGCGCACATATTCATCAACTTCTGTATGCAATACACCATTTTGCATAAACATATTTTCTAAAGTATGCCCGATTGTTTTAATTACTTCCTCACGACTTGGAGCGACTTTGCCCATACTCTTATATGCCTCGCAAAAACTCGCATAAATCGCCTGTGTAGAATCTACAAGTGTCCCGTCCAAATCAAAAAGCACAATGGCATTTTTTGCCTTATCTTGCATCTGTCTATCCTTTGTTATTTTTGAAAGGCAGTATTATAATATTTTTAGATTCTATTTACACACATTACAGGTAATTTCACACTACATTATATAATTTAAAATATATATGTAAAACCCAAAAAGTTAAAAAATATTTTTATAAGTTTGATTTTTATCAAATAGCACGATGAGAATAAGCATTAAAGTGCTAAAAGGCATTTGGAGAGACCAAATGTATACAAATTTCAAGGAGGTTTTATGACAAACAAGATGCAAAATAAGCCTACCCTTTCACGCCGCGACTTTATCAAAAGTGCGGCAGCGGCTTCAGCAGCAGCAAGTGTGGGGCTAAGTATCCCAAGCGTAATGAGTGCAGAGGCACAAGAGGCACAAAAGCTATGGAAATGGGATAAATCTGTGTGTAGATTCTGTGGAACAGGCTGTGGCATTATGGTAGCCACACAAAAAGACGCGCAAGGCAAGGCAAAAATTGTAGCCGTCAAGGGTGATCCCGAAGCACCTGTAAATCGAGGCTTGAATTGTATCAAAGGATACTTTTGCGCCAAAATTATGTATGGAGCAGATAGACTTACAAAACCTCTTTTGCGCGTAAATAGCAATGGAGAATTTGACAAAAAAGGAAAATTTGCGCCTGTAAGCTGGAAAAGGGCGTTTGATGAGATGGAAAAGCAATTCAAAAAAGCTTACAACGAACTAGGACCAACAGGCATAGGTGTTTTTGGCTCTGGGCAATACACCGTGCAAGAGGGTTATGCAGCAGTAAAGCTCATTAAAGGTGGCTTTAGAAGTAATAACATTGATCCTAACGCAAGGCATTGTATGGCGAGTGCGGTTGTTGGTTTCATAGAGACATTTGGTATCGATGAACCCGCTGGGTGCTATGATGATATTGAGCTTACCGATACGATTATCACTTGGGGTGCGAATATGGCTGAAATGCACCCTGTGCTATGGAGTCGTGTGAGCGATAGAAAACTTAGCAATAGCAATGTAAAGATTATCAATCTCTCCACTTTCACTAACCGCACATCGGATTTAGCGGATATTGAAATCATCTTTAAGCCTCACACTGATTTGGCGATTTGGAATTATCTTGCGCGTGAGATTATCAATCGTAACGCCGTAGATGAAAACTTTGTCAAAGAAAATTGTGTATTTAGCACAGGCTTTGTGAATATTGGCTATGGTATGCGAAATAATCCTAATCACCCAAAATTTAAAGATTCAGAAAAAGACATTGTTGCTAAGGAAGTTTCAAAAATTGTAAGCGAAGATGAGGGTATCACACTACAATACCTTGGTATCAAAGCGGGTGATGAGATGAAAATGGATAAAGCTGGTGCAGCTGGCAATCACTGGGGCATTAGCTTTGAGGACTTCAAAAAAGGCTTAGAACCTTATACACTTGATTTTGTAGCAAATCTCGCTAAGGGTAACCCCGATGAAAGTATAGAATCTTTCAAGCAAAAGCTTCAAACAATGGCGGATTACTATATCGATAAAAGTCGCAAAGTCGTAAGTTTTTGGACAATGGGTATGAATCAACACCAAAGAGGCACTTGGGTCAATGAGCAAAGCTATATGGTGCATATGCTCCTTGGCAAACAAGCAAAACCCGGCAGTGGTGCATTCTCACTCACAGGACAACCAAGTGCGTGTGGAACAGCGCGTGAGGTTGGGACATTTGCACACCGCCTCCCTGCGGATATGGTAGTAGCAAATCCAAAACATAGAGAGATGACTGAAAAAATATGGAAGCTTCCCGCTGGAACGCTCAATGGCAAAATAGGCTCACCATTTTTGAAAATTATGCGTGATTTGGAAGATTCTAAAATCAAATGGGCGTGGGTTCACGTAAATAACCCGTGGCAAAATACTGCTAATGCTAATCACTGGATTGCTGCAGCAAGGGAGCAAGATAACTTTATTGTTGTAAGCGAATGCTATCCGGGCATAAGCGCAAAAGTCGCGGATTTGATTTTGCCAACAGCAATGATTTATGAAAAATGGGGTGCATATGGTAACGCCGAGAGACGCACACAACATTGGAAACAACAAGTTGTCGCACCGGGTGAGGCGATGACTGATGTATGGCAAATACTCGAATTTTCTAAGAGATTCAAACTTAGCGAAGTGTGGGCTAAAGAATACGCTGACCTTGATTTGAAGCCGGTTTTAGAAGATGCTAAGGCTATGGGTTACAAAGAAGATGATACGCTCTTTGATGTGCTCTTTGCAAACAAGGACGCAAAAGCCTTTAGTGTAGAAGATTCTATGTTAAAAAATGAACTCAACACCGAAGTTTTGGGCGATTATCGCAATGTAGAGGGAAGTGATGGCGAAGTCTTTAGGGGCTATGGATTCTTTGTCCATAAATATTTGTGGGAAGAATATCGCCAATTTGGCTTAGGACACGCACACGATTTAGCGGATTTTGACACCTATCATCGTGTGAGAGGCTTACGATGGCCTGTAGTCAATGGCAAAGAAACACAATGGAGATTTAACGCAAAATACGACTTCTACGCACAAAAGCTCGGTAATGGCAAGGCGTTTGCATTCTATGGTAATCAAGGCAAAAGTATGCCTGCTGGCTCACTTCAAGCACCAAATGATGATAAAGTGAGTATTGATAATAAGGCAAAAATTTTCTTGCGCCCTTATATGGACCCTTGCGAAATGCCCGATAAAACATATCCTTTATGGCTTTGCACCGGACGTGTGCTTGAGCATTGGCACTCTGGCACGATGACTATGCGTGTGCCTGAACTCTATCGTGCTGTGCCTGAAGCACTCTGCTATATGCACCCTGAAGACGCAAAGGCACAGAATCTTGAACAAAATCAAGTCGTGTGGGTAGAATCTCGCCGTGGCAAAGTCAAGGCAAAACTTGATTTACGCGGACGAAATCGCCCACCAAAAGGGCTTATTTATGTGCCTTGGTTTGATGAAAATGTATTCATCAATAAAGTGTGCCTTGATGCGACTTGTCCTATTTCAAAACAAACAGACTTTAAAAAATGCGCTGTGAAAGTATATAAAGCATAAGGATAAAATGTGCAAAAAGACACAAAGCCACAGAATCCGCAGAGACGACAAGCTCTACTCAAAATAGGACAAAACGCAGGTTTTGCTCTATTTGGCGCGTTTGTTTGGGGAGCGTATGTCAATGTCGCTAAGGCTGGGAATGCAAATATTTTGCGCCCACCCGGTGCGAGTAAAAATGACGCTGAATTTATATCAAGCTGCATTAAATGTGGTTTGTGTGTAGAGGCGTGTCCTTTTTATACGCTTAAACTTGCAACGCCAAATGATGATACCACGCTTGGCACACCATTTTTTGAGGCAAGGAAAGTGCCTTGCTATATGTGTAAGGACATTCCTTGTGCGGAGGCTTGTCCCACCGATGCGCTTCAGCTTGAGCGTCTGTATCAGCCAAAGAAGCCCGATACAGACAAAAGTTACACAGAGGCGGATATTAATAACGCCACAATGGGTGTAGCAATTGTAGATTCAAAGCATTGCGTAGCTTATGCAGGGATTCAATGTGATGCGTGCTACCGCGCCTGTCCGATTATTGATAAGGCAATAAGCCTCGAATATAAGCGCAATGAGCGCACCGGCAAACACGGCTTTTTGCTACCCATTGTAGATAGCGACTACTGCACTGGTTGCGGTATGTGTGAAAAAGCCTGTGTTACAGAGCTTCCTACGATTATTGTCTTACCTCGTAGCGTTGCACTGGGCAAAATGGGGACAAACTATATCAAGGGTTGGGATAAGACTGATGAAAATCGGCTTTTTGAGCTTAAAGAGCAAAGTAAGTCTAAAAATACTGCACCAAAGGACACTCTAGACTATCTTAATCGCTCACTAGGAGAGATAGAATGAAATATACAAAATTCAAATATCTCTTTCTTAGGCGGGTGATGCAGATTCTTATCCTCGTGTTTTTTGTGCTAGGGAATTACTCTATTGCGACATTGAAAAATGTCCAAAGCAAGGAACAAAGAGGTGTCTTTGGTGGCAATATAGAATCTTTCATCGGGGATTCTAGCTCAATCGTGGCAAAAGAACAAAGTGCGCTAAGCAATATCGCACAGGGCAATCTTAGCCACGCAAAATGGTTTGGTATGGTAAATCTCACCGACCCATTAAGCGCACTACAAATTTTCCTCGCAGGTGGTGGATTTGCACTTGATGTCGCGCTTGGAGTGTTGCTTGTCGTGTTTATTTATGGGGTATTTTTAGGACGCGCGTATTGCGCCTTTGTTTGCCCTATGAATCTTGTAACTGATTTTGCCAACTTCTTGCGTGAGAAGCTAGGATTCAATCAGGCTCGGCACATACTCGCTATTCCTCGCTCCACACGATTTGTGATTTTAGCGATAGGATTAGTGCTTAGCGCGATAAGCGGTGTGGCAGCTTTCGAGCTACTTAGCCCCATTTCTATGCTTCATCGTGGGCTTATTTTTGGTATGGGCTTTGGAATCTTTGCCATTTTGGCGGTGTTTGTGTTTGATTTGTTTGTGCTAAAAAATGGCTTTTGTGGGCATATCTGTCCGCTTGGAGCAATGTATTCACTCATTGGCAAATTTGCACTTTTGCGCGTATATCACGTAAAAGATAATTGCACCAAATGTATGCAATGTGTGCGCATTTGTCCAGAGCCTGAAGTGCTAAAACCCATTGGTAAAACAGAGGGCGCATTAAAAGATATAGCGTGTTTGCGCTGTGGTAGGTGTATTGAGGTGTGCGATGATGACGCACTAAAATTTAGTATTGTGAATTTCACACAAAAGGAGAAAAAATGAAAAAATACATTCAGGGCTTAATGATAGGCTTAGTTGGATTGGCATTTTTTGCGTGTTCGGATTCTACAGAATCTAAGGGCGATAATGCACCTAAAGAAATACAAAGTGGCGAAATGCTTAAAGATAATGAGATTGGGTTGAGAAAAGTGGATTTGCAAGATGAAAAAGATGTCAAATTGCTTCAATACGCATATCCTAATGCTTCTGCTGGTGAAAGCACACCTATTGAACGTTCATTTGAAAATGCACCGCCTATGATTTCCCATAGCATAGAGGATATGCTCCCTATCACACAGGATAACAATCAATGCCTTGCGTGCCACGACCCGGCTATTGCAAAAGATGTAGGCGCAGTGGCTGCTCCGGCTTCACACACTTATGATTTACGCACAAATAAGGATTTAGCAGGTGTCTCTCCAGCGCGATTTAATTGTGTGCTATGCCATACGCCACAAGCCGAAGTATCGCCAACAATTGCAAATACTTTCTCGCCTGACTTCCGCACACAAGGTTCTAAAAATTCATCGAATCTGCTTGATGTGCTTAACGAAGGTGTCAAGTAAGAATGTGCAGATTCTGTGTTCCATTACTCGCCTTGCTTTGTATGCTGCCCCTATGGGCGCAGTATGGCGCGAATAGTGGATTGACAAAGCCGATTGTTATAGAAAGCACAAATGCACAGATAATCCATACGAGCGCGATTATCACGCATATAAGTAGCTTTAATAATCAAATCTTCGTGGGTAATGCCAGTGGTGGCATCGATGTGTTTAGCCTTGATAAAAGTAAAAGGGCGCATAAGGCATATAGCCTCACTTTGCCCCTCGTGAAAGATTATTTTGACAATGACTTTGCGCCACGCGTGTTTGATATTACAACCTTTGATGGCAAAACACTTTTTGTGCTAAGTGAGGCTTCACGCGGTGGAAAGCAGATTCTCAAAATCTCCGCTATGCAAGAAGCAGAGGTGATTTACCAAACGACCACTTCACCTAAGCGCATTATCGCCTTTGATAAAGACAAACTCGTTGTTGGTTTTTTGAGTAATGAAATTGGGCTTTTTGATATAAAAAACGCGAATTTTATCTATATGAGCCACCCTAGCCTTGCTGGTTTTTCGGATTTATGCGTGAATGCACCATTTATCTTTAGCACCGATGAATCCGGTATAGTCAATGTGCTTAATGTGTCTAATGGTGAGCTACTTGCACGACTTGAAAACATCAATAAGGACAATAACTACCAAATCGCCTCTGCGCGTGATAAGATTCTAACTGCGGGTGCAGATAGGCAAATGGGCGTTTATACTTTTAGCACACAGCCACAAAATAGCACACAAAAAGCGCAATTTAGCCTAAAAAATGCTGCAAGTATAAAAAGTCATTTTCTTATCTACGCGGTGGGAATCTCACCACAAGCAAATTTTGGGGCATTTAGCAAAAATGAACAAAACGACATAGGCGTGATACATTTGCCCACTATGCGCGAAATTTACACATTGAAAGGCACAACCTCGCTTATTAATAGCATTATTTTTTATGATGAGAAAACAATCATTAGCGGAAGTGATGATAAAAGTATGATTATTTGGCAACTAAAGGACTAAGATGAATATTTCAAGCATTATTGTAAAAACCACAGAAGAGCATTTTGAATCCGTGAAAGAGGTAATAGATGAACTGCAAAATTGTGAGATTTATATCGCAGATAAGCCCACACATCAGCTTATTGTAGTAGTAGAAGCCCCTAGCACAGAGGAGGAAATCGCCCTCAATAAACATATAGAATCCTTGCGCGGTGTGATAAGTGCGAATATGCACTACGCTTATCAAGAAAGCGAAATTAACGCGCAGCTTAAAAACATAGATGGTGGTGTAAGTGAATTTCTCAATAATGATTCTATCCCTATTGAAAACATCGCATATTCTGGCTCTGTGGCACATCTTATGGGTAAAAAACGCAAAAAATAGTGCTTATTGCATTAAAGTATCTAAGCCTAAATTTAAAGCATAAGGAATAGAGCTCCCGTGATTTTGCCCCATTAACTCAACAAATACAATACTTTTGGGATTGGGTGCGCTCTTTTGCAAAGCTTGCACAATCTCTTCAATCTTGTATTTTGCTTGTCTTTGAGAATTTGCCTCTAAACTACCACGAGTGGAAATAATAGAATCTGGATAATGCGTTATCTCAAGAGGTAAGGTTATAAATTTCCCCTCACCCCACCAAAGTGAAGGCGAAGCACAAACATAATGGCTAAAACTTCGCGGCTTATGCAAAAGTGTATATAACACAAAAAGCCCGCCAAAAGAATGTCCAAAAAGTAGCTCTTTATGAGGTATACCAAATCGCTTATGTATCAATGGTTGGACTTTTTGCGTGATAAAATCTAAAAATATATTGATTCCACCGCCACCACTAAATGAATCCCGCAATTCTTTAGAAAGCAAAGGCGTATAATCATAAGTGCGCGATGCCCTATCAAAAGCCAATGTGCTATCGTGCCCGATTCCTACGATGATAGGCAATGATTGAAAAGGCTGTGTAGATTCTTTTTTGGCAATTTCATTGAGTAACAAGGGGAAAAACGCATTGCCATCTAGCATATAAAATACACTTGTTTTATCTTTTTTATGCTTTGGAATAGCGATGTAAATATTATAGAATCTGCCCTGCGTATTTTGTAAGCGTATAGATTCTATTGCAAAAAGTGCCTTTGCTTCTTGGGTGATAGGCGAGATTTCTTGCGAGGGTGCGCCAAACGCAGAGGAGCAAAGCAACACGATTAATATCGTTATTTTGCAGATTCTCATCAAAGCTCTTTTAATGGTGCAACCCACTCTCATACATCATATATTGGAATCTTTGGGCTATCATTTGAGCCCGCTGCATTATTACTACGATATGCTCCTCTTTTGCATACACTGCCCTCAAACTCTCCTCAAAGAGACTAAGCCACACATTAAAAAGTTCGCGTGGAAAAGGTGGCAAATCAAGGTGAGCTTTGAGCGGTTGCCCATTATAATCGCCCATACTCAAAAGCATACCTTGCCAAAAATTTGCAATCTTTGCCTTATGTGCTTCCCATACCTCATCGCTTGTGCCAACTTTGGTATTAAAAATTTCGCCAAGCCCACTTTTATCCGCACGCACCTTAGCATAAAAAATATCCATAAGCTGACGGATAGAATCCACATTAATTTCTTCAAACATCTTTTCTCCTTATTTTAAAAATAACGCAAGCTTTAGCAAAATAAAAACCACCAAGCTTACAAACAATACCATACTGACTATCTCTATGCTCATCATTTCCTCCTTACACTTACACATAAAATGCCACTTTTGCCAATAGCACAATGAATAACCCAAGAAATAAGGCAATGGGGTGAATCACTTTTGCCAAAGGATTCTTAAGCCCTAAAAACTTGCAGCTTAGCGAGATAACCACCATTAATACAATGGCGAATGCAAGGCACATTTTTATAAGCAAAAAGATTTGAAACGATGTCTCAAAAAAGCCTTGATTACCGCCGATATAGCGACTTATCATCGCTCCACCTGTCAGCACCAAGAAAAGCAGACATAAAGGCATTATCTTTACGCCCCTTTTGCTTATTACGCCAAATACCTTATCAGCAATCTCATCGCCTAGAATCCTCCTCAAAGGAGTGAGTAGCACCACATCAGTAAAAATATAGCCTAAAAATATTATCACACACAACAAATGGAGTGTGAGAAAATAGGGATAAAGTGCTTCCACAAAACCTCCCATATACTCTTTTTGGATTTAAAATACAAAATCTTAAAGCAAAATATATAAAAAAACATTGATATAGGTTAAGATTTGCTACAATATATCCATAAATCTATACAGAGGCGACCCCTTATGCAGCGACTTTTTGACACCCTCACACATATCGGGCAAAAACGGCATTACAATGCAGGAGAGCTACTCTTTTTTGAGGGAGAATGTGTATCCTCTTTGCTTTTACTCACTCAAGGCGAGGTGCGCCTCTATAAAAGCAAAACAGATATTGATGATAGTGAATGCACCCTGCATATCATCACTGCACCTTCTCTTATTGCTGAAATGCCCTTTTTTATGCGATTAAAATATCCATCAAATGCACAATGTATGCAGCCTTGCGAAATCATCAAGATTCGGCTTGAGATCTTTCATACACATATTTTGCAAGATGTGCAAATGTGCTCACTTTTTATCACTTCTTTATGCCACAAGATACAAATCTTAGAATCTCACATCAATGCACACAATCAAAACTTGCAAACACGGCTTTTAGCCTATCTCAATGCGCATAAAGATTTACTCCACACACAAACTCAAAGGCAAATTGCCCAAAGTCTCAATGTCTCTCCAGAGTCGCTCTCGCGCACCCTTAAGATGCTTAAAAATAAAGGCATCATTACTACAATCAAGGGCAAGATTCAGATTCTATGAGCTAGATTTAGCACACCATAGCGAAACTCATAGATAATCACACCAATCACCACCACACTTGAACACACAAGAGAAAGCGGATAAGAAAACCACACGCCAAAAACACCATAATAATAAGACAAAACAAAAAGTAAAATACTCACAAAAATGAGATTATAAGAGAGTGTGATAAGAAAAGAGCTTTTTGGACGTTGGATTGATTGAAAAAATATTGCACTCACAATATTAAATCCTAAAAATATATAGCCTATAAAATACACTTTCATTGCTTCAAGGGTTGGCTCTAAAATCATTTCTTGCCCACTTTTTAAAAAAAGTTTGACGAGCATAGAATCTATACTCATAAATACTGCATAAACTAAAATGCCTAAAGCAGTAGCAAAGCCCACTCCAAAAGCATAAATCCCCCTCACTCGCTTCATCTCTCCAGCTCCATAGTTATAGCTTGCTACAGGCTGCACACCTTGAGCGCAAGAGAGTAAAATTGTAAAACAAACTACACCCACATACATCACGATACTATAAATAGCAAGATAGCTCACTTTCATCTCTTCGCTTTCAGCTAAAGCTTTCAATGTGTGATTAAACATAATCATTACAAATGCTACGCTAAGCTCAGAAATGCTTTGAGGCACACCATTTTTTGCAGAAGCAAACACAGCATTGAGTGAAAAACGCCATACAAAATAAATGCGCCCTCTTTTACGCACAAAATGGCTTAAAAGTATCATCATACCTAATCCGTGTCCCATAGCAGTAGCAAGTGCAGAGCCAAACATACCAAGCTCTAACACAAATAAAAAAATATAATTTAATACAATATTTGATGCAGAGCCAATAATCATCGCCATCATTGCCAAAATCGGGCGTTTATCATTAATCACAAAAATATCAAGCAAAGGGTGAAGCACCATAATCACAGCACTCAAAAAAATCACTTGCAAATACTCTACTACATAGGGCAGCACCAACTCATTTGCCCCAAGTGCAAGAGCGACTTTTTCTACGCAGAAAAAAAGAATTACGCCGATAATGACAGAAGAGAGGGTAGCAAAATAAAATACCGAGCTAAACATTAATCTTGCACGGTTATCTTGTCCTTTACCCAAAAAATACGAAGCAATAGAAGCAGCTCCTAAGCCAAAGAGTAATTCAAAAGCAATGAGAGCAGGAAATATAGGCCAACATAGCCCAATAGCAGCAAGTGCATTTTCACCAAGCTTTTTCCCCACAAAAATACCATCAATGGTTGAATAAGTTGAAAGCGCAAGCATTGCGCATAAATTAGGGATAAAAAAATAAAAAAAGAGCTTATAAATAGAATCTGTGCGCATATTGACTTTATCCGCTGCCACGCTCATTTTCACTCCTTTTGTAGATTCAAAATAAATATAAAACCTGTGATAAAACATAGAATCTAATGCGCTGTGCTAAAGTGCTAGAATCTGCGCCCTAGCAAACGCGCAATAAAATGCTATTTTTCACTCTCTCTAAGATATGCTAACGCCCTCTCATAATCTTGTGGCGTATCAATCCCCACGCTTTTTGTTTCTACCACCGCTAAAGCAATAGTTTTTCTATGATAAATTGCGCGAAGCTGCTCTAATTTCTCTATATCCTCTATTGGGCTTTTTGGCAAGGAGCAAAACTCCTGCAAAGTCTTTGCATAAAAGCCATAAATTCCCAAATGCCCCAAATATGGAAAATGCTGCATAGTCTTGCTATCTTTATCGCGGTGAAATGGAATAGTAGCACGAGAGAAATAAATCGCCTCATTATGCGCGTTTAACACGACTTTAACAAGATTAGAATCCACGCTAGAAGATTCAGAAATCACCTTTGCTAAAGTCCCCATAAAAGGCTTTTTTTCTTTCATTAAGGCAATGAGTGTGGAAATAACATTATGTTCCAAAAATGGCTCATCAGCTTGAATATTAAGAATAACCTCATTATCGCTCAATCCGAGTTTTTTACTTGCCTCTGCACATCTATCTGTGCCGCTACTATGACTTTTAGCTGTCATTACACAAGGAATCTTATGTGTTTTACATACAGATGCTATTTGTTCATCATCACACGCCACCACAACAGAATCTACCTGCTGTGCATTAAGTGCTGTGCGCACGACCATAGGCAACCCACCTATATCACATAATACTTTTTTTGGGAATCGTGTAGATTCTAATCTTGCAGGAATAATAATCATCTTTGCCTCCTTATGCCTAAAGTTTTGTGAAATTGTAGCTTGATTGAGATAAAATCAAACACAAAATACAGCTTAAATTTATGAATCCTTAGGTGAAAAAGCATAACATTTGCTCATCACAAAACCAACGCATACATACACTACACCGCCGACAATTTGTGCAAAATAAGGATTCATATCTAAGATTCTATATGCAAAGCTCATCACAAAAAATTGTGCTACATACGCCACACCCATAGCTAAAGCAAAACGAGGTAAATCGCGTTTATGAGAAGAAGGCGAAGCAAAGGTAAAAGTTTTATTCAATATATAAGAAACCACAAAACCCACACCATAGCCTATTGCATTTGCCACTTCTGGCACAATGCCACACCATAGTGCAAAAAATATCACGCCATAGCCAACGCAAGTATTTACTACTCCTACGCTTAAGTATTTAATACCTGCTTTATGCCACGGATTTTTCATTTATGCTCCAGATTTGTATTGTTTTGCCATATCCAAATTTTAGCAAAAATTAGAATGTAAATTTCAAATGTTTTATTTTCTTTTTGATAAGGGAGGGACAAAAATACGCTGTGGGTTAAAGTAGCTTCGCATAAATGCAAAATCGCTCCCTTTATAATCCCCTGCCCTTGCAAGGCTTTAAAAGTTTGGCTTCACGCACACAATTATTTTATTGCTTATAAAAATATCTCACAGCCAAAAGCAAATGAATCACTTACTCTACCACAAAGCTTTTCACACCAAAATAATGCGCGTAAGTCGTATTAGGCCACTCATTTGGATTGTCTCCGGGATTGCCCCAATCGCCATAATTTTTATAAAATGAAGCAAAGGTAGAAGCACTCACTTTCACATCTTCTATGCCTTGAGCTTTTTGCGCTTGAATAGAATCTACCATATTGTTCCACTTTATACGCCCATCAATATATGCACTTAGCACAAAAATCCCATAAGCACAACATAAAGCAATGATTGATATTTGAATAATTTTTGCTATGCGCTCACTGCCTAAAGATTCCATAAACTGCTGATAGACAAAAACAATCATTACAAATTCAATCAATACATAGCCAAGCTTAGCGCGTGATGGCAAACCTACTTGAATCGTAGTGCCTACAAGCAGACAAAAGAGTAAAAATGCAATGAATAATTTAATAAAAAGCTTACACATTGCCTCATCATTTCTCTTATAATAAAAATAAGCAAATCCCACAAAAAAACACCCAGCAATGACAAAAGCAACAATGCCAATAAAATCACTTGCAAATGGTAAAAAATGCTTATGATTTTTTACCATTACAAAAAATACAACCACAGCAAAAATAAAAATTAAAGATATAAATTTTTTAGCCCTTTCTTTATAACATACAAAAAGGATTGACACTATGATTATCACAGGTAAATAACCAACAAACTTTGCATAAGTAATACTTAAATGTCGCATTTTCTCACCAAAACTCATCGCAATAATGTCTCTTAGTGTGTAAAAAGAATCCTTACCAAAAAGTTCCCACCATACAGCTACTCTTTTAGCGTGTCCGGGGCTTAGATAAAGCACAAACCAGCCAAGTGTAAAAGCCACAAGCCCAGCATAATACCACACAGGCAAATGCACTCTTTTATAGAGGGCATATATAAAAAATCCTATATGCACGATGATTGCCACAACACCTATCATTTCGCTACTCATACCAGCAATAAAACATAAAATCATAAAGAGAAGAGCTTTGCCTAGCTCTTTTACAACATTTGATTTACAAATACCTTTAGAATCTTGCTCGAAAATATCTCCCCAAAATAAACGATAAGGGATAAAGCTACAAAGCAAGGCACAATACGCCCACAAATAATTTAAACTCCCAGCAGCCCAAAGGAAAATCGAACCAAAAGCACTCTGAAACATTAGCACAAACATTAAAAGACTTAATATCACCACATCATTAAAATCGCGTGGCAATCGCCCAAATATAAAAACAAAAAATAAAAATACAAATCCCACGCCCATAAGGGTATTAAGAATCACAAAATAAACACTCGGTGCAAGAGCTCCCACACAAGCAGTTCTTAGCATTTCAAAGATTCTACCATTCCAATTCATATAGCTATGCCACGCACCGCTTAAGCCCTCACTCACTGCACCCAAATCATCACTTTGCGTAGGAAAAAGCGCGTTTAAAACAAGAAAGAATCCGCCTATAAAGACAGAAAAAATAATTACGCTTTTAAGCCCCCCCCGAGCGAGCGCGTTACGACTGATTATTTTCATTTTCACTCCTTTATTAATTTTATTTAATGTATGCAAACTACCGAATCTTAGGCGTTAAAACTATACTTGTTAAACCGCCCAATTTCTCATATAATATTTTCACATCATAACTATCCAAAGCACATTCAAATTTCTCATTCACAACAAAGTCTATCTTATCATAAACAGACATTATAGAGGATAAATCTTCACAAGATTCTATAAACATCACTTTTAAGTCCTTAGACAAATAAGGCATAATAAGCGAAACATAATAAGTAGAATTTTCAATCAATACAATTTGAGGAATCACCATATCTTTATACTCTTTAGTCAGTGTGAATCTATAACCTTGAAGCGTATCTATTTTTTGCTTATCAAATGGCATTATACTTCCTATAAACCATAAAGCTATTATAACCCCCCCCCCCCCCGAACATATTGAGGAACAGAGTGAGATAGTAGATGATAAAGGCTCACCAACGCAAAGTTAAGCAAAAGGAATAAAAGAGGAAAAATAGACATAATATAGCGCAAGTCTTTGTAGGGGGCTACAAAAATTACAACAAAAGCCCAAAGGAGTGCACAAATACCAAAAAGCAAAGCTATAAGTTGCGGATTCAAGCCAACATCATCACTCTTAAAATACACAAGAATTGCGGAGCGATATTTTAGGGCATATACACAGGCTAGACATAAACCAAAAAGGCCAAAAATAACCACACTATACGAGAGATAATGAGTGAATATGTCAAAAAATTGAGTGCATATTTGATAAAAATTTTCTATCACATACTCTAAACTTAGCTTATCTCCTACTTCCTTGCCCCTACCTCCAACAAAACCAGAGAAATAATTAGGATACAAAAGCTTAGATAAAAGCAATGAATATATAAAAGTAGTAGCAAAAAAGAGTTTATCTTTATATGCCTTTGCACGATATGCCCATAGAGTCGCTAAAAAGTAAATCATCACTACAAATATAAGAGCAAAATATCCGCTTAAGAGTGCAAAAGCTGTGCAAATAGCTAAAATCAACACTTCATATGACAATAGCCTTACACAAACAAAAAGCACACAGCCTATTACATATACAAGCACAAGCATCACATAAAGCTTATATGATATGTGAAGTGTGTAGGCGATATTGCCTATGATTTCACCTTTTTGTATGTCTTTGGTGCTATCAAATTGCAAATAACGGGGATTCTTATCTTGATGAATAGGAGGAGATAAAACCTGAGAAGTAAATTTCATAGAATCTAGCATAGGCTCTATAACAATATAAGGACTATGGTCTCTAAAAATAGAGCTTGAAAAGAGCATTTTACCCTCTATCTTATAATGAATCTCTTTTGTCTCTATGTTTGATTCTGTATTTATTTCTATATTGTGAGCCACCACTTGTGCATATCGTATCTCATTGGTAAAAAACCTTAATGCAAAACAAAATCCAAAGGCAAAAATGATACATATACTCCATATTTTTATGTATTTTTTTAGCTTGAGCGCAAAATCTTTATTATCTAAAAAAGGTATATTAAATGATGTGTTTTTAAAAGATTGTAATATCCTCACAAAAACATAGCAAAGCAGTAAAAAACTCATCTCTTGCAGGGCATAGGGTCTCAAAAAAAGAGTATTATTTATGCTCGCAGGATTTAAAAAGGCTAAAGCCAAAAAGTATAAAAGAAAATAATTAAAGCCAAATAACCGCACATAAAGCATAAATGCCAAAACAAAAGAGCAAGTAAAAAAGACAAAATTAAGGCTAATGCCCCGATAAAAAGTCTGTTTTAAATCAGTATGAATAAAGCCAATATGCCACAAACGCAAAAGAGAATAGTATAAATTTGTATGTGGGTCATCGCGATTATTAACATATAGTTTTTTCACATCACTTAATGCGCCACTCAATGAGCTATCATTCCATAATGTCATATGTTGCAACTGCTTAGCAGTATAGATTTTATGTGGCTCAAAATTTTTGCCCCAGCCATATTCATTGTATTCGGATAACACAATGGAGAGTATTTCATCCATATGCGCTACTTGCTTAAATTCTAAAAAATAAAGCCTCAAGCCAAAAGCCACACAAAAGACAAAAAATGCTAAAAAAGCAATGATTTTTACTTGACTTAGAATTTTTTGCTGCATTCTTTACCTTTATGAAAATCCTGCACGTTATCTTTTAGCTCATCATTTCTTGTATCCTCGCTCATATCTCGTGCGATATAATGTGGGCGAGATTTTACTTGCTCATAGATTCTTGCGATATACTCGCCAATAACACCAAGTATGATAAGCTGAACTCCACCCAAAAAGGCTATCCACGCTACAAGTGAAGTCCAACCAGCCACAGCATTGTGAAAAATAAGTGTGCTTATCACTGCATAACACCCATAGCCCAAACTTAGCGCACTCATCACAAAGCCCAACACAAAAGCCACGCGTAAAGGCATAGTGCTAAAGCTAATAAAGCCCTCAATGGCATATTTAAAAAGTTTCCAAAAGCTCCAGCCACTATTACCCTGTGTGCGTGGAATATACTCATATTCTAAGCCAATTTTTTTAAAGCCAACCCATTCAAACATTGCCTTTGAAAAACGATGATACTCACTCATACTCAAAAGGGCATTCACAACTTGCCTATCCATAAGGCGAAAATCTCTCACGCCAGATTCTAAATGCACTTGCGAAATGAGATTGCTTAAAATATAAAATCCCTCGCTAAGCTTAGCCCTTATAAAACTCTCTCCCGCACGAGAGATTCGTCTTGCATATATAATGTCTGCTTCCTTATCCTGCCATTTTTTATACATTTCAAGCAGCATCGTCGGTGGGTCTTGTAAATCCGCGTCAATAAGTGCTACACAGTCGCCCTTACTTGCTTGCAATCCAGCATATATGGCACTTTCTTTACCAAAATTGCGTGAGAAATCAATAATTTTTATTTTGCATTGAGCGGGGGGGGGGGATAGAAAGAAAAGCAGAATCTTGAATATCGCAACTGCCCTCTTGTGCATTTTGCAAAGAACGAAGTATTTGCAATGTGTTATCACTACTTCCATCATTAACAAAAATGAGTTCAAATACACTTTGAGAATATGTTTTTGAAATATCCTCAAAAACTGCAAAAATATTCTTACAAAATGAAAGTAAACTATCTGCCTCATTATAGCAAGGCACGATAAGAGAAAGCTTTGCCACTTCATTCCTTTAAACAAAATGAGGCGTATTATAACACATTATCAACGCACTCGCAATACATAAAAATGCAGAGGTAGAGCATATACGTTTTGTGAAAGTATCACATCACCTTGTGTTAGTCCTAAAAATTGCAATGTGGCTTTCAAAAAAGTTTTAAGTCCAAGTAATGGCACATTATAGCCCTGCTCTGCGCTAAAAAGCAACTCATATTTTTCGTTTAAAGATTCTAAATCAAAATTATATGCACTATAAGGGGTTGCAATCACCAAATCTCCACTTTGTTTAGCAATAGCCTCATTGTTTTGAAACACACTCCAATGTGCATTACCATTAAATCTATCCACAAAGCGCGAATCGACAGCATCGCTTGAATACAAATCAAAATCTTGCGCCCCATAATATGTAAGCCACTTACCAAAGCTATGATAAACCTCTACATAGCTTACCCTATCCACGCCCTCAAGGAAGATTCTATTATGCGGGTGATTATGTGTATAATCACTCACAAAGCTAAGTGTGGCTTGAAAATTTGGCGGGACAAATTTATAATGCGCCCATATATACGCAGATACAAAAAGTGTATTTCCCACAAACATAAAAGCACAGAGTGCAAGAATCACTTTATACCATTTATGCTGCCACCATAAAAGAAAACTCGCACCAATGACAATAAGGGTAAATACATACGCAGGTAAAAGATAATGATGAGAGGAAAGCTTGAGCACCGCATATTCACAAAGCAAAATCGCACTGCTCCAAATACTCGCATCAAGCAGGGGGATAAAGGGTTGCTTTTTGATAAGCACCGCATAGATTCTATATATTAATGCACTAAAGATTATCCCACACAAAAAAGGTTCATTGCATAGATATGTAAAAAGAGATTTAGCAAAGGTAAGAAGCGCGCTATAAGGCGTATCTCCATAGAATCCTGAATCTTGTTTTTGTAATAAAACAACAAAAACATATACAACAAACCATACAATCGTGCTAAGAATAAGCCCCATATCAAAAAGCTTTATATGAATCTTACACTTTGTATGTGAAAAATACACACAAAAAAGATGCACGAATGCAAAAGCTATTATCATCGCAAAAGTCGTTTCTTTATAATACAAAGACACATTAGCACAGATTAAACCAACAAGAAGCATAAGGCTAGAAGTGCGTGTATTTTTGGATTCCAATACAAAAGCATAGCTCATAAGAAAAAGACTCAAAAATACAAACTCCATACGCTCTGGCACAAAAAGCCTAAGCCACGAACCAATAAAACTAGGAGAAAGAAGCAAAAGCACAAGAAGTATATCCACTACATAGGGGACTTTCTGCATAGCATATGCTTTATGTGAATGCGAAGTAGATTCTAAAATATGCGCGATAAAAATCCTCATCGCATAGCGCAAAGCAAAAATCACCACAAACACACATAAGGCATTAAAAGTATAAAATACTGCTGCTTTTACGCCAAAAGCCGCTGATAGTAGATTTAGCTCTTGCCCATCAAGCGGAAAGAATCTGCCAATATTTGGCTGAATAAAAAAACCTATATTTTGTCCTACAAGAAGTGTTTGTGTAAGTATGTGGTCATCTATAACACTAAAAGCCGAGTGATACATTATCAAAAACGCATACAAACATACAAAAAGAAAAAAGCCTATATGCCACCATAAAGGAGCTTTAGCTAATAAGTTGCCCCCCCCCCCCGATACTGATTTGCAACATACTCATCGCTACTCCTTATGAAAATGTCTTTAGCAAAATTATGAGAGCGTGAGTATAATGCAAAGATTCTTAGAATCTTATTTGGCTATAAATTTTTGCGTGGATTTGCAATGTCTTCTATGAAATATCTCGGTCGGTGCTTTGATTCTGCGTAAATCTTGCCAATATATTCGCCGATAACACCAAGGCTCAAAAGCTGAATCCCGCTAAAAAAGCAAAGCGGTATCATCGTGGAAGCCCAGCCATACATAACGCCACTTGTAAAAAGCTTGACATAAAGCACCCAAGCACCAAGCCCAATGGAAAGCAAGAAAAACACCACGCCTAGCACACTCACAAGCCGCAATGGCGTAACACTAAAGCTTGTAATGCCATTCCACGCAAAAGAAAGCATTTTCATTAAAGGATATTTGCTCTCTCCTGCAAATCGCTCCAGCCTATCGTATTCCACCACATCGCTTTTAAAGCCAAGTAATGGCACAATGCCACGCAAAAAGAGATTGACTTCATTAAAGTTAAGAAGTGATTTGATAGCTCTTGCAGAAAGCAGCCGATAATCAGCGTGATTGTAGGTGATTTTTACACCCATTAATGCCATTAATTTATAGAATCCAAGTGCGGTATATTTTTTGAAAAAGCTATCTGTATCACGCTTTTTTCTTACCCCATAAATCACCTCTGCACCTGCTTTTGCCTTTCTCACAAATTCATCAATCACCGAAATATCATCTTGCAAATCACAATCTATGCTAATGGCACAATCGCTTTTGTCCGCCACATATTCTAATCCCGCTAAAAGCGCGTTTTGATGTCCATAGTTGCGTGAGAGTTTAATTGCGCTTATTGCTATATATTCTGTTTTGCCTACTTGAGGTTGTGAGGCTTTAGAATCTATATCTGTGCTAAGCTGCTGTGTAGATTCTAATCTCATAGTATCGCGCGAAATATCTTGCAAAATCTCCCAAGTCTTATCCTTGCTTCCATCATCAATAAAGCAAATAAAACTCTCACGCGCAATCTCACCTTGCTTTACCAACTCTCCAAGCACAAGCTGTAGCTCTCTGCAAGTTTGCAATATCACCGCTTCTTCATTATGCGCAGGAATTACGATAGCAAGACGCATTACACACCCCCTCGCACGACAAAACACAATAAAGACATTAACAAAAATAAGGCAAAAAAGCCAAACGCACTAAAAAATGATAAATGTGTTAATAAAAATAAAGAAACAAAAAAGGAGTTAATTTTTAGCGGGGGGGGGGGCAAACACAAGATTAGTCAAGGGAGAAAAGAGGCATTGTATAGTTTTTATAGATTTTATAGAATCTGCGCTTTGCAAAGAAATAAGATTCACAAAAAAAGCAAATTTTAAATGTAAAGTTTTAGCGTGTTTTACTCGTGTATATATCCTCTGCACTTTCTACCTTTATATTTTCTTAGCTTGAGGCTTTAAAGTCGTGGATTCTAATACCTTTGGGCTTAGAATCTTCTAAAGCCATTGCTTAGGATTTGTCATCATATCTCACATAATCCTTTTTAATCAGCAAAAGGAGAAAATAATTAAATCCGCCGTGGCAAAGTGTGCATACCCATAAAGATTCACTCATCTCATACAAAAATCCCAAAAGCAGCCCCTGCGCGCATACTTCAAGCAACATAAGCGGTTTTTTGTAATACGAAAAATGCACGAGTGTAAAAAGAATAGTTGCAAGAATAAGTCCAAAATGATATTGTAAAACCCCTCGAAAAATCAGCTCCTCCGCCAAGGCGTTGATAAGAAAAAATGGCACCATAAAATACATATTTGCGCTTTTTGCAAAGATAAATACATTTTCATCATATATTTTATGGCACGGAAACTGCAAAAATATCCACATTATCACAGACGCCATTACAAACCCAAAGCAGAGCCAGAGCAGACTTTGAAGTGAAAGGATAAAGGGATAGAGTCCCACAAGCTCCCCATTTAAGCGAAAAATTGCAAAATAATATACCGCGCACGCAAAAACCAACAAACACAGAGAAAGCCCCGCCTGTATCGCTATGGATTTATACTCACTCACACAAACCCTTTTTTTTTTTTTATTATTTTTTGCTTTAATAAATATTCTCTATCTGCATTTGAAGCACATTGCGCTTCAAATGCCATTATTGGCGTAATTTATTATTTATGATTTTCACATTTTTGGGTAAATTTTAGAATCTAGCTCTTATGCTTACGCAAACATACACCTTCATATAAACGCACATTTATGCAAAGATTCTATAAAATTCTTAAGCAAAATCCCTAAATAGTTTGCCTATATCTACATTGCAAACAACTTTATCGGCGCATTTTTTATAAATTTCATTTGCACCACTTATCAAATCATCGCTTGAAATGCCGTGGCTAATGGAGATTTTTGCCTCCAAATACGCACTTAAATTATCAAATATCTTCAAAAATTCCCCATAAATGGGATTATTCTCATTATGATTAAAACGCTCCATTAGCTCCTCGCCACTTACAGTATTATGAGGAAAATGCTCAATCATATAGCGATTAGCAAATTCATTTTGTGTAAAATAAGTAATATCTTCTGCAATATTAGGCGGTACAATCGCTAGAATCTTTTTTTTCACAGCCTCTTCTTCAATCTCTTTAATCAGTCTATCAAGCCCTTTTACACTGCGTTTAATAGGCGAGATAATATCACGCGTTAGAATCTCAGGCAAATCGTGAAAAAGCCCACATAAAAAATGATTAATACGCATTTTCTCACAACAGCCTATATCAAAACTTATCAAATATGCACTTAAAGCCACAATAAGCGTATGTCCTAGCACTGAAGTAGCTGGGATTCTCGGTGTTTGACTCCACCGCTTTTGGAATCTAAGCTGCCCAAACATCGCAACAAGCTCACGCACATTTTCATAGAGCATAATCTCACGCATTCCCACCAAATGATAATGCTCCTCTACCTGCTTATTAATAATATCGCGAATATTTTGCACATCATACATATAAGGATTAAAGTGATAAATAATATCAAACTCCCATTTAGACGCATAATAATGCGAGGCTTTGAGAATCTGCTTTTCAAGGTTAGTTTTGGTGCTTATGAGATATTCTTTCATTTTTGGAAAAAACTCATACATACTTAAATCGGATTCTAATTGCTCGCATACAAACTCTACAAGCTCTTTATTATGCGTTTCTTGCAATTTATGAAACACAGGAGGCTTAATATCTGTTAAAACAATGCGTTCAAAAAACTCAAAGCAAAATTGCAATATCAATCTTTCCCAATCAATACTTTTGCCATTATTTTCCTCATACTTTGCCAAAATATAAGCAATCACAATTTTATGCGCTTGTTTATCTAGCTCTACAAATTCCACAGGTGTAGCTTGGTCATTCCAGCGGCGAATACTTGCAGCAACAAAAATCCTCTTTAATAATCCCGCACTTAAGCGTGGCGATTTTAAACCTATATTGTGATTATGTGAATCCATAATATTCCTTTTGGTGATGTTGTCTTTATGGCATTATTGGGATAGATTCTAACATATTTAAGGGCTTTATTTGAAAGCATATATAAAATTTGATACCATTAGTGAATCTTTTGGTAGCAAACGCGTAAAGGGAGGAGCGATGAATATTTTTAAGACAAATGATAAAAGTAATTATTTTGAAAGCGATATAAATGCCTATATCAACCCTCCACCAAAAATCCCTTGGTTTTTAAGATTCCCAATGTGGATAGCAAAAAAGAAGCTCAAAAAAGATTTGCTTCTACCAAAGATTCTATCGTGGAGTCCTAAAACCGCTATAAGCTCGGCGGTAATGGAAACTTTCATCACGCACGATGATATAGAAGTGCCTAAGAGACTTTTAAAACTTATTAGAATCCACATTTCTATTGATGTCGCTTGTCCTTTTTGTATTGATATGAATAGTTTTGAATACGATAAGGACTGCATTACAGAGGAAGAAATAAGGGTGCTACAAAGTATGGATATTGATAGTTGCCCAAGCTTTTCGCATAGGGAGAAAGTCGCCCTGCGCTATATATCTGCTATCACAAAAACACCGCTTGTGATAAGTGAGGAGCTCATCAAAGAGGTAAAAAAGGAATATTCCCAAAGGGCGATTTTAATCCTCGCAGCGACTGCAGCGCAAGTGAATTATTGGGCTAGGCTCATACGCGCACTAGGTGTGCCAACGGCAGGATTCACAAATCTATGCAGGATTGAAAGGAGCGAGTGAGGGCATTAGCCTTTCGCTCTTTTCATATTTCTAACCCACCCACCATACCCCAACATCTCATATTTTACATTTCATATCCCACCCCACAACCCCCATTAATTTACTTCATATAATTGACACATAGATATAATGTTTGTATGCTCTGTATTGACACTTCTTGCTTAAGACTACAACACGCCATTTTTATATTTTAATTTTTAAAATTGAAGGAAATTTAATGCAACCATCGGGATTAAAACAAATTGTCATTTTTATATATTCTGCGCTGCTTTTTGCTGTAAGCTATTTTACGCTCATCGCTGTTTTATGTTTTTTCCTTAAGATTCCTGTGCTTACAAATACTGAAATTTAGCTTAAAGATATGTATAAAATTAAAGATATGATTAATGATAAGCTAACTACAAAACAAAGGCTTATTGTCATAAGTGGTTCTAACTCACTCTTTGGCTTAAATGGAGCAATGATTGAAGCTAATACTCAATTTAGATTTATTAGGTTTGCCTATAAATTATCATATAGAATTTAACTATTATTCAAATAATGCCCCGACAAAAGGATACTGGATATGCTAAGTTGGGGAGATGGATATTATAAATATATAAACATATATAGATGTAGCATTAGCACTCCTCCACAATAACCATAAACAAACACTATCACAGATCATACACTTCATAAAATACACATATCAATCCAATCAATCTAATATTCAAGCAAATATGGAAAAGATTGTAAATCAAGAAAACACAATATCACAAAATCCCTCTATTCACGAAGAAATGATAACACTTCCTTGTCAGGCAGCGAAATGGGCAGGTTATAATTATAAGTCTTCAAGCCCTAATGGTGATTTTTGCTCACAAGAAAATAGCAAACCTTTTTACACAGAATCTGCCTATCTTAATACACACTTAGAAGTATCCTCTTTTTTCTCGGTGAATATAAACGACTAAAAGACTTTTGCAGATTCTAAAAATATAAAAATCTTTCTCTTTTATCCCGTAACTATGGAGAATTCTTTATTTAATCTCACAGATATTAAAACTTTTCAAAAAATTGAAAATCTTACATCTCAACTTGCCACCCATAATATCAATATTTATGGAGATTTTAGAGATTCTCATAATGTTCGCACAAGTATATTTATCAAACAATTACTCCAACTGCCGATACATTGAAAGTATCCTAAACACAATATGCAAATGCGTATAATTTGCGATTTTGTAACTAAGAGACATTACAATTTCGCATTTATTTTAATCCTTTAAGGAGTCATAATGAAATTACTCTACACTCTTTTATGTGTCGCTCTCTGTATTTTTAGTCTCAATGCTTGTAGTAGCAAAAAGCAGCCTGTTGGCAATTTTCAAAGTGTAGAATGTCGCACAATTTGTAGCAACAATCAATGCACCCAGCAATGTATTAGCGCAAGTGGAGATTATTACAAAAAATAATCATCAATACATATCCTAACACTATGTTTGAATCTGCTTATAATCTCATCTTTAAACGTTTTATTTATGTCTATGACGCTGGATTTTTGGGGCTTTTCTATGCGTTTAAGGCAATGATTGCTATCTGTATTAGTGGGCTACTCTGCTACCTGCTGCTAGGCACTCCGGTGATGATTTGGGCAGTGATGATGGCAATGTATGTTTTTTTTCTCAATGGATTCACAAGCAATAAAGATATGGATTGGCAATATCTTGTGCTTTTTGTCATCTTTGTGTGCGCACTCATACCTGTTTTTGGGCTGTGGGAGGAGAGTTTATGGCTTATTATCCCCTCAATGCTCCTTGCCTTTGGTATTGGTATTGGCGAAGTGTATGATAACGACTTGCCAAAGGTGCTTACACTCGCACTTGTTAATGCGCTTGTAGCAAATATTTATGCCGGCTCACACCCTGATGTGCCACTATGGCATTGTATGGGTGCAGCTCTGCTCGGTGGGAGCGTGAGTATAGGGGTGAGACTCTTTATATCTTTTGGGCAGTATGGTAGATTCATACAGACGCAATTTGTCGCTCAACTCTTTGAAATCTCTATGATGTGCGAGAATCTTGGCACAAAAAATTATGAGACGCTCAAATCTCAAGCCCTTAATCATATCTCTTTACTCAAATCAAAACTCACTTCTGCTTCGGCAAAAATCAAGGACGCACATCTTATCAAAAACCACAAACGCGCCCTCTTTTATCTCTATAAGCTCGAAAGTGTATGCTATGTGCTTGATTTAATGAATTATTATTTTTTACACAATCACTCAAAAGCATTGCAAGAAGCACAAAAAGAAATGGCATATAACCTCAACGAACTTTCACATATTTTTTATGGAAAAAAGCCAAATATCACAAAGCATTGCTTAGAATCTGCGCTGAAAAATAATGCAGATTCACAATGGATTAATGCACTTAAAATTTTCTACTCAAAAGTAGAATCTTTTACGCGTCTCTCATCTTTGCAATCTCAAGCCTTTGTAGAAAATACAAGCACAAAAAGTTTTACAGAAATGTATGCTTCACTCAAACATAATCCTGCACCTTTTTTTTATGGCGTGAGATATGCTGTGGCGATTGGCTGTGCGATGTTTTTCGCGCAATTTTTTCAAATCAATCACGGCGCGTGGATAGCCCTAGGTGTAATTTCTATGATGCACCAAAACATTGGCTCAATCAAATCCGCGGGCAAAGATTCTATATTTGGCAGTTTCATCGGCTTGATACTTGGCATTAGTTTGGTGCTTATCTTTGGCGATTCGCCTCTGCTTTTGTGGATTTTTATCCCTAATTTATTTTTGGTGGTGTATTTTAAAACCTATCCCTTTATGCTATGGTCTATGGTGCTTATGCTCGAGCTTGTGCTAATGTTTGCGCTTTTGGATAGCAATTTTATCGAGCTTATCCTCTATCGTTTTGGAGATATTTTACTTGGATTTTTACTTGCATTTTGTATCTCTAAAATTATCTATCCACATTATAGTGCCAATGAACTTATCCCGCAAACGACATTATGCTTAGAATCTTTTGCTGCACTTGTAACAAGCATAGAAGATTCCAATGGCTACACACTTACGTGCCAAAATCAACTTATGCGCTCTCTTGATGAACTTTCTTCTTTTATCAAAGAAAGTCGCGAAGAAAAAAAGCTTTATGGGGAGCAGATTTTGCAAGGTTTTGCGAATCTCGCTGATGACTTCACGCATTTAAAAGAATCGCTTTTCACATTATGTGAAAAAATCACCCTACAAAATACAAATGATATGCTTTTAAAAAATGACTTAAAGGCTTTGCGTGTGCGATTTTCTATGCTTTGTGCAATGCTAGATTCTAAACCTTATTATTTTAAAACCGATGAAGATGAGCGATTCTTACTCAAAGACAATCAAATTTATCCCATTGTGCGCGAAATTTTTGATTTACAAAACAAGATTTACACTTTTTTGCATACCACACTTGGCAAATAATGTTGTGTTTGCACTTATTAAGATTATAGGCGCAAGATTCTTAGCAAATACTGCCTCTATTTTTATACTACTTCAAGCCATTGAGGCAAGTAGATTCTAAATCTATCTTGGATAAGCACATTTTGCATCATATCACCTTTAAAAGCCACGCGCCCTATTTCGTGCGTCTTTGCGAGTGTAGTTAGGGCAAGTGAGAGAATCTCACATATCGAGCTTATTGCGCCATAGGCTACACCCTGCATATGAAGCCCACCGAGCAAATAGCACAATGGTAGGCGCAATGATTTGTCAATTTCAATATTATAAGCGGGTGTGAGCTTCATATCAAGTTTGCTAATATGGGGGAAAAGGTAGCCCTGCGCGTGTGAAGCTACATCAAGCGCATTCATATCCTCGCCATACATTTGGGCAATAAGGAGTAAAATATCGCTCATATTAGATGACATCTCACCTTGCACCTTGGGCATTGCAATCTCTGCAAGTTGTCTCTGCACACGCCATTTGGCATAGTTTTCTACAAGTCTCGCACTAAGCTTATTTTTGGAGCTAAGGAATGTCAAAAGTGTGGGAAAATCCGCCTCAAAGGTGCAAGTGATGAGATTCTGCGGAGATTGTGAGGTAAAATCTTTATAAATCTCCTCATAAGTCTCCCTATAAATCATAGTCGGCGCATTGCTTTGTAAAACGAGCGTGAGTGTATCCTGTGGTATTTGCTCCGCGAGGCTATGCACGATTGGAAGCGACAAAAGCCTTTGAGGTTCTTTAATGTAGGCATTTTCATTATTCAAGGGCTCTTCAATGCACCCAAAACTATCCCAAAAATTTGGCTCACTACACGCGATACAGCCGTGCCCTGCACGCACAGGCCAACTTGTCCTTGCATTGAATTTAACCTTAGGGCAATTATTAAGCACATAAGGTCCCTTGCACCCAACTTTATACAAACAATAACCATCTTGTAAATGTGGGTCATCAAAACTCTGCGCGAAGTCCCCAGATTCAAACTTTGCCTTTCTCTCGCATAAGTCGTGGAGATTCTTACCATAGCTCCATAATGGGCGATTAAACCTATCAAGTTCGGGTAATTCTCGCAGTAGAATAAAGTATATTAGGCTACCCACGATATTTGTCTCGCTTGGCGGACAGCCGGGAATATTGACGACTTTTTGTGCAAGAAAAGTATCTATACCCACAGAATGCGTGGGATTAGGCATAGCCGCTTGCACACCACCAAAGCTCGAGCAAGTGCCTACCGCAAAAATCGCCTGTGCACATTCTGCCATTTCTTTACATTCTTGTTCTCCACTCACACTATCGGCACCAGAAGTCATAAAATAGGCATTGTCTCCAAGCGATACGCCACCCTCAATGACTAAGATAAAATCCTTTTCTAGTGCGTTATGGAGCAATTCTTTCGCGCTAAATCCCACTGCGCCCATAATAGTTTCGTGGTATTCTAATGAGATGTGATTAAAGATAAGAGATTCTACACCGGGCTTATCAAGGCGCAAAAAACTCTCGCTACAACCGGTGCATTCCGCCATATGAAGCCATATAACAGGCACAGGAGGTTTTAAAGATAGAATCTTCTCGCATATCTCCACGCCCTCTTTGGGTATGCCTATGAACGCACAAATGCGAGTTATCCATTCCTTATCGACCTCACATCTAGGCTCTGTGTAGGTGGATTCTAAACTTTGTAAATGCTGACGCAAGGATTCTAAAATCAGGGCTTTATCCATTCAACACTCCTATTTTTGACTTCATATCCTATCGTGCTTTGCCCTATTCTATCGTATTAATCGGCTCACTCACGGATTGGGTATTGTTTTCATCATTTGTAGTCTCATCATTAGAATCTGCCTCATCTGCTTTATTTACTTCATCTGCTTTGTTTGCCTTATCTGTTTCATCTACTACATTTTGTGTCTCTTGTGTCTCTATCACATCTTTTGGAGGTTTGGGCGTGATAATATCTGCGCTAGGCTTTTTAGGCTTTTGCATATTTTGAGCGAGTTTATTTGAAAGGAAGCAATCTACATAGATTCTATACATAAATGGCTCACTCGCCTTAATATTTGGCACAATCACCGCAAAATCCTTTGTCTCGCCCACCTTAATATCCATTTCAACATTCACGCCAAATTCGCTTTGAGGCAAAATATCATTAAGGATTTTTATCAGCTTACTACCTTTCTCATCACGCACCTGTGCCACCGCCACATAGCATTCATTTATATCGACTTTGCCCTTATGCGTAATCTCACCAGCAACAAAGAATCCCTGCGTATATTGCATAGGGTGCGCGGAAGTGATATTCACATCAATGGGATACAAAATCTTTTGCATAACAAAATGAAGCACGAAAGGTGTAGAAAATATTACGACAACCGATAGAAAAAAGAAAAAATATGGGATAAACTTACGCCCTCTTAGCAAAAGCCCAAGCGTAAAAATCATAATAAAAACAAAAAAAATCGCCATAATCGTAGCAATTTCATACAGCGAAAAATAGGAGATAATCTGCAAAAGGAGTGTTTTAAGATTCTCAAGCATTGATTTCCCTTAAGATGAGCTACGCGAAGCTTTTTCCTCTATGCCACTTTGTCCCGTGCGCCTTTGCAACTCTTGCAAAACCCTTTCAGGTGCAATATACACAGAAGCCAAGCCAACAAGCGTATGGTAGAGTAAATCCGCGCATTCATAGATAATCGCCTCTTCCTCTTTGTCTTTAAGTGCGAAGCAAAACTCCCCCGCCTCCTCTATGATTTTCTTGCCTATACCATTTACACCTTTGGCAAGGAGAGAGGCACTATAACTGCGCTCTGTGCTTTCGTTTCTACGCGATTGTATTGTATGATAAAGCTCATCGAATATGTGGTAGATTCCCTGCGCGTGAGGTTGCTTTAGAATCTGCTTTGGCTCACTCCCTCTTAAATCAATACTCTTAAAAAAGCAACTTTTCTCGCCTGTATGGCAAGCCACACCGACCTGCTCCACGATGAAAAGCAGACTATCATCATCACAATCTAAACATATCTCACTAATCTTTTGTATGTGTCCGCTCTGCTCACCCTTTTGCCAGATTCTCTGCTTGGAGCGCGAAAAATAATGCGCGATGCGAGTATTTGTGCTTAGCTCTAAAGATTCTTTAGAAGAATAAGCTAGCATTAGAATCTCCCCACTGCCCTGCTCCTGCACAATAGTAGGGATTAGCTCATATCGCTTCCAATCAATTTGCCCAAGCACATTTTGCATTGACTACTGCCCCACAACCGCGTTTTTCTGCTTACTTTTTGAATCCACCCAAATATTTGGCACTGCTCCACCGGGGGTAAGGAAAATCTGCGCATTATTATTCTCTTTCAATGCCTCGTTAAACTTGCCTTGCATTTCAATTTGGCGCAGCTCAAGCAATCGCTGTGAAAGACTTTCATTGACAAGGCGGTTTGCCTCACTTTGACCCTTTGCCTCAATTTCTAGCGCATCCGCCTTACCTTTTGCGCGCTCACGCAAAGCATTTGCCTCTTCTTTTGCTTTTTGTGCATCTCTTTTAGCAAGTTCCACGCCCTCAATACGCGTTTTTACCTGCTCTGGCAATACAATCTCGCGCAACTGAATCGACACAAGCTTTACAGGTTGATTTGGGGTCGCATCAAGCTTTGCCTGAAAACCTGTGTGAATGAGGTTTGCTACCTCATCGCGTTTTGTAGGAAGCTCCTCTGTGGGATAATTCCCCACCGCACTACGCACGACATCACGAATCACAGGATTAATGATTTTTTGTTCCCACGCCGTGCCATATTCTGCGATTGTTGCAGGGACTTTCTCACGCTCGAGCTGATACTGCACGGTGAGTTCGATAGAAATTGTCATACCGCTCGTATCCATCACATTAATCGCGTCATTACGCAAAATGCTTTGCTCGCGTCCAATATTCCCCATATCCTCAATACGCGAGAAGTTAATCGTGCGCACCTTTGTATCCACGATAATCACATTTTGGATAATTGGCACAAAAAAGTGCAAACCTGGGTCGAGCGGCTTAGGGTCGTATTTACCGGTAGTTACCTTGATACCCACCTCACCCGCATTGATAATCACAAAAGGACGAGCAGCTATAAAAATCACTACAAACAATATGACGATAATAAGCACTCCTAGCGACTTGCCACTTGGCATTGAAGGCATAGGGAAAGATTCTATATTGAATCCACCACCATTACCACTATTGTTCCTGCCACCATTGTTTGGGCGATTATTATTGTTGCCATTGCCTCGTGGTGGCTCATTTCTCTGCTCTGCTTTTTCATCATTTTGTGCGCGTTTTTTCTTTAAATGTTCGTTTAAATCAATAGGCATTGCCTCTCCTTTAGTCAATATAAGTTAGATAGTGGGCATATTTTGGATTCTCACCATTGACAAGTGCAAAAAATGATTCTTGAAGTTTTTTTGTCATTGCTCCAGCTTTGCCATTGCCAATCACGCGTGCATCAAGCTCACGCACCGGCGTAATCTCCGCAGCTGTGCCGGTAAAAAATGCCTCATCAGCAATATAGACTTCATCGCGTGTAATACGTCTTTGCTCGATTGGAATCCCCATATCCCTTGCAAGTTCTATGGTCGTGGCTTGGGTGATAGATTCTAAAGTATTATCATAAGGTGGCGTGATGAGTTTGCCATTTCTTACGATAAAAAAGCACTCACCACTTCCTTCGGCTACAAATCCATTATCATCAAGCAACAACGCCTCATCACAACCGCAAGAAATTGCCTCGTGCTTTGCCATTTGTGAGTTAAGATAGTTTGCCGCTACCTTTGCCTTACCCATAAAGGCTTTTATAGGATTGCGCACAAAGGAGCTTGTTTTTACCTTTATACCATTTTCTATGCCATCTTCACCCAAATACGCACCCCATTCCCACGCGGCGATTGCCACATTCACCGGCGCATTGATGTGATTAATCCCCATTACACCATAGCCCAAATAAATGAGTGGTCGAATATACACATTACCTTTATAATCATCTCGGTTTGCTCTCAAAAGCTCTACTTGCGCTTTTTCTAGCTCCTCTTGCGTATATGGGGATTTGATACACACGATTTTTGCAGAATCTAAAAGTCGTCTCGTATGCTCTTTAAGACGAAAAATTGCTAATCCGCGCTTTGTCATATACGCCCTTGTGCCCTCAAACAAGGCATTACCATAATGCAAAGTATGTGTTAAAACATGCGTTGTCGCTTCTGCCCAAGGGACAAGTTTGCCATCTTTCCAAATATATTTTGATTCTTTCATTAAATATGCCTCCGCTTGTCGTAAAATATGCGCGATTATAGCAAAAGTTTTGTAATATTCTAGTGGAGTGTGTGCATTTTGTCCTCAAGCAGCAAATATTGCGTGATTTTAGTATCTAGTGTGGATTCTATCTGTGCTAATTCCTCTGCTAAAGTCAATACACCCTGCTTCTCATACTCTTTTGGATTGCTTAGAATTTCTTGCAAGTCTTTTTGTCTTTTTTCAAGCTCTTCTATCTCTTTTGGCAATGTTTGCAGGGCAAGATTCTCTTTATAGCTTAACTTTGTGGGCTTTTTAGAATCTACCCTGTCTTGGGCTTTTTGGGGAGATTGTGTATTTTTAGATTCTATTATCTCCGCGCTCTCATAAGATGTAATCTCATTTAACTCTTTAGCAATCTGCAGATATTCACTATAAGGCATATAGCTCTGTGTGATTTTGCCATTACCCTCAAAAACGAGAATCTTTTGGGCAAGTTTATCGACAAAATACCTATCGTGACTTACAAAAATGACTGCACAAGAAAGGCTTAAAAGATACTCTTCAATAATATTAATCGTCTGTATGTCAAGGTCGTTTGTCGGCTCATCAAGGATAAAAACATCAACCTCTTTAGTGAAAAGCAGTGCCAAAGCCACGCGATTTCTTTCTCCACCACTTAATGCGCCAATTTTTTGAAAAAGCTGCTCTTTTGGAAAAAGAAAATTTTTCAAATATCCATAGACGTGCATATGCTTACCACGCACATTGATATGCTCTCCGCCATTTGGGCAAAAGGTCTCAAGCAAGTCTTTATCGTGTTCTAACATACTCGTGTGTTGGTCAAAATAACCAATGCGTATATCGCCAACCTTTATCAGTCCCGAATCCGCCTTTTGCTCCCTAAGTAATAATTTAAGCAAACTCGACTTACCCGTGCCATTTCTACCCACGATACCAATTTTATCACGAGCCAAGATTCTAAGGCTTAAGTCATCTATGAGGCACTTGCCACCTATGCTTTTATGCAAATGCTCAATTTCAAAAAGGCATTTTTGATTATTGCTGCTTTGTGTGCTGTTAAAGGATTTTTGCTCCCTCTCTAATTCAAGGCGCATTTTACGCAAAATCGCGGGATTTTTTTTCACTTCCTCACGCATAGCCAAGATTCTATCTTTCCTACCCTCATTTCGCTTTAGACGTGCTTTCACACCGCGCCTTAGCCATTCCTCCTCACTTTTTAGAATCTTGAGAAGCTTTTGATGAGCCTTATCCATATTTTGCAATATCTCCGCCTTTTTAGCAAGATAATCCATATATCCACCATCAAAGCTTCTAGCAGCACCATTATCAAGCTCTATAATGCGCGTGGCTACTTTATCGATAAAATATCTATCGTGGCTGATAAATACGACACTTAGACCAGATGAAGCGATAAAATCCTCCAAAAATTCCACCATTTGCACATCAAGATGATTTGTGGGCTCATCAAGGAGCAAAATATCGCAGGGCTGCAAGAGCAGACTAGCTAATGCTATACGCTTTTGCTCACCACCACTCAAAGAATTAGCAAGTCTATCCCTAAAAGTTTCTAACTCAAAACGCGTGAGAATCTCCTCGATTAACCCTTGTAAATCCCAGCCCCTATACGCGCTAAGATACGCACTCAATCGCTCATACTCCTCTAGCACCTCACTGCCTAGATTCTCATTTGTAGCCATTAATTTATGGAGTGCTTCTACTCGCTCATTAGCAGCTTTTAGCTCACTCATACTTTCAAGTAATACATCGCTAGTCGTAGCTTGTGGTGGGAAAATGGGTTTTTGTGGGAGGGATAGAATCTTAAGATTCTTAATGCTTATGCGCTCTCCGCTATCAATATCTATTTTTGCGCTGATAATGCCTAAAAGGCTCGATTTGCCCGAGCCATTCTGCCCGACAATCGCAATTTTCTCGCCCTTTGTAATATTAACGCAGATACGATTGAGGATAATCTTATGCTCATACTGCTTACTTACATCTTGCAGGGAGAGCAGATTCATTGTGGGTCAAAAGTCTTAATTTGCGCCATTGATAAAATCGCAAAATTTGTCTCTTTGTTGCGCTTAGATTCTTTACCTATTTTGATAATTCCCGCAGGTGTGCCAAATCGCAGTTCTGAATCTATATAGATAAGCTCATATTTTTGACGATTGACGGCACTGAAATATTCTATCTCTTTGTGAAAAGGCACGACATTATAAAACTTGCTCTTTGTCATAATCTTCACCTTAAGTTCAAGGCAAAAATCCGGATTATCAGAGAAAATCAAAAAATTTTTCATATTTTTTTGCACATACTTGTTATAATGCTGATACACAACATATTCATTATCGCGTAGCTTTGATTTATCAAGCATTTTTACGTGATTACCCAGGAAAGTCATTGCGCAAAATGGGCTATTAATGTTATGCTTAAAAAATACATTTTTAATCGCAAGTGAAGACATACCAAGCTGCCATAGCTTATTGTCAATATGCGTGGCACACACATCCATAGCATCCTTTGTCTTGCCAATGAGAATCTCATACATTTTATTAAAGACACTTTCAAACTTTTTAAGATTGTCTTTTTTGAATCCATCGGCAAGTCCCTTTAGCCTCTCATGAACTTCAGTCAATACTTTAATATCAGCCTCTGCCTTAGCCACAATCGACATCGTGCGCTTCTTTTTCTCTTCTAACACCGCTGGATCACCCTTTTTTGCGTCAATCTTAGCCTGAATCGAGCGAAGCTCCATAGCCCCCACGCGAATCTTATTCTGCATTGAAAGCTTTTTTTCATTGAAGCTCTCAATCGCCCTCAATACGCCTTTGTAGTGATACTGCGCATCAAGAAAACACTCTTGATAGATTTTATCCGCGGTAAGATTCACATTGGTTTGAAACTGCTTATAAGAATACTCAAGCTTTGTGAGTACCTGTAAATTATCGGCAAAAACATCTATAGTAATGTGTCTATCGTTAAATACAAGATAATCAATCGCCTTTGTAAGATAAGGCTTCACAATGGTGTAGTTAATCCTCTTTTGGTGTTCATCTTCGCTATCTGTATTCTCCTCCATACCCTTTATAGAGGTAAGCGCATTAAACTCCTCCTTAAAATACTCTTTTATTGTATCTTGTATCGGTGTGCTAATCTCAATACTGCTTAACTTGAAATAATCCGTCTCTTCAAAAATCTTCTTGGCTATATTACCCTTTGCATCTATTTCTTTGCTTTTAAGCTCATCATCGGTATTTGTGCGCCAAAAGTCAATCTCGCGTATGAGCCCACCTTCTGGGAAAGCCTGGTATTTTGAAGCCTTACAGCTTGTAACCCTGCTCCCATTACCATCTTCATCGTCAAGGCGAAACTCTACCAACAAGCCAGCACTTGGCATTACGCGTTTGTCGTGCCAATTTTTACTACGCAACTCAAAAATTTTCTTTGTAGCATTGATAATTACGCCATTTTTGGTTTGGTTTGAATATCTCAAAATCTTGCCGTGCACTTTGCGCTCCTTACACTTAATGCAGCGATGAATCTAAGTTGCAAAATCCTTTAAGATTCATTAACGCCTAAAATTCACATCAAAATTTTGTATTCTAGCTAAAAAAAATAAAAAAATCATTTATGAAATCTACAAAATCTTTATGATATAATGAGCGACTTAGTTTCTGCCATAAATTTAGTATCAAAATTTTACAAAAATAAACAGGCTACAAAGGATTCTCATCAAACGCTTAAGATTAGATAAAAGATTATCCGTATTTATTAGTATTGCTCTTGTGCTAGTGATTTTCTCCATAGCAACACTTCTTGGCGATATTATAGGGGCTTTTGGCGTATTTTGCTCGTATGTAAATGTAGGTATCTTTGGCTATATTGGCTATATTTTAATGCCTTTTTTACTCTTTGTGTTATATAGATTTTATAAAAACCCTGTGATAGACTTTAGACGACTTGAAATCGCTGTATCTTTTTGCCTCTTTTTCCTCGCACTTTTACTCTTGCAATCTCTCATTTTTAGCACAGGGCATTTTGGCAATGCCATAATAGCTGCATTTATGCGTTATATCAACACATTTGGGGTATGGGCAATCGATATATTTTTATTCGTATTCGCGTGGCTTATTTTCACAAATCGCAATCTCGCCCTCCTCTCAAAGCAAACAAAACATAAATGCCTTGTAGCGCGAGATGTCATCGTGCATTTTGCTATTACATATTTTCATATCACAAAATCCTTTGTCTTACGCCAAATCTCGCATATTACCCCGCACATAAAGAAGCTCTTTGGCAAAAAAACGCAAGATGTGCTTGACTTGCAACAAGCCAAGCAAGAGCGGACGACAAAGGCGTATTATGATTTTAGAGATGTAGTTATAGAAGAGGGATTTGATGAAATACACAAAGGCACGGCGCGCGTAGAATCTAACTCTTTAGAATCCCAACCCCTAGAATCTACCCTTTCAAATCCAATCTCAAACCCTGCTCAAACCCCTGCACCTTTAGATATAGTGCTAGATTCTATTCCTGCACTTTCCACCCAAAGCGCACAGATGCAAAACGCTCAACCGCCAATAAACACAGAAGGCACAAAGCCCGAAATGAAGCAAAAATCAGTGCGCATAGAGATTGTAGAATCTACTGGACAAGAAATGAAATTGCAAGATTTTTTTGCAAATCAAATCCAAGAGCATAAAGATATGCTAAGAAGCCTCAACAAGCACATCGCTCTTACAGACCCGGCGATAAAGCCTACCCAAGCGACACTTTTCGTGCAAGATTCACAAAAATCTACACAAGAGGACAACACACCAGAGCAAAGCACATCATCAACCTACACCGGCACAGGCACTATCCCTACACCTCCTCCGCGTCCGGCTAATCCAAGTGTGTTTTTACAGATGAGCAGCAATAACATACAAAAGGATTCAAAAGATTTGCTAGAGAGCTTGATAAAAGATAACAACATACAGGCTTCCAAGTCCCCGGGCATTAGACTATCTCCCAAGAAAGAGGCGACAAGTTCTACACATACAGAATCTACGCAACCACAACAAATCCAAACGGGCGAGGATTCTAAAAACTTAGCGCAAAAGAGCCTTATGCACCCTCATACACAATCTACACAAAAAGACATTACGCAAAAGAGCCAAATAATAGAATCTAAAGAGCCGACATATTCGGCTTTGCATACGCCATTTACACCTATAATGCCACTCTCAAGCACACAAACACAAGATTCTAAACCTGCGGCACAAAGCATACAGGAGCAATCCACCAAAATTACAGAGACAGAAAGCATAGTTTCTAAAACACCCATAAGTGTAAATGCAAAACCACAAATAGAATCTAAGGCGCAAGTCCAAGCAACACCAAAAAAATATCAATCTCCAAGCCTCTTTACCCCTATGCAACCACTAGAGCTTGATATACAAGAAATCACCCCCTCTACGAAAAAGAATGAGAATCCTACACAATGGGTGGATTCTATCGTGCAAGAAATCCCAACACAAAAAGAAGTGCATAAGGAAAGGCATTATGAGCGTATAAAAGAGATTGAGGAAAATAAGCACCTTTTAGATACACTCGAGTATGGCAAGGTGCAAAAGCCTACAATTTTTAAACTTCCACCCACAAGCCTACTCAATAAGCCGCCAAACGAACATATTGATATTGATGAAAATGAGATAGATAGAAAAAGTGAGAATCTCCTTGCAAAACTCAAGGTTTTTCGCATAGATGGTGATATTGTGCGCAATTATTCCGGTCCTATTGTTACAACCTTTGAATTTCGCCCCGCGCCCGATGTGAGGGTAAATAGAATCCTCACTCTAGGTGATGATTTAGCAATGGCACTAAGTGCGCGCTCAATACGCATACAAGCCCCTGTGCCAGGCAAAGATGTCGTAGGGATAGAGATTCCAAACAATACCACGCAAACCATTTATTTACGCGAGATTTTAGAATCCGATGTGTTTAAAACTTCCACTTCGCCGCTTACTCTCGCACTCGGCAAGGATATTATCGGCAATCCTTTTGTTACAGATTTAAAAAAAGCACCGCATCTGCTTATTGCGGGAACAACAGGAAGTGGTAAGAGTGTGGGGTTGAATGCGATGATTCTCTCGCTGCTTTATAAAAACACTCCCGATACGCTCAAACTCCTAATGATTGACCCAAAGAAAGTGGAGTTTAGCATTTATGGAGATATTCCTCATCTTATTACGCCAATTATTTCTGAAGCTAAAAAAGCAATTACCGCCCTTAATAGTGCGGTAAGCGAAATGGAGCGGCGACTTGATTTGATGAGTGAAGTGGGAGCTAGGGATATTGATACATATAATCGCAAAATGATAGACGATAATGGCAAAACGCTCCCTTATCTTGTTATCATCATCGATGAATTAGCCGATTTGATGATGACAGGAGGCAAAGAAGTGGAGTTTGCCCTTGCGCGTGTCGCACAAATGGGACGCGCCTCTGGAATCCACCTCATCATAGCGACCCAACGACCGAGTGTAGATGTGATTACTGGACTTATCAAGGCGAACTTGCCCTCACGCATTAGCTACAAGGTGGGGAGCAAAATAGATTCTAAAGTTATTCTTGATGGCTTTGGTGCCGAATCTCTGCTCGGCAGAGGTGATATGCTTTTCAAGCTAGCTGATAGAATGATACGACTTCACGCGCCTTGGAGCACAGAAGATGAAATAGAAGAAGTTGCGGATTTTATCAAATCACAACAAAAAGTAGAGTATGACAAAGACTTTATGCCTGATGAAAAAGATGAAATAAGCCAAAGTGTCGAAACTTCAGCGAGTAGCGATGATATAGCAAAGGCAAAAAGCATTTTCTTAGAGGATAATAAAACCTCGATTAGCTTTTTACAAAGGAAGCTCAAAATAGGCTACAACAAAGCCGCAGAAATCGTAGAGCAGCTTGAAAAAGAGGGCTTTTTGTCTAAACCAAATGCAAGAGGTGTGCGCGAAATCATCGGTAAATAATGCGCTGTGGCTTCTAAAATTTACACGATTAAGAATCTGTGAGATTTAAATTTTTTAGAAACAAACTTTTCAAAGTTCATAAGATTCTAAAATCATTAGAAAATCTGCTTCGTAATGCTAGAAAATGGGTAAAAGTCAAGGCTTAATAAATATTTATTTTAAACTTATACAATACCACACAAATAATTTAATATTTAAGGAGTATTTTATGAAATATATTCTATGTGTATGTATTCTTGCACTCTCTAACTTATGCGCGATTGATTTTTTAGAAGCACCCAAAGCACAAAAACGCATTAATCCACAAGTAGGCAATGATACAATTTATTCTTTTAACTCTTCGATCGAAGAAGCTAAAAAAGCGGTGGTTAATATCTCCACGCAAAAAAATGTGAGCAATCAAATCCCAAATCACCCAATGTTTAACGACCCATTTTTTCAGCAATTTTTCGGTGATATTTATGGGCAGATTCCAAAAGACCGCATAGAGCGCAGTTTAGGCAGTGGCGTAATCATCTCGAGCAATGGCTACATCATTACAAATAATCACGTGATTGAGGATGCAGACAAGGTGCTTGTCTCACTCTCAAATAGCACAAAAGAATATACAGCAAAAGTTGTGGGCACGGACGCGCGTAGCGATTTAGCAGTGATTAAAATTGACGTGAACAACCTCTCGCCTATTAGTTTTGCCGATAGCTCAAATGTGCTCATCGGCGATGTGGTATTTGCGATTGGGAATCCTTTCGGTGTGGGAGAGAGTATCACGCAAGGCATTGTTTCAGCACTCAATAAAAGCGGAATTGGCATTAACGACTATGAAAACTTTATCCAAACTGACGCTTCAATCAATCCGGGCAATTCCGGCGGTGCGCTGGTGGATTCACGAGGTGCGCTCATTGGTATCAATACCGCCATTCTCTCGCGCACAGGTGGAAATCACGGCATAGGCTTTGCCATACCTTCAGATATGGTAAAAAAAATCGCTAAAGAACTCGTAGAGAAAGGAAGTATTAAGCGAGGATTCTTGGGTGTTGGGATTCAAGATATTAGCAAAGATTTAAAGGAAAGCTATGGTGATAATACTGGCGCGGTTGTCATTAGTCTCGAACCTCAATCCCCTGCGGCAAAGGCGGGGCTTATGGTGTGGGACCTCATCACACACGTAAATGGCAAAAAAGTTTCAAGTGCAGCAGAGCTAAGAAATCTTATCGGTTTGCTTTCTCCAAATGAAAGAGTGGTAGTGAAGTTCATCCGCGATAAACAAGAGCGCGTGGCACAAATCACACTTGCCGAACTCCTAGATGATAAGTCAAAGCCATCATCACCTGCAACACAAAACACACCCAGCGGTGCAGGAATAGAGGGGTTGAGTGTCGAAGAGCTCACTCCAGCATTGAAGCAAAAGTATAGAATCCCAAACAATATAGAGGGTGTCATCATTTCGCGTGTGAATCCAAACTCAAAGGCTAAGGAAGCGGGATTTGAGGTGGGTGATATTATCGCGCAAGTGGAGAATATCAGCATAAAAAAGCCTGCTGATTTAAGCAATGCTTTTGCGCGATTAAAGGGCAAAAATAAGCGGGTTCTCGTATATAGCAGTAGCGGCACGAAAACTATACTCATTAAATAGGAAATCTACCACAATGGCAACACTTGATGCGAAGCAGTTGGCACTTATTAAAGAGAGTCTCTATAAATACTGCGGCATTTATCTAAGTGATACAAAGCTCACAATGATAAAAAATAGAATCTACTCTCTTATGCGCGAGACGCATATGCTCAATATAAACGAACTCTTGTTAAGTATTGAAAATAATAACAATATCCAACAAAAATTCATTAATAGCTTCACAACAAACAAAACTGACTTTTTCCGCGAATATCCACATTTCCAAGATATGATTGACCGCTCGTTGCCCGTGCTTTTTAAGCTCAATCGCCCTATTAAGATTTTTTGCTGTGCGAGTTCTACAGGACAGGAGCCTTATTCTATCGCTATGAGTGTGCTATACGCACAAAAGCTTTACAAGACAAATGTGCCCGTGAGTATTGTAGCCACTGATATTGATACCGATGTGCTACAAAAGGCGAGGGAGGGCATTTACACAATTGATTTTAAAGTTGATAAATTCCCTGCTTGGTGCAACCTTGATGAATATTTTGACTCGCTTGATGATGGCAAAAATCCAAATATACGTCTCCTCAAGGTCAAAGACAAGCTTAAATCGATGGTTACCTTTAAAAAGCTCAATCTTTTCAACAAGCACTATCCATTTATGAATAATGAATTTGACATATTATTCTGTCGCAATGTGCTTATTTATTTCAAACAAAAAGACCAACTTGACATTTTAACACGTCTCATCAATACCTTGCGCATTGATGGGGTATTTTATCTCGGGCATTCCGAAATTCTCTATGATCTAGAGGATAAATTCGAAAGGCTTGGCAATAAAACTTTTATCAAAATTAAAGGTATAAAATGATAACAGCAGATGCAGTAAAATACCATCCAGACGAGATACTAAAGAGCAATCCTTGCAAGATTACTCGTAGCAAACTTGTAGTTATTGGGGCTTCTACGGGCGGGATTGATGCACTTTCTTACATTTTCTCTCGCTTGCCAGAGCAGCTACCGCCCATAGCAGTGGTACAACATATCCCGCAAAGCTTTGGCTCCTCATTTATTAAGCGACTAGATTCTATATCCAAACTTAATGTCTGTGAAGTAGCCAAAAAAATGGCTATGAAAAACAACTTTGTATATATCGCGGGAGGCGATAGACATATGATTATTGATTTTGCAATGGGTGCATATTATGCTTGTCCACTTGATGAGGAAAAGCGCATTTCGCGCCATAAGCCGAGTGTGGATATTTTATTTCGTAGCACAAATAACGCAGCCGGGGCATCTGCACTCGGCATTATCCTCACCGGTATGGGTGATGATGGCTGTATAGGGCTAAAAGAACTATATGATAATGGAGCGCATACATTAGCAGAAAATGAAAAAGATTGTGTTGTCTTTGGTATGCCTAAAAAAGCCATTGAAATGGGTGCAGTGAGGGAAATTCTAAGCCTTGATATGATTATATCACGCATTGTGAGCTATGCAAACACACCAATCAAACAACTTAAAGAATCTCCACAAACACCAGAGTCATAATTGCACTAAAATATATGAAAAATATGTGTGAGCTTGTTTTGAGTATATCTACTCTCACATACTTATGCTCCTCATAACGCCAAAACCGCTTCTTTATCTATGGTTTTACTTCAACCCAAATTCTGCGAGAATATCACAAGGTATCCACATAATATCCAAAATACGATGATAGTTATGGGTTGATTATTAAAATAAGATTTTTGTATCCCTATCATAGCGCAAAACCCTCATTGATGTGTAGCAAAAATTCGTGCTAAATTTTGCGAATTTTGTCTCTTTTATACGCGTTTTATGCGCCTTGTTATACTTTTCATTGCCACCTTTGATATATTTATGAATCTAACAACCAGCTAAGATTCTTACGCGGCAAAGCACATTGTATCTTTTTTAAGCCTTAAGGCTACTATCTCTTAATTATCTCCCATTGATATTTTTTGAGCTCCTCACACGCCTTTTTATCACTCTTAAAATAGCATTGACGTTGCAAGTCCTCATATTTTTGCAGTTCGCTCTCTTGCTCTTGCTGTGTTTGTTGCACCTGCACTGCCTCTACTTTTCGCCCTTGCTCTAGCTTTTTCTCCTGTCTCTGCTTACTCTGCTCTTTATATGTCTGCATTTCCTTTTTTTGCATTTGACTTCCAATATAGAGAAACAAGCAAATACACAGCATTAATATCACATCAAGTTTGCGTAGTTTTTTTATCCGCTCACAGAATCCACACTTCATTTTATTCCTTTTATGCCTGTTTATGTAGCTTTTTGCGCAAAAATACCATTATGCTTTCCATTACATCGTCCCAATCCTTGCTCGGTGAAAGCACAGATTCTTTATCGCCATTAGGATACACAAAGGTAATGTTTTGCCCATAGTGCAGAATCTGCTTGAGTTTGCATTGATTTGCCAAAACCTTAATGCGTATAAGCTCCAAAAATGTTTCACTCGCCTCATCAAGTGCGCCAAATCTATCAAAAATTTCAGATTCTATATCATTGACTGCACTTATATTTTCACAAAGCGAAAGTCGCCGATAAAGCTCTAGGCGCAATTTATCACTTGCTATAAGTTGCGGATTGAGATAGGCATTGAGATTAAGTTTTATATCGCATTGGACTTGCTGCACACTGCCCTTGCCACTTAAATGATTAATACACTCTTCAAGCAAACGCAAATATAATCCATAACCAATGTTTTTAATATGTCCGCTTTGAGCAATGCCTAGCAGATTACCACCACCACGAATTTCTAAATCATAATATGCAAGATTTTCACCACTACCAAGATAAGAGTTTTTCTCTAATGCCATCAGTCGTTTTTTGGATTCTGGCGTAATAACCTCCATATCCTCTACAAGAAAATAGCAAAATCCCTCTTTATTGCCTCGCCCTACACGCCCTCGTAATTGATGCAAATCAGCTATACCAAATCTATCAGCACTTGCTACGATAATCGTATTTGCATTAGGCAAGTGAATCCCAGATTCTACAATACTCGTGCAAAGCAAAAGATTGTATTTTTTTTGCGCAAAATCATACATTATCTCCTCACTTTTTGCATTATCGATTTGAGAATGCAAAATAGCAATTGTAAGGTCGGGCAAAAGTGCTTGTAATTCTTTTGCTTTTTTTTCAATACTTGCGATATTGTTATGGATATAAAAAACCTGCCCTCCACGGCGCAATTCACGCAAAATCACTTCCTTAAGAAGTGAAGACTTGCCACTTTTGATAAAAGTGCGCACAGGGATTCTATCCACAGGAGGCGTGTGGAGTGAGCTAAGAGATTTGATTTGAGAAAGAGCCATATTCAATGTGCGCGGAATGGGTGTGGCACTCATACTCAAAAGGTGAGTATTTGCACAAAGTTCCTTAATGCGCTCTTTTTGCTTCACACCAAATTTATGCTCCTCATCAACAACAATAAGTCCTAGATTACTAAATTCTGTGCCAAAAAGCGCGTGAGTGCCGATAACAACCTGTATATTTCCATTTTTTAACGCACTAAACAAAGCCTTTTTTTCATTATTTTTTATGAATCTATCACATCGTCCTATTTTTATCCCAAATGGCTCTAAACGCGCTTTAAGATTCTGATAATGCTGGGCGCAAAGCAAAGTTGTAGGCACAATCATCGCCGCTTGATACCCACTAAGACATACAGCATAGATTGCATTCATCGCTACCTCCGTCTTGCCAAAGCCCACATCACCACTCAAAAGCCTATCCATTACCCTGCCCGAAGAGAGGTCTGCATAAATTTCATTAATACTTCGGGCTTGGTCGCTTGTGAGTGTAAAATCACACGCATTTGCAAAAAGCACAAGTGCAGGATTTTGTGTATCAATTTTTGCACCCTGCAAAAGATTGCGCTTGGCTGCAAGTTCGATGATACCATTTGCAATTTCTAAAAGTTTTACCCTTACCTTTTGTTTAAGCTTTGCAAAACTCCCTTTGCCTAGTCTATCAATTATTGGAATCTGCCCAGAATCTACCACATACCTATCAATCATATTAAGATTTTCAACCGGCAATAAAAGCTTATCTTCCCCCTGATACGCAATTTCTATAAAATCCCTTACCACTCCAGCAATATGCGCACTTTTCAATCCAATAAACTGCCCTATACCATATTCACTATGCACGACATATTCACCTTGAGAAATTTCATTAAGCTTTAAGGTGGGTTTTTTGTGCTTAATTTTAGGACTAAATGTATTAAGAGAAAGGAGCAATTCATTTGGCGTGATAAGATTCACAATAGCATTAGAATGCTTTATCTCCACACCCTGCAAATCTGCCTTATCAAAGGCTTTTAACTTAATATCATTTGATGTAAGCAATGTAATTTTGCGATTGCTATGAGCCTTGAGGAGCGAGATGAGATTTTTAGGATTAAAAGCTATATCATTATAGCCCTCTATCTCTTCACACAGGGACAAAGATTCTATTTTATCTAGTGCAATGGCTTCTTGCATAGAATCTAAGCCATAAATCTCCCTTGCCTCACTAAGCGCACAGGGCGTGAGTAAAGTCGCATATTGCAAGGGCAAAAAATGCGCCCTCTCACCTAGAAACCAAAGTCCAAACGAAGCTACATTTTTATTAAATCCCTCAAAGTCGCTACCCTGCACAAGATGTTCTAATGCGCTATTTTCCTGCGTGTCAAGCGAAAAAAGCGCGGGAAGTATTTCGAGCTGCGTGATATTATCAGCGGGATTACTCATCTGCGTCCGTGTATCAAAACATCGTATATTCTCTATCTCATCATCAAAAAACGCAATGCGGTAGGGATTTTTACTCTGGGGTATAAAAATATCGATAATATCCCCTCGAAAGCTCACCTCACCTTCTAGCTCCACCACCTCCACACATTCATAGCCATACTCGATAATGCGCTCCTTGATAGAGCTAAAATTGTAATGTTGGCTAACATTGAGCATGAAGCTTTGTAAAATATCCGCCTTAGGCAGAGCATAAAGCACACTCGTAATGGGAGAAACAAGAATCTTGGGCTCTTTTGCGGCATAAAAACCGCGCAAAGTATGTAGGGTATGTAAAAATTCCTCGCGGAATGAGCTCAAATCATCACCATAACGAATAGGAAGCTCAGGCAAAACAAAAGGGGAGATTCTAAACAAACTAAAAACCTCGCAAGCATCTTGAGCTTGTTTAGAATCTTTAGTTAGCAGCAATTCATATGAAAAACTGCCCGCTTTGAGAAGTTTATACAGATAAGATTGTATCAAACCTCTCTCCAGTATTATTTATCTTTTTTTGATAACCCAAGTGCAGCGATATCAGCCTTACTTGCATTTGGACCCTTTACCTTGCTTTCACCCACAAATACACCTTTGCGCTCAATGACAAATTCGCTTGTCGTAGCTGTGCCTTCTACGCGCCCTTGCGGCTTGATTTCAAGTGTTGATGAGACAACATTACCCACGAAACGTCCGCTAACAATAAGTGAGCTTGTATCTATTTCGCCATGCACAACACCATTTTTACCAATCATCACGGTGTCTTTAGAGTGAATATTCCCCTCAAACTCGCCATCAATATGCAATCTACAATCCGTGTTGATTTCTCCCTTAATTTTCGTGCCCTGCGCGATGATAGTCGCTCCACCGCCACTTGTATTTACTCCATCAGGTTGTTTATTGTCGCTAACAAAGATTGCCATGCTACACTCCTTTCTTTTTCAAAAATTGAATCAAAATTACTCATCTTCCAATCCATAAAACTTGAAGGATTAATCACTTGACCTAAAAATCGTATTTCATAGTGAAGATGAGGTCCTGTGCTTCGTCCTGTATTGCCACTATAAGCAATAAGCTGCCCACGTTTGACAAACATTCCTTTCTGCACCACTATTTTACTCAAATGTGCATAATAAGTCATAAACCCAAGTGAATGATCTATTTTAACAAGATAACCATAACCACCGGTTGAGAATCTTGCTTCATTGACCACACCATTGGCAGTAGCATACACCGGCGTACCAACAGACATAGCAAAATCAACGCCTGTGTGCAAATGCCTCGTAAAAAGCAGCGGATGCACCCTATAACCATAAGGAGCAGAGATATGATGATGGGTTTCGGTAGGATAACCATTTGGGATAAATTTCATCACAAAAACCTTTTGCGTGCCTGTGAGCGAGGCAACATCTATGCGAGATTCTAAATTATCCCCTGTGCTTTTAGAATCAATAGACACACCAATGATAGATTCTAAATCCTCCACTTTGCTATCGACTTGCGAAATTTCCTCGATTCTTTGCTCGATTTGATTATTAAGCGATTCATTTTTAGCAATCATTTTTTCATATCGCTTCATAATTTTTTCATTCAACTCTGATATTTTGTGAATCTCCGCGCTAAAGGTTTTTATTGATACTATGCCAAAAATCACAAATGTGATAATAAAAATAACGAGATACAGCGCAACCTGTCTAAAAATAGAATTTACATTAATGTAGCGCGACCCATTTTGGTCGGTAATCATCAAAATAAGGCGTTTACTCTTAGGATTCATCGTTTAATAAGCGGGAATCTCATTGTTTTGGTAACTTACACGATAGTTTTTGAGCTGAATTAAATCATCAAGCGCCCATATTAGACTTTTCCAATCAATTGCACTATTCACACCAATAACTTGCGCGAAATTGTCGCTATTCCAGTCAGTATAACTCGCCACAGGCAAAGCAGAATCTACAAAATGTAAATCATAATAGAGACTTAGTTTTGAGCCACTATAACCAATCACTTGTCCTTTAATCACAAAATCGCCTTTTTGCACGACCGCCTTACCCAAATGCCTATAGCTTGATGCGAATCCATAAGAATGCTGAATCTGCACGAGATGATTTTCACTTCCTGCTACACGCACTGAATCTACAATGCCATTTGCAGTAGCATACACGGGTGTGCTTTGATTGAGTGTATAAGCTGAAGTATTTTTGTGAGGGAAAGTCTTTGAGGCAAAGCTATCCACAGGGTCTCCATTAGGAATAATTTTTAGAAGTATATCTTTTTGTGAAGATGTGAGTGCATCGAAATCTATGTCTTGGTTATTATATACCTCGTGATTGCGCTTGGAAACATTGACGATGTTTTCAAGTTCATTGATTTTATTATTGACTTTGAGGAGCTCATCTGTCTTGTAGTCGATATCGCGCTCAAGCTCACTATTTTTTTCATAAATATCTTGGAAGTTCTCGCGCACCTGCATATTGTTCGCCAAAATCACCTCAAGCTCACTCATCAAAAAATGCGCTGCTATGAGATACGATACCACCACTACCACAATACTTGCCACCAAAAATAATGCCACTTTTTGAATCAAGCGATGCACACTAAATTGTCTTGAGCCATTATCATCAATAATAGAAATCATCAATCTATCTTGCACTACATTCCTTTGTATTGTTGTAAAAATAATTCTACCACACTAAAAGAGCCAAACACAAGGTATTGCTCTTCATCGTTTATTTTTCTAAGCTCAAAGTCTTCATACTCTACCCCTAGGGTCTGTAATATATGGACTAATTTCTCCCTCGGACAAATGCGAGTTCGCTCCGCGTAAAGTATTAAAACTTTCTTAATGATTGGCAAAAGCTCACGCAAAATTGCCTCAATATCCTTATCTGCGTAACTATTATACACAAGAATCACTTGTTTTCCGCTAAGATATTCGCACAAAACCTTTGCACCATCAAGATTATGCCCCACATCAAGGACAATATTGCTTTTAAATCTTTCACATCGCCCACGAAGACAAAGTATAGGCAGAGAGTTAAAATCAAAATTCATTCCATAATGCCACATTACGCGCATAGCATTATGGAGATTCTCGCGCAAGAATGACGGGAGCGTGTATCTTTGGCAATATTCCGTAAAATCCTGAGCTTCATCACGCAAACGCTTATCCGCGTGTATGTCCTGCCATAATTCGCATTCTAAGCCCTTTTGTGTGGCTAAATTCAGAGCCAAGTTCTCCACTTCTTTGTGATTTTGCCTCGCAAGAATCACACGCCCACTCATCGCCTTAAGCTTTGTGAGTGCAATTTCCCCCAAGCTCTCGCCCAGCATATCTTTATGGTCTAGCCCAATGAGCGTAAAAACACTTATATCCGCGCTTATCACAGAAGTAGAATCATACTCGCCACCAACACCAGCTTCAAGCACGAGATATTCACAATCTCGAGCGAGAAGCAAGGCAAGGAAGGTCGCATATTCAAAATAACTCGCCTCACGCACAGATTCAATACCCCATAGAATCTTATGCGCTAATTCCAGCTCGTTCTCATCAATATCCCCGCAATAATCCTCCCTACACACAAAAAAACGTTCATTGAAGCTAAAGATATGGGGAGAGCTAAAATGTAACACTCTCTTTTTATGCTGTGCTAATCCCATAGTAAGAAATCTCCCAGTGCTACCCTTGCCATTTGTCCCCATTATGTGGATTACCTTACACTTTTTGTTAAAAATAGTTTCAAAGCCCAGCAGGGGTGCAATGTGCTTGTAAATTCTATGGACACGCATCACATCAAAAGGCGCGTATTCTGCACCCTTGCTTAAAAGCACATCTTTCAGGCTCATTTGCGAGATTTTAGGATTTTGCGATTTTATACAATCTTGCGCATTTCCAACATTCTGTGTTTTTTGCACTTCAACCACCCTTAATAGATACCGCGTTTTGTGTCGTATAGAATCTTATTTTTTCTCATCATAAAATTCCCCATAATACGCCACTTGCGAGATAAATTTATCTAATGCCATATGCGCCGCATTCGCCACAGATTCTAAACGATATTGGTCAAATATGATTGTAGAGGTAAAATCTGCACTATAATCATAATAACCTGTATTGCTCACATCAAAACTCTTACCTTGTGCATTTTCAAAATGAATATCAAGCACAATATTTGTGCGATAGTAGCTCACAAAACCCTGTTGATTGTAAGCCACAGGCGTTTGTGTAATGCTTTTCACATTGATTGTGAGAAAGCTCTGCGCCTCCCTCTTACTCTTTAACCGACTACCAAATCGCTTAATTACCGCATTATTCACCCTATCTTTGATATTTGCGCCCGATTCAGGTATAGAGGAATTAACAATAATATCCACATACACACCATCATTAAAAATACTCTGTGCATAATGGCTCACAGGCTGATATCCACAGCCCACAAAAAGCCACGCAAAAGTGCAAAATACTACATATCTCACGCAAGAAAAAAAATAGTCTTTCATCATTTCACCACAAGATTCACAAGCTTATTTGGCACGACTATTTCTTTCACAATCTCCACATCAACAAGCCATTTTTCAACACTTTGCTTTGCCTTAGCGATGATTTCATCTTTATCTAATCCCAAAGGAAGCTCGATTTCTGCGCGTTTTTTGCCATTAATCGTTACCGCATACACTACCTCATCTTTATGCAACGCCGCCTCATCAACACTAATGGGTGCAAAGTTTGTGAGGTTAAAATATTTTTGGCTCAACTCCCAGCAGATATGAGGCACGATAGGCTCTAGAATATGCAGCAAGATAAAATAACCCTCGCTCCATACCTGTGCATTTTCCTGCTCACTCAAGGCATTAAAAGCCTCCATAGCTGCGGCAATAAGGGTATTAAAAGGATAACCAACCTGCTTTTTGCTAAAAATATCTACGCTTTTTTGTAATGCCTCATACACCTTTTGGCGCGCATATTGCTCGTTTTTGGTAAGGTTTGCGTGAGCAATACGAGGCAAAACCTCACAAGATTCTATATTTTCCGACCTATCCCATAGTCGCTTTAAGAATCTATACGCCCCCTCTAACGCACTATCATTCCACTCAAGCTCCCGCATAGGTGGAGCGGCAAAAAGCACAAAAAGTCTTGCGCTATCTGCGCCAAAGCGCGCGATAATCTCATTTGGATTGACGACATTTCCCTTAGATTTTGACATTTTCGCGCCGTTTTTCAGCACCATACCCTGTGTGAGGAGATTTGCAAAAGGCTCATCAATCTCCACATAGCCCAAATCACGCAACACTTTGGTAAAAAAGCGCGCATACAGCAAGTGCAAAATTGCGTGTTCTATACCACCCACATACTCATCGACATTAAGCCAATAGGCTAAATGCTCCTTATCAAAGGGCTTTTGCACCCACATTGTAGGGGGTGTCGTGTAGCGCAGAAAATACCAGCTCGACTGCACGAAAGTATCCATTGTATCACTCTCTCTTAGAGCCTTTGCGCCACATTTTGGACAAGCACAATGCTTCCAAGTGGGGTGCTTATCTAAGGGATTCCCCTCACCATCAATAGTTACATCAAAAGGCAAGGTAATAGGCAAATTCTCAATCTTTTCAGGCACAATGCCACAAGTTTCACAATGTACCATAGGAATAGGCGCACCCCAATATCGCTGCCTAGAGACGCCCCAATCGCGCAAACGATACATAATCACACCCTTGCCCTTACCCTCTTTCTCAAAAAGCGCAATGATGCGTTCCTTTGCTTCCGCACTGCTTAGTCCATTAAACGCACCGCTATTAATGAGATAGCCCTCCTCAATATCTACTACCGAATCTGCTCCTGAAAAATCCTGTATAGATTCAGAATCTTTATCCTTTGCAAGCACGCATTTAAGCGGGAGATTATAAGCTCTGGCAAAAGCAAAATCCCGCTCATCGTGCATAGGCACACTCATAATCGCCCCGCTCCCATATTCCATAAGCACGAAATTTGCCACCCACACGGGTATTTCCTCATTTGTCAGCGGGTGAATCACGCGCACACCCAAATCAAAGCCTATTTTTTCCCTTTGCGCCCTATCTCGCGCATTTGTGTTTTTAATGGCATTAATAGATTCTATCAGTTTGCAATCAAGCGCGTTTTGGGCGATAAGTGCCTCAATAATGCTATGTTCTGGAGCCAAGGCACAATAAGTAACGCCAAAAATCGTATCCGCGCGAGTGGTAAAAACCTCAAGCCTTGTTATCTCGCCACCCACTTTTTTTATTGAATCTTCGCTCAATTCAAAGCTAAAGCTCAAGCCCTTTGATTTGCCTATCCAATTTCTCTGCATAGTCAGCACCTGCGACGACCAGTGCCCCTCTAAATCATCTAAACACGAAAGCAACTCGTCAGCATAATCCGTAATTTTAATATAGTATTGAAACATCTGCTTTTGCACCACGGGTGTATCACAACGCCAGCATTTGCCCTCTATAACTTGCTCATTTGCTAGGATTGTTTTATCATTAGGGCAGTAATTAAGATAAGCTTCTTTACGATAAATCAGTCCCTTTTCCCACATTTTGATAAAAAATTCCTGCTCAAAGCGCGTATAGAGTGTATCGCTCGTGGCAAATTCCCTCTCTTGCGAAAAACTAAGCCCGAGTGTGGCAAGCTCCGCCCTCATTGTGTCAATATTGCTATAAGTCCAAGTTTTGGGGTGGCTTTTATGCTTTATCGCAGCATTTTCAGCAGGCATACCAAAGGCGTCCCAACCCATAGGGTGAAGCACATTGTATCCGCTTTGTCGATAATGCCTAGCGAGCGCATCGCCTATGCAATAGTTTCGCACGTGCCCCATATGAATCGCCCCACTTGGGTAGGGAAACATACTTAGGATGTATTTTTTCTTAGAATTTATAGAATCTATCTCTTTAGGCTCAAAGCTCTTGTGTTCCTGCCAATAGTGTTGCCACTTGGATTCTATCTCTTTGGGATTGTATTCACTTGCCATATCTCACTCGCTTTCTTTAAATGTAGAATAAAAAAGGCATTATAAATAAAAAGCTTAAATCAGCAAGGGCTTCTTATCTAAGTAATCTTACCTACGCACTTTTTGCTAAAACTTAAAAATTATTAAGAATTCTATATCTGTGCTTTGTCAAGGGCTTTATACAATTTAACAATTCTTGCTACAATTGCAGGTTTATACTAGATTCTATATCACAAACATAAAGGTAAGTAGATTTGACTTTTGATACGACAAAGATTCTCAATAAGACTCTACCATTTCTAAAAAATTTCTCACAAAGCAAGGAGATGATTGTTGTCATCTTTATTATGCTTATTGTGAGTATTATTGTCGTGCCGCTACCTAGTCAAGTGCTTGATTTTTTATTAAGTATCTCTATTGCACTCTCTTTACTTATTATTTTTATCACACTCTATGTAGATAAAGCCACAGAATTTTCTGCTTTTCCTACAATTTTGCTTATCGTTACACTCTATCGCCTCGCCCTCAATGTCGCCACCACGCGTATGATTCTAAGCGAGGGGCATAATGGTGTGGAGGCGGTGAGTAGTATTGTGGCTGCATTTGGGCATTTTGTCGTGGGGGGCAATTATGTCATTGGTATCATTGTCTTTACCATACTTGTGATTGTGAATCTCATCGTTATTACAAATGGTTCTACACGCGTAACAGAGGTGCGAGCGAGATTTACACTTGATGCAATGCCCGGTAAGCAAATGGCGATTGATGCAGATTTAAATGCCGGACTTATCGGGCAAGAGGAGGCGCAAAGAAGACGCGATGCCCTCTCACAAGAGGCAGACTTTTATGGCACAATGGACGGAGCGAGTAAGTTTGTCAAGGGTGATGCGATTGCCTCTATCATCATTACAATCGTAAATATCATTGGCGGATTCCTTATCGGTGTGTTTGAACACGGAATGTCAGCCAAACAGAGTGCGGAGACTTTTACTATTCTTACTATTGGCGATGGACTTGTGGGGCAGATTCCAGCACTCATAGTTGCTACAGCCACAGGTATCATCACCACACGTGCCGCAAAAAGCTCACAGACAAATTTTGCCGGAGATATTATCACGCAAATTGCAAACAGCGCAAAGATTCTAGTAATTGTGGGATTTATATTAATCCTCTTTGCGCTCGTGCCCGGATTGCCAATTTCACTTGGTTTTGTAGGAGGATTTTTCCTCGTTGTAGCGTGGCTCACAAGCCGAGAGGATTTAAGCAGTATATTTGCCACCATAGAAAAATGGATAAACAAAAAAGATACAAGCGCTGCAACTAGCCAAGAAGCGAACAAGGAACGCGAGATTGATATATCCCAGCATAAAGCCCAAAGAGTGCAAAAAACAGATGAGGAGATTAAAAAAGAAGAGGAAAATATCATCAATGAGGCTTTGAAAGTAGAAACTTTGGAGATTTATTTGGGCTATGGGCTTATCCGCCTTGCTGATGTGAAGCAAAATGGCGACTTGTTAGAGAGAATCCGTGCTATGCGTAAAAATATCGCTTCAGATTATGGATTCTTAGTGCCACAAATCCGCATTAAAGACAATTTGAATCTGCAACCAAACGACTATGTTATTTTGCTTAAAGGCGTAAAAATCGGTGGTGGTTCGGTAATGCCAGATAAATTTTTAGCAATGGATACAGGTATGGTAGGACAGCCCATTGAGGGTATCCCCACCAAAGAACCAGCCTTTAATATGGACGCACTATGGATAGACCCAAAAGACAAGGAAGACGCGATTATTCAAGGCTATAACATCATTGATCCTTCTACGATTATCACCACACATTTGACCGAGCTCGTCAAAACCTATGCGGAGGACTTCATCACGCGTGATGAAGTAAAAATGCTCCTTGATAAACACGCACAAAACTTCCCGGTAGTCGTGAGCGAAGCCTCCAAGATTCCAATGAGCACGATTTTGTATGTGTTGCGTGATTTGCTCCACGAGCGCATTCCTATCAAAGATTTGCCTACGATTTTAGAAAGTATTATTGATACTTATCCGGTTTTGCAAAATGATACCGAAAGTATCGTAGAGCAAGTCCGCGCAAGACTTTCGCGCACAATCACTGATATTTTCAAGGGGCAAGATGATAGCCTCAAAATCTTTACGATGTCTCTTGCTACCGAGCAATACCTCATCGACAGGCTAAAAGAGCAGCCAAATGGCAAAACTTTCCTTTTGCATTCAAATGATGTGCAAAAACTCGTCCAAGCCGTAGAAGAAGAGAATCTCGCACTCTTACAGCAAAAAAATATTATGCCAATTTTATTTGTGGATTATAGAATCCGCAAACCTTTGGTAAAACTACTAGAATCTTTTAATATCAAAAATACTATACTTGGCAATGCAGAAATCGACCCGAATGTTAAGTTTGAAGTGCTCGGCACGATTGACATACAATTTTAAGGATAAATAATGAAAGTTTTTCATCTCTCACACACAGATTTGGACGGCTATGGCTGCCAATTCATCGCTAAAGAATTTTTCACAGACATCACTTTTTACAATGCAAACTATGGCAAAGAAGTGCTCGTGCGTATAAATAGCATACTCGATAGCATAGCACATTCTCACACCGATAACGCCTACGCGCTTTTGAGTGCAAAATTTGGCAAGGTTGCTAAGAATCCACAAAAGGTGGATTCAAATCAAAAATATCTCATTTTAATCACTGATTTGAATCTTACTCTAAGCGAGGCAAATCACCTCTATCAACGCATAGGAGAGCTTAAAATCACAGGATTTGATATAGAAGTTTTACTGCTTGATCATCATATCAGCGGACAAGAATGTGCCGATAAATATCAATGGTATCACCTTGATGATACGCGCTGTGCCTCTAAAATTACTTTTGATACCCTAAGAGAACTTTACCCAATCCTTGATTCTAATCGCTTAGAATGGATTTCAAATCTCACTAATATGATTAACTCCGTGGATATTTGGCTTGAAGATGGCTATAAATTTGACTTTGGCAAAGTTGCTATGGGCGCGATTAGTGGGAGTTTTGAGCTTAATCGATTTATGTTTGACAAAGAGCATAGGGATTATAAATTTGCCATTATTGAATCTATGAAAGAATTTTTAGAATCCCCAAATGGCGAGGTGGATTTTGATAACGCACTCTTTTGCATTAAAAAGCGTATTTTGGGGGGAGACCCGCAAAAGCAAACAATGGATAATATCATCTCTCACGCACAGGTAGAACTCCTTAGCAGCAAAAAAGAGCTTTGTAGTATTCATTATGAGGATAAAAAAGGCTTTTTAAGTTACTCTATGGGAGGCATTAGCGTTTTAGCAAATCTCTTTTTGCGCTTCAATCCCGAGTATGATTTCTATATTGATGTAAATCCGCGTGGGAATGTCTCATTACGCGCAAATGGAAATTGCGATGTGAGTCTTATCAGCAAAGAGTGCTTTAATGGTGGAGGACATAAAAACGCCTCTGGTGGCAAGATAGACGGATTTAAAGAAAGCTTTGCCTATGCAGATATTAAAACGCAAGTAGAATATATCTTAAATAAGGAGGAACACTAATGAGTATTGATGAAAAAGTCGATGACGAATTAGCACTTGAAATGAGCCTTGAGGAAATGGCAATGGAAGTGATTGATATGCTCGGTGTCGCGCTGTATTTTGCCGGAGCAAAAAAACCTCACATAGAAAAGCTTATTGAATTATATTCTTCACAAATGGATAAGTTCTATGAGCTTTTGCCAGAAGATGCTGCCTATGGACGCGATGAGATGATAGAGATTATCAAATCCCTTAAGAATGATTATCCACAATTTTTTCATTCATAAATGGCTCTAAACTAATGGCTACAACTCTTTCGTGTGCAATCCTCTTTAGCGGCAATGGCAGCAATATGCAGCATTTAATTGAATCTTTGCACCATAAAAGATTCAAATCTAGGCAAAAAGATACCGCACAAGAATATGAGATTGAAATAACACTCACTTTGTGTAACAACCCTTCTGCATATGGTATCACGCGCACAAAAAATCTTGGCGTTCCTTGCGAGATTCTCCCTCATAAACATTTTGCAACGCGTGAAGATTTTGATAAAGCAATGATAAATATTTTACATACTCATAAAATTGAATATATCTTTTTGGCTGGATTTATGAGGATTCTTACCCCTGCTTTCACGCAAAAATTTAAGATTATTAATATACATCCCTCTTTTTTGCCTGAATACAAAGGTGCGCACGCCATAAAAGATAGCTTTTACTCCTCTAGTAGTTATGGCGGCGTGAGTGTGCATTGGGTCAATGAGGAGCTTGATGGCGGAGAGGTTATCCTGCAAGAAAAAGTTGTAAAGCTCCCAAACGACAACCTAGAAACTTTTGAGGCAAGAATCCACGAATGCGAATACAGCCTTTACCCCCGCGCGATTTTACACGCCTTAGGATTAAACGAGGCGGTTTCTCAAGATTTTAGGGCAACAGATTCCATAAGAACAGAATCCAAACTCACAGATTCTCACATCACAGAATCCACAAGTTTTTCTCCCGCACAAAGCAAAACTTCCACACACAAAGTTTCACAATGAGTGGCACCATAGAAATACTAAGCACATTTAGCATTTTTGCTCTGCTTATTCTTTTTGCCTCGCCCATTAGCTCCCTTACGCGTATTCCTATTGTTGTAGTGGAGATGATTTTGGGTGCGTTAGCAGGACACTTTTTTGGCTTTATTCACGATATTGAGGAGATTAATATCATTGCAGAAGTAGGCTTTTTATTTTTGATGTTTTTATGCGGCTTGGAGGTAGATATCAAATCCTTTACAAATCTCGGTGCGCCATTTTTGCTCCGTACATTCGCATATTTTTGCATTCTCTACGGCATTGCTTGCATTGTCGTATTGAGCGCAGGACTTTCTTATATCTATATTGCCGCTCTACCTGTGATGAGTCTAGGAATGATTGTGGCACTCATAAAAGACTATGGTAAAGAACAACCTTGGCTTGATTTAGCACTCAAAATTGGCATTTTAGGGGAACTTGTCAGTATCACTGCGCTCGTGATTGTCGATGGGGCATTAAGGCACGGTGTAGGGAGCAATCTCGGGTATAAACTCCTTATTCTCGTGCTCTTTTTGGTATTTGTAATTTTAGGATTTAGAATGGCAAAGGTGCTTTTTTGGTGGATACCGCAGGTGCGCTTTTTATTTTTGCCAAAAGATGATAGTAACTCGCAAGATTTGCGCTTTGTCTTTTTGCTCCTCTTTGGCTTTGTGTTGCTTATGATGATACTTGATATAAAGGCGGTGCTTGGGGCATTTTTAGCCGGGACAATTCTTAGCACGTTTTTTAAACACAAGGCAGAATTGCCACAGAATCTACACCATTTTGGCTTTGGCTTTCTCGTGCCATTTTTCTTCGTGCATATCGGCTCTACGCTCAATCTTGATGCCCTCTTTAGCGACACGGAGATTCTCACTTATGCCCTATACCTTATCATCGGTATGCTTACATTGCGCCTCATTAGTGCAAGTATTGTCTTTGGTAAATATTTTAAAAGTGCAAAATTTACACTCCTTTTTGCGCTAAGCGATTCTATGCCACTTACCTTTCTTATCGCCACTGCTACTTTAGGTAAAAGTATCGGGGAACTCAATGATACGCTTTATACGTCATTTGTGCTTGGTGCGATTTTAGAGGGTATTATTTTTAGTGTGCTTATTAAAATTGTATATGTATTTTGGAAAACACCCCAAAAGGAGAAATAATGCAAAATCCTGCCCCTACTCGCCAAACTTGGAGCTCTAGTCTCACTTATGTTTTAACCGTTGCAGGAGCGACTATTGGCTTTGGAGCAACTTGGAGATTCCCATATCTTGTAGGAGAAAATGGTGGTGGTGCGTATGTGCTTGTTTTTATTCTTGCAATGATTTTAGTAGGAATCCCCGTGATTTGGGTAGAAAATGTCATTGGCAGACGCGCACATAAAAACGCAATTGATGCCTTTGGTGGAGAGATAGAAGGCAAAAGCATTCCGCATATCTATAAAATCATTGGCTATTGTGGCATTGCAGGGGCATTTGGGATTATGGCATATTATATGGTGCTAGGCGGCTGGGTGATTACTTATATCACAAGTATCCTAAGTGGCGAGCTTAATCTCTCCTCGCCCATTGATAAAGAACTTGCCCAAAGCTTTTATAATGCCAAAATAGAGCATAATCCGCTAATGATTGGCATTTGGACAAGTGTATTTGTCGCTATAAATTGGGTAATTCTCAAAAAAGGCATCATTGATGGCATTGAGCGCAGTATGAAATATCTTATGCCCTTGCTTTTTATCTGTTTATTTATTATCGTTATCCGCAATCTTACGCTTCCGGGTGCAATGGAGGGCGTGAGATTCTATCTTTTGCCCGATTTTAGCAAAATCACACCTAAGCTTTTCATTGATGTGCTAGGGCAAGTGTTTTTTGCACTTTCCTTAGGTTTTGGCGTGATGATTACACTTAGCTCCTATCTACAAAAAAATGAAAATATGATTAAAACCGCTGTTGCCACCGGTGTGCTTAATACACTTATCGCACTCTTAGCTGGATTTATGATTTTTCCCTCACTCTTTAGTTTTGGACTAGAACCAAATCAAGGACCAAGCCTTGTATTTCAAACCCTCCCTATTGTGTTTTCACATATTTATTTTGGTAATGTCCTCGCCCTTATCTTTTTCCTGCTTTTAATTACTGCAGCACTTACTACTTCTTTGCCCATTTATGAAGTGATTATTACCGCCTTATATGAAAAGTGTAATATCTCACGCACCAATGCAATTAATATCACACTTGGCTTTATTTTCATATGTGGGAATCTCCCTTGTATCCTCTCTTATGGAGCTTGGGAGCATATCACTTGGAATGGCAAAAATATCTTTGATAGCTTTGATTTTATCAGCGGCAATATTCTCTTTGTGCTCACTTCTCTTGGCACATTACTTTTTGTGGGTTGGATTTTAAAAGATGAAGCAAAAAAAGAGTTAAGCAACAATGGCACACTTAATCCGCACCTTGTAAATATATGGTATGCGTATGTTAAATATATCTTGCCCTTCGTGATTGTGCTGATTTTTATTGCTGGTGTATTTCCCGATACACTCAACAAACTCTTACGCTCATTCGCAGCACTATTGTAGATAAGTTAAGGAATCTTTATGGACACACAGCATTTTCATTCTTATGCCGCATCACTTCAAAGCATACTTGCTACAAATTCCCATAATGAGCATTCTTTTCGCACACCTTTAGAGATATTGCTTAATGCCCTCAAAAATGACGAAAAAATGATGATAATTCACGAGCCAAAGGCTGAAATCGGGCAAGGCAACATTCGCCCTGATTACAAAGTCTATAAGCGTATAGATTCTAAGAGTGAGTTAAGCTACAATGCCCTTATGGGCTTTATAGAGTGTAAAAAATGGGGTGAAGATTTACAATCACACATCAGTGGCAAACAAATTGATAAATATCTCTCTATTTGCCCAAACATCTTGCTTACAAATTATAATCACTTTATTCTTATAAGTTTTGGCAAAAAGATTGCTGAAGCTACACTTTTTTCTTATGGATTAGAATCTCATCTCTTTAGCAAAGAGAAAGATATAGCACAAATTACCACATTTTATAACCTCCTCAATGACTTTTTTAACGCCTCACAAGTGAATATTAAAAGCAAAGCCGAAGTGATTAAAATCCTTAGCACACAGAGCTTTTACCTCTCTCTCAAAATAAGAGAATCTTATCAAACCCAAGAGAAGCGCACGAGCTTTCATAAATTTTTTGAAAAAACTTATGAGACTTTTAGAAATATCACGCGTTATACATTTGAGCTTGAAGATTTTTGCGACATTTTGGCACAAAGCGTTGTGTATGGACTACTTGTAGCGCATTTAGAAAGTCAAAGCATAAATGGCAAAGAATACAAAAATATAGAGATTACACAATTAGAAAGCTTTGTGAATCTTTTGCCTAAAGAGTTTTCACTTCTTAGTGAGTTTATTTACTTCTCTATTCCTAGTTTTTATATTCCAGATTCTGTCGCTTACGCGTTAGAAAACATCAAAAAAGCCATTGCGCTTATTGATAAACCCACTCTTGCAAAAGCCCTCAATACGCAAATAGAATCTATTTCTATTTACCTCTATGAGGATTTTTTAAAGGCTTATGATGAGCTAAGAGGCACAGAAAAGCGCAAAGAGGGCGGTGTATTTTATACGCCAGATGAAGTGGTAAGCTGTATTACCTACTCTTTGAATGAGATTTTAAAAAAAGATTTTGGCAAAGAAAAAGGCTTTGCGGATAAAGAAGTCAAAGTGCTAGATTTTGCCACAGGCACAGGGAGCTTTTTAGCTAAAGTCTTTGAGATTATCTTAAATGAAGAACAAAGCAAGGTTTTTCAAATCGCAAGTATTAAAGATAAATTTTTAAAAGATATTTATGGCTTTGAGCTAAGCTTCGTGCCTTATATTGTCGCGCATATTAAGTTAAGCTCTATCCTTAAAAATGCAGGGTTTAAAGACTTTGATAACGAGCATAAATTACAAATTTTCTTAACAAATACCCTTGATTTAAGCCCAAATGCAGACTATACAATGAGTATGCCTTTAGTTTTGCTTGAAGAACAAGATATTGAGGCTCGGAGGATTAAGCATAGGGAAGAAGTGCTCGTCATTTTAGGAAATCCCCCTTACAACAATAAAAGCAAAAACAATCTTCCCGAAATTACTCGTCTCTTAACAAAATATAAAGAAGGATTAAATGAGACGAAAATAAATCTTGATGATGATTATATTAAATTTATCCGCTTTGCGCAATGGAAGCTTTTAGAGCGCACTGACCCAGACCCAAAAGAAGCACTCCTTTTTGCAGAATCTGCCTACAATGGACTTATGGGATTTATTACTAACAACTCTTTTATTTGGGGGCGCACACATCGCAAAATGAGGCAATCACTCTTTGAAAGCTTTGATAGAATCTATATCATCAATCTCCACGGCGATAGTGAAAAAGATAGCAAAGGTGATGAAAATGTCTTTGATATACGCGTGGGCGTGTGTATCAGCCTCTTTGTCAAATACCCACAAGAGCATAAAGATGCCGCGTCTAAACTTTTCTACTACTCCACCGCAGATAATGGCATTTTTAAAAGAGTGGATAAATACAATCTCTTAAATGAAGTAGCCTCTCAAGGCTTAGATTCTATCCATTGGCAAGAGCTAGAGCCTAAAGAGCCTTATTTTTGGTTTATCAAACGCGATTTGGAAAATGATGAATATGAAAACTTTTGGGCTTTAACTGAAGATAAGGCTTTAGGGGATTCTAAAAGTTTATTTCAACTAGCAGGGAGTGGTATCAAAACAGATAGAGATGAATTATCTATTCATTTTAACGAACAGAATCTCCTGCAAGTGCTAAAAGATTTCAAAGAATTAGATTCTGAAACTATCAAAGAAAAATATGAAGTTGAAGATTCAAATGCTTGGCAACTCCAAAAAGCTAAAGATGATATTAATACAAATCAGGGAAAAAATGTGCTTATTGCTTATCGCCCTTTTGATAAACGCCTTACTTATTACACAGGCAAACAAGGTTTTCTATCTCGTCCGCGTTTTCAAACAGTGCAACATTTTTTACAAGGTGAAAATATCGGAATCTGTTTTACTAAAGATTATTCAGGCTATTATGACGCACCGCTTATAAGTGATTTACCCATTGACATTCACTATAATGGCGGACAAGCCTATATCGCTCCACTCTATCGCTATGAATCGACTACTAATGATGACAAACAAACGCACAAAATAGAGAAAGTCCCTAATTTCACAGAATCTTTTAAGCAATACTGCCAAAGCCATACGATTTTAAAAGATAAAAGCCCCGAGTCTATTTTGTGCTTTATCTATGCGAATTTATACAACCCAAACTATCGCCAAAAATATGCCGAATATCTTAAAATTGGCTTCCCTCGAATCAATTTTGACATCTCTCAAAAGACATTTGACAAGCTAGAATCTTTAGGAGAGAGGCTTATGCGCTTGCACTTAATGCGCCAAATCCCACAAGATTCTAGCATTATGTTAAACTTTAGAAATGATAAGCATAATACGAACTTTACTATCAAAAAACTTAGCGGCAAAGAGCGATATATAAATTCTTTGCTTATCTTAAATGATGATTTGCATATTAAAGGCATTACACAAGAAGTGTATGATTATACTATCGGTGGATACAAGGTGATTGAAAAATGGCTCAATTATCGTGCAAATTATGAATGCTCCAAAGACGAAATACAACACTTAGTAGATGTGTGCAAAATACTCAAGGCTACCATAGAGCTAGAAAAAGATATTGCTTTATGTTAAGAATCTGCTGTGTTTTGTGTCTGTTTATATGTGTAGGTTTGAGCGAGGGTAAAACCTACGCTCTTAGCATTTATGGCACGCCAAAATATCCTCAAAACTTCACACATTTTGATTATGCTAATCCCAATGCCCCAAAAGGTGGCACACTCAAAGGCTTTGCGCTTGGCACTTTTGATAGCCTCAATCCCTTTGTGCAAAAGGGCAATGCGGCTGCGGAGCTTAGCACACTTGTGTATAACACACTTACCATTCAAAGCCTAGATGAGCCTTTTAGCGAATATGGGCTAATTGCAGATTCTATGACAAGGGGGAGAGATTTCATTATCTTTCATATCAATCCACAGGCGAAATTTAGCGATGGTGTGAGAGTGAGTGCAAAAGATGTCGCATTTAGTTTTGAGACACTAATGACTAAGGGCAAAATAGAGTTTAAACGATATTATGCTGATGTCAAAAGCATAAAGGTGCTAAATGAGAATGAAGTAGCGTTTTATTTTAAAAGCGATTCTAACAAAGAGTTGCCACTCATTTTGGGGCAGCTACCCATTTTGCCTGCACATATTTATCTTAAAAATGGCAAAAATACTTTTGGCGATAATCCTTTGGATTTACCCATAGGCAGTGGCGCGTATAGAGTGAAAAAATTTGACCTAGGACGAAGTATTACCTATGAGCGCAACCCTCACTATTGGGCGGCAAATCACCCCACGCAAAAGGGACGATTCAACTTTGATGAGATTATCATCGAATACTACAAGGACGCCTCGGTGGCGCAAAATGCTTTTATGGCTGGAGAGTATGACTACCGCATAGAATCTTCAGCAAAAGTATGGGCAAACGACTATGAGGGCAAGGCAAAAAAAGAGGGAAAAATTATTTTGCAGAGCTTCAAACACCAGCTTCCAAGCACATTTCAAGGCTTTTTTTTCAATACGAGAAATCCTCTTTTTGCCGATATAAGAGTGCGGGAAGCTTTGCTTTATGCGTTTGATTTTGAATGGAGTAATAAAAATTTATTTTTTAATCAATATGAACGCACGAAACATATTTTTAATAACTCCCCTTTTGCTTCCTCTAGCATTCCCACAGGTAGAGAAAAAGAGATTTTGGAAGAATATAAATCTAAGCTTAATCCTAGAATCTTTACCCAAAGCTATATTATCCCCCGCACAGATGGAGCAAAAGTGCGTGGGGAAAATTTAAGAGAGAATCTCAAATATGCAAGAGATTTACTTAAAAATGCGGGATTTTATATTAAAAATGGCAGACTTTATTCACCACAAGGCAAACCTTTTACTTTTGAAATTCTTATATCATATGAAGCTTTTGAGCGTATTTGCTTGCCTTTTGTAAAAAATCTCCAAAAGCTTGGTATTACTGCTACGATTAAAAAAGTAGATGATTCGCAATATATTAATCGTGTGCGGCATTTCAAATATGATATGGTCATTGAGCTTTTAGGGCAAAGCCTTTTTCCGGGCAATGAGCAAAATTACTATTGGAGCTCTGCAGTGGCAGATACAAGCGGGAGCAAAAATTTTGCAGGCGTAAAAGATGCTGTGGTAGATGATTTAATTCAAAGATTATTAAATGCTACGAATGAAAAAGAGCGCATAGCTATTGGCAGAGCAATGGATAGAATCTTGCTGTGGGGATTCTATGCTATCCCACATTTTAATCTGCCTGCTTTTCGTGTGGCATATTGGCGCAAAATTGAGATGCCAAGCATTGCTCCACCCTATGGCATTGACCCATATTTATGGTGGATAAATACCGAGTAAAAATGCTAAAGGCAAGTGCGTAAAAGCGCGGATTGTTTTATTATAAATCTAAAATCTTAAAACCTAAAATACTAAATAAGCTCACAAAAAGGAGGCTATGCTATAATGTGCCAATTCAAGATATAGACGATTATGTAATCTCATTATAAGGTGCGTTTGCTTTAACGCGTAAATTGAAAAAATAAAGAATTTTAAGAAGATTTGAAAAAAAGGAAACAAATGAAAGAATCTCCTAGTAATGTAATGATATTGCGCTCTCTTACCACTAGACGCGACAAAGTTATTTTGTTTGCATTATTTCTCGCCACTATCGTGCTCTCCCTCATTGAAACCATAGGCATTAGTATCATTATGCCTTTTATCACTTTTGCGAGTAATCCACAAATGATTTTTTCACATTGGAGCTCGGCTTGGATTTATGAAAAACTCAACCTCACTAGCACAATGCAATTTATGTATGTATTTAGCTTTGCACTTATTGCATTCTATTTTTTTCGCGCATTTTATAATGCCTTTTATAGCTACGCATTGGTGCGTTTTTCTTATGGGAAATATCATTTTTTTGCCTATCGATTATTTTGTAAAAGTGTAGAATTAAATTATCTTGATTTTACAGCTAAAAACACAGACAAGATTCGTCAAAGCATTATAAGGGAAGCATTTAATGTTTCAAATTACTTACAAAATCTTTTGCAAACAAGTGCGGAGTTTTTTACCATTATCCTTATGTATGCCCTGCTCCTTGTTGTAAGTTGGAAAATGACTTTAGTGCTTACCTTTTTGCTTGGTGTGCAAGTGCTGTTTATCCTTAAAGTCCTCACAAAAAGGATAAAGCATAAGGGTGAAATTCGTGTGGAAGCAGATAGCAAACTCAATGAAAGCCTTACTAGAACCTTTGGCAATTTTAAGTTTATCAAGCTTAAAGGTAATCAAAAAGAGGTGCTTGAAACTTTTGAACTCCTCTCGCGTGAGCGCACACAAGCAGAAATCACTACTCAATCACTCTTTCCCTTACCGCGTCTTGTTCTTGAAACCATTGGATTTAGTGTGCTTATCGCCTGTGTGGCTTATATTCTTTTTAAATACGAAGATGCAAGTGCTGTGATACCTATTATCTCAATGTATGCCCTAGCTCTTTATAGAATCCTCCCCGCCATTACACGCATTGTCAGCAATCTTAATACAATGAGTTATTTTAGCTCAAGTGTAAAAAATGTATATGAAAATCTCATCTATCATACCGAATACGAAGACAATGAGCCTTGTGAATTTAAAGATTCTATTACACTTAAAAATATAGATTTTGCATATATGGAAGAAAAGCCAATTTTAAAAAATTTCTCACTTACTATCCAAAAAGGTGAAAAAGTCGCTTTCATAGGAGAGAGTGGAGCAGGGAAAAGCACTTTGGTGGATATTATCATCGGTATTTATAAGCCTCAAAAAGGACAATTACTTGTGGATAATGTGCCTATTAACAATCACAATCTCCGCTCTTGGCGTAAAAAAATTGGCTATATTCCACAAAGCATTTATCTCTTTGATGGTAGCGTGGCGGAAAATGTCGCCTTTGGTAGCCAAATGGATAGAGAAAAGGTAAAAATCGCCTGTAAAAAGGCGCAGATTCTGGACTTTTTAGAGCAGCATAATGGCATAGATACTCGCGTGGGTGAAGGGGGTATTTTGTTAAGTGGCGGACAAAAACAAAGAATAGGTATTGCTAGAGCAATTTATGATGACCCAGAGATTCTTGTGCTTGATGAAGCCACCTCCGCACTTGATAACCAAACAGAATCCGATATTATGGAGGAAATTTATGATGTCGCGAATAATAAAACACTCCTTATCATCGCCCACCGCCTTAGCACGATAGAAAAATGTGAGCGTAAGATTGCTTTAAAAGCAAGCAGGGGGGGGGCAATAATGAATAAGTATAAGGATACAAATGAAGCATTATCTTGATTTTATTCAAAGCAAAAATTTACAAAACAATGAAATTTTTAGTTTTCTCAAATGTGATGAAAATGAGGGGAAAATTTTGCAATTTATGGCACATTCGCTTATGGCAGGAGAAAATGACTTTATCGTGCATAGCCTTTTGGTTAAAATTTTTCATAAAAACAAAGCACCAAAAGAATCTTATCTGGAATACTTACCCCATATTCGCAATCTCATTGAGCTTGGCTGGGTTAATCAAAGCACATTTTTGCAAACTAAGTCCGCGGATATTACCCTGCTTGAACTCTACAATGAAAGCATATGCCTCTCGCACACATTTTTAAAGCTCCTCGAAGATGGCTCGCCCAATGCCGATTTGCCTGAAATCACAGCCTACGAAGACCATTTAGAATATCTCAAAGATCGTTTTACGCATATTGATTTACTTTATAAAATCAGCGCGTTGAAATTTTCACAAAAGATTCACACACCTTCACTTTCTCGGGCAAATCATCGCTTAAAACTTTTGGAGGAGAGTATAGAAGCGCGTTTAAAACTCACACACAAGGATATAGGTATCCTTAAACTCATCAAGGATTATCATTTAGACAAGAAAGAACAAATCATTTTTTTTGCCCTGCTTAAGGAAGAGTATTCGGGCGGTGATGAGAGTCTGCGCGATATGAACACACTTTTGGAGCTTGTAAGCCTTGATGAGTATGATAAAATTAAAAATCGCTCTCTGCTTGATGAAAATGCCACGCTCGTGCAAAAAGGCTTAATCGATTATGATGAGTTGCTTAGCCCATTTGGTGGCATATCGCGCCATTTCTTTATCCCAGAGGACATCTTGCAGGGCATTATCCACCCAAATAAAAAGAAAAAGCGCGTAAAGCTCAATCTCCCCTCGCTCATCAAGGAACAGGAGATTTTCGAACTCTTAGAGCCAAAATATGATTTAAAAGATATTGTGCTTGATAAGAATGCAAAAGAAATAGTTGAAAATCTCCTTGCGCAGGCAAACAGCGAAGTATCGCATTTACTTAAGCTTTGGGGGATAAGGGATAAGAAAAAGGGCATTAGCGCGAAGATTCTACTTTATGGTGCACCCGGCACAGGCAAAACAATCACAGCCCTAGCCCTTGCCAAGAGCCTAAAGAAGCAGATTCTAAGCTTTGACTGCTCCAAGATTCTATCGATGTATGTAGGGGAATCCGAAAAAAATGTGCGCAAAATCTTTGATAGTTACCAAGAAATTTGTAAAAAAATTAAAAATGAGCCTATTTTACTCCTTGATGAAGCCGACCAATTCCTTAGCACACGCGGAAGTGTCGCACACAGCGCAGACAAAATGCACAACCAAATGCAAAATATTTTTTTAGAGCAAATTGAGCGATTTGATGGAATCTTAATTGCCACGACAAACTTACTTGAAAATGTCGATGGCGCATTTTCAAGACGTTTTGAATACAAAATTCCTTTTAAGCGACCAAACAAGATTCAAAGAGAGGAGCTATGGCTTAAGCATCTCCCCAAAAACGCGCCTTTTGGCTCATCTACGCGGGAGGAGTTTGCTTATATTCTAAGTGAGTATGACTTAAGCGGGGGGCAAATCGCACTCATAGTAAAAAATACTGCCTACAAAGTCGCCACAAAAGTGCAACCCATCTTTGCTCAAGAGGATTTTATCACTCAAATCAAAGCCGAGCTAAGCGGAAATTTTGATGGCACTAAGAGTATGGGTTTTGGGCGGTAAGATTCTAAGAATCTATAAGATAAAAATCCTTTAGGAAGCCCTAAAATCCCTGTTACAAATATTCTATTTTCTTTTTCTTGTAAGGATAGGGGGGCAACGATATATCTCGCCCTTTTCTCTAATGGAATCCCATAATTTAGGATACTTGCCTCATCGCATATTATGGTAGAGTTTAGAAGCTGGGTCATAATCAAATCGCTCATTAATAAGCGCGGAGCGAGGATAAACTCCCGCACAGAATCTTCTTTAAAATCTTTATTTGCTAAACTTGAAAAATCATTCATCGTGTTTTTGGTGGGCGCATAGCATTAAGCAGCGCAAGGAGTGCTATTCCCACATCGCCAAACACCGCAAGCCACATATTTGCAATACCCATTATGCCTAGAATAATCAGCACGAGCTTACTTCCAAGCGCAAAAATAATATTTTGCCAAGTGAGTTTGCGTGTATGAAAGGCAATGCGCAAAGCCGATACAATGCCCCGTAGCGAGTGATGTTGCAAGATAATATCAGCACTCTCTTTACTAATATCATTGCCATTCTCGCCGGTGTTGATACTTATCCCCACATCGCTACGACTAAGCACGATAGAATCATTAATGCCATCGCCCACAAAGGCAGTTTTGCCCTCCCACTGCGCCATAAGATTAAGGAGCATTTGCTCCTTTTGTGCGGGGAGCAAATGCCCATACGCATAGCCTATGCCTAGCTCTTTTGCCACACAATCCACGCTGTGCTGATTATCGCCACTTAAAATCGCAAAATGCTCTATGCCATATTTTTTGAGACTTTGCAAATCCTCCTTGACATTCTCTTTAAGCGTATCGCCAATGAGAATATACCCCGCATGCACGCCATTATGCGCGACATAGACAATCGTATTTGCGCTTTGCTGCGTCTCAAACCCAATGTGCCTTTCTTGCAATAATATAGCATTACCAACAAGAATCTCCCCCCTGTCGCACACTACCACCACGCCTTTGCCACTGATTTCCTCATAAGATTCAATATGAGTTTGTATATGTATATGATTTTTGATACAAGTTGCGATAGGGTGATTTGAATTTTGCTCCGCAATTGCGGCAAGTTCTAAAAGCAAAGATTCTGTATAATCCTTGCTTGGCGAGATATGTAAAATTTCAAAGCTCCCTTTTGTAAGTGTGCCTGTTTTATCAAAAACGATATTTTTTACCTTGCAAAGTGTCTCGAGGTAAATCGCCCCCTTACACAACACACCCTCCCTACTTGCGCGACCAAGCCCTACAAAGTATCCTAGAGGCACAGCCAAAACGAGTGCGCAAGGACAACTTACCATCATCACCACGAGTGCGCGATAAATCCACTCGTGCCACTCGCCATTAAAAAGCGGCGGGATAATCCCAACGCATATAGATATCGCAAAAATAATAGGTGTATAAACACTTGCAAAGGAAGTAATAATCTTTTGCGTTTTTGCCTTGTTTTTAGTCGCCTCCTGCGTGAGCTTGGCTATTTTTGCAATATGCGAGTTTGCAAAGGGCTTCTCCACACTCACTTCGAGCAACGCACTCGTGTTTATACCCCCAGCCATAATAGAATCTCCCTCTTTCACGCTCACAGGCACACTCTCGCCATTAATTGAGCGCATATCAATGTAACTTTTACCCTTGAGGATTACGCTATCGGTGGGAATTTTCTCGCCCACCTTGATGAGTGCCACATCGCCTACTTGCAACGCCTCCGGATGCAAGTCAATTAAAGTATCATTCTCTTTTTTATGTGCAATATCGGGGATTACCTGCACCAGCGCGCTAATGGAGTTTTGAGACCTTTGCACAGCAAGAGATTCTAAATACTCTCCCACGCGGAAAAAGAGTAGGACAGCCACCGCCTCGCTCACTTCACCGATGCACCACGCGGCGATTGTGGCAAAGAACATTAGAGTGTGCTCATCAAAGAAAACCTTGTTTTTGCAGTTATGCCAAAATGTGCTAAACATAGGCTTACCCGCACTTAGATAAATCAACGCAAGGACAATGATTATAATCTCATTAATAAAAGGGACAAAATCAAAAAATGAACTATATAGAGCGACCATACACAGCCCATAAAGTGCGATTAAAAAAATGACAAAGTAAGGTTTTTCTACTTCTTCACTCTCACAACTCACACAACCAAGAGGATTCAAATCTGCTTGGCTATGTGAGTGAATCTCTACATTTTTTTCCATTCATAACCTTTTAGTGAAAATTTTTAAGATTATAGCATACAAAAAGTAAATACTTATAGGGGGTATATGTATTATTTCATTATTTTAAAAATTTGCTCGTACTTTTGTGCAAGATTCACAAATATTATACGCTTATGCTATAATCTCTCAAAGCTTTGCACTTAAAGGAATCCTGTGCCACGAAAATCTGCCACAAAGCCACACATAGAATCCAACACGGATACGCAAAAACAAAAAAATGTGGCAAAAAAATCTCCCAAACAACACATTGAAAAAATAAAAGATTCTCAATCTACGCAAATGAAAGATTCTACTAGCCCTCTGTCCGCACCCATAAGCACAAATACACCCGCAAACACGCGCAAGGCAACAAGGCATTATGCGCGTATAAAAAGGAGGGCAAAGGCGCACAGAATCTACACGAGATTTACACACACGACAAAAAGGCAAGGGGTAAAAATCATTATCGGTATGTTTGTGGCACTTCTCTTTGGGATACTTGCAGCTATTTTATCGCATTTGTATCTCCAAGCTTCTTTTAAGGTTTCAGCCCTCCTTGGCATTATCGCCCTACTCGTTACTCTTTGGACAAACAAAGCCCTGCCTTTAGGCGTAGTATCGCTCTTGCCTATTATCCTTTTCCCTAGTTTTGGCATTTTAGATACGCAAAGCGCGACCGCAAACTATGCAAACCCTATCATCTATCTATTCTTAGGTGGCTTTATGCTCGCCACAGCGACAGAAAAAATCGGCTTACACAAAGTTATTGCAAAAAGATTCTTAAGCCTTTTCCCCAACACACCAAAAGGCATCATCTCCGCGCTTGGACTTGCTGCCTGCGTGCTTGGGACTGCACTTTCAAACTCCACCACTGCTATTTTACTCTTACCCATCGCGCTTTCTATCACGCAAGAATATGCCCTCAAAATGCGCTTTTTACTCGCAGTCGCCTTTGGCGCGAGCATTAGCGGGATTACCACACCCATTGGCTCACCGCCTAATCTTATTTTTCTAGGTTTCTTAGAAAAACTAGGCTTTGATGGCATTAGTTTTACAACTTGGATTTTTATGATGGCACCACTTACTTGCCTTATGCTCTATGCAATGATTTATATCCTTTCATACAAAAGCGGCGAATATCAGCTCGAAGTGAATGCTTTTAGTGATGTGCAAACTACTGCGGCACATAAAAGACTGCTCTTTTGTATAGTCGCGCTTTTACTTTTACTCTTTATTAATTCCCCTATTAAACCCTTTTACAATGGGCTAGGGCTAAATGAAAATATAATTTTACTCGCCTTTGGGCTTTTGATGTTTGTGCCAAAAATCGGCTTTTTAGATTGGGACGATTCTAAATCTATCCCCTATGAGTTGATTTTTTTGTTTGGGGCAGGATTCTGTATCGCTACTGCTTTTTCACAATCCGAACTAGGCGGTATATTTGAAGACTACTTTAGACAATTTGAGAATCTACCTTTCATTGTATTCTTATTTATCGCGTGTGTATGCGCGATTATCGCCACAGGATTTTTAAGCACAACCGCGCTTATTGCGATTTTATTGCCTATCATCTACACAGCCACGCAGTCTTTCCTCAAAGGCAGCGAACCCACGATTACAATGCTTGCAATTACAATATGTGCGAGTTTTTCATTTATGATTCCCATATCCACGCCGCCAAATGCCATTGTCTTTGCCAAAGGCAATATAAAAGCTTGGGATATGGTGCGCTTTGGCTTTTTACTTAGCGTGGTTGGTATCGTGCTTGTAACACTCTTTGCATTTGTGTATTGGCGTTGGTTTTTAGGATAGTAATTCTTAAGATAAATATGCCAAAAATCGCGGAGTTTTGCTCATAAATCCCCTACGCGTACAAATTCATCATTTTGGGTGCGAAGCGGTCATATATTTTAATAGTCTCCCCCCCCCCCCTTAAATCTAGATTCAAAAATCGACTGCATACGCGTTAAGATGTTAAAGAAAATATCAATTTCTTGCTGTGTGCAACTTTTAAGTATTTCTTGGTCTATTTGTTTGATTGCACTCTTCATAAATGAAAGTGCCTTTTGTCCATTCTCTGTGAGTAAAAGGGAAATATCACGCCGATTGTTTGGCTGATTTTTGATACAAAAACCCTTTTTAACGAGGGAATTTACCTCACGTGAAATGGTGGCTTTATTTTTATTGAGCTTTGTGGCGATTTGAGTAATACAGACTTGACTATCCTCTTCAATGATAAACAAAATAACGCCCTGTTCGAAAGTGAGATTATACATTTTGAGATTATCAATGAAAAACATATGCATATATTTTTCTGTTTTACCAATTTGATACCAAATAGAATGCTGCACTTTACTTCCCTTAAGCTAAACTAAGGGAGTATTATATCAAAGTTTGTTATAATTCTGCGCTTAGGTATAGTAGGTGGTTGCTTTTGCATATGCAAAAGAGGAAAGTCCGAGCTACAAAGACAGGATTCCATTTAACTAATGGCTAGGGTAACCTAAGGGAAAGTGCAACAGAAAATAACCGCTTTTGTGAAAATACAAAAGTAAGGGTGAAAAGGTGGGGTAAGAGCCTACCGATTGTGTAGTAATATGCAATGCTCTGCAAACCCAATTCGTAGCAAGAAGAGTATGGTTAAAGTCTTATATATAACTCTTCGCTTGAGATATGTTGCAAAACATATCCTAGATAAATAGCCACCCACGACAGAACTCGGCTTATCGCTATGCCTAACATCTTTGCCATTTTTGCATTTCTTTTTATTTTTGCCTTGCCTCAAAAATCTCGCTCCTTATTTCAAGGTGAGAATTGAAAATTTCAAAAAACATAACTTCATTGCATAAAACCTCACTTTTAGCAATTCGCTCGTATTTTATAGGGAGCAAAATATACATTAGATTTGTGGCTTCCCCTGCATATAAAGTCAGCTTAAGACCTAATCTTCACTCTCCTCATTATTTGCGCCTATGCCCTTACAATTATTCTAGTGTAGCACACATACATCGATTAGATTAATTTTAATCACTCATTGCAAAAGTAGCTTTTATTAAAAGCTTTTTAGTTTTGCAGATTCTATTTTGTGAAATTTTAGAATCTAAAACTTCGCTTTGTTGCTTATCTCCATATCATTGCTATATAGCACCTCACGCACAACCTTGCCATTGTCGTCAAACTCTTTAGCAGTGCCATTTTTCTTACCGCCCCTATACTCAAGAGTGTGCCACAGCCTACCTGCTGTATCATAGATTCTCATCTCACCCTCTTGTGCGCCATTTGCGAAATTCATCTCGCTTTTTAGTTTGCCACTTTTTACCTCAAAAATGCGACATAGTCCGTGCAAAAGCCCATTTTTATAATACGCCTCATACACAAGCACACCCTCTTGGGAGAAAATTTGATACAAGCCCTCTTTTTTATTATCGATATAAAATGCTACTTGCGCTACACCACCCCCAAGATAATAGAGCGTTTCCTTGCCGTGCTTTATTTTCGTATCTGGCTTATATGTAATTATCGCTTCATAGGTGTGTCCATCCTCTTCCACCTCTTCTTTCCTCTGCTCTCCGTTAATGTTTTCAAGCATATTCTGCGTGTATTTGCTATCTGTATCGGCAGGTTTAGATGTTTTTTTTGTGCTAGATTCCAAAGCCTTTGTAGAATCTGGTGTTTTTTTATGCTCTTGTTTTTTAGATTCTATCAAAGACTTCTGTGTGTTTGCCTGTGAGGTTTTTTGCGGAGTATTTTGTAGATTTTTTTGCGGAGATTTTGTATTTTGTGATTTCGCACTTGTGTGTTGTGTAGGCTGTGCTGGTGGTGTTGGCTCTTGCTCTGCACACGCATAGAATCCACCCGCGCACACAGCCACTACGATGAGATATATCCATTTTAGCTTTTTCACTTCCTTCCTCCCTAGTAGCACGCACTCCAACGGCAATTTTTCTCCTCAATCACAACATTATTGGTATATTTTTTCATCGTTTGTTTTTTGCCCTCTTTATACAGGGTTTCATATGTGATATTGCCCTGCTTGTCAAATTCCTTTCTCACACCATTAAGTTTATCATCTTTATAGCTAAACTCTGCTTGCAACACGCCATTATCATAATACTTTTTTCCCTCGCCCTCGCGCTTATTGAAAGCATACTCTTGCTCGCTTTGAATCTTACCATCATTATAATATATCACGCGCTTCCCTACCTCAATACCCTCTGTGTAGGTGCGCCTCTCCTGCAATGCGCCATTAGCATAATATGAAAGCACCTCGCCATCATATTTGCCATTTTTGTAAAAAGCCTTAAACAGCAAAGTGCCATTTTGCGCGATTTTCACCTGTCTGCCACATTTTGTAGTCGTGCCCTTGCAATAATGCGTCTTAATTGTCATAGGAGCGTTTTTATCGCCTGTGTAGGAGATTCTAAGGTCATACTCTGTATTTACCTCCGCGCTAAGCAATAAAGGAAATAGCACAAATAGTGCAATTTTACATCTCATAGCCCACTCCTTTTTTAACTTTTTAAAATCCTAGATTTATTCTCTTGAAAATCTAATCTTATCTTATAAACTTAAAATCTGCCCTAAATTTAGTTTTTTAATCGCATAATATCCGCTCCAAGTTGGCGCATTTTATTTTCAATCTGCTCATAACCTCTATCGAGATGATAGATTCTGTGAATATTCGTGGTCCCCTCACTTACAAGAGCTGCTACGATGAGCGCGGAGCTAGCACGCAAATCCGAAGACATCACATCAGCGCCGTGCAACAGAGTTTTGCCATTAATTCTAGCGTGATTGCCTTTAAGTGAAATATCCGCGCCGAGCCGTTGCAACTCACTCACGTGCATAAAGCGATTTTCAAAAAGTCGCTCCTCAATCACACTTGTGCCATTGCATTGTGTAGCGAGTGCCATGAATTGCGCCTGCATATCGGTTGGGAATCCGGGATATTCTGTTGTTACAATCTCAAAGGGCATTAGGGATTTCGCGGGAAGCAAGGTAAGGGCATTAGATTCTTTAATAAAGCTAAAACCAATCTCTTCTAGCTTGTCTGTGATTGCTGCAAGGTGCGTGTTTTTTACATTTTGTAATGTGATAGAAGAGTTTGTAATCGCACCCGCACACAGATAAGTTCCTGCTTCGATTCTATCGGGTATGACTTCAATAGGTGCAAAGTCAATCAACTCTCCACCTGTGCCATAAATAACAAGTTCATTGCTCCCAATACCCTCAATTTTCACGCCACTAGCGGATAGAATCTCGCAAAGCTGTACGACTTCAGGCTCTTTAGCCGCGTTGATGATGCGCGTTGTACCGTGAGCAAGGGCTGCTGCCATAATCACATTTTCACTACCTGTAACGGTGATTTTGTCAAAGAAAATATCCGCACCTTTTAAACCACCCTTTACCTCCGCAATGATATATCCCCCCTCTATGTGGATATTCGCACCAAGATTCTGCATAGCCTTGATATGCAAATCCACAGGACGCGCACCAATCGCACAACCACCGGGCAAACTTACCTCGCAGTAGCCAAAACGCGCAAGGAGCGGTCCTAGCACGAGGATAGAGGCGCGCATTTTACGCACAATATCATAAATCGCACGTGTATGCACGATGTGTTCGGCTCTAGATACAAGCGTGTTATTATTCTGCCACGCAATATTCACACCTAAATGTTCTAAAAGCTTTGCGAGTGTTTTTACATCGGCGACATCAGGGAGATTACTAATACTCACTTCATTTTTGCTTAAAAGTGTGGCGGCAAGTATAGGGAGGGCTGAATTTTTCGCACCAGAAATATTTACACTGCCTTTGAGTGAATCTGTTTTGTGAATTTGTAAATAATCCATATTAATCCTTTTTTATATTTTCTCATTTGCCTTCTCTTTTTTGCAGGGCTTTTCCTATGGCTTCTCTAATATTCACCTTGCTATCGGGATTTGCATTCTCTAGTGTATCTTGGAGATTCACAACCTCATCGACTTCCATAAGATTCATATTCGCCGCAAAGCGCGATATTACATCTACCCATAGCTCATAGTCTTCCCCATCTTTTGGGTAGGTTTTAAAACTACTCATAAAATCATTAAAAACTGCCCTTAGCTTGTCCTTGTCATTGACATTTTTATTGATCTCTTCGGATATATCTTTGAGGTGATTCACCACCACTTCTACTTTTTCGGTATCAAGTGCAGCCGCAAAAAGCCCACTAAAAATAATAGGTAAGCATAGCAAAAAAAAGCATAACCAACAAATAACATAAAAACTAAGATTAAACATTTGCGTTTAAAGCCTGATAAAAATCTATAGTTGCTTTAACATAACCATCAATACTCCCGCAATCATAACGTTTGCCTTGAAACTTATATGCTAAGACGCGTCCCTTTTTACTTTGCTCTAAAAGTGCATCAGTGATTTGAATCTCGCCTTTTTTACCGGGCTTTGTAACGCGTAAAATATCAAAAATATCGGGTGTGAGAATATAGCGACCGATAATAGCAAGATTACTCGGGGCTTTATCTATACTTGGCTTTTCTATCATATCATTTGCACGATACACACAAGATTCTATTTCCTCGCCTTGTATAATGCCGTATTTATCCACTTCGTTTTTTTCGACTTCCTCAATGGCGATAATACAACAACGATATTTTTCATAGAGATTCACCATTTGAGAAAGCACCCCTGCGCCATTTTCATTAAAGCATAAGTCGTCTGCGAGGATTACTGCAAAAGCTTCGTTGCCAATCAATGTTTCACCCGTAAGTATAGCGTGCCCCAAACCTTTCATCTCATTTTGCCTCGTATATGAAAAAGTGCAAGATTTGGTGAGTTTGCGGATACCGCTTAAAAGTTTGTCCTTATCTGTGTTTGCGATTTGGTGCTCTAACTCGTAATTGATGTCAAAATGATCTTCAATGCTTCTTTTTCCCCGTCCTGTTACAATTCCTATATCCTTGCACCCAGCTTCTAGTGCCTCTTCCACACCATATTGAATCAAGGGCTTTGTGAGGATTGGGAGCATTTCTTTTGGCATCGCCTTTGTAGCGGGTAAAAAACGTGTGCCATATCCTGCGGCAGGAAATAGACATTTGTGTATCATATAATCTCCTTTAATTCACAAGCGTTTGCTTAAGATAATCTTCTAAATTGATATGATTCCCAAAACTCCCTTGATAAACAATATAATTTGCCAAAACTCTTAACCCATAATCACGAGATTCTTTATAGGGGATAAGCTCCATAGACAGCCACGGCTCATAATTGCGCTTTTTTATGAATAATTTTTTTGTTTTGAGTGCGCGGCGCAAAAAGCCCGGACCGCCATTATATGCATATGAGACAAAAAGCGGGTGTTTAAATTCACGCGATAAATCATTAAGATAAAATGTTCCAAACTCAAGCGCGGTAACGGGGTCAAACATATCCTCTAGCTTAATATTATCGCGTTTAAGGCTTTTAGCAAAGGGTTCTACATTAAAGGGCATTATCTGCATCATACCAAGCGCATACGAAGTTGAAACAAGGGCTGGCAAAAGTATGCTTTCTTGCTTTGCAATCGCGTAAGTAAAGGCTTTTTGTGAATCATCTCGCCACTTGATTTTATCGCTAAAAGGCGTGATGAAATAATTTACTTTAAAATTATTTATCTGCGTGAGGATATAGGCATAGTGTGCGCTCGTATCCTCATAGGCAAAATGTTTGCTTAATTCTCTCAAATCTTTTTCACTTTTTACTTGCGAAAGATTCTCTTTGAGCATTTGCCATTGAAAAGGGTCTTTAATGTCAAACTTTGGTTTTTTACTTGAGAGTTTGCCAAGATTTGTTACGACTTGATAGCTCGGCTCTACATTAAGCTTTTGATTTGCATAAATCGTGTAAATGTCTATATTTGTGCTACTTGAGAGCTCTTTTAGCACCCCTTCATCTTGACTTAAAAAATACTGCCACAGCAAAGTGCGATTTCTTTGCATAGGTGTATTTGCCTTTTTATAGGCATTTTGAAAGTATTTTAACGCCGCATTTGGCTGATTATACAAAATCTCATTAAGTCCAAGCATAAACAATGTATAAGAATCCGCACCTGTGATATTTGCACCTATAAGGGATTCTTTAAACTTCTCATAACTTTTATCTTGTGTGATGAGAATGCTTTGAAGCATATTATTAAAGGCTTGATTGTTTTCATCGGCGAGTTTTTTAAGTGCTTGAGGCTTGATTGTTTGATTAAGAATCTGTGTGCGTTGATTTGCCCTCAAAGCACGATAAATAGTAGCAAAGTTTTTTGCATCACTTTGTAGCATAGCTGTTAGAATCTGCGGGGAGCTTAGAATCTCGATACGTTTTCTATACGTTGGATCACTTTGAAATTTTTTAAGTAAAAAATCTTTATTTTTCTGTGGCATTGAAGGGATATTAGCGATATTTAGCCCCGCCTTGATACACGCAATATCTTGCGTTTTTAGCTTCTCAAAACTTAGACGCTGACAATACAGATTGCGCGGCAATTCACTCACCTTGCCCTTTGCACTCATTAGATTATTAAGTTTTGCAGTTCTGCGAAATATCAAATCATAAGCTTTGAGCGCATCTTGCAAACTCGTGCGTTCATCACTCAAAAATTGCCAAATGTAAAAATCTCTCGCCAAGCCCTTGGGTTTAGATTCTAAAAACTCAAGTGTTATGGTCGTGGTGTAACCTATACTACAAAGAAGCACCAACAAAACGCATATTCTTTTCATCAACCACCCCTAGATATGCACACTCTGCGCGTATTTTAATAGAATCTGCACTAAAAACAAATCAATGAATTTTAGCATAACTGCCACAATAAGTGGCGAAAAATCAATCCCGCTTATCGTGGTAGGCATTATCCTGCGTAGCCTCGCATATACGGGCTGTGTAAGGCGATTAAGCACTTGCACGATAGGATTATAGGGGTCGGGGCGCACCCAGCTAATGAGTGCGGCAATGACAATCACCCATATATATAAATTGATGAGCATACTCAATATACTAGCCAATGCCTGTAAAAAAGTGCCTATAACCATAACCTCTCCACTGCTTTATTTAGTCTGCTATCTTAGAATAATCTTGTGAATCCAAAGTAACAATATCACGCAAGAAAAAGCGCAAATAAGGATAAAGTTCGCTTAACTCTAAGCCGTGAGTTGTGCCTGTGAGTAAGATTCTAAGAGGCTTGAAAAATCTCTTGCCTTTTAGATTACTTTTTTGCAAAAGCGCGTTTTTCATACTCTCATAGTCTTTTAAATCCTCGCTGTGAGATTCTATCATCTCGCGCAAAAACGCATAAAGCATCCTACATTCTTGCTCGTAACTCTCATCATTTTCTTTTTGCATAATATTCTTTGGTGCAAAAATGCACCCAATCTTCGCGCGTATTTCGTTGAGCGTGCTTGCCTCTTGCAAATGTAGCTTTGCCAAAGCCCCAACGCTTGGATCTTTACTATCAAGCAATAGAGCAAATTCCTGCTCATTGAGTGTTTTGAAATGCTCTCTATTTAAGAATCTAAGCCGCTTAATATCAAACTTCACGGGTGATTTTGCAATATGCTTAATATCAAACCACTCATAAGTATCTTGGAGCTTAAAAACCTCGCTTGGCACGTGATTTCCCATAGATACGAGATAATTGACAATTGCTTGAGGCAAGAAACCCTCCTCTAAAAGCCACGCCACTGATGATGCGCTATCACGCTTACTCATCTTGCTCCCACTCTCTCCAAGTATAATAGGCAAATGCACGTATCCTAATACCTTATCATAACCTAAAGCGCGATGAATAAGAATCTGACGAGGTGTGTTACTTACGTGGTCTTCACCACGCACAATAAAACTTATATCATACAGCATATCATCAACCGCACAGGCAAAATTATAGGTGGGGATACCATCTTCTTTTAAAATTACAAAACTATCTATTTCGTGTGCCTCAAAACGCAATGTGCCTTTGATGGCATCTTCAAAACTAATAGCCTCACTTGCTCCTCGAATACGCACCACAGGCTTAGTGTTACTTGATTTTTCAATTTCTGCCCAAGAAGGATCATAACGAAAAGGTCTTTTTTGTTCTTTTGCTTCAAGTCGTTTGGATTCTAAAAACTCTTTGGAGCAATAGCAGTAAAACGCTAAACCTTTATCAATGAGATATTGCGCAAGCTGGCGATGTTTGTCAAAGTTATCGCTTTGATAGACAAGATTATCCCACAAAAGCCCAAAAAGATTAAGAATATTAAGAATCTCCTTGTCCTTGCCCTCTATATTACGCGCAATGTCTGTGTCTTCAATGCGTATGAGGAACTTTTGTCTGCTCTGCTTAGCAATAATGTAGTTAAAAATAGCTGCGCGAAGATTCCCAATATGCATATCACCAGTGGGCGAGGGAGCAAAGCGCAACATTATTTTGCCTTAAACATTGCGGCAAATTGCGCGGGATTAAATTCTGGTGGATTTGGCTCTGTCAGGACATCGCTTAAGGTAATAAGCATTTGGCTAATTTCTTGCAACTTTTCCTCTACATAGCTCACAACCTCGCCCATATTGACTTGAGATTCTATAACTTTGCAAAGCGGCAGTGGATTTTGCACGATAAAGCTGTATTGCGTATTGTTTAAGGTTGTATCTAGTCGCGTTTCAAAAAGTCCTACGCCCATAAATGAGGCATTATCCACTATCTCTTGAATACTCACCTTGATATTTTGCATATCTTGTGCCGAAGTATTATGAGCGATTTTTAGAATCTTCCTTAGTGCGACAGAAGTGCTTTGCAGCGCACCTATGAACTCATTTGCACCCTTAATATCCTCTCCAAATTTATGGATAGAATTCGCGTTAAAAGTGCCAAGGGGTGTTTCAAACTGCGAGCCGATGTGTTTTTGAAATGTAGATAGCATATCTTGCATAGCCTAACCTCTTATTTAGCATTTTCCTGTGCGTAAGCATATTTTATTCCATTAAAGGCTTATTGTGATTTGTTTCCCATTCTTATAAGACTTCTATAATTTGCTCAAACATAAAAGTTTTTTTACTTAATTCTCCCTTTGACAAAATAAGGATTCTAAAGTTTCCCAAAGGGGTGTTTATTTTGTAGATTCTATTGTGTAAGTTTTAGAATCTCATACACAAGTGAGGTTTTAAACAAAACTTTAAAAAACCAAAATCTTGCTAATACTCTATCCCCACTTCCTTAAGCCTATCGCGGATATAGCGCATTTGAATGTTTTTATCAAAGCACCATTTGGGCGCAAGGAGGCTTTCATCGTGCGCCCCTGCACTAATTCTTTGCACGACAACATCAGGCGGGATTTTTTGCAAAGATTTCACAATGAGGTTGCTAAAACTTTCTATACTAATAGGCTCATATCGCCCATCTTTGTAAAGTTTGGCAAGTCTTGTGCCATTGACAACATACAGCGGGTGAATCTTAATGCCATTTATCCCCCATTCTAAAACCGAGTTAAGAGAATGCAGCATCATCTCTTCTGTCTCGCCCGGCAGTCCATAAATCAAATGAGCGCAGACTTTCACACCCTTTGCGCGAGTTTTTTCAAACATCTCTTTTGCACCCTCGATTTTGTGCGCGCGATTTGTGCGCTCTAATGTCTCATTATAAACAGATTGGATTCCATATTCGAGCCAAATCTCCTTGCCATTTTTGACATACTCGCCTAAAAGCTCAAGTAGCTCATCTTGCACGCAGTCAATGCGTGTGCCGATACTTAAGCCCACGACATTAGGGAAGCTTAGAGCCTTATCATAGAGGGCTTTAAGCGTATCAAATGGCGCGTAAGTATTGGTATAAGACTGAAAATACACCATATATTTACTCACACCGAATTTTCTTTGATGAAATTCACTATGCCAATAAAATTGCTCTTCAAGTTGTTTAAGCTGTATAGGAAGAAGTGGGTTTGTGCTAAGGGAGAAATTCATCTTTACTTGTGAGATTTTATCTATCTTTATGAGGCTTGGCGAGAAGCTTTCATTATCACAATAAATGCACCCACCTTTAGCAAGGCTACCATCAATATTGGGGCAAGTGAATCCCTGCAAGGAAATGGGGATTTTTCTTACCCTTGTGCCAAATCGTTTTTTAAAATATCGCCCTACACTTAGCACGAGTCGCATTGATGCCCTCTAGTATAATCATCAATATAGCATTCGTCAAAACACGCCTTGCACCAGCCTTTGCCCTCTCCGCCTATGCTCCTTACTAACCCATCAACAGAGAGGAAGCCTAGAGAATCCGCACCGATGTATTTACACACCTCTTCAATGCTTTTATTGGCACAAATGAGCTGTTCTTTGTTTGGAGTATCCACGCCATAGTAGCAAGGAGAAATAGTCGGTGGAGATGAGATGAGTAAATGAATCTTCCTTGCCCCAGCCTGACGCAAGATTCTAATAATCTGCTTACTTGTCGTGCCGCGCACCACAGAATCATCAATCACAATAATATCTTTCCCCGCAATAAGCTCCTTAATGGGATTAAGCTTTAAGCGCACCTTGAGTTCGCGCTCTTGTTGTGTTGGCTCAATAAATGTGCGCCCCACATAGTGATTGCGGATAATGCCTAGCTCAAAATCAATGCCACTTTGCTTACTATACCCAAGTGCCGCTGCCACGCCAGAATCTGGCACGGGGATTACCATATCTGCCTCTATCTTATGCTCTTTGGCAAGTTCTATACCCATTTGCTTACGCGCCTTATAGACATTGCACCCAAACACAAAACTATCGGGTCGCGCGAAATATACAAACTCAAACACACAAGGACGAGGGTAAGATTCAAAAACTTGAATGCTCTTAGGCTGCGTATCTGTGAGCGCATATGCGCCATCAAATATTAACATCTCGCCCGGATTTACTTCGCGCACAAATTCCGCGCCAATAAGGTCAAATGCGCAACTCTCACTCGCCACGACATAGCCTAGAGAGCCATCGCTATTTTGAATCTTGCCTAAGCTTAAGGGGCGTAATCCATAGCGGTCGCGTATGGCAAACATTTTGCTTCGAGAGAGAAAGACAAAGCAATATGCACCATCGACACAACCTAGCGCATCAATGATTCTATCTGTAAGTGATTGTTTTTTGCTTTGGGCGATAAGGTGGATAAGATTTTCCGTATCTAAATGACTTTGAAAAATCGCGCCCTTTTGGATAAGCTCCTTACGCACATCTTTAGCATTTGTAAGGTTTCCATTATGTGCGATTGCGATTTCGCCTAGCTCATATCGCGCGAAAATAGGCTGCGTGTCATTGATAGAATCTTCCCCTGCAGTCGAGTAACGATTATGCCCGATACTTGAGCGTCCTTGTAGTTTGTCTAATCGCTTTTGTGTAAAAATCTTTGTTACAAGCCCTGTATCTTTGATTGTGCTAATTTTTGTGCCATTACTCGTGGCTATCCCACTTGCCTCTTGCCCTCTGTGCTGCATCGCAAAAAGTGAATAATAGCTTAGCATACTCGCATTATCGACATTATACACGCCTACAACCGCACATTCTTCGTTCCAACTTTTCATACTCTTAAGCCTTGATTTCATCTTGTATGTATAATTGTATAGCAATAAAACTAAATAAGCAAATCTTTGTCTCTAAAGTGCTAGGGCGTCCTGTATGCTGTATAAACCGCTTTCTTGTTGCACTATCCAACTCGCCATATCAAGCGCACCCTTAGCAAAAGTAAGGCGCGAGGTTGCATTATGAGTAAATTCCAAATACTCGCCATCAAGATAGAATCCTACGCTATGGCGTCCGCACACATCGCCACCGCGCAAACTCATCACGCCAATTTCATTACTGCTTCGCTCACCAATTACGCCATTGCGTCCGCTTACGCGCACTTTGTCTAGGTTTAATCCTCTCGCATTCGCACAAGTCTGCGCAAGAGTGAGTGCCGTGCCTGATGGAGCATCTTTTTTATGTCGGTGGTGAATCTCACAAATTTCTATATCACTCTCTTTTAAAGTCTGCGCTACAAGTGAAACAACTTTATTCAACACAGCTATGCCCTTACTCATATTTGTCGCATATAAAATAGGCATAGTATGTGAGGCTTCTTCAATCAAATGATGTGTATCATTACTTAGTCCGGTTGTGCCTATCACAAGCGGTGTGGGATTGCCCAATGCTACTTCAAGCAAGGCTTTTGTCGCTTCCGGAGAGGAGAAATCAACAATCACATCGCTAGATTGTAAAAACACTTCAAAGTCTCGCGTTACCATTGTGCTAGAAGGCAGGGAATACTGCAACTCATTACGCACATAAATGCTTGAAAGATTAAGATGATTGCTATTTAGAATCTCCTCAATCAGCAGCCTACCCACACGCCCGGTAGCACCAAAAATTCCTACTTTTAGCATAGATTCTCCTTGCAAATTTTAGAATAAAAGTGAGCGCATTATACATAAATAGTGTTACTTGCATTGATTTTGGGTGAGAAATTATACAGCTTAGCTATGTGAATACCCAAGCAAAAGAAACTCATCGCTAAGCTTCAAAGCCAAGAGAATCTTCAGGGCATTAAGAGAACATAAGATACAATGCACTTATTCTCAAAACAAGGAAACAAAATGCTAAAACATCTCATATATTCTACTCTGCTGCTATTAATATGTGTATTTGTAGGGTGTTCAGATTCTTCAGTAGATTCTTTGCCCGAGTGCGTGAATAATGAGGACAAGATAAAAGGTTGTGTGGAGAGAGATTATCATCACAATGGACAATTAAAAATAGAATTTCCATACAAAAATGGCAAAGAAAATGATATTGCAAAAGGGTATTATGAAACTGGAGAGCTTTATATTAAAGCTCCATATACAGATGATTATAAAAATGGTGTTGCAAAAGAGTATGATAAAAATGGAAAATTAAAACAATTGCGTTTATACAAAAATGATACTTTTAAAGTCCAATCATAAGGATTCTATTTGGGATTATTAAGAGCAAAAATGCTTTGCAAGGAGCATTTATAAGTTATGCTCTTACATTACATATTTAAAACAAGGCAAGATTTTACCTTGCCCCGCATATAAGAGAATAAAAGTGTCCCTGCTTACTTATGCTCCAAATACACAATCGCCTGAAGTGCAGCAGTCGCTCCATCACCCGCAGCGCACACTACTTGCTTAGAAGCCTGCACACGCACATCGCCCGCGGCAAAAAGCCCCTCTATGTTTGTTTTCATAGACAAATCCACTTTGATACTCCCCCATTCATCGCAATCACAAAGCATAGAGCCATTTTCTTGCTTTAATATCGCTGTATTCACATCATAGCCTACAAAGATAAAAATACCGCTTACGACAATATCTTCTAATTTGCCTGAATCTGTGTGTTTGATAAGCACACTCGTTACGCCCGAAGCATCGCCCTTAATCTCCTCGACTACTGCAGGAGTGATAAAGTGAATCTTGTCATTACTCTTTGCGTGTTCGATAGTCGTAGGTGCTGCGCGAAATTCATTTCTCCTATGCACCAAATGCACCTTAGAGCAAATGCGGCTAAGATAAATTGCCTCTTCAAGTGCGGTATCGCCTCCGCCTAGCACAATCACTTCTTGGTCTTTATAAAAGAATCCATCGCAAGTAGCACAAGTGCTAATGCCTCTGCCCCAAAATTCGCTTTCACCTTTAAGATTTGCTTTCTTTGGGCTACCACCAGCGCAGAAAATCACCGCCTTTGATTCTTCACTTTTGCCACCAGCAAGAGAGATAAGGAATGTATCTCCTTTTTTGCTTACGCGCGTTACTTCGCTCATCTCGTGTCGCAACCCAAAGCGGAAGCATTGCTCCTGCCAAGGCTGCATAAACTCCATTCCGCTCACAATCTCTTTCACACCCGGATAGTTTTCTATCTCGCTGCTGCCTGTGATTTGTCCGCCGGGCATTCCTTTTTCAAAAAGCACTACATTTTTAATACCGCCTCGTGTCGCATATAGCCCTGCTGTAAGCCCAGCAGGACCACCACCAATTATTGCTAAATCAATCATTTCATCTCCTTTATTTTAATAAAAATTATCCATTATTAAAAACTATTAGTTTAACCATAAGGTAAATAGGAATATTTTTTTATTTTAATTTAATAAAATTAGCAAGTAGCCTCAATCCTACATCGTGGCTTTTTTCCGGGTGTGGCTGAATCCCAAAGAGATTATCCCTATTTACAATCGCACCAAAAGGATAGCCATATTCACAATATGCGAGAATAAGCTCCTCTTTTGCCTTTATATGAAAGCTATGCACGAAGTATAAAAAGCTCTTATCCTTTATACCCTCAAAAATTTTAGAATCTTGCGCCCTCTGCGTAAAATTAATGCTATTCCAGCCTATATGTGGGACTTTAAGCGGGGCAATGTTGCTAAACTCCACCACCTCGCCCTGCATTAGTCCAAGCCCCCTATGCTCCCCAAACTCAAAGCTTTTTTCAAATAAAAGCTGCATACCAAGGCAGATTCCAAGCAGATATTTGCCACTTTGTGCAAATTCTTTAATCGCTTCATCTAAATGAGAATCTCTCAAATGCTCCATTGCATTGCCAAATGCCCCCACACCGGGCAAAAGTAGCTTATCGTAGTCTTTGAGCTTTTCAGGACTAGATTCTATACAAACTTCAAATTTTGGCACATCACCTTGATTACTCACAAAGCTAAACGCATTTTGCACGCTGCCTAAATTGCCTACCCCATAGTTAATAATGCCTATTTTAGTCATTTACAAATCCCTTTAACCATTCTTTATTGCGCACTATCACACTTTCCTTTTTTTGCAAGAGACTATCGCGTATATGCTCTAGTTCCTCACCACTTAGCATACTCATCACCGAGCGCGAAAGTGCGGTAGGCGAGGCTGTAGGAAAAGTGTTAAGCAAAGATTCTATTTCTGCTATAAGCGCGTCTTTGGAGGTAATCTCACCATTTTTGCTTATAAATGAATCCATTACTATCCCTTGCTTAAGTTGCGTGAAGTGTAGGCGCGTATATGTCCCTGTAAAGTCTCCGCAAAAATAGCCCAATATGGCTTATCTTGTGGCAAATTTTCATAAAAAACTTGCAACATATCATAATAATCCGCCTCTGTAATACTCCCTTTTAATAGCTCGTATTTGAGATAAAGCCAATAGGTATTAAGCACATCGCTATGGCAGTAGTGATTGATACGCATTAAGGCTTTGATTTTAGATTCTCTTATCACATTAGAATCTGCAGAGCTATGTTCTTGCTCTATCTCTTCTTTAAATACTTCATCGCTACAAAGATAAGTTTCAAAAACCTGTGAGCCATTCATATCATATTTACCCACTAAGCCAAGCATAGCGCAGAGATTATTAAGGCTAAGTGTGCGCACCGCACCAAAACTTCCCAAACTATCAAGCAAATCTGTGTGAAACTCCTCGCTGTATCGTTGGCGATAATTTTGCCATTTGTTTTTATTAAGCGCGTGATTGTCCTGCTCGTAGTAGGCAAAGGCGTTTATATCATATCGCATAGCGCGCAAAAGCAAGGTCGGTATGTCAAAACCCCGCCCATTGAAGCTTACAAGTCGCGGATTGCTCTTATTGAAAAACTGCCAAAACTCGCTTATAAGCTGTTTTTCTAAACTATCTAAAAAGGTTTCGCTTTCAAAATCTATCTTGCCATTATCATCGATAAAATTCTGCCTCTGCTTAGAATCTCGCGTGGATTCACAATTTTTAGAATCTACCCCATTTGCACCCACATATGCGCTCACCTCATCTAAGAATCCCCCGCCAAAATGCCCTACTTTTTTGAATCTCCCATATTCATCACATATCACACTAGAGATACTTATCACGCGATGAAAGCAAGGTGAGAGAAATTCGCTACCGCTTTTTTCATATTGGGCTTTGAATGCCTCTTTTGCAATTTCTAGCGGTAAGCCTTCATAACCATAGACGCGGGATAAGAGATGAAAATCAGGGATTGTTTCAATATCAAAGACACATATCATTTCATTGCCTTCTTACAAAATCTAGCTACAATATTACCAAAATTTACCAACAAGGACAGAGTATGTATGCGTTACTAAGTGTAAGCGATAAAGAAAATATTGTCGAGTTTGCAAAGGATTTAGTGGCTTTGGATTATAAGATTCTAAGCACAGGTGGGACATTAAGCCTTTTGCAAAAGGCACAAATCAAGGCTATTGATGTGAGTGATTTTACACAAAGTCCAGAGATGTTTGATGGACGCGTAAAAACCTTGCACCCTAAGATTCACGGGGGGATTTTGTATCGAAGAGATAATGCACAAGATGTAGCCACAGCAAAAGCAAATCATATAGAATCCATTGATATAGTATGTGTTAATCTCTATCCCTTTAAACAAACCATTGAACGCACTGATGATTTTAATGAAATTATTGAAAATATCGATATTGGCGGTCCAACTCTCGTGCGTGCTGCGGCAAAAAACTATGCAAATGTGCTTATTATTACCGATAAAAACGACTATAAGCCCATTATAGAATCTTTACGCAATGGGCAAAATACATTGGAGTTACGCAAAGAAATGATGATAAAGGCTTACTCACACACCGCAAGCTATGATGTAATGATTGCAAACTATATGAATAAGCGATTTAAGCAGGGTTTTGGGGAACATTTCTTTATTCAAGGACAAAAGATTATGCAAACGCGCTATGGTGAGAATCCTCACCAAAAAGGCGCACTCTATGGCTTTGGCACATTTTGGCAGGAACAATTTATTATCAAAAAGGGTGAAGCAAGTTTTAATAATCTCAATGATATGAATGCGGCGATTAAAATCGCTACAAGCTTTGGTAAAGAAGCAAATGCGGTGTGTATTGTAAAACACGCCAATCCTTGCGGCTTTGCACTTAAAGATTCGCTTTTGAGTTCTTACAAGGCTGCCCTTGCTTGTGATAGCATCAGTGCTTATGGTGGTGTAGTAGCAGTAAATGGCATAGTGGATAAATCCCTAGCAGAAGAGATAAATAAGATTTTTGTAGAAGTGCTTATTGCGGGAGATATTACAGAGGAAGCACTCAAAATTTTTGAAAGCAAAAAGCGTATGAAAATCTTTACACAAAATGATAAGGCTTTGAGTTTGCCTTGTGATATGTATGATTTTAAGCACATACAGGGAGGATTTTTGCTTCAAGAGAGCGATAAAGTAAATAAAAGCGAGATAGAGAACGCCACGCTTGTAAGCCAAAAAACACCGAATGAAACACAAAAAAATGACCTCAAAATAGCCTATATGATTGCTGCACTTACCAAATCAAATTGCGTAGCTTATGTTAAAGATGGCGCACTTGTGGGTATCGGTATGGGAATGACAAGCCGCGTTGATGCAGCAAGAGCGGCAATGGCAAAAGCAAAAGATATGAATCTTAACCTGCAAGGCTGCGTATGTGCTTCTGAAGCATTTTTTCCATTTCGTGATAGCGTGGATTTAGCTCATCAATATGGTGTGAGTGCGATTATACAGCCCGGAGGTAGTATTCGAGATGATGAAGTGATAGCAGCGTGTAATGAATATGATATGGCGATGTATTTCACGCATACAAGGCATTTTTTACACTAAGGAGAGTATATGCGCGAGACTATTTGCAAAGGGCTTATTTTTGAACCTCTCACATTAAAAGAATTTCTTGCTTCTTGCAACAAAGACTACTTAGAATCTAGCCTAAGCAATTCACAAAAAAGTGATTTCAAGCAAAAAGTAGCGCAATATTTGGAATCCTACGAGCAGAACAAAGGACACAATGAAAGTGCTATCGTAGCAAACGCCCTTGCGCCTTTTTTAAAAGAGTTAGGATTCCACGCTCAACCAGCCTACAAACAGCAAGGCAATAGCGAAATTGACTTGAGCTTGCTTAAGGATTCTAAAGTTGAAATCATCATTGAAGCCAAGAAGCAGCCAATCAATGCAAAAGAAATGTTTAGCCCAAACAAGCCAAATTGCAAAGCATTGCACGAGTGCATTTTGTATTATTTTCGTGAGCACGAGGGGGATAGTCAAACCCTAATCCCAAATGTAAATCTTAGATTCATCATCATCACAGATTTTACACAATTTTATATTTTTAGTGCAAGAGAGTTTGAGCGGCATTTTTATAAAAACAAGGCAATTTCAAATCTCTATAAAACGCACAAAGAAAAAGGCTTGATTGATAATTCAAAAGATTTTTACACCGAAATCCAAAAGATTCTAGTTAAGCAATTAAATGGGGGGGGGGGGGGCAGAAGAGAATTTAGTAGAAGATTCTGCGCTTAGATACACCGCTTTTGATTTACGCAACGACAAACACCTAAATATCGCACATAAGATTCTAAATAGAGATTTCTTACACCACGAATACAAGCAAGACCCCAACGCACTTAATCCACGATTCTATAAAGAGCTCTTGCATATTTTAGGGCTAAAGGAATTTGACAGAGGCGGTAAAATCACGATTGAACTTGATGATACCCAAAGCGTAAGTTTCGCTAAGCACATTGCCTCTAAATTAGAATCCCATAACGAACCTAGCGACTTTGAAGCGGTGATTAGCCATATTTTGCTTTGGCTCAATCGCATTTTGTTTCTCAAACTCATTGAAGCAAATCTCCTCGCCTTTAATGGCTTTGATAAATCTCTCAACTTCCTAAGCAGTGCAAAAATTACAAGCTTTAAACACTTAAGCCACCTCTTCTTTGAAGTTTTAGCGCGAGATTATGAAGCAAGAGGGAATGATAAAGGCTTTAACTTCCTGCCCTACCTCAACTCCTCGCTTTTTATTAAAGATGAAAGGCTAGAGACTTTGGATATTGCCTTGCTTGATGATGCTTTAGAAATTACAATTTTCCAATCCACGCAAAGCACGCATAAAGCGGGGAGCAAATGCGCTTTTCTTACCTATCTTTTTGACTTTTTAAACGCCTTTGACTTTGGTAAAAAGCGCGAAGATTCTAAAGCCCCTTGTCATTCTGAGGCTTTAGCCGAAGAATCTCAAAATGTAGAATCTAGCGCAGAATCTCACGATATAGAATCTAGCGATTCTAAAGACTTAATCCGCTCAAGTGTGCTAGGCGCAGTCTTTGAAAAGCTCAATGGCTACAAGGAGGGCAGTTTCTACACGCCAAGTTTCATTACAAGCTATATGTGTAAGGAATCTTTAGCAAAAATCGTGGTGGAAAAGTTTAATGCAGCCTTTGCGTGGAGCGCACAGAGCATAGAGGATTTACGCAAACACATCGATAGGGACTTTGGGCGTGTGGAATCTCAAGCAAAGCAGATTTTATCAAGTATGAGAATCTGCGACCCCGCTGTTGGAAGCGGACATTTCCTTGTCTCTGCTTTAAATGAAATGATTTTTATTTATCACAAACTAGGGCTTTTGGGATTTGGGTATCAAGATTTGCAAATCAAAGACGATGAAATCCACCTTATCACCAAAGAGGGCGAAACTTTCGCTTACAAAAGGCTACAAGATTCTAATCACACAATCCAAATCGCCCTTTTTACGCTTAAAAAATCTATTATTGAAAATAATCTCTTTGGCGTGGATATTAATCCCAACTCCTGCAATATCGCGCGACTTCGCCTATGGATAGAGCTGCTTAAAAACGCCTATTATCTCAACTTCACAAAAGATAAAGATTCCAAAATCCATAAGCTCCAAACTTTGCCAAATATTGATATAAACATTAAGTGCGGAAACTCGCTTATCTCAAACATTGACACCAACATCACTTTAGATAATTTCACGCACAAGCTAGAATCAAGGCTTACAAAGGCTATTGAAAAAAGGGATTTATTCCTACACCAAAGCCTTATGAGCCAAATCCAAGACACAAAGAAAAAGGCGCAAAGTAAATTCCAAGAAATGAGCCAAAATGCGCGAAAATACAAAAACGAACACGATAAACAATCCGCGCAAATCCACAAGATGGGCTATGAGGAGGCTTACCACTTTCTTTGCGCACTTTTTAAGCGAAATTGCGATGAATACATTAACTTCCATCAAGCCCTAAAGGAATTTTTCTATCAGTATGGCTATATCAATCTCGCACAATTAGAGCCAGAGACTAGATTTCATATAGAATCTTATGCGGATTCTTTTGACTTTCATAAAAGCGTAAATTTTGAGAGAAGCGCACAAAGAGAGATTCCGCAAAAAGAGCTAGAAAATATCCTAAAACTTATGCGAATTTATGAGGAGTTTCAAAACCAAGCAACTTTTGAATGGCGATTTGCATTCCCCGAAGTGCTAGATTTAGAGACTTTTGAAGAGAAGCAAAAGCGAATAAGTGCAAACAATGCAACACAAAGCAAAGAAAACAAGCAAGGAATTAAAGATACTTTTGGGGATTTTTTAGGATTTGACTTAGTGATAGGGAATCCGCCGTATGTAGTTAAAACAAAATCACAATATCCACAATACAAATGGAATACAGACTTATATATGATGTTTTTTGAAAAATGCTTGACATTGACAAAACAAAATGGAAATGGATATTTAAATTTTATCACACCAAGATTTTGGCTTGTTAATGCAAATTGTGAAAATATGAGAAAATATTTTTTAAACTCTATACATTTGATTTCATTAAGCGAAACAAATCCATTTGAAAAGGCGGTAACCGAAAATATTATTGCGGAACTTCAAGTATGCAAACCAAAATCAAATTTTATAAATCACCACAAAGAAACACACGAAATTTTTAGCTTTGTTGATACGATTTGCAAAGACAATTTTAAGCACAATTTAAAAAATGAAATCGTTTTAAATATTGATAAAAATACGCTTCTTATTTTTGACAAAATTTGCAAGAATACAATTTTTCTTGAAAAAATTAGTAAATCTAAAAGAGGTGCAGAATATGGCAAAAAATTTTGCGAACAATTTTCGCAAGGAATAAAAGTTTTACTCGGCTATGATGTGTCGCCATATTGCATAAAATGGAATAATACTTATATTGATGAGGAACTAAAAGACATTAAAAGATTGAAACCATTTTTTGACAATAATTTAATTTATTTACGCAGGGTTGATAATCGTCTTAGTGCTAGTATAGGTTTTGAAAAATTTGCTTTTATTAAAAATATTTATGGAATTTCAATTACAGATAAAAAATATTCTCCTTTGTTGATTTTAGCCTTACTTAATTCAAGACTTTTAAATTTTTATTATCTTAAAAAATTTACAACCAAAAAAGAACAAGTATTTCCTGAAATACAAACTTATCTTTATGAAAAACTACCTATCCCCAAAATCAATGCAAAAAACCAAAACATCGCAAATCAAATCATCGCTTTAGTAGATGAGATTCTAATGCTTAAGGCAAAAGATTCCACCTTTGACACTGCCGCTTTAGAATCCCAAATTGATTGTTTAGTCTATAAACTCTATCATTTAACCCAAGCAGAGATTCAAATTATAGAATCCAAATAATGCTATAATATTTGTGTTTTCTGTGATTAAAGGAGAGAATATGACTATAAACTTGAGTGTGGAAAATACTAATGAGGATTTAATCAAAGCGTTTAAAATATGGCTAAGGCATCAGGGGCAAATCTCAAGATTAAACAAGACAAAGAATTAAGCAAGTCCCTTAAGCAAACAATCAAAGAAGTAAGGCAAGGCAAGGTAGAAAAGTTTAAGGATTTTGAAAGCTACAAAAAGGCTATGGATTCTTAAATGTTTGAAATCCACACTTCCGCAAAGTATAAAAAGCAACACAAGAAACTTGCACTCAATGACAGAATCTTGCTTGATGATATTGTATATAAACTCGCAAACAATCAAACTTTAGAGCAAAAGCACAAACAAATGAAATGCTTTTTGTAGTGTTAGAATAAAAAAGAGCAATAATTATAAGTTCAAGCCCCCTTCAATTTAGGAGAGATAGAGGCTTGAGATAATAAAAGTTAAAGCTTATCAGCGTTTTTAGCAAGGTAATCTGCTACACCTTTTGCATCAGGCTTCATACCCGCATCACCTTTGTTCCAACCTGCAGGGCATACTTCGCCGTGTTCCTCAACAAACAACATTGCATCAACCATGCGAATCATTTCATCAACATTGCGTCCAAGTGGTAAATCATTAATCACTGCGTGGCGCACTACTTTGTTTTTATCAATCAAAAAGCTACCGCGAAGTGCTACTGCACCATTGAAAAGCACATCATAATCACGAGAGATTTGTTTTGTAATATCAGATACCATAGGAAATTCCACTGCACCAATCCCACCTTCATTCACAGGGACATTTCTCCACGCAAAATGCACTTCTTTAGAATCTATTGATACACCTATTACATTCACGCCGCGTTCTTTGAAATCTTTTACGCGTTTGCTGAATGCGATAATCTCACTAGGACATACAAAAGTAAAATCTTTAGGCCAGAAAAATACTACTGCGCCATTTTTGCCAAGATTTTGATAAAGGTTAAAGCTATTTTCAAAAGTGCCATCTGCCTTTACTGCCTCCGCTGTAAAATCTGGTGCTGGTTTTGTAACTAACATAATTCAACTCCTAATAAAAAATATTAATAACAAATTGTTATTGAAATGCTATTGTAATACGCGCAAGTAACTCAATAGTAACAAGATGTCATTATTTTATTAAAAAGTATATTGATATGCTATGCTTACAAGCATTGAGCTTTTCCAATAAAAATTCTCATTATAACTTGACTTTATAGGCATTTTACAATATAGCTCCAAACGATGCTTTGCACCGCCGGTAAAAGCCAAGCCAAAATTATAAAAATTTCTTCCACCTTTTAAATACGCATAGTCTAATATATCTGTAATTTCAAAATTTAAACTTCCAAGCCCAACTCCACCAAAAAATCCAATATAACTATAAGTATTAGGAATACGGAAATCAACAAGCACATCAAAATTCCACGCCATAAAATCTTGTTTTATTTGAGTTAAAGTATTTTCTGTTTGCCCTCTACCAATATGTGCATCGGTATAGATTCTAAAACCAAATATGCTATTATTGTGAGAAAAATACTGATAGCCCAACCTTGCTCCGCCAACACCCAAATCGCCTTTTACAGAATGTAATAAAGTTTGATATTCCATAGGCATAAGCCCTGCGCTAATACCTATTAACACACCGCTACGATTTTTTCCAAACATCTTATCAGCATCTTTATCAATCTCTTGTGTGATTTTATTATTTTGTGCAAAATCCTGCTGCACAAGATTCTTCTGCGATTTTTCTTTAGGGTAGGAATACTGAAGTGCTTTGAGTTTTTGCTCAAGTTCTTCTACTTCTTTTTGCTTCTTTTGTTCCTCTATGGCTCGTTGGGCTTGTTGAGATTCAATCTCGCGAATTTGCCGCTCAAGTGCTGCTTTTCTCTCATCTAAACTCTCCGCATTTAGAATCTGCGCAATCATAAAAGCACAATAAAATAAATAATATCGCTTTTTCATCAAAATCTCCTTGATTTTTGCTCATAAAGCGATATTATACCCCCCCCCCCCACTTAAATTCTGCTTAAAAATACACTCTACTTTTGCCAAGATTTTTGGGCTTTGAGTATCGTTTGGATTGAACTATGTGTCGCAATTATCCTCATTTTAAGAGCATTGTTTATTTGCGCTACCTATTCTTTTGTTTTTTTTGCATACGCCTTAGTCCCTCAAATTTTATCCATTTGCCATCAAGAATCCCAAACAAATAGAGCATAAGGCAAAAGGGCTGTTTTTACAATATTAGCATTTTAGAATCTAATTTAAGTTTTTTGGTGGTGTCCCCGGCGCGATTCGAACGCGCGACCTCACGATTAGGAATCGTGTGCTCTATCCAGCTGAGCTACGAGGACAAATGAGAATGAGTAACAAGAAGCCTTAAGAGACAAAAGGCGCATTTTACATTTTTATATACCATAAATCAAGTCCCGCAAACTACACAATAGCTTTTTTTATGCTAGAATCTGCACTTTATATTTTACGATATTTCAAGGAGCATATATGGCAATCAAACTTGCAATCAATGGCACAGGGCGCATTGGGCTTTGTGCGGCTAGGATTATTGGGGAACGTGATGATATAGAGCTTGTTGCGATGAATAGCACGGCTGATATTGATACGCTCGTGCATTTGTTGCGTTATGATTCGGTGCATAGATTCTATGATGTTGAAAAAATGAGTGAAAACACACTCCGCATTGGTAAAAGCAAAAATGTGAAAATCCTAAGCGATAGAGACCCGCTCAATCTTGATTTTGGCGAAGCAGTGGGCGTGATTGAATGCACCGGGAAATTTAATGCTTTAGAAAAATCAAGCACACATCTAAAAGGCAATATTAAACGCGTGATAATCTCTGCTCCTGCGGATAATACGCCTACTTTTGTCTATGGCGTCAATCATACGCAATACAATGGTGAAAGTGTGATTTCAAATGCTTCTTGCACGACAAATTGTCTCGCTCCCATTGTGAAAGTGCTCGATTCTACTTTTGGCATTGAAAATGGCTTGATGACAACAATCCACAGCTACACAAATGATCAAAATCTCCTTGATGTCAAGCATAAAGATTTGCGCCGCGCTCGTGCGGCTGCGCAAAATATGATTCCTACAAGCACAGGTGCGGCAAAGGCTATCGGGCTTGTGCTACCGCATTTAGCAGGTAAGCTTAATGGTATTGCTGTGCGTGTGCCAACACCTGATGTAAGCTTGGTGGATTTAAGCGTGAATCTTAAAAGCGCAGTAAGCAAAGAGGCAGTGAATGAGGCATTTTATAACGCACAAAATGGCACAATTCTTGATGGTGCGCTTAAGGGGCTTATCATCGTTGATGATGAAAGCAGGGTTTCAAGTGATTTTATCGGCTGTGCGGCAAGTGCGGTGATTGTGCCGGATAAATGCGTGGCGATTGACAAAAGCGCAAAAGTGCTTGCGTGGTATGATAATGAAATGGGCTATACGCACCGCCTTATTGATATGAGTGCGTTTGTGTGCAAGGGACTATAAACAATGGCATTTGGGGGGAATTGTGGTTAGGTTTAGCTTTGATTTAGAGGTGAGTGAGGAAGTAAAAAGTCGTGCAGATTCTGTTTTTGAAGGCATAAAAAATGAGCATTTGCAGGGTAAAAGTGGTTATTATAAGCTCCCCTTTGATGAGAGTGCATTTGCAGTAGCGGCAGCATTTTGTGAGCGTGAGCGGGCATTTTTAGACACATTAAAATATCTCGTCATTATTGGTATTGGCGGTAGCTCACTAGGGCTTAAAGCCATTGATTCTATGCTTGAGCATTTGCCGCATAGAAATGTCCTCAAACTGCTTTTTTTAGAGCATACAGACCCGATAAATATCGCTAAAACATTGCAAGATGTGGAGCGGGATAACACGCTTTTTATTGTGATTTCAAAATCAGGCACAACTATTGAAACCTCCTCGCTCCTTAAATATGTGCTGTATAAATATCATTTACTTGCAGATTCTAGCACAAAGCGGCATTTGCTCGCCATTACCGATACAGACTCGCCGCTGCAGTCTTTCGCACAGAGTGAGGGCATAGAGTATTTTAATATCGCGCCTAATGTGGGCGGGAGGTTTTCGGTTTTGAGTATGGTGGGAATCTTGCCTTTGATGATTTTAGGCTTTGATGTGAGCGCATTATTACAAGGGGCAGCGCAGCTCATACAGCGTTTTTTTGAACGCAAAGAGGAGCATATTTTGCATAAAGCATTGATTTATGCGCTCAATGCCAAGCAAACGCCGATGAATGTGCTTTTCTCGTATTCTAGCCTTTTTACGCATTTTAATGCGTGGTATGTGCAGCTGTGGGGCGAAAGTCTAGGTAAAATCAATGCGCACGGGCAGAATGTCGGGCTTACGCCTATTGCGCTTATTGGTAGCATTGACCAGCATTCTTTCTTGCAACTCATCGTGCAGGGTGTGCGTGATAAGAGCATAACTTTTCTTAGCCTTGACCCCACGCATAGCCTTGAACCGAATATCCCAAAGCTTGAGATTCCATTTTTAGAATCTACAAATTTTGTCAATGGCGAGGGCTTTGCGACATTGCTTGACAAGCAGCGCATTGCGACAATGCAAAGCATAAAGAATGAGGGGATTATGAGTGATTGCATTAAAGTAATGAAGCTTAGCGAAGAAAGTGTGGGGATTCTCATCGCGTATTTTGAGCTACTCACTTCGTGTGTGGGTAATATCTTTGAGATTAATACCTACGACCAACCCGGTGTGGAGTTTGGCAAAGAGCGGCTAAGGAAGCTTTTTGAATCTTAAATGTGAGAGAAACCTATTAAAAATAAGGAATGAAAAATAAAAAATAGTTTTGTAGTATGCGAATTGTAGCGCATTTGAATATTTTATCAAAACACCCCATTTAAGAGCAGGTAAAGATTTATTGTGCCCCTTATTCTTTGCGCTTTGTAGCAAATTAATACCTTGTATTCTTGTCTCCGCGCCTATGTGGCTTAGTTTTTTGAATCTTAGAAACTTTAGGCTTTTTAGAGGCTTTTTGCTCCTTGGTATCTTGCTTTGATATATGTTGTTCTATGCGCTCTTGTTCATTTTGTGTCTTATCCTCTTGCTCCATATCGTTTTGATTCTTTGCCTTAGCACTCAAAAATAAAGGCACACCGCTAAAATCAAATTCCTTACGTAATACATTAATCAAATATCGCTTATAGCTAAAGTGCAAACTATTTGGGCGGTTGCTTACAAGGGCGATTTGCGGGGGTTTCACATCATATTGTGTTGCATAATAAATTTTTACTATTTTGCCGTGGTCGCTTGGGATATGATGTGCGGCAGTGGCTTTAGTGATAACATCATTAAGCGCACTTGTTGGGATTCTAAAGCAAAATCGCTCATATACTTTTAGAATCTCCGCTTTCAACTTATTGATATTGCGCCCATTAAGCGCACTTAGTGTCATTATCGGTGCAAAAGAGAGAAAAGGGAATCTATGCTTAAATTCTTGGATTATTTCTTTGTATTCTTTATACTTTTTGTCCCATTTGTTTAGCACCACAATCACACCCAAAGCGTGTTTAGGAATAAGAGAGCTAATTTTTTCATCTAATTCGACAAAACTCTCACTTGCATCAAGGACTAAAATCGCAATATGGCTTTGAGAAAGCATTGCATTTGTGCGAGAGAGGGCAAACTTTTCAATACCCTCTATTTTCCCTGCCCTCCTAATCCCTGCTGTATCGATAAATTTCACTCTTTTATCCTCTAGCATTATCTCCTCATCGACAGGGTCGATAGTTGTCCCAGCTACCTCGCTCACTACGCTTCTCTCTGTGCCTAAAAGCGCATTCAAAAGTGAACTCTTGCCGACATTTACGCGTCCAATAATCCCAACCGCTATGCAATCCTCCTCTTGCGGCTTAGAATCCAAAGATTCTAAAAACTCCTCCAAACTCTCATCTATATCCTCAAGTTGTTCCTTTAAATGCTCTCCCAAAGGCTGCTCTTTGGCAAGATTCAATATATCAAAAATACTCTCAAGTAAAAGAGTTATGCCACGATTATGTTGCACAGAAATAAAGCACATCTCCTGCGCTCCAAAGACGCTAAAATCCCACGCCCTCTGCTTGATTTTATCATTATCTACTTTATTTACGACAAGCAAAAGTGGCTTTTTCTCTCTCTGTAATGTGCGAAAATAAGCTATATCATCATCTTGTGGGATAATGCTTCCATCAACCATATATAGCACCATATCCGCCACTAATGCAGCCTTTTTAGAATATTCACTTACTTTAGCAAAAAGCCCTTGTGTCTTTTCAAGCCCACCTGTGTCAATAATCTCCACTTCAACGCCACTAATGCTAAAATGTGCCTTTTTCACATCGCGCGTTGTGCCACTCACAGGCGAAGTAATAGCCAAGTGCTGCCTAATCAATCTATTAAAAAGTGAGCTTTTGCCAACATTGGGTTTGCCTAAAATTGCAATGCTTTTCATTTGTATCCTTTAAATTATGCTACTATACAAGGTTTTTTGATAAAATACTTTTTACAAAATGATATGGTAGCCAAAGTTGGCTTTAGCTTGATAAAAATACAAAGGAATCCTGATGTATAAGATTATATACATTCTACTTTTTTGTGTTGTAGCCCTATTAGCAAAGACAAACGCGAATAAGGAGGAAATAAACTCTGTCGCTAAATCTCCGCTTACCACGCAAGATTCTGTAAATGAACCCACACACAACCTTGTAGAATCTAGCGCGATTGAAGCGCATTCACATACGCAAACCACAGCCAATAAACGAGAGGATAAAGAAGTATATGTCGATGAAGGCGTGGTATTTGTGCTACAAAAAGATGATGCGATGTTTAAAATGTATGGGGATTCTTACGCACTCGTGCCACTCTCAAAAAAACTTAAAGTATTTCTAGCCCAACAGCATTCTTCGCTTGATGCGCGGACTTTGCGCTCTGCCAAAAGCACTACGCAGATTTATAATCAAGGCAAAGAGATTCTATTTTATTACTCAAGTATTAAGGGTTCAAATCTATATAGCGAAATTGCCCCTGTAAGCTTCAAACTCACACTTGAAGAATATAATGATGAAAGCAAAAATCCTCACGAGATTATTGATATTTATAGAATCCACAACTTTGATGAGGCAATCTTAGAGGCAATTCCACACTCACTCTGCCACATCGTGCAAACAAGGCATTTTATCCGCGATAGGACGCGCAGTGAAATACTAATAAATCTTAATAACGCTATCAATCCGCGACTTTTGACACAAGGGAAAATCGAGCTTTTTCTCAAGTGCTATTTAGAGAATCTGAATTTCAAATAAGCCAAACATAAAATGAGTTTTTCTATAATGCGAGTTTTATTCCACTTTACAAAGGCGATATATGCGCGGATTCAAAATTTTTAGCGGTTCAGCCCACACTCTCTTTAGCAATGAACTTGCAAAGTTCCTCGATGTTAGCCTCTCAAAAGCAAGTATTAATCGCTTCAGTGATGGCGAAATTAGTGTGCGTATTGATGAATCTGTGCGTGGCAAGGATATTTTCATTATTCAGCCCACCTGTGCGCCCACAAATGACAATCTTATGGAGCTTCTTATAATCACAGACGCACTTAAGCGAAGTGGAGCAAACAGCATAAACGCAGTGATTCCATATTTTGGTTATGCAAGACAAGACAGAAAGGCTTCACCTCGTGTGCCAATTAGTGCAAGGCTTGTAGCAAACCTCATTGAACAAAGCGGTGTGCATCGCGTAATTACGATGGACTTGCACGCAGGGCAGATTCAAGGATTTTTCGATATTCCTGTGGATAATCTCTATGGCTCGATTGTGTTTGCAGACTACTTACGCACAAAGTCTTTTGAGAATCCTATTATTGCCTCGCCTGATATTGGTGGCGTAGCTCGGGCACGATACTTTGCAGATAAAATGGGTATGGACTTAGTCATAGTAGATAAAAAGCGCGAGAAAGCAAATGAAAGCGAAGTAATGAATATTATCGGCGATGTCAGTGGCAAAGATGTAATTCTTGTCGATGATATGATAGATACGGCTGGGACGATGTGTAAAGCAGCAGACGCGCTAAAAGAGCGTGGGGCAAAAAGTGTAATGGCACTAGGCACACACCCCGTGCTAAGTGGTCTAGCACTTGAACGCATAGCTAAAAGCTCACTTGATGAAGTGGTGGTTACAAACTCTATACCCTTGCGCAACTCTCACCCAAAAATCAAGGTGCTAAATGTCGCCCCACTCTTTGCTGAAGTTATTCGCAGAATCTATCATAATGAAAGTGTAAATTCACTCTTTATTTAAGACACTCAAATGGAACACATTGAGATTGCCACACTAGCGAGTATTGCTTTTTTTGCAGCATTAGGACATTGCATAGGTATGTGTGGAGGCATAGTCTTAGCTTATAGTGCCTCTTTACCCAAAGCCTCGCAGGATTCTAAATGTGCGAATTCTAAACTCGCCTTTTTACATCAACTCCCCTTTCATCTCTCCTATCATTGTGGCAAAATCACAACCTATTGCATTCTAGGCTTCATTATCGGTGCTCTAGGCTATGTAGCTATGCCAAATGAGAATATAAAATCCGGTGCTTTGCTTGTTGTGGGGGCTTTGCTTGTCATATATGGATTGGTAGTGGGGAATTTTGTGAATCTTACACAATATACAAAGATGAGATTTTCTATCCCTTCAAAAATCCTTATCTTTATGCGCCCTCTCATCGCCCAAAGCTCAAAATGGCGACTTTTCGTGCTAGGATTATTCAATGGCTTACTACCCTGTGGCATTGTGTATTATTTTCTACTCACTGCAGCAATAGCAGGAAATGGTGTAAATGGCGCAATTGTTATGGGTATTTTTGGACTAACAGCTATGCCCTCACTTTTGTTTTTGGGGCTTATAAGCGCGAGCATTCAGCAAAAACGCGCACTATTTTTGCGCCTAAGCGCGATAATGATGATAATCTTTGGTGTGTATGAAATGTATAAGGCAAGCAAAATGCTAGGCTTTTTGACATTTTAGAATCTAGATTCTAGTTCTCATTTTTCACAATTATAAAGGAGGATTTATGCAAAAATGTGCGTTTTTTGATAGGGACGGCGTTATCAATAAAGACAATGGCTATGTGTATAAAATAGAGGATTTTTTCTTTAATGATGGGCTTTTTGAGCTGCTAAAGCTCCTTAAGTCTAAAAATTATTTACTCCTTGTTATTACCAATCAATCTGGTATTGCGCGGGGATATTATAGTGAAGCTGATTTGGCAAAACTTCATCAATTTATGCAAGATTCTATAAAGGAAAAAACTGGCTTTGCTTTTGATAGAATCTACCACTGCCCACATTTGCCAAGCCAAAATTGTGATTGTCGCAAACCAAAGGCAGGAATGATAGAATCTGCTTGCAAAGATTTTCGCATTGATTTATCGCAATCATTTTTCGTAGGGGATAAAATCACAGATATGGAATGCGCACAAAATGCGGGAATAAATGGGAAATTTTTACTAGGAAGTGCGGAAGTATCGGACAAAACACTGCAAAATATCCAAAAAATTGCCACTTTGCAAGAACTACATAGTATAATAGACACATTAGGCTAAAAGGAGCTAGTATGAAATACATCTATGACGACTTAGCGGAGAAAAAGATTCTCATTACGGGCGGGGCTGGATTCATAGGAAGCAATCTCGCATTTTATTTTCAAAACAAACACCCCCTCGCTAAGGTGTATGTATTCGATAAATTTCGCACAAGTGAGTGTTTCCCAAGTGGCAATCCCACTTCATTAGGGCATTTTAAGAATCTTATAGGATTTAAAGGCGAAATTATTGTAGGAGATATTACAAATCCAAATGATTTGCAAAAACTCAAAGAATATGACTTTGATATTATCTTTCATCAAGCAGCGATTTCAGATACAACAGTGCAAGACCAAAAACTCGTAATGGAGACAAATTATGAAGCATTTTTACACCTCATCGATTTAGCAAATGCTTGTCAAGCCATAATGATTTATGCTTCATCTGCGGGGACTTATGGCAACTCAAGCGCACCAAATATCGTAGGCAGTGGCGAAGTGCCAGAGAATGTATATGGCTACTCAAAACTTTGTATGGACGAATATGTGAGGAATCTCTTACAAAAAGACCCGGGCTATCCAATCATCGGCTTAAGGTATTTTAATGTCTATGGTGACAGGGAGCTGTATAAAGGTAAGACGGCTTCAATGATACTCCAGCTCTCACTCCAAGCCCTCGAACATAAAAAGGTGCGGTTATTCAAAAATGGCGAACAAAAGAGGGATTTTGTGTTTATCAAAGATGTGATTCAGGCAAATGTCAAGGCGATAGAATCTCCAAAGAGCGGTATTTATAATGTCGGTAGTGGCGAGGCGAGAAGTTTTAATGATATTATAGAGTGCTTAAAAAAAGGTTTGGGCGATTTTGAGGTAGAATATATCGATAATCCTTATAGTTTTTTCCAAAAACATACAGAAGCAGATATTACCTCAGCTAAAGAGTTTTTATCCTATGTGCCACGATTTAGTCTTGAAGAGGGCATACAAGCCTATATCCCTAGGATTCAAGAAATCTTTGCAAGTAGTAGATAAATGTTAGAATCTAAGCACCCTAAAATCCTCGTGGTTGGGGATTTGATGATTGACCATTATATATGGGGAAGTTGTGAGCGTATCTCTCCAGAAGCCCCTGTGCAAGTCGTTGATGTGAAAGATGAGAGTAATCGGCTTGGAGGAGCTTGTAATGTCGTGCATAATCTCATTGCTTTGAATGCACAAGTCTTTGTGTGTGGCATTGTGGGTAATGATGATGCAGGGTTGTGGCTTGGGGATAAATTAGAATCTATTGGCGTGGATATTTCTTATCTCTTTGTTGATACCTCACGCCCCACGACCAAAAAAACACGCATAGTCATAGCAAATCAACAAGTATTACGCGTGGATAGAGAGAGCAAAATGCCTATAGATTCAGATATGCAAAATGATATTATAAATCGCCTCCACGCCGTGCTTGATGAAGTGGATTGTGTGATTATTTCGGACTACAATAAAGGGCTTTTGAGTAAGGAATTCACGCAGTTTATTATCACTTATGCTAAGGAACATTCAAAGCCTGTTTTGTGCGACCCTAAGGGGCAGGATTATAGCAAATATCGCGGGGCAACCTTGCTTACACCCAATAAAAAAGAGGCACAGATCGCCACAGGCATAACAATAAATGATGAATATTCACTCATTCGCGCGGGTATGGCTCTCAAAAATCAATGTGAGCTTGATATTTCGCTCATCACCCTAAGCGAGGACGGCATAGGCATATTTGAAAACGACACTATGGAGCGCATTCCCACACGCGCAAAAGAAGTCTATGATGTAACAGGAGCTGGTGATACCGTTATCGCCGCATTGGGTTTTGCATTAAGCAGTGGCTACAATATCATAAAGGCTGCAGAGTTTGCAAATGCTGCTGCTGCAGTGGTGGTAGGCAAGGTGGGAAGCGCGGTAGCCACACATAATGAGATAGTGGAGTATCTCCATACACAAACCGCGAATATGCAACAACATATAGAATCTAAAATCATCACACAAGATTCCCTCCCTAATGTCCTTAAAAGCCTCAAGGGAAGCAAGATTGTCTTTACTAATGGTTGCTTTGATATTTTACACAGAGGGCATTTGACTTACTTAAATCACGCACGCGAACTAGGCGATGTGTTGATTGTGGGGCTCAATGATGATAGCTCGATAAAAGCCCTCAAGGGTAAATCTCGCCCTATAAATATCCTGCAAGAGCGCGCCTTTATGTTAGCTGGGCTTGAATGCGTGAGTTATGTGGTAAGCTTTAGCGAAAATACACCGCTTAATCTCATTAAGAAAATTCTCCCCGATGTGCTTGTCAAAGGCGGCGATTATCGTGGTAAGGAAGTCGTGGGGAGTGAATTTGCAAAGGAAGTCGTGCTGATTGACTTTGTGGAGGGCTACTCAAGCTCACAAATCATAGAAAATATTAAAGGAGACAAAAAATGAAGACATTTATAGAATCTGAATTCAACGCTCATTTACAAAGTGTGCAAAAAATTTTTTCACTCACAGAGCAGATACAAAAGGCTGCTTCTTTACTTACACAATCTCTCGCGCAAGGTGGAAAGATTCTTATTTGTGGTAATGGAGGCAGTGCTGCTGATGCCCAACATTTTGCCGCTGAACTTACCGGTAGATACAAAAGGGAGCGCAAAGGAATCGCAGGCATTGCTCTTAGCGTGGATACCTCTGCACTTACCGCTATTGGCAATGACTATGGCTTTGAGTTTGTATTCTCTCGTCAAGTAGAGGCATTAGCAAAAAAAGGTGATGTGCTTTTTGGTATTTCTACGAGCGGAAACTCTGCAAATGTGCTTCAAGCCACGAAAGTAGCGCGTGATATGGGTTGTGCTATCATCGGGCTAAGCGGGCGCGATGGTGGCAAACTCAATCAAACAAGTGATATTAATCTCATTATGCCAAGTGATGACACGCCTAGAATTCAAGAACTACATATCCTTGTTATACATATTTTATGTGACATTATCGAAAAAGCAAGTATGGAATAAAACGCTGAATGCTCCTGCCTAAGACTTTACAATCACTACAAAACACACAAAAAGATGTGATTAAAGATACCCTGCAAGATGCACTTTATAGCTATGGCGTAAATGTCGCGCTCCTAGATGTGATTTTTGGGCATTATTTTATCTACGCGCTTTTAAGTGATGGTGTGCTTATGCCAGTATTTTTACACGAAAATCGCATTAGCTATAAGCAATCTCAAGCCTATGGACTACCTAAGGTGCATTTTTGCGTATGTAACGAAATAGCCGAAGATTTTAATCTCGCAAACAAAGCCCGCACACTTGATTCAAAGCATTATATCGCTAAGTTTAGTAATAAAAATGCCTTTAGTGTGAGTATCAAGCAGGGGCTAAATGATGTGGGGCTGTATAATGATTATCCGCTTGATCTTTGCCCTATGTGTAGCGAGATTCTTAAATTTTTACGCGAGGGTGAGGCTATTGATAGCACTTTACAAGTATATGTGTTTTCACACCAATGGCTAAATCTTTTAGAATCTCGCCCAGAAATTAGGCAAAGGGAACTGCTTGTTTTACAAGATTCTAATCTTTTTTGCTACAAATGCAAGAAACCTCTTACATCTCAAACAGAGGCATGGATACGCATTAACGAGCATATCTTAGAGGTATGTTGTTGTTAATTTTTTTGTGTTACACTCACTCTCTTTTAAGCTTTTGACTTTTAAATTAGGGGTTTTTATGAGCTTGACTTTAGGGATTGATATAGGGAGCACAACTGCGAAAGTCGCACTAATGGACGGCGATGAGATGTTGTTTCAAGTATATGAGCGACATTATTCAAAGGTGCGTGAAAAAAGTATAGAAATTGTGCAAAAAATCACAGACATTATCGGTGATAGAGAGTTAAAAGTAGCAATTTCTGGCTCTGCTGGATTTGGTATCTGCAAAGCTACGGGTATTGACTTCGTGCAAGAAGTGTTTGCAACAGCTGGGGCAGTGAGACATCTCGTGCCTGATGCAGATGCAGTCATTGAGTTAGGCGGCGAAGATGCGAAAATCATTTTTTTAACTGGAGGAACAGAGGAGCGAATGAATGGCTCTTGTGCTGGTGGAACAGGAGCATTTATCGATCAAATGGTAACTCTCCTTGCCATTACCCCTGAGGAATTTGATGAAATCTCACTCAAATGCCAAAAAATCTACCCTATAGCCTCGCGTTGCGGTGTGTTTGCTAAAACCGATGTGCAGCCACTTTTGAATCAAGGTGTCAATAAAGAAGATATTACTGCAAGTATTTTTCAAGCTGTCGTGGATCAAACGATTACAGGCTTAGCTCAAGGGCGCAAAATTGAAGGGAAGATTCTCTTTCTTGGAGGACCGCTTTTTTATTATAAAGGCTTACAGGAGCGATTTGCCAAAACTTTAAAACTTGATAAAGAACACGCCATTTTTCCAGACTTTGCGCAATATGCGGTAGCGATTGGCGTCTCACTCCAAGCACGTAATTTGGAAAAAACTTACACCTGTGCTTCACTCATTCAAACATTAGAATCAAGCAAAAATGCTGCCTCTACAAACAAATATCTCGAACCACTTTTTGCTTCACAGGCTGACTATGATACATTTATTGCGCGACACGAAAGTGCGAATGTAAAGGAGATTAATATTGACAAAGCCTATGCAGCAAATAATTACCAAAAAATTGATGTCTATATTGGCATAGATTGCGGAAGCACAACAACAAAACTCGTTATGCTTGATAGTGATAATGCAATCATATATCAATACTATAACTCTAATCAAGGCAATCCGGTTGCTGTCATTAGCTCTCAACTTACCTATATTTACGAGCATTTTGGTGATAAAATAAACATTAAAGGAAGTGCGGTTACAGGCTATGGCGAGGAGCTTATAAAGGCTGCATTTAATCTTGATGCGGGGCTTGTGGAAACAATGGCACATCTTAAGGCTGCTAAATATTTTAATCCTAAGGTAGATTTTATTATTGATATTGGCGGACAGGATATGAAATGCTTTTATATCAAAAATCAAACCATAGATTCTATAATGCTTAATGAAGCGTGTAGCTCGGGTTGTGGAAGCTTTATTGAAACCTTTGCAAAATCTATGGGCTATGATATACAAAGTTTTTCAAAACTTGGTTTAGAATCTAAACACCCTGTAGAGCTTGGAAGTCGCTGCACGGTATTTATGAATAGCTCGGTTAAAGAAGCACAAAAAGAGGGAGCAAGTATTGAGGATATTAGTGCGGGACTTTCTATGAGTGTGGTAAAAAATGCTATTTACAAAGTTATACGCGCACGCGATGCAGACGATTTAGGAAAACAAATTGTCGTGCAAGGTGGGACATTTCTCAACAATGCAGTGCTAAGAAGCTTTGAAAAAGAAATTGGACGCGAGGTTATTCGCCCCAAAATCAGCGGACTTATGGGGGCTTTTGGAGCAGCACTCTATGCAAAGGCTTTAGGTTTGGAGCATTCTAGCACGATGAATAAAGAGGAACTAGGACAATTCAAGCATACCGCAACAGCGAGCGTGTGCAAAATTTGCGGTAATAACTGCCATTTGACAATTAACCGCTTCGGTGAAGGCAAGAAATTTATCTCTGGTAATCGCTGCGACAAGCCACTTGGCATTAAAAAACTCCTTTTCTTGCCAAATCTCTATGATTACAAGCTCAACAAGCTTAAATCACTCTGCGCCTATGAAAATATGGATAAATCTCGCCTCACAAAAGGAAAAATTGGTATTCCACTCGGGCTTAATATGTATGAGAATCTGCCCTTTTGGCATACATTATTAAGTGAGTTAGGTTACGAAGTCATTGTTTCAGATGTAAGCACACGCAAGACCTTTGCACTAGGGCAACACACGATTCCAAGCGATACTGTGTGCTATCCGGCAAAGCTCCTGCACGGACATATTGAGAATCTCCTCAAAAAAGGTGTGGACAAAATCTTTTATCCTTGTATGAGTTATAGTTTTGCTGGTGATGAGAAGCATAAGGATTCAAGCACAAATAACTACAACTGCCCTGTGGTAGCCTACTATCCGGAATTGCTTAATGCTAATGTCGATGCGTTGCGCGAAGTCAAGTTCTTTTATCCTTATTTTGGTTTGCATAAAAAAGATGATTTTAGAAAAAAAGGATTTGAGTTTTTTAAAAAAGAACTTGGTGTGGATAAAAAGGCATTCTTACAAGCTGTGGATAAGGCTTATGAAGTGCGTAATGAATGGCTTAGCGATATTAAGGAGCAAGGAGAAAAAGCCTTGCACTTTGCACGAGCAAATAAACTTAAAGCCATTGTGCTATGTGGGCGACCCTATCATATCGACCCAGAGATTAATCACGGCATTGACAAGCTGATTAACTCTTTAGGGCTTGTCGTGCTTAGCGAGGATAGTGTAGATCATTTGGCAGAGGCGGGAGAGCTGCATATCCTCAATCAATGGAGCTACCATTCTCGCCTTTATAACGCGGCAGCCTTTGTAAGCGCTGATGATAATCTCGAGCTCGTGCAGCTTGTAAGTTTTGGCTGTGGGATAGATTCTATTACCACTGATGAAGTGCGTGAGATTTTGGAATCTCACGGCAAATTCTACACCCAGCTAAAGATTGATGAGATTAGCAATCTCGGTGCGGTGAAAATTAGAATCCGCTCATTGCTTGGAGCTATGGAAGAAAAACAAGCACAAAAAAACACAAAAGTACTGCTTGAAAAAACACAAATACTTGAAAACATCTTAATATAAAGGAATCTTATGACACAAAAAATGACCCCACATATCAATTCTTGGCAAATGCCAGATACTAAATCGCTTATCGTCAAACCAGAGAATAAGCGCGAACTTAAGAAGGTGCCTTTTACAGCAGAGATGAAACAAACGCATACAATCCTCGTGCCGATGATGTTGCCTGTGCATTTTGAACTTCTTGTAAAAATCTTGCATTTACACGGCTACAATGCGGAGCTTTTATACAATGATGGCAAAGGTGTGGTAGATGAGGGCTTACGCAATGTGCATAATGATACTTGCTACCCTGCCCTGCTTGTGATTGGGCAGATGATTGATGCGCTCAAAAGCGGCAAATGGGATTTGGATAAAGTCGCATTGCTCATCACACAAACAGGGGGGGGTTGTCGTGCGAGTAACTATATCCACCTCTTGCGTAAGGCACTTAATAAAGCAGGATTTGGCTCTATCCCTGTGATTTCGCTTAATTTTAGCGGACTAGAATCTGGTCAAGGCTTTAGCGTTACGCGTCCAATGTTACAGAATCTTCTCAATGCTATCGTTTATGGCGATTTGATTATGCATATCGCAAACCAATGTCGCGCCTATGAAATTAATAAAGGCGATACCGATGCAATGGTCGATAAATGGGTGAGCCGTATTACGAGTGAGGGCACAAACGAGGGACTAAGAAAATATAGTGTGCTTAAAAAAGATATGAAGCTTATCCTTGAAGATTTTGCCTCTATCCCGCGAGATACTACAAAAAAGGTGCGCGTAGGAATCGTTGGTGAGATATATATCAAATTCTCTCCGCTTGGGAATAATAACCTTGAAGATTTCCTTTTGAGCGAAAATTGCGAAGTTGTCATTCCGGGCTTTATGGACTTCTGCCTTTACTGCATTAACGACACAATTGTAGGTAATAAAATGTATGGTGGCACACTTATGGAGACACTCATATATCGTGTGGTGTATTGGTTTTTTGCAAGTAAGCAAATTGATATGATTAAGGCAATCAATAAGCACGGCGTATTTAGGGCTCCTACTGCGTTTAAACACACAAAGAAAATGGTTGATGGCTATGTATCTGAAGCAATGAATATGGGCGAGGGGTGGCTACTGACTGCTGAAATGCTTGAGCTTATTGAACAAGGCGTGGAAAATGTCGTTTGCACCCAGCCATTTGGTTGTCTGCCTAATCACATCGTGGGGCGCGGTATGATGAAAGTCATCAAAGAGCGCAATCCACAAAGCAATATTGTATCTATTGACTACGACCCGGGCGCGACAAAAGTCAATCAAGAAAATCGCATTAAACTAATGCTTAGTAATGCAAAAAAAGCGCATAATGCGATGAGCGAGGAAGTGTAGAATCTTGCAGATTCTATTTGCGTAATAGATGATTAGAATCTAACTTTTAAGGTGTATCCTTGGAAGCTCATTAAGCCCAAGTGGGCTACATTGAAAGTCCCCTAGAAGTAAGTGCTAGATTCTAAAAATAATAAAAAATGAGTAATTATGCGGTGGCAAAGCCACAAACTCATATTGACATATTTTATTCCCTCTTTTTTATACAAAAAATCAAAAAGCGTTTTTTTACAACAAAGATTCCACAACTCACAAAATAGAATCAAACTCTTTAAAGATAAATCTCTAAAGTTTGCAAACCAAAGTATAAAATAAAAACATTTTGCCAATTTAGATTCTAAAGATAGAATCCGCCCCGTTACGACAATTCTTTACATCTTAAAAAAGGAGTTTTTATGTCTCTTCTTCATCGCTTGAATGCCCTCCCTGCCCTTACATCTGTATGTGATAGAAAATTTTTTTATATCATTTTTGCCAACGCATTTATTTATGCTTTCCTCTCGTGGCAATTAAACGGGGGGGGGGGGCATATGACATATCGCAAAGCATTTTTGCTCTCTGTGTAAAAAATATTATTACTAATGCTTCGCTCCTCTTCCCGCTCTTTTATCTTATCAATCTCTTTCCGCGCCTCTTCCTTACTTGGCTCCTTGTAGGTGTGATGTTTCTCATCGCCTGTGTGGATACATTTCTCATCGCGCATTTTCATACTTTTGTTAATGCAGTATTTGTGGATATATTCTTTTCGAGTAATCCAAACGAGGCAAGAGAGTTTCTTACCTTTTATGGGAGGCAAAATATATGGGTAATCGCACTTTTTATCCTATGTAGCGGTATATTTTTGTTTGCACCTTATGAAAAGATTCTAAATATCTTTAAATCCCACACAAAATCTAATGTAAAAGCTAACTCGCTTAGTAAAGCCTTTGCACTCTGTGTGTGTATCATCTGTCTCTTAGGGGCAGGATTCAAACTCTATCGCGTATATAGTGAGCAATCTATAATGGTCTATCTCATCAGCAAATCCTCCTATATGCGCTGGGGCGATAGTATAGCAAACACAATCAATAATCAATCCCACATCGCACAATATAAAGAACTATCTAAAAACTACAATGCTTTCTTGCAAGAATCACAAGGTGCTATAGCCGCAACGCGCACTTTTCCTAACATCGTGCTTATCATAGGTGAATCCACACAAAAAAATTATATGTCGCTTTACAACTACCCACTACCCACCACACCAAAACTACAAAAGCTACAAGAAAGCGGTAATCTTATCGTCTTTAGCGATGTGATTTCGCCCCACTCTCACACAAATCAAGTCTTAGAAAAAGTGCTGACTTTCAAAAACTATGAAAACAACCAAACGCCGTGGTTTAAGCAGCAAAATCTCATCGATATACTTAAGCTCGCAGGATATAAAACACATTGGCTTAGCAATCAAGAAGTTATCTCAATCTATGGCAATGCTCCCGAGGTGATTTCTACTCGCGCAGATATAACGCGCTTTGCTACAATAAATGATAGCTACACGAACGAAACCTATGATGAAATTCTGCTTCCACTTTTTGACAATATGCAAGATATAAAATCTCAAGTAAAAAGCACAGATTCTAAAAATACCTATATCTTTCATCTTATGGGGACACATTTACACTATATTCACCGCTACCCAAAAGCCTTTGATGTATTTACTCCGCAGGATTTAATATCGCACAATCTCCACACTCTCGCACCCTACCCCGCAATTTCTAACACATTACTTAATAATGCACAGCTACGCACAAAAACAGAATATCTCAATGCAATTTTATATAATGACTATGTAGTGAGTGAGATTATAGAGCGCTTCAAGGAAAGTGATAGCATCGTAATATATCTTAGCGATCACTGCGATGAAGTGTATGACTTTAGGGATTTTGCGGGACACACTGAGAGTATGGGCTCAAGATTTATGATAGAAGTGCCTTTTATGATTTATATGAGCGAGAGTTTCAAGTCTCATTACCCAGAGATTGTAAAAAAGGTGCAAGAAGCCAAGGATAAGCCTTTTATGAGTGATGATTTTATCCACGCCTTTTTGGATTTGTTTGATATAAGCGCACAGGATTCTATACAATCTCGCTCACTCTTTAGCAAGGACTATAACGACAAGCGTATGAGAATATTTTCAGGCAAAGACTATGACAAAGATTTAAAACACGATAATCTTTTAAACTAAAGTGGTATGTATCCTAGCAAAATATGGCTTCATCGTGTCGATGAGATACAAAAATTTATGGATTTTAAGGACAAATACGCGGGATTTGAAATCGATGTGTATTTTTTAGAATCTCCAACACCATATTTTGATGTCGGGCACGATGGGGAAAAGTCAAGCATTAATCTCAAACTCGAAGATATGTTTGAAGCTATGCAAAATAGTGGATTTAGCTTGGGAGGGGGGAATGATATAAAGCCACGCATTTGGCTTGATTTTAAGAATCTATCCCCAGAAAACGCAGAGAATGCGCTTCAAGTTCTTAATACTCTCTGCGATACATATCATATTCCCCACTCTGCACTTATTATAGAGAGTAGCGAATACAAATCTCTTGGTATTTTTAAGAAAGAGGGATATTGGAGTAGCTATTATGTGCCTTATTACAGCAAGGCAGAGCTAAAGGAGCAAAAATCGGAGATTATACAGGGTTTAAAACACATAATAGAGAGTGGCAATATAAACTCGCTTAGCTTTCCCTACTATCTCTATGATTTTATAAAGAATGCTTCACTGCGCTATTTTGATAATATCGAATGGCTTGATATACCACTTCTCACTTGGAATGAGGGACATAATGGCTATGAAAATATGCAGTCAAAGGCATTTTTTGACCCACAAATAAAAGTTATACTCGTAGGCGAAAAGGGTAATTATCGCTAAGAGCGGGGTGCAGATAATCTTGCTATCCTCACCTTAAGCCGCCTACTTTTTACATTCTAGATTCAGAATCCAAAAAGTAGAACTTTACTAAGGGCAAGTGCCGCATTCATAGCCTTATGCCACAGAGTATTTAACTCTCTTTAAGCATTCTTTTTGCAAGTTTTTTTGCTTTTATTACCTCATCATTACTTACAGAATCTCCATAAATCGCATTGACATACTCTTCATAGGCAATTTGAGAGCTAAAGGGCTTTTGCGTATTTGTTACCTTATGATACTCGCCATTGCTTTGAAGCTCATACATCTGTACATTATCGCTCAACTGCATTTGTAAAATCTCCATCAGCCGCTTACTCATTTGCTCATTGAGGCTAGGTGTGAGAATTTCAACGCGTCTTTCGAGGTTTCTTGGCATAATATCCGCCGAAGCAAAATACACGCCCACTTTATCGTTTTTGAAATGATAGATTCTAGCGTGTTCAAGGTATTTGCCAATAATTGAAAATACACGAATATTTTCACTCACGCCCTTAATGCCCGGTCGCAACGCGCACACACCACGCACGATTAAATCAATCTTCACTCCAGCCATTGAAGCCCCATAGAGTGCGCGTATCACATCAATATCCACAAACGCGTTTGCTTTCATAATAATACGTCCCTGCGTGCCCATTTTCTTTTCTTGCTCGATAAGTTCGAGAATTTTTGTCTTAATCTGCGTTGGCGCAATAAAAAGATGTCCTAGCTTCGTGCGATAAGATGAGCCGGTAGAGAGGCTATGAAAGAGTTTAACAGCGTCTTTTGAAAAATGCTCGTTGCAAGTGAGGAGCGACAAATCGGTATAGATTTTAGCCGTGCTTGGATTGTAGTTTCCTGTGCTTAAATGCACATATTCTTTGAGTGTATTGCCGATTTTTTTAATCACAAGCGCAATTTTTGCATGCACTTTGAGTCCGGGCACACCATAGATGACGTGCGCACCAGCAGATTCCAAAGAATGCGCCCAATAGAGATTATTTTCCTCGTCAAATCGCGCCTTAAGCTCGACAAGCGCGGTTACTTGCTTATTGTTTTCAGCAGCTTGAATAAGGGCTTTAACAATGGGCGAGTTCTTACCCACGCGATAAAGCGTCATACGAATTGATAACACATCTGGGTCTTTTGCCGCACTTTGAATGAAATTCACCACCGGGTCAAAACTCTCATATGGGTGAAAAAGCACAATATCGTTGCTCTCCATAGTCGAGAGAATATCGACATTGCCATTCAATGGAGGCAGAGTCTTTGGATTAAATGGTGGGGTGGTAAGATGCGCATAAGCCTTGCTCCCTACAAGCTCCCACAACCCACTTAGATTCAAAGGAATATTATAAATATAAATATCTTTAGAATCTACCTTAAGATGAGAATTAATAAACTCAAGCAGACTATTATCTTTATCCGCGCCGATTTCTAGGCGCACTACTTCACCCTTTCTGCGCGTTTTAAGCCCCTCACTCATAATCTCAATAAAATCATCGGCTTCCTCTTCTTCAATCTCCATATCCGCGTTACGCGTGATTCTAAAAGGCACATAATTGAGTATCTCATATTCCCCAAATAGCTCACTCGCAAACTCACCCACAATGTCTTCCACTGCTACAAATATGCCACTCTCTATTTCCACAAAGCGCGAGAGTAGGCGCGAGATTCTCACCATTGCAAATTTGATACTCCCATCTTGCGTATCCTTAAGCTTGAGTGCGATTGCAAAGCTAAGGTTATTCAAATGTGGAAAAGGATGTGTCGCATCAACTGCCACAGGCACAATTACAGGATAGAGATAGTTTATAAAAAACTCGTGCAAACGCTTCTTTTGCTCAGTATTGAGCTCACTCACTTGCTTTATATGCATATTTTCCTTAGCTAACCCGTTCTGAATCTCCCTAAACACAGATTCGAGTGTGCCCTTTTCTTTGTCTAAATATTCTCGTATGCTTTTAAGCTGTTGCAATGGCGTGAGTTTGTCCGCGCCCACCTCGGTAATACCACTTGCATACAAACGCTTTAGTCCTGCCACGCGTATCATATAAAATTCATCGAGATTCGTGCCATAAATAGCTACAAACTTCAATCGCTCCAAAAGCGGAATATTTGTATTTTTAGCCTCATTCAGCACACGCGTATTAAATTTAAGCCACGAAAGCTCACGATTAAAATACATTCTAGCGTCATTGATTGTCATATTTTTGCCCCCTTGAATGATGTGAGTGTGGTTTCATTTTATCTTAAATTATTTTAAAAATATCGCGCTTTTTGAGAATCGCACCCCCAAATCGCATTGGCTTGGTAAAAATGTTTCATATTTATTTTGCATTTATCTATAAAAAATCTGCAAATGCCCTACTGCGTAGCCAATTTTCTTTAAAATTTGATTTATAAGCTAATTTTTGTATAATATGCACTCATTTCATAAAAAGGAGTATATAATGAAAAAACTCTCACTTTCATTGCTTTTTGCAGCAGGGTTTGCTATGAGCACACAGGCTGCGAGTATTATGGGGTTTGAAATAAGCCCTGAATTTGGTTTAGGTGCAGGGCAAACAAAACAGACTATTTCTAGTGCTGATACAAACTTTAAAGATTATAGTGTGTTTGGACGTATTTGGCTCGGTGCTTTTGATTTTGTGGTAGCTCCACAAATAAAATATGATTTTAATTCATATTCAAATTCAGATGACAACTATCGCAATTTGCAATATGGCGTATCTGCGGGATATAATATTGGGCTTTTTGTCGCGCGATTGACACCTTATGTAGGAGTGAATTATTCAAGCTTTAATAAATTTTATAAAGATACCACCGCTTACAATGCAGGCTTAAAGCTTAAGTTTGATTTGATTCCTATCTCTCTTGGTGTGCTTTATACTTATCAAAAACCAGAAAATGAAGGAACAAAGCAAGAAGTAAAAATGCAAAGTATACAAGCTCTTCTTGGTGTGCATTTCTAAGATTCTACATTTTGCAAAGTTTTAGAATCTTATCTTCGTATTTGCCCTATGACATTATGTATTGCGTCCTTTGTTGCCAAGCATTAGATGTGTTTGACACAAGGAGCTAGGGTAATTTATCTTGGGAGCTTTATATGACTTTAGATTCTCATAAACTTATCGACTTTTTACAATCTCATAATGAACTTACTATCATTAATGAACCTTTGGATATTTATCTGCAAATCCCACAACTTGCTTACCTTGAAGTAAAAAAGCCAAATAGCAAAGCTCTTCTTTTTACAAATCCTATTTGTGCCAAAAGTGGAAAAACCTTTGATATACCTGTGCTTATGAATATTTTTGGCTCACACAAAAGGCTTAATCTTTTGTGTGATAAACCCATTGCTGATATTGCTCAACACATACAGAATCTTCTTGCACTTAAACCACCAAAGGGTGCAAGAGCAATTCTAAAAAAGCTCCAAGAACTTGCTACCTTGCGCTTTGTTTTTCCTAAATACACGAAATCCAAAGGTTTATGTCAAGAAATTATCTTTCAAAATGAAGAAATTAATCTTTTAAATCTCCCTATCCTCACAACTTGGGAACACGATGGCGGAGCATTTATCACTATGGGGCAAGTTTATACCCAAAGCCTTGATGGCAAAGCAAAAAATCTAGGTATGTATCGTCTGCAAGTTTATGATGAAAAACATTTAGGGCTACATTGGCAGATACATAAAGATTCTCAACATTTCTATCATCAATATAAACAAGCAGGAGAAAAAATGCCTGTGAGTATTGCACTTGGTGGCGATCCGCTGTATATTTGGTGCGGACAGGCACCTTTACCTATGGGAATCTTTGAGCTAATGCTCTATGGCTTTATCCGCTCTAAAAAGCCTGTGCTTTGCCCGTGTATCACTAACCCACTCTTTGTGCCAAATGATGTAGATATTGTTATTGAAGGTTGGGTAGATACCACACAAATGCGAGATGAGGGACCATTTGGCGATCATACAGGATTCTATACGCCCATTGAACCTTATCCTGTGCTTGAAGTGAGTGCAATCACAATGCGGAAAAAACCCATTTTTCCAGCCACAATCGTTGGCAAACCTCCGCTTGAGGATAAATATATGGGTTATTTAACAGAGCGCGTATTTTTGCCATTATTACAAACTACTGCGCACGGCTTGATTGATTACCATATGCCTGAAAATGGTGTTTTTCATAATCTTATTTTTGCAAAAATCAAGCCTCAATATCCAAGCCACGCACAGCAAATTATGCACAATTTTTGGGGAGTGGGGCAAATGAGCTTTGTAAAACACGCTATTTTTGTTGATGAAAATGCACCCGAACTGACAGATTATGAAGCGCTTGGCACTTACATACTTGAGCGCTTCTCTCCTAATAATCTGCTTATTACAGAGGGAATTTGTGATGCACTTGATCACGCAAGCCCACATTTTGCTCACGGAGGAAAGCTTGGTGTAGAAGCTATTACACCCGTGCATAAGCCTTCATTTATTGCTCTTAATGATGAGTGCTTATGGGAGAAATTTGCTCCACTTTTTCCTCAAGCCACTGCTTTAAAGCAATATTTTACTCACACACCCAATCCTATTTGTATTGTAAGTGTGGTAAAGCAAAATCATCTCTTTACAGATTTAAATGAGAATCTTAAAGGTTTTCAAGCTTTACAAAACTGCTTAAGTATTATTATCTTTGTAGATTCGCATAAAAATCATCTCACAAACCCTTATATGCTTACTTGGCGGATTGTTAATAATATTGATGCAAAGCGTGATATTCTTATTGTTGAAAATCTTGTTTTTATTGATGCAACCGATAAATCAACCTGTGATGGACATCTGCGCGAGTGGCCCCAAGATACAAATTGTAGCCCATCTGTCATCGCCACATTAAAGAAAAAGGGACTTATTGATGATATAGATGATGAATTTTTAGAGCATTTTGGTATCTTACATTAAAATATGCTTAAGTTAATAAAAATTTAAGTTTTTTTACTCTAGAATCCCCTTTCCAAAATTATTTAGAATCTAAGGGAAAATAATGGAATTGACAAAAATAGCAACACAAAATGACATCAATCGTCAGTGGATTGTGCTTGATGCAAAAGATAAAGTTTTTGGTCGCCTTATCACAGAAATAGCTACACTTTTACGAGGCAAACACAAACCTTGTTTCACGCCTCATATTGATTGTGGCGATTTTGTAGTCATTATTAATGCCACAGAAGTAAAATTCACAGGTATGAAACTCAAAGACAAAGAATACTTCACGCATTCAGGTTACTTTGGCAGCACTAAAAGTAAAACACTTCAAGAAATGTTAGAAAAAACTCCCGAAAAACTCTATCATCTTGCGGTACGAGGTATGCTCCCCAAAAACAAACTTGGACGAGCTATGCTTAAAAAACTCAAAGTTTATCGCGGCAGTGAGCACCCACACAGCGCTCAAGTCGCTAAAAGCTCAAAATAAGGAATACTATGGCAAAAGTTTATGCAACAGGAAAAAGAAAAACGGCAATCGCGAAAGTTTGGCTTACTTCTGGGAGCGGTAAGCTCAATATCAATGGGCAAAGTCTCAATGACTGGCTTGGAGGACACGAAGCTATTAAAATGAAAGTAATGCAACCGCTTATCCTTACCAAACAAGAAAAATCAGTGGATATTCACGCTGTTACACTTGGTGGTGGATATTCGGCTCAAGCAGAAGCTTTGCGACACGGCATTTCAAAGGCTCTTAATAATTATGATATTGCGTTTAGAGCGATTTTGAAACCAAAAGGGCTTTTGACACGCGATTCTCGTGTGGTGGAACGCAAAAAATATGGAAAGAGAAAGGCGCGCAGAAGCCCACAATTCTCAAAAAGGTAAAATTGCGGTGGAAATTCTCTCTCGAAGTTTTGGCGAGTATCAAACAAATTGTTATATTTGCAAATTTCCTCAAGGAGAGATTGTTATTGACGCGGGAATTGGAGCGCATAATTGGGTTATAGAGCAATGCCCCAACCCACTCGCCTTTCTCAACACACACGGGCATTTCGACCATATTTGGAGCAATAAGATTCTTAAATCTCACTTCCCCGATGTGCCACTTGTCGCCCCAGCACTTGATGCCTTTATGTTAGAATCTGACTGCTTTGGCACAGGCGTAACTCCAAGTGAGCCAGATATACTAAGCAAGTGTGAAAAAGGCACAGATACACTTTGCCTCAAAGATGTGGAGGTAATGTTTTCGCATTTTCCCGGACACACACCCGGTTGCTCGATTATAGAAATTGAAGGCGCAATTTTCAGCGGAGACTTTATCTTTCATCGCTCTATTGGGCGCTGTGATTTTCCCTACTCAAGCACAAGTGATATGATAGAATCCCTCATTCGTTTTAGCGAACTCTCCGCAGATACCAATAAAACGATTTATCCCGGGCACGGCGATAAAACTTCCCTTATAGACGAGCAGCACAATGTGGCTTTTTGGATTCGTCAGCTTAAACTCAGGCAGTAGGAATGTCTTTTGCTTTTTTATCTCAAAATTAGAAAGGGGTGTTTATGGACTTAACGACCATTGGTGGACTCATTGGGGCGATTGCAAGTTTGTCTATTGGGGACTTTTTGGAAGGTGGGAATCCTATACACCTCATTCACATTAGCTCTCTTATTATTATTATCCCAACAGCACTTTGTGCGGCTACAAGTGCCACTCACGCTTCACACGTTAAAGGTGCGCTTAAAGAGTTAAAAATCGTGTTTGGTTCAGCTGGTGTCAATATTAATGAAATTATACGACAGCTTGTAGAGCTCTCCACTCTTGCGAGAAAAGACGGCGTGTTAGCACTTGAAGGAAAGGCGGCACAGATTGAAGATGATTTCTTGCGTCAATCTCTCTCTATGATTATTGACGGGCGGGACGCTCACGCTGTGCGCGAGGATATGGAAGTGCAGATTGAAACGCTTGAGGAATACTATCACGGCTGTTCGCACTTTTGGATTCTGTATGCAGAGACTTGCCCTACAATGGGGCTCGTTGGGGCGGTTATGGGGCTTATGCTTGCTCTCCAGCTCCTTGATGACCCAAAAGCTATGGCGGCAGGGATTGCGGGAGCATTTACAGCGACCGTTACAGGTATCTTCTGTTCTTATGCACTTTTTGGACCTTGGGGACATAAAATGCACTCAAAGAGCAAAGATGTGATTAGAGGGCGCACCGTTATTTTGGAGGGAGTTGTAGGTATCGCAAATGGCGATAACCCTCGTAACCTTGAAGAAAAATTACTTGGATTTATCCCACCAGGTGAGCCTAAAATCTCACAATTTGAATAAGAGCGCATTAAATGGCTAAAAAGAAAAAATGTCCTGACTGCCCTGCTGGTGAGAAATGGGCTGTCCCCTATGCGGACTTCCTCTCACTTCTGTTGGCGCTCTTTATTGCACTTTCAACTGCCGCCGCAGATTCAGAAGCATTAAAAAGCGAATTTGTGAAAATCTTTGACTTTACGCTTACTTCTCCTTTGCCCTCTAGTGAGGAGGATATAAGCGATAATGAAGTTGAGGGTGTCTCTGCCTCTACTGAAACCGCTAGTATAACAAATGCTGAAATTGAAAAAATGGTAGAAGAAGGCGGGATTTTGGAACAAATGGAAATGGGTATATCTTTGCGTCTGCCTTCAAATATATTCTTTGAATCAGGAAGGGCTGACATTACCAATAGCGACGTGTATTTGTATTTGCAACGAATGAGCGCAATTATCAAAAAATTGCCTGAATATGTAAGGGTCGATGTGCGAGGCTATACTGACAATGCGCCTTTACCGATAGGTTCGCATTATAGAGATAATTACGAATTGTCTTCTGGGCGTTCGCTTAGCGTGATGAAGGCTCTTATAAAAAACGGCATTTCTGCCGAACGTATTTCATTTTCCGGCTATGGAGAATATCAAGCAATCGCCCCTAATGATAGCCCTATCAATCGTGCAAAAAATAATCGTGTGGAAATCTTTTTCTATGTGAATCCACAGGATGCACCAGTGGCTCAATCAATCCTAGAAGAAACACTGCAAAACACGCAACAATAACGCCGTCCAAATTGGTTAAAGTTTGAATCTAAACTCTTTGCTAGATTCAAACTTTTTTAAATCTAAAAATCCCTCCTAAATGAAAAAAGCTCGTTGTGTGTTGCAAAAAGAGGCTCTATTACTCAAAGGCTTAAGCAGAATTTTTAAATCTTAAAGTCTGCATTAGAGTCCAAAAAACTTATACATTTTACATCACACTTTTTGCAATCTCTAATTTTTTAGATTCTAAATCCCCTCCATAACATAGCTTTAATACATAAAATACGCCAACAAGGGCTACCGACCCTACGATAAAGGCTAAAATTGTGCTTTGAAAATACGAAACCACGATAAAACTTAGAGCCGCACATAATGCGGTGATTGTCGCATATGGAAACTGCGTGATGAAGTGACTTTGCACAGAGCAGCCAGCACCGACAGATGAGAGAATAGTCGTATCCGAAATAGGCGAAGTATGGTCGCCATAAACTGCGCCAGATAAAATCGCAGATATTGCCAAAAACACATCACTTCCGCCACTTTGTAGTGCAATCTCCATACCAATAGGCAACATAATAGCAAATGTCCCCCAACTCGTGCCTGTGCAAAATGCGATAAATGCCGAGATGAAAAATAAAAATACAGGCATAAAAATCAAATATTCAGCACTTACAAAATCCTTTGCCACACTCGCAAGATAAATGCCTGTTTGTATATGATTCTTAATCACAGGACCAATCGCCCACGCAAGAGTGAGGATTAAAATCGCACCAAACATACTTTTTACCCCATACCAAAAAATTGCCAGATAATGTTTAGATTCTATCGTTCTAAGGGTAAGGAGCAAAGTAATGATAAGCGCAAACATTCCACCACAGAAAAGCGAAAAAGGCGTATCTGTGTGAGCCAACATCGCAATCAAATCACCCTCGCCACTCGCCTTATATCCGCTATAAAAAATCATAAAGCAAATACCAACAATAAGTGCAAGGATAGGCACAATGAGAAAAAATATCGCTACATTAGAAATGTGGCTGGGGGCATTTGTCTGCAAATCTTGTATATCCACATTGATATTATTGCGCATTACAGGGAGATTGACACGCCAAAAAATAGTCAAACTCACAGCAAAAAGCGCAAAAAAAGCGTAGAAATTATTAGGTATGCTTTGCAAAAGCATCATAAAAGGTTCATCAATATTTTGCTTTGACAAAAGCCCGATATTATACGCACCCCAACTCGAAAGAGGGATGAGGATACAAATAGGCGCAGAAGTAGAATCAATAATATAAGCCAAACGCTCACGACTTGAATTATAGCTATCATTCAGCGGGCGCGCAATTTGCCCTACGCTTAAGGCATTGAAATAATCATCAATAAAAATCACCAATCCAGCCACAAACGCCACAAATTCCGAGCCTCTAGCAGAGCGGATATGTCTTTTTGCCCATTTGACAAATACACTAATCGCCCCACTATACAAAATAAGTTGCGTAATCACGCCAAGTATGATTAAAAATACAAAAATATAAAGGCTGTCTAGATTCACACCATTGTCATAAAATACACTTACTATGGCATTAAAGATAAAATACAATGCTTGAGGGTTAAACCCATAGAGCATTAATCCACCCAAGCAAATACTTAAAAAAAGTGACAACACTACGCGCCTTGTAAGCACTACCATTATCACAGCAAAAAGAGGCACAACAAGACTTAATGCCGAATCAGCAAATCCATAGTGTTCCACGATAGTCCTTGAGATGAAGTTAAAGAAGTGTGGTTATGGTGCCGAAGGTCGGACTCGAACCGACACAGGGTTGCCCCTACTAGATTTTGAGTCTAGCGCGTCTACCAGTTTCACCACTCCGGCGTAAATTATAAGAGATTCCAAACTATGATATGAATTGGATTCTATTATAGAAGTATGGTGCGCTGAGCGAGACTTGAACTCGCACGGGTCGCCCCGCCACCCCCTCAAGATGGTGTGTCTACCAATTCCACCACCAGCGCACAACCTCCCCTTATATGGGGGAGGTATTATTAAAACTTAAGAAAGGAAAGGATTTGCGTAAAGAGCAATAAGAGCCAAAACCAATGTATAAATTACTTGTGCTTCAATCAACGCCAAAGCAATAAACATTGTTCCTAGCAATTTACCGCTAATACCGGGGTTTCTCGCAGTTCCTGAAATTGTCGCAGCAGCAGCGTGTCCCATACCGATAGCACCACCAAGTGCAGCAATACCAAGACCAATCACAGCACCAGCAACTGAATATGATTTAATCATATCAATACCCATACCGCTTACATCTGATCCAAAAGCAAAACCTACCATACCTAAACACAAAAGAGCTAGAAATTTCATCTTTGCACCTCACTTTTTTTCTCAAAGTCTGTTCGGATCTATCCCCTACTAGATACTTTGGAGCGCATATTATGCCGAAGCTTTAATAAAATAAACATTAAACATTAACTTTTAACAAGTCCTAACTCGACCTTATTTTTATTTTGTGAAAGAATCTCGCACTCTAATTCGCTCACATCTTGTAATATATCACTCAATTTTTGCCCTCTATCCTGTGTGATTTTACTAATATGCACGAGTCCATCACCACCGCGTGGCAACTCTATAAATACCCCAAAATCTGCGATTTTTTTAATTTTCCCAATAAATCGCTCACCCACTTCATAACTCCCCCAATCTATTTTCTCACTATTCCCCACAATTTCCATAATAAATGTCTTTGCCTTCTGCACACTTTCAGCATTATCAGCATTGAGGCTTACCATACCACTATCACGCACTAAATCAATATTTACTCCAAAACGCTCGATAATATCCTTTATCACCCTCCCTCCTGCACCGATAACTTCAACAATCTTATGCGGTGGAATCATAAAACTTTCACTCTTTGGCAATACTGCATCATTTAGCACAATCTGCGCTCGTGCAGATTCCATAATATTAAGAATATGTATGCGTGCATCTTTAGCCTGTAACAACGCCTTTTTGAGAATCTCCTGTGTAATCCCACCAAGCTTAATATCCATTTGCATAGCCGTTATGCCCTTGTATCCACCAGCGACCTTAAAGTCCATATCTCCATCGTGGTCCTCTAACCCGCTAATATCTGTAAGCACAGCATATTTTTCTCCCTCACTCACAAGCCCCATAGCCACACCGGCGATGAGTGAATCTACACCAATTCCACAGGCACACAGAGCCAAGCTCCCCCCACATACACTCGCCATTGAGCTTGAACCATTAGATTCTAAAATCTCCGAAACTAAACGAATGGTTTTTTTACTCTCTTGCACACTCGAATGCAAGGCATTTCTTGCTAGATTCCCGTGCCCTAGCTCTCTGCGCCCAACAGACCCTATGATACCAGCCTCACCCACACTAAAGGGCGGAAAATTATAATGAAATAAAAAATGCTTTTTGAGGCTTACCTTACTGCCTAGCCTCTCATAGCTTTGTGCGTCATTCTCTATACCAATAGTCGCACTCACTAAAGCTTGAGTCTGTCCGCGTGTAAAAAGCACACTCCCGTGCGCAAAAGGCAAAATATTTGTCTCTATGCTGATAGGACGCACATCGCAAAGCCCTCTGCCATCAGCCCTTTTTGCCAAATCCAAAATCATCTCACGCACATACTGCCGCTTGAAACTAAGGACATATTTTTGCGCCTCACTCTGCTCTAATGCGCAATCTTTAGCAACTTGCGCTATAAGTGCGTTAATATGCCTCAAAGATTCGGACTTTGCCATAAAATCTATGGCGTGGCTCATCTGCGCTCTATACTCCCTACAAATGCGCTCCTGCAACTCGCTGTCTAATACTTTTTGTGATATTTCTAAATGAAGCGGTGGCTTTTTATATGGCGCAAACTGCTGATGATAAATCTTTGTCGCTTTTGAAATATAGTTTTTGGCTAACTCTATGGCGGATAAAAATTCTTCCTCACTTAGCTCATTGGCGCAATCATTGGTGCGTAGAGACTTCATCTCAATCATCAAAAGCTCATCTCCGCGCCCAGAAATAAAAATATCACACTCGCTTTGCTTTATCTCCTCTGTATTAGGATTTATCACAAATGCCCCATTTATACGCCCTATTCGCACCCCAGAGACTGCATTTTCACGCAAAGATTCTAAGGGCAAATTTGAAATATATAAGGCTGCTGCTGCGGCATTTAGGGCATTGAGAGCTAAATCACTCTTACCATCATAGCTTAAAACTAAAATTGTAATAGAAGTATTGTATCCATAGCCCTTTGGGAAAAGCGGACGCAATGTGCGATCAATAAGCCTTGAAGTGAGAATCTCAAACTCGCTAGGCTTACCCTCGCGCTTAATGAATCCTGCGGGAAACTTGCCCTTTGCATAGGACTTTTCGATATACTGCACACTTAAAGGCACAAAGTCTTCGCTTAGCTCCTCATCTTCTTGTGTGCAAACACTCGCAAGTAGCACACTGCCGCCATTTTGGTAAAGAATCGCCCCATTTGCTGCCTTTGCCACATATTCAAGGCTGTATCGCTCGTGCAGATTCTCTAAGTTAATCTCAATATGTCTCATTTGCTATCCTTTGTCGTGCTTTTATTCAGTATATCCTCAAATGCCTCATCTGTAAGTGGCACAAGCTTTGGAAAATGATGCGCCATAGAAACATAATATTCAATAGGATAGGGACAGCACACCTCATCGCAAATCTCGCCTAAAGTTTCATAAATATCCTTTGGCATAATGGGTGCTATGGCAGTCAGGCTTTTTACATTCATATTCATACAAGTTTTTATCGCTACACTCATACGAAATCCCGTCTCCACACCCATATCAAAAAGTAAAACATCTTTGTTTTTGAGCGAGACAAGCTCCCTGCCGTGACGCAACTGATAGCGATTTTGCAATATTGCCTCCTCATATTGACGCTTTGCTTCGCCATAAATATAATCTAGGCTTATTTCAAAGGCATTTACTAAATCTTCATTAATGATAATCTCCATAGTTTCACTTACCACCGCAATAGGGCACTCTGGATTGTTTGGTGCGGGAATAATACGCGTAAAAAGAAATTCCATTGGAATCTTAATCTTTTGAGCAAGTTCATATGCGCACTCTATGCCATCTCGCCCAATAACGAGCAATATCGTATTTTGCAGTGGCAAGTCCTTAAGGTTTATCACATCAAAAACCGCCTGAACCACATCTTCATTTTTTTCAAATACAATGTGCTGCAACTTGTATCCTTTATTCTTTGAATCTATAACTCAAACCTGTATTTGCCAAAGGCACGAAACGAAACTCAACCTTCACATACTGATTTGTAATAGGCGTAATGTCGTTATTAGCTGTAAGTGTAGGGCGCACATCTTGAGCAAGTTTGAATCCCACACCAAAACACCGAATATCTTTGGAGATTGTAACATACCAATCCTTTAAATACCCTACGCCAACATCATAGCCCACATTCGCATCAAGGCGAAACAGCCCAAAATCATATCCTACTCTCCCACGAGCAAAGCCTGTATTACCGGTAGAGTATAAGCCTGATGAGAGATACATAGGATCAAGCTTAAAATAATAAGTAAGATTAGAATCCAACCCCCATTTGTTAAACGAGGCATTCACAGAAGCTTCGCTAACGCGTTCAAGTGAGTATGAAAAAAATGTGGAAGCACTTAAATTAAGCCCATCTATGGGTGAGAATCCAAGCTCATTTTGCAATACTTGATTTTTTGTCAAAAAGCTATCTTGCATAAAGAGACGTTGATACATACGCCAATAAAACAATTCCTTGCCATTTTTTCCATAAAAATACTGCGAAAGCCGCAAATCAACCTTATGCTTATTTTTTATCACATCAACTATATCACTAGGATTCCAATATAATGCCAAAAGTGAAGAATCTATGCCTTGTTCTAATAGTGCATTATATGCCTCATATCGCTCATCTGAAACTGCCCTTGAAGTGTATTTATACAATGCACCACTAAAAATCGCCTCTAAATGCACAGAATGAAATAAATGCTTATAAGGACGCGCCAAATCGGAGTTTAACGAAATATTGTAGCTTCCCACCGAATAGTTAATGCGATTTTTTAGTGTCTCATTTCTCGCATCAACCAACCCTTGCGCATTTTGCAATAAAACCGAAGTTGCATACATATCAAAACTTGCACCTAAACTTATATAATTGTTAAAAAGTGGCACAGCCACGCCTATGGGGAGCGAAATAGTATTTTGAAAATACCCATATCCATTATAGCGCGTAACATACTTGCTTTGCAAGTCAAATGTATAGAGGAGATTCTCAAAAAAAAGCGAATCTGTATAATGATGATATTGCATATGTGGCAAAACCTGAAAAGTATCCTGATTGCTGAATTTTGAGAGATCAAGATAATATTTAAAATAGGTGCCGAAGTAATTTTTGTTGCCATTAACAAAATAATTGATACGAGATTCATACAGACGCGTATTAAACGCGGCATTGAGGCTTTTTAGGCGCATATATTCAATATCGTTCATATAGGTGATGTCCGCATAAAATCCATCTTTTGCATCATCGCCACGCGTGAATATATGATCCGTGATGTAACTGAAAGTCCCCCCATAAATATATTGATTCTTGAGATTATTTTCTCGCATATAATCATCGGTGTTTTGAAAATAGCGCATTTGCAGAAGTGCAGTTTTATTATCCCTATCAGCAAAGGCAAATTCAAACTGCCCGCCATAACCACGATTTGTGCGGATTTGTGGGGAGAGCGTTATATCCCAGCGGTTAAAAGGCGCAATAAACAGAGGCTGCATATACATAAAGCCCTGTTTGTTACTAAAAGATGTTTCGGGTGCGAGTAAGCCACTTTTGCGCACATTGCCCGTAGGTGCAACAAAATAAGGCAGGTAAAATACCGGCACCGCACCTACATAAAAGCGCGGATTCCATACGCTCATATATTCTTTCTGTGAATTATAGGTGCCAGAGCTAACATTCAAATGCCACAGCGGGTAGGTAATATCACAGCCCGAAATCACCCCGCGCTTAAAACTATAAACGCCCTCGCGCCCACTACCCTGCTTTGACATTAGCCAAATTCCCATCGTGCTTTGCAAATATAAATGTGAGAGCTTCGCCTGCTTATCCTGCATATTTACACTTGCTTCCTCTACATCAAGATATAGCACATCACCTTGATAAATCTTCACGCCACCTTGCAGGTGCGCCTCTTTACTCTGCTTGTTATATATGATTTTATTCGCCACCATATACACATCATTATAGAGCAAAAACGCATTTCCCTCTGCGATTACCTCATCATTACGTGCTTTTACATCATCTGCGGATAAATCAAAAATATTAGTATTTTGCTGCCCATAGAGCAAGGCACACAATGCACATATGAGAAAAAAATACCTTTTCAATACGCAACTACCAAAGTTTTTGCAAATCTATCGTGCAAAGTCCTCGCACATTTATCGCCCAGACCAAACACATAGGTAACAAAAAGCAAACTTTCGCCCACATATTTACCACAAGCCCTAAGGAGTGTATAAATAAATGTAGGCTTATCGAGCAAATCCACGCTTACCACGCGCATTTTGCATAGAATCTTACCAATGCTACTTCCATAATACCACACAAATAGTGTATCATAGCTAATCTTTAGAATCCACACCTGCCACGCATACGCCATAGCAAAGCTTCTAAACGCTTCATAATCGCTATTAACCTCACTCATTTGTGAGAGTGTATCTAAATGGATAAGCGTAAATATAAAAGAGAGTAACACAACATCAATAAGCCACGCTAAAGAGCGCAATGTCTTATCGGCAAGATGCAGATTCTCCCTCTCTAGCATATCTAAAATTTGCTCTTCGTCCATACCTTTACTCCAAGTCCTTTTGTTGTGCCACTCTTCGCCAAAGAAGTAGATTTAATGTGTGTCTAGTCTGCATTTTTTAACGCCCTGTAAGCAATATCATCTCTAAAGTGCATACCCTCAAAAAATACATTTTTTAGAATCTTGTAGGCATTATCTCGTGCTTGTTTTAAGCTTGAAGCAAGTCCCACAGCCAAAAGCACTCGCCCGCCATTCGCTATGAGTTGCCCTTGTGAATCTACACTCACTCCCGCATACACAATATGCCCTAGATGCTCATCAAAGTTTTGAATCTTAATAGGCACAGAGGCGCTTGAAGTATAAGGATAATCTTTTGATGAAGCCACTACTGCTACTGCATATTGATGTTTTAATTCACAATGGAGTTGTCCTACTCTACCTTCAATACAATGCAAAATGATATCAAGCAAAGACGTTTGTAACATAGGCATTAGCACTTCGCATTCAGGGTCGCCAAATCGCACATTAAATTCTAGCAAATATGGCTCTAACTCACCATTTTTTTCTACCACCATAATCCCACCAAAAAGCACTCCCTCAAATGGTGTGCCATTCTTACGCATTGAATCAAGTGTGGGAGCAATAATGCGCTGCTTAATTTTATCCATTAGATTCTCATCACATAAGGGGGTGGGCGTATATGCGCCCATACCACCGGTATTTGGTCCTTTATCTCCTGAAAGCAGCCGCTTATGATCTTGACACGCGGGGAGCATTACAAAATCTTTCCCATCACAAAGCGCAAAGACAGAAAGTTCATATCCATCTAAAAATTCCTCGACCACGACACATTTCCCCGCTTCTCCAAAAGCTGTGCCAGAAAGCATATCTTTTACACTTTGCCTTGCTTCCTCATAGCTTTGTGCGATAATCACGCCCTTGCCTCCGCATAAGCCATCAGCCTTTACCACAATGGGTGGCGTTAGCGTATCAATAAAAGCACAAATATAATCAAAATCACTTGATTGAATATATCGTGCAGTTGGAATCTCTGCCTTAGAGACAAAATCTTTCATATAAGCCTTGCTTAGCTCTAAAGCTGCTGCCGCTTTAGAGGGTGCAAAAACACGAACATTATGAGCGCGCAAATCATCGCTTAAACCCTCGCCAAGTGGTGCTTCAGGTCCTACAACAACAAGTGTAATATTATATTTTGTGATAGATTCTAAAATGTCTTGTGTAGTTTTATAAGGGAGATTTTGCCCGAGATTATGTGTAGCACCATTGCCGGGTGCGAAATATAAAGATTCTATTCTGCTATCTTGTTTTAATGCCAAGCCTATGGCATATTCACGTCCTCCATTACCAATAATCAAAATCCGCTCTTGCATAATAGTCCTTAAGTTTTATAAACCCCCAAATGAGCGTTACCCCAATGTGCGTAGCCTAAAAAAGCCACAAACAGAGCTAAGAGAATCTCATTAGGCGGCAAATCCTCACTGCGTTAGCAGCTCAAGCAGAAACACCGACACACAGAAACTACTACGATTAGCCCAATAATCTTTTAATAACAGACTAGCGAATGTAAGGAAATGCGCGTCATTTAGGTTAGCGCGCATTGTAACAAAAATAAACTTAAAAGCCCTTGCCTTTACGCTAAAACAAGTATAAATTTTGACTTGCCTAAATAAAAAGCACTCACATCATCAGCTATAACTTCAAACACCCAGCCATAATAAACTCCTAGAGCATATTCAAATCTCACATTAAACAAAAACTTAATATCTTTACAAGAGATTAAGTTATCATTTTGTAAAAATTTTATAGAATCTACCCTTATTACAACACAAGGAAATTAAATGCAAGAAGTGCCAAATAAGCCTATTTTACAAGAATACAAATCTACGCTCAAAGGTATGCTTAAATTTGAAATCATAAGCTTTTTGGGACGAGTCTTTCTCTCGCATTTGCCCTCACGCACACCCAATTTTCACAAACTCAATACCAAAGGAGAGAAAAATTATCTCAATCTTGGCTGTGGCAATCAATTTAGACAAGTAATGGGGGGGGGGGCATAATATAATTAATGCCGATTTTTTCTCGCACCTTAAGCCTTACAAAACCTATTCTCTACCTATGCCTCAATGGCAGCTTGATTTGCGCTATCCTCTGCAATGTCCTTCTCATACCTTTGATGGCGTATTCTCCGAACACACGCTAGAGCATTTATATATTGACGATGCGATTGCTTTATTGAGGGAGATTTTTCGGATTCTAAAGCCTAATGGCACAATCCGCCTAAGTGTGCCTGATTTAGAACTGAATATACAGCAATACCTTAATGCAAAAAAACAAGATTCTACCCAACGAGCTTTAGCAAGTGAGTATATAAGAAAACTCACACAAGAATACCTCCATTTAAGCGTATGGGATTATGATAGATTAGCTTATACACTTGAAGCGGTTGGTTTTGTGGATATTCAACACTCCTCTTTTAATAATGGACGCGATACATTATTGCTTTTTGACGCAAAAGAGAGATCTTTTTCAAGCCTTTATATAGAAGCAAGCAAACCTCTATAACACAAAAGGCGTGTTTTGATACACCGAGAAATTAAGCCAATTTGCAAACATCACGCTTGCGCTTGATTTCCACGATAACACAGGCTCGTTACGCTCATTGAAATACCCAAATGGTTTTTCAATCTCTAAGCCCTTTTGCTTATCGCGCTCATATTCTAATAAAAGCGTGTCTTTGGCATATTCGGGGTGAGAGAGGATAAAATAATCTTTTTCATCTTTGAGCACACTCACACCGCTTTGCTCCCCTTGAAGCAAGACCTTTAAACTTGTGTGCTTAATATAAGATTCATCAATGCCTGAATGCCTAGAATGAGGCATATACACAATTTCATCTAAGCCATTAAGGAGCAAATCTTCTTGTATCTTACTATGCGCGAAAATACCAAAAAGCTTTTTGTCTAGGGATATTTTTGGAATCTTATGAAAATAATATAGCCCTGCCATAGCCCCCCAACATAAATACAAGGTGCTTGTGCAATGATTTTTCAAATATGTCATAATCTCCACAAGCTCACTCCAATACACCACCTCATCAAATGCCAAATGCTCAATGGGCGCACCTGTAACAATTGCACCATCAAAGTTGCGTCCTTTAATCTCGCTAAAATTCACATAGAATCTATCAAGGTGGCTTTTAGGCGTATTTGTCCCAATATAACTCGCTGTTGAAAGCAATGTAATATTAACTTGCAAAGGAGAATTTGCAAGGAGAGAGAGAAGCTGATTTTCTGTCTCAATTTTTGTAGGCATAAGGTTAATAATTAGCACCTCTAGCGCCCTAATATCTTGATGTATTGCGCGTTTTGCCCCCATAATAAAAGCATTTTGTTGCAAAAATGTATAAGCAGGTATATCCTCTGGTATCACAACAGGCATAGCAATCCTTTTATCTCCCAATTTATATGAACTATCTTAAGATTCAATAGCCTTTTTCAAATCCGCAATAAGATCTTGTGCGCATTCCAAGCCTATGCTTAAACGAACTGTGCAAGGCGTAATACCTGCAGATTCTAATTCCGTTTCACTAAGCTGTGAATGCGTAGTAGAGGCAGGGTGAATGATAAGCGACTTACTATCGCCAATATTAACCACCATTGCAAAAATCTCTGTGCTATTGCAAATTTTTTGTGCCTCTTCAAAGCTTTGTGCTTCAAAGCTAATAAGCCCCGAGCTTTGCGAGTTTGCATAATATTTATCAAGCAGAGATTTGTAAGGATTGCTTGATAGAGATGGGTAAGATACACTGCTTATTTTAGGGTGAGATTCCAAAAATTGTGCGACTTGCAATGCGCTTTGACTATGCTTTTTAATGCGTAGCTCCAAAGTCTCTAATCCTTGCAATAAAAGCCAAGCTGATTGTGGAGAAAGTGTCGCACCGATATTTCTTAGCCATTCTGTAATAAGGCGAATACTGAAAATAGGTAGAGGCAAACTCGCATAAACAAGCCCGTGATAGCTAGGGTCTGGCGTATTAAAGGCAGGATAACGTGGATTATCCTTAATAAGCGCATTTAATCCTGCTCGCTCTATAATCGCCCCACCTAGAGCATTGCCTTGCCCATTAACATACTTACTCAAGCTATACACACTAATATCAACCCCATAATCAAAAGGCTTATGCAAAAATGCAGTAGCCACGGTGTTATCGCAAATGCTAATGATTTTGTGCTTTTTAGCAATGGCTGTGATAGATTCTGTATCGGCGATAGAAATTTGCGGATTAGAAATACTCTCAAAGAAAATTGCCTTTGTTTTAGAATCTATAACCTTTTCAAGTGTGCCATTAATATCATCAATATCAAACACGCGCGCTTCTATGCCAAATCGTTTTAAAGTATGCACAAAAAGCGTTTGTGTGCCACCATAAATTTTATTTGAATACACGATGTTATCGCCATTCTCCGCACAATTTGCAATCGCATAAAAAATCGCCGCACTTCCACTTGAAGTAGGCACACCAAACACACCTCCTTCAACAGCTGCAAGTCGCGCACCAAGCACATCTGTCGTAGGATTTGTAAGGCGCGTATAAATATTGCCAAGCTCTTTTAAGCCAAATCGTGCTGCGGCTTGAGCTAAGCTTTCAAAACTATAAGCAGTATTTTGATAGATAGGCACACTCATAGTGCGTTGGGTATCATAAGTATAACCCGCGTGAAGTGCGAGTGTGTCTTGTGAAAAATTATTGTGTTTGAGATTTGCCATTTACAATCCTTTGCGATAAAATTTGACTGCATATTATCACATAAAATTAATGTTACAATATGTATTCTATAAAAATACGCAAAAATTATACAAATGTTACTTTTTACAAATATTTTAAATTACATATTGTATTTTCATTTTTTGCAGATTCTTATGCTATGTGGATTTGGACTTACAAAGCAGATAGAAAGTGAATCCACAAAATATATATTACTTCTTGCAGGACATTTATCAAACATAGTCTTGGCACAAATGCCACGCCTCGCTTACAAATCACATAAAATGCAAAAAATATTTTAAAATGCTATTAAGGTATTATCCATTAGAATCCGCTGTTTTAAGCCTTTGCGTTATTATAGTTTCTATGATTTTGGCATTATTTAGCGTTTGATTTTAGGAGTGAAGATTGTGAGAGCAATTACATTTTTTTGGATAGTTTTTGGTGTAAGTGCGTATGCGATGTATTATGTCTATGCCGCATATCTAATGGATATTCTCATCGCACTCCTCATCTCTATCGCTACATTTGGTTTATACAATACCCTATCAAAGCATATCAAATACCCCATTGTGAGTGCATTTATCAGCGTATGTATCTTGGTGCTTTTGCTCGTTGTGCCTCTCTTTTTCCTACTCAAAAGCCTCATTGCCTCCGCCACAGAGCTCACACTCAATCCCGCTGCATTTAGTGCCTTTATCGAGGGAAGCAAAGAGCAAATTCTCTCGCTTTTTAACTCTTTCCCTGAAATCAAGGTCAAAGTAGAATCCGCATTGATGAATATTTCTGCCTCATCAATCCTTGGCTATGTATTTAATTTCAGCTCACAGCTTGGTAAATCAAGCTTGGGCTTTATGATAGACACAGGCTTTATCATCGTGTTTTTGTTTTTCTATTTTCTTTATGGCAATCAAGCCTATGCTTACATCACCGAGCTCATACCCTTTGAAAACACCCAAATCACGCTCGTGCTAAATGAAGTAACAAATACCATTAAAGTTGTTTTTTATACCTCACTCCTCAATATCGCCTTACAGGGTTTTGCCTTTGGCGTGATGATTATATTTTTTGGCTATGATGGCGTCTTTTTTGGTATGCTTTATGGACTTGCCTCGATTGTGCCTATTGTCGGCGGCTCTTTGGTGTGGTTACCCCTTGCAGGATATGAATTTTACTTAGGACACACGCAAAATGCCATTATTATCGCCATTTACGCGCTCGTAGTGTGTGCGGTGCTGATTGACAATATCATCAAGCCTATCCTTATTGGCATTATCAACAAGAAGATTCTAAAAACCTCCGTGCAGATTAATGAGCTTCTCATTTTCTTTGCAATTTTGGCAGGACTCACAAGTTTAGGATTCTGGGGCATTATCATCGCTCCCGCTTTGACTGCGCTTTTCATCTCACTCCTTAGAATCTACCGCAAACAAACTTCAAAAGAATCACTTACACCCTAGCTTAATGGGTGGATTTGTGCTGCACCAAGTTAAAGAATCTTAAAGGGGGTAGAATATGAAAAAGCTCATTTTATTGCTCTGTGTATTAGGTAATGTGTGCGTAGCAAAGGACTTTGCGCACAATCGCACTTTTTCCTTTGGGGTATATGCGAGGACAGGTGCGCCAATGGGTGCTGGGCTTGAGTTTTCATTCCCGCTTATAAAGGGCGAGATTGTAGAATGGCGTAATTTTATCAGCATTGAGGGCTTTGGACTAAAACTCATAGATTCTAAATACGACAGCGCCGCCTTGCTCTTTAATGAAAAAATGGTTTTGAGCTATCTTGCTGGTAGTAACGTGGTATCAGCTATGGGCGTAACCTACTTTCGCCCATATCTATTTATAAGTGGAGGATACGCGCTCACGGGCGGTAAATACAACAACTTTGGAGAAGCCCCATACTACATAGAAGTGAGCGGCGGCATAGGACACGAATTCATCTCTCAAAATGGACACACATTTTTCTTTGAATTTGGGGGCGGAAGTATGTTTTACAGCCAAGCCTTACTCAATCAAAGGCAAACAAAACAAGCAATTACAAAGGTTTTATTGGGATATAGAAAGTATTTTTAGAGGCTTTTTGCTAACCTAGATTCAAAAATGCAGCTTAGATTGAGAATCTTTAGGCGAATAACATCTCTATTTATCATCAAACATCACACAAAGTGCAAAACTCCTAAAGTATTGTAGAGGTGATTACAAGAGGAGAATTTGCCAATGCTATTCTTACTCACGCATTGCAGAGACTTGCTCTCGTGTTTCAAAGCTTAATACTATCAAATCTCGCGTTTTGGATTATGCTGCTATACTTTCTATTAGCTATCGTCCCTAAAACGCAACTTAAAGATTTTCTTATCAAACACGGCAATATGAAAGAGCGAATCAAAGATTTTAATATCAAGCAAATAGCCCTCCACCTTTACTTCACACTTCTTTGTATCGCTTTGAATTGCCTCTGCCTTAAATGTTACCTCGTGCCCTAGCTCAATAGGGGCGAGAAACTTCACATCAGCGGCAATAAGCACGCTATATTTTTTATTAATCGCAGCCATTGCGGCAAAACTTGCGGCGTTAAACACAAATCCTGCGTGAATCATCTTGCTTTCGTCCATTATCATACGATCTGTGGGACTAAAGCGCACCACCGCCTTATTGCTATATAGCTCAAGTAGTTCTCCCACGACACTAGGAGACATCTCGGTGCAGATGAGCAAATCATCATTTTCAAGTGGGATATTTACATCTTCTTCATTAAAGTCATCTTCTATCATTTGTATCCTTTAGTGTTTTTTGAGTTTAAAATACCCACGCAACGGAGGCGCATAGCCCTCTATGGTAAGATTTGTGCTGGGATTGAGAAAATCACCCAAACTTTTAGAATCTATCCACATCGTTTGTCGCTGCTCCTGCGTAGTTGTGGGCTTAAAGCCTAAAATCTCAAAATCACTAAACTTCGCCCTTTCACACCAACCTTGAAGCGCTCTTAAACTCGGGATAAAATATACATTTGACATTTTAGCATAGCTTTGGGCTGGAGAGAGGCATACTTCATCTTCACTCTCATAAATAAGTGTATCTAAAATCAACTCTCCGCCACTTGCCAAAGACTGATACAGATTCTTTAATGTGCCTATGGGGTCAAGGCGATGATACAGCACACCCAGACAAAAAATCACATCAAAAGGACTTTTATATGCTTGTGTATAGCTATACAAATCCTCCACGCCAAGCAGTTCAAAGCACAGCGGTGCTTTCACAAAGTGATTGATAAAATCAAATTGTGCCTTAAAAATACCGCTAGGGTCAAAGCCTATAATGCTTTGGGGTTTAGATTCTAAACACAGCATTTCAAACATATAATAGCCATTGTTACAACCCACATCAGCCACGCGTTTGCCACCTAGATGACAATGCGGCTTTAGAATCTGCCACTTGATAACGCTCTGCCATTCACTATCAATATGTGTGTCAAATAAAAAAAAAGGTCCTTTGCGCCAAGGCTTAAGCTGCAAAGCCAAATCATAAATGCGCTGCTTATGTGGCGCGTAAAGATTCCAATCAAGCGCAGTAATATGCAAACCATTATCACTATGAAAAGTCGCGGGGATTGTAGGCAAATGCGTGATTTGCTCCAAAAGCGGTGCAATATTTTTTGCTTTGGTGATATGCGAAGCTTTTTTTGCCTGATAGTCAAAAAAATCGCTCACGCCTGTTCCTCACTCAACAAGGTAGAAAACAAATCCGGCTCTAACACATATCTTCGATTAGTATTGAGCGCACATACAAGGCTTTCATCGTCTATACCAAGAATGAGTGCGAAGTTAAAATTCTCTCTATGCAAATGCCCACACAACTCTTCGTGCGAGGAGTAAGGAAAAGTCTGTGCAATTTGATTGAAAAGCTCCACATACACAGGAGGCACAAGGAATAGAATCTTCCCCCAAGTCGCGTTATTAGCAATATATGCCATATATCGCTTAAATTGCTCAATATCTTCCTCCGCAATAGCGACCTTTGAAGCTTGTCCATATTCGATGATTTTGCCAAATGCGTTTAAAAAATTTGGCTTAAAAAATGGAATCTGCTTAAATTGCTCGAGTGCATAGTCTATGCCCTCCTGCTCACACAACTGCAAAACACTATTTAGCTCACTAAAAAATAGTTTTGGCAAATTAATGCGATAATGCGCCTCTTTATACAAAATTGTGCTATCAAAAAGTGTATGTGAAAGCACCAAAAATGGATATTCTTTTGACTTGTTTGTATGGATAATATTGAATCCAAGCTGTAAAATTTGTTCGCTATTGGTAAAAATAAAGGCAATATTCTCATCATTTAGAAGTTCGATAAGTGCGCACAAATCGCCATTAAAAAAGCTAACGCGCGTATCATTGATGATATTTGTAGCAATGCCCTCCTCAATAAGCGATGACAGAGCGACAAAAGCTATATTTCTTGCTAAAAGTTTGTAGCGGATAAGGCGCATTAGACAATCTTGCATATCTTCTACAAGAATATGTGCTATCTCCTCATCACTCATATCTATTTTATGTGTATAAATCACCCCATACGCACCCGCCTGTATGGCTTGTGTGATATGAGAATCTTCAAGCGCGATAAACAAATCACCCTTTTCTATCTGCTCTACATCACAGATTATACGTGAAAACATCGCAATAGAAGGCGTATTGAGAAGTGTGCCTCCAACGATTTCTACAACTTCATTAACCCTCACTTGACACCTTTGCTAAAAGTTCTAGCTTATCCTACTCCCATTCGCTCGTGCCTTGTCTAAACCTAGAAGCGATAAGCCATTTTCATCTTCACTAGCAAGTATCATTCCCTCACTTATTTCGCCCATAAGCTTGGCTGGTTTGAGATTGACTATCACGCATACTTGCTTATTAAGCAGAGATTCTGGGCTGTAATGCTGTGATATGCCCGATAGAATCTGCCGTGGCTTCTCCTCGCCCACATCTACGAGTAACTTAAGGAGTTTATGACTTTTTTCCATTGCGGAGCATTCTAAAATCGTGCCTATACGTATATCAAGCTTCTTAAAATCTTTGATGTCAATATAGGATTCTAAATCCTTAGAATCTTCTTTAGCTGTTTTTATTGATTTTGCACTAGATTGTGTATTTTTACAATCACTCGCCTTTGCCTCCTCTTGTATGCGTGGGAAAAGTGGAGGGATTTTCTCCAAAGTAAGCGGTTGCAAAAGCTCTTTTTTAGTGATAAATCTTTCAAAGCTTTGCTCATTAATACTAAATCTTAGCACGTGAGCGATTTTAGCGGCACTTTGAGGCATAATAGGATAGAGCAAAATCGCACTTTTAGCGAGGATATTTGCAATTAAGCCAAGTAATGCCATAGCGGGTTCTTGCTGATTATTTTTGATGAGTTTCCACGGCTCGTATTTACTGATGGCATTATTGCCAAGTGCGTAGATTTTCCACAGCTCCTCAATGTAGCGATGAGGCTGCATTTGCATCATTTTTTCGCAAACTTTATCAATGTGTGAATGAAGCTCGTTAATCTCATCGGCAAAATGTGTCGCCACATCTTTAGAATCTATAATAAGACTAAAATACTTCTCACCCATTCCAAGTAGGCGATTAAGGAGATTACCCACATCATTGCTAAGCTCGGCATTTATGCGCTCAATAAGCACTCGCTCGCTAAAGTCGCCATCTTGCCCAAAGGGCATTTCACGCAGTAAAAAATAGCGCAAAGATTCAGTGCCATAAGTGGCAGCCATTTCTTTGGGATTGATTACATTGCCGATACTCTTACTCATCTTCGCACCATCTCTCGTCCACCACCCGTGCGTATAGATATGCTTAGGTAGGGGCAAATCAAGGCTCATTAAAAAGGCAAGCCAATACACCGCGTGAAAACGCAAAATATCCTTTCCCACAAAATGCACGGCATTATCCCAATAAGGCATTTTTGCTTCATTAGAGAGATAGCCTAAGGGGCTTAGGTAGCTTAGAAGTGCATCAAGCCACACATACATCACGTGGGCTTTATCATCTTTGCGCGCAGGATTTGACAAGAGCGGCACACCCCATTCAAAGCTTGTGCGCGTGATTGAGAGGTCATTTAACCCATTGCTTATAAAATTGATAATCTCATTTTGATAGAAGCTAGGAGTTATCATTGTAGGATTCTTAGCAAAATGGGCTAAAAGCCTCTCCTGATATTTGCTAAGTGCAAAAAAGTAACTCTCCTCCTGCACGATTTGTGTTGGTTTGCCACAATCTGGGCAAGAGTTGTTTGCTCCAAGCTGTGTTTGTGTGAAAAAGCTCTCACACGAAATGCAGTAATGCCCCTCGTAACTACCCTTGTAAATATCTCCCTTTACATACATTATCTCAAAAGCTTTTTGCACACTTAAGCAGTGTGCCTTATCCGTGGTGCGCACAAAAATATCATAGTCTATATTAAATTCATTCCATAATTCTTTGAATCTTATGCTAATTTTGTCTGCGTAGTCTTGTGGGCTAAGTTGGTGCTTTTGCGCGGATTGCTCGATTTTTTGCCCGTGTTCGTCCGTGCCAGTAGTAAAAACCACATCTTGCCCTTGAAGTTGATAAAATTTCTTAAGCATATCGCATAAAAAAGTTGTGTAAGAATGCCCGATATGTGGTATATCATTGACATAATAAATAGGTGAAGTGATATAAGTCTTTGTTTGCATAAAACTCCTTTTTTGCTAGATTCTAAAATCTAGCGCATATTTTAGAATCTAGTTAAAATCAAAGTCGCCGTGCTGCCCCTTTGACATACTATTATACACCGCCTTAACATAGTTATTACGCACCTCACAGCTAATGAGCAATTCACACATCGTGCAGGTGCTAAAACCCTTATCACGCTGACATTGCTGTAAAATATCGATATTATCTTGCAATGCCTTTTCATAAACATCATTTATTGGGGTATTACCTTGCTGCGAAGATTCTATATTTTGTGCTACATTCTCACTCATAGATTCTCCTCACAAGCTCCATTTCCTCTTTGCTCCCAAAAAAGCAGGGGCTGCTCTCGTGTATATGCCCTACTTCAAGCTCTAAAAGCCTTTTTGTCCCATCTGTCGCATAACCTCCCGCTTTTTCATAGATAAAAGCAAGGGGGAAAACTTCAAAAAGCTTACGAAGTTTGCCATTTGGTGCATCAGTGGTAGCAGGATAGCTAAAAAGCCCCCCACCCTTAACCAAAATCTGGTGCAAATCAGGCACCATACCGCCAGAATAGCGCAAACGATAGCCCTGCATAAATAGAGATTCTATCATTGTCTTATGCTTACTCTCCCAATGCTTTTGTGTGCCGCCGGGTGCATTTATACGCCCTTTGGTATTGAGCTGTAAAACCCCTAAATTGCGCCATTGTGCGCCATCATAGCGATAATGCAGCACCTGCTCCTGCGCGACTACCATTTCAAGCCGCGGTCCATAGACAATGTAGCCACTTGCAATGAGTGAGCTAGGCTTTAGCTCCTCATTGTAGATTCCAAAAATGCTTCCTATGCTAAGATTGCTATCTATGAGCGAAGAACCATCAAGCGGGTCATAGGCGATAATATAGGGTGCATTTTTGTTATTTGAGTAGCAAATCTCCTCTTGCTCCTCACTGCAAATCGCCTTCACACTTGGTAGTTCAAGTAAGGCTTTTTGGAAGATTCTATCTGCTTCCACATCAACTTCAAGCTGCATATCTCCACTTGCATTCGTGCTTTGTAGATAGCTCCCATTTTGCTGATTGAGGAGCGTATCTATATGTAGGGCGGATTCTCTTAATGTTTCAATAATTACGCTTATCATTTTATTCTCCAAAGTGCGGATTGGCTTAGGATTATAGCATTTAAATGCTTATGATTTTTGTAAGCTCATCGGCAAAATGTGTCGCTGCAATCATTTGTTCAATACTTGCGTGATGAAGCGGTTTGTATAGCGCAAAATTGCTGTCACTCACAGCAATTTCATTCCACGCGTGTCCTATAAGTGCGATGATATTCGTGCGGCGCAGATATGTGTGCTTATGCGCGATATACACATTTTCCCAATACCCAATGCCGAGTGGGCGCACCTTTGGCTTATGATAACCCACAGGGTCGAGTGTGAGCAAATAATGCAAATTTACATCATTGTTTGCATTTTTAGATTCTATATCCAACAGGGCTTTATAGAAATTACTCCCGCCCCAAGAATGCGCAATAACAAACATAGGGAGATTGCATTGCACAAGAAGTGGCAACCACGCACTAAAAAGTGCTTGAGATTTGAAACTCGCATATATTTTGATACAAGATTCTTGATTGAATGCCATAAAACTCCTATATACAGCGCACATAATCGTATCGCAAAAGCCCCCCACAAAGATGACAATCGCCTTAGGATTGCGTGGAGCGAGCAAAGTTTGCGCTTCAATGTTAAAACCATAGGGGATAAAGGGCGTGGGCGGCTTAGGCAATGTAGCAGGATAAATAAGCGTAGGAGTAGATAATCCAAGTAGTGGCGCGAATGGGTGAGATACAGGCATATATATTCCTTATAAGTTTGTGGCATTATAGGCTATACAATTAAATTAGAGTGATTGTATGATACAATGGCGCGAATATTTTGCATAGAAGATTCTCATATAATGATTGAAGTTTAGATTCTATTCAAAGGATAAAAATGGCAAAACAAGTTCTTGTCGCACCTAGTGTGCTTTCGGCGGATTTTATGCGACTTGGTGAAGAGGTAGAGAGTGTCTGTGCAGCGGGGTGTGATTATGTGCATATTGATGTAATGGACGGGCATTTTGTGCCAAATCTCACTATGGGTCCTTGTGTGGTAGAAGCCATAGCCAAAGCCGCCTCAAAGCCCCTTGATATTCACCTTATGGTGCGAAATGTGCCTTTTTTTGTCGAGTTTTTTTTGCCCCTAAAACCTGCATTTATAAGTGTGCATCTTGAAGAAGTGCAACATTTACATCGCCTCATTTGGCATATTAAAGATAGCGGTGTAAAAGCTGGTGTGGTGCTCAATCCACACACGAGTGAGCAGCTTTTAGAATACATCTTACCCGATATTGACTTGGTGCTTTTAATGAGTGTGAATCCGGGCTTTGGCGGACAGAGATTTATTGAATCTAGCATTAAAAAACTCCATAATATCAAAAAAATGCGCGATAGGCTTAATCCCAAATGTTTGCTTGAAATTGACGGGGGCGTGAGTGATAAAAATATCCACACACTTAAAAATACAGGGATTGATATGGTCGTGGCAGGGAGCTTCATCTTTGGTTCGCAAAATTATGCAGAAGCAATCGCTAAACTTAAATAGTTTCTATGACTTACGCCCAACTTTTTGAGAAACTCCGCACCGCTGATATGAGCGAGAAAGAATTTCGTATGTATGTGAAAAATATCGGCGGTTTATATGCAGATGTGGATAGTGAAATCGAACTGCTTAATGGGGCGGGTGCGCCTTTGTTTAAGGAAATTAATGGCGATGAAGTGAGATTTAGCCTTTCAACACATAAGAAAATGTGGGAAGAGAGCAATTTAACATTTGTCGATATTGAGACAAATGGTGCAAAGCCCCAAAGTAGCGAGATTATAGAGATTGGTGCGATTAAAACGCGTGGGGGTAAGATTATAGAATCTTTTGAGAGCTACATTTATGCGCCATTTGTGCCAGAAAATATTACCGAACTTACAGGCATTACCTACGATCACATAGCAAATGCTCCGCGCAAGGAGCAGGTTTTAAAGCAATTTAAGGCATTTTTAGGCTATAGTGTGTTTGTGGCGCATAATGTGAATTTTGACTATGGATTTTTGGACTATCATTTGCGACAATGTGGGTTTTTTGGTTTGCTTAATCCCAAACTTTGCACGATTGAACTTGCCAAAAAAGTTATTCCCTCTAAACGATATGCACTTGCCTATCTCAATGATTTTTTAAGCATACACACGCCTGTTTCACACCGCGCCTATGCTGATGCCCTTACAAGTCTAAAAATCTTTAACATTGCGACAATGATGTTTCCACCATCTGTGCGAAGTATGCAAGATTTGATTGATTTTTCAAAAGGGCGAGTGGGATATAAATAACTCAAACTTTTAGAATCTATACATTCACACAGACTATTTTTTCCACTCTTCAAGCGCAGATTCTATATCAATATGGCAGTATCCATTTGGATTTTTTACTAAATACTTTTGATGATAATTTTCAGCGGGGTAGAAATTCCGCAGAGCAAACACTTCTGTAACTGCCTTTTTTTGGTGATTTTGCTCCCAGATTCGAAGATTGTTGCGGATAATCTCCTCATCGGCTACTTCCACAAAATACACGCCATTGCGGTATTGACTCCCCACATCATTACCTTGAAAATTAAGTGCGGCAGGGTTAATAATACTAAGAAATCGCCCCATAATCTCATTAAGGCTTAAAATCTGCCTATCATAAGTAAGCTCCAAAGCCTCCACCGCACCGCTCGTGCCACTACATACCATTTCATAAGTAGGATTTGCAATATAAGAGTTCGCATAACCCACTTGTGAATCCTGCACACCTTTTAGCCTATCAAAATAGCCTTGAATCCCCCAAAAGCACCCACCTGCAAGATAAATTGTCGCCATTTTTACTTCCTTAATGTTTTTGCCTTACATTATTATAAACAAGCTAAAATCTTAACCTAGCTGTTTATACAAAGACAAAACAGGTGCGGAGGAGTAAATGCCACAGGATTCACACAAAACTACCAAACACGATTCGCAAAATAATGACTTGCAAGCACTCTTGAGACTTATTCCAAAAATAGATACCCTGCTCTCTGCTTTAAAAGATTTTGATAAATCTATGCTTATGCCACTCATAAACGCGCATTTGCAGGAATTGAAGCAGTCTTTACAAAATGGGCACATAGACACACAGGATTTTAAAGAGCGTATTGCAAACCTTATCCCCACGCTTGAATCCAAAGCAAAGAAGCAATGCGCCCCAACATTAAAGCGCGTAATTAACGCCACAGGCGTTGTGATTCACACAAATTTAGGACGCAGTGTATTTAGCGAGGAAATACTAGATGAAGTAATGCCATTTTTGCGCTCCTATCACACGCTTGAGTATGATTTAGCACAGGGCAAAAGGGGGGAGCGATACACGCATTGTGTGAAACTGCTGCGTGAGATTTGTGGCTGTGAGGACGCGCTATTAGTGAATAATAACGCTGCAAGTGTGTTTTTAATCCTTAATACTTTCGCAAAGCACAAAGAAGTCATTATCTCGCGCGGGGAGCTTATAGAGATTGGCGGGAGTTTTAGAATCCCCGAGATTATGGCGAGTAGCGAAAGTGTATTGCGCGAAGTAGGCACGACAAACAAGACGCATTTGCGCGATTATGAAAATGCCATTAACGAACAAAGTGCAATGATTATGAAAGCCCACCAAAGTAATTTTAAGCAACTCGGTTTTGTGAGCTCCTGTCATATAAAGGAGCTTATCGCGCTCTCACGCGCACATCATTTGATTGATTATTTTGATTTAGGGAGCGGACATTTAGGAGTTTTGCACCTCACAGATGAACCCAGTGTGCAAGAGATATGCGCCTATAAGCCCTCACTTCTTAGCTTTAGTGGTGATAAGCTTTTGGGTGGTTGCCAAGTGGGTATTATCTGTGGCAAAGCAGAATTTATAAAAAAGCTTAAAACCAATCCGCTGCTTAGAGCTTTTAGAGTGGATAAATGTGGTATTTTGCTCCTCCAAGCCACGCTTCAAGCCTACAAAGACAAGGCATATCATAAGATTCCAACACTCGCTATGCTTTTAGCAGATTCTAAAACTTTAGAATCTAAAGCCAACGCGCTAAAAGAACATATATGTGCGCTCAATATCGCAACACTAGAAGTAAAGAGCATAAGGCTAGATTCAGTTGCCGGTGGTGGTTCGCTTCCAAATGAAAACTTTAGCTCCTTTGGGCTTAGTCTAAAAGCAAAAAATATTGATGTAGAAAACTTTGAATCTTTGCTGCGAGAAAGAGGCATAATAGCCTACATTAAAGAGGGGAGCATTTGCCTTGATATGCGCACCTTGCTTAAGGGCGATGAAGATTATATTGTAGAAACAATATCAGCCATTTTTAAAGAGGCAAGAGATGAATAATGATATTATCATAGGCTTAGCTGGGCATATCGACCACGGCAAGACAACGCTCATTAAGGCACTCAATGGCTTTGATGGCGATAGTCTTAATGAAGAGAAGCAAAGAGGTATTACACTTGATTTGAGCTTTTCTGCGCTCAAACTGCCAACGCGCAATATCGCCTTTATCGATGTGCCCGGGCACGAAAAGCTTGTGAAAAATATGATAGCCGGGACTTTTGGTATTGATGTGTTGCTCCTTGTTGTCGCGGCAAATGAGGGCATTATGCCTCAAAGCATAGAACACATAAAAATTGCCGATATGCTGGGGATAAAATCCTGTGTGTGCGTGATTACAAAGATTGATAAGTTTCCAAAAGATGAACTCGATGAGAAAATCACACTTTTACAATCCGCACTCAAGGAGCAATTTAGCACTTGTGATATGCAATTATTAGAATCTATCGCGCTCTCCTTGCACCCACAGGTAGATAATGCAAAGGAGCTAGAATATATAAAGAATCTGCTGGATTCTATACCAAAGCCCAAAACAAGGGACTTTGGGCTTTTTATGTATTATATTGATAGGAGCTTTGCGATTAAGGGCGCGGGTTGTGTTGTTACTGGCAGTGTGCTTAGCGGACAATGTGCGCCAAATGACAAGCTCTATGCTTATAATATCAACAAGGAAGTGGAGATTAAGGGCATACAGATTCACGATTTAGACACTACAATCGCCACTCCCTCTCATCGTGTCGCACTTAATCTTAGCCGCATTAGCCATAATGAGCTACAAAGAGGCTATCTCCTCGCGCCAAAGGGCTATTTGAGGGGATTTAATAGTATCGATGTGGGTATTTTTGGCAAGATAAAACATAATGGCATTTATCAGTTTTATATAGGGAGTGCAAAATATAACGCAAAGGTGCAAATTCTAAAGCAAGAGGGCATTTTATCAGTTTTTAGCAAAAAGCCTTTGACCCTTGCTACCCTTAAATGCGATGAAGTGATTTTTAGCGTATTTTCACAGCATTTTATTTTACGCAATGATGAGGGCGAAATATGCGGTGGCATAGTGTTAAATCCAATCATCGACCCAATCAAAAAGCACACAAAAATTACTTTACTCCAAGCCCTCGCACAAAAAGACTTTAAATACGCATTTACTTTACTTACACAGATTCACAAAAAGGGCTTTGGGCTTGTAAGCTCCACGCAACGTTTCGCCCTAAGCCACGCGCAAAGCTACGATATTGCCGCGCATTTAGAATCTATTTTTGCTGATGAAAAATCTCTCACTCTCTACCCACTCTCACAAATTGAATTAGTCAAGTCAAATATTATAGAGATTTTCACGCATAATAATGCCGCCCTACTCTCTGCTTCAAGCCTAAGCCTAAAACATAAATGGCTCTCTCCCGCACTCGCCCAACGCACCCTTGATGAACTAAAAGACGAGGGGCAAATCATCTCTAAAAATGGACTTTATATGTCTAGGACTTGCAAGATTAAAGATATTAACACTTTCGTGCAAGAAAAACTCTATAACGAGCTAGAAAAGCAAGGCTGCGCACCACTTGCACCCTATAATATCTATGAATCTTTTGATATTGATAAAAAGCTTGGCGATAATGCACTTAAATCCCTAAGCCTTGCTAAAAAAGTCGTGCGTATAAGCCACAATCTTTTTATTACCACAAATGCGCTTAATCACATTGTAAGTCTTATGCGTGAGCTTATCGCTACTCACGGCTATGTCGATGTAAATATCTTAAAAACACATACAAACCTTAGTCGCAAATACCTCATCGGCTACCTCGAATACCTCGATAAATTCGAGGATATACAATGTAGTGAGCATAAGCGGAGCTTCAAATACACACATAAAGGAAGCTAATGTTTGAGTCAATACACCTTGATTTTTTAGCAAATGTCCCGCAAAACAAAGTAGCAAACGCGCTTTTTCACACAGAATTTGCAAATCCAAATACATTTGACAATGCCTTCTTAAGCACATTTAAGGCAGATTCTCTATCCTTAGCAAAGTTTTTTGATGCCTCATTTGCGCTAGGTTTTGATTATAGTTGTGGCGAGTTTCTCTCCCTTTTTGATACACTTCATAAACATCATTTCCACATAGCCCTAGCCCCTAGCCTATCACAGCAGAGTTTTTACGCGGGAGAGAGATTCACAGCGATTTATCCAAGTGCCATTTCATTTTTGCCGCTTAATCCTAATGGCATTATTAAAAATTGCAAAATATGTTTAGAATCTACACAGAATCACGCGCACAATCATTCTACGCGCACGGAGGCAGATTCTAAAAAAATACAAGAAAATTCCGTGCGAACAGATTGTATAGATTCTACACAATCCATTGCATTTTTTATTCCACTCATCAATCAAGACTTACTGACGCTAAACCCCATAAAATCCCTTATTGAGGAGATTTTTACCACTTATGAAAACGTGCTTATTTTTTGTGATATTTCACTTTTTCTAAGCTCCCTCACGCAAGAAAAATGTGCATTTTTGCGCTCCCTTATGAATCTTAGAGTATTTTTTATTTGCAATGGCGAAAGCATAGGTTTAATACGAAAGAGTGGCTTTATCCTAAGTCCCACGCAGACTTTGTCCCCTGCGCTAAAAGATTATAACACCACGCAACTTTTACGCCCACATCTCTTCAAAGCAGCACTTATTGCGCTTGAAAGCATACTTGCTACCCCTAAGGCTGAAGATTCTAAAGTGCAATTTTTTGAATCTCTAAAAGCAAAACTTCAAGATAATATTGGACTCTTTGCGCCCCTGCATTTAAGTGCGCCAAACACCCTAGCCCTGCGCCTTAAGCACATAAAGGCACGTGAGATTATCCAAGCTTTGCAGATTGAGGGCATTTATGCAATTAATGGGCTAGACTGTCTCTATGGGAATGCCAAGCCCTCTTTTGTGCTTCAATCTATGGGCTATGAAGAGGCGCAATGCAGGGAATTAATTAGCATTAGTTATGTGGATTTAAAAGATATTGAATCTATCGCTACGAGCATAGCTAATGCCTATTTGCAGCTACGGCAATTTTGCTAAGATTCTAAAAAATATGAGGAGAAAAAAATATGGTTGATTTTTTACAAGCCCTTAAGATAGGCACTTCTTTGCCACGCACCGCACACACGCGTAAAAACACAATTTTTGAATCTTATGGCTGTGTCTTAAGCGAGGATATTATCGCCACAAAGCCTCTGCCACCCTTTGATAACTCCGCAATGGACGGCTATGCAATAAAACTAGAGGATTATGATAAACCTTGTATTTGCGATGGAATAATCCTAGCCGGAGACAATGCCGCAAACCTTGAGCTACAAGCCGGACATACCTATAAAGTGATGACAGGCGCAATGCTTCCAAAAGGTAGCGAAGCGGTAGTGCAAATCGAAATGGCACAAGATTTAGGTGCTAAAGTAATCTTTGAATGCCAAGAGCCTAAAAAAGGGCAAAATATCCGCTTTCAAGGCGAGGAAATCACGCTAGATTCTGTCCTTTTACGCAAAGGTAAGAGGCTCAATCACCTTGATTTAAGTATCATCGCCTCTCAAGGCATAGACACCATTTGCACCTACGCACCCTTGCGTGTAGCGATATTTTCAAGTGGTGATGAAGTCATAGAGCCGCACCTAACTGCAGCCCCTCATCAAATTTACAATACAAACGCTACGAGTCTTTACACACTTTTGCAATCACGCGGCTATGAATGCAACTATGGCGGGATTTTACCAGATAATGAAAGTGCGCTTAAACTTGCCCTAGCGCGTTTTAGTGAATATGATGTGGTAATTACAAGCGGTGGAGCAAGTGTGGGCGATGCGGACTTGATAAAAAATGTATTAGAATCTATGGGCGCTACATTTTTATTTGATGGTGTGAATCTAAAACCCGGCAGACACCTTGCCTGTGCGACTTTGGGTGATACAATTATTATCCTCCTACCCGGTAATCCCTTAGCCTTGCTGCTTCATACGCATACATTGATATTAAGCTTTTTAGAATCTATGCAGGGCTCGAGGAATTTTTATCCTAAACCCATAAGTTTAAAGCTTGTCGGGGAATATCATTTGAAAATAAACACCACATCAATGATTCTAGGTAAGATAGAGCACAATAATTTCATACTTTACAAAGGCGGAAAAATCGGTTCAAGCTCCCTTGTAAATATGTGGAAAAATAGTGGTATAGCAATATGCAAAGCAGGAGCGCACAAAACTTTGTGCCAAGATTCTAATACATCTCAAATCAAAGAAATATACGGTTTAGGACAAGGAGGGTGCATTAAGGTAATTCCTTATAATGCCGATTTTTGTGATATAATAGACTTCATTAATGAATTAGAGAATTAAACTATAAGGAGTGAATATGACAAAGCTCTTATTTGGAGTAAGTGATACACAAGAATGTCGCAGAGCAATTCAGACCATTATTAAATTTTTTGGACATAGAGATGAGATAGAGCTCACTCTCTTGCACGTAACACCTGAAATTGTTGTATATGCTGAAAGCGGAATTGTAGATTATGGCACAATAGAAAATATTGAAAATGAAAAATCAAATGCTATTCTTAGTGAGTTTGAATCTGCCTTTAATAAGGAGGGTATTACCTGTCAAAAGATTCTAAAAACAGGTAATCCTATTGATGTAGTGCTTGAAATTGTTAATAACTATGATTTGCTTATCATTGGTGCGAGTGAATCTTCGCTCTTGCATAGAATCTTTAATTCTCATCAAAATAGCTTTATTAACTCCTCTCCTATTCCTGTTTTGGTAGCAAAATAAGGAGACTATGATGTGGGGGACTAGAAAAAAATTTCTTGCCTTAGGAATGTTAAGCAGTTGCTTCTATGGCTCACTTGAAGCATTAGAGTTTGGCTCTATGGGTAACACTTCTGCGGCAATGGGTGGTGCAGGAGTTGCCTTAAAGCACTCTGCGTGGGGGCTTTACTACAATCCTGCACTTCTTAGTTCCGACCCGCGCGTAAAAATGGGATATTCTTTGGGTGTTGGTTTAGAAGAACATAATCTTGCTAAAATTACCAAGATTGATATCAAAAATATGGCAGATACTGCAGAACGACTTGTAAATACCTTTGCTTCTGGTAGTGGAGCGAATGTGGGTGAGATTACAAATGTTGTCAAAGATGCACTTGCCTCTGTATTAACAAATCCTAGTGGTGATGTCAAACAAGATTTGCAAGATTACCTCCAACAGCACCCCGATGGAAACTATAATGACTTGATACAAAGTGTGCTACAACAAGTGCAACAAAGTAGTGCCCTCACACCAGACCAAAAAAATATACTTGGCAGTATCGCAGGGAATATTGATTATGACCATCTTGATTTTAGTTCAAGCACAGGTGGAGGTGTAGGAGGGCTTTTGCAAAATATTACTATTTCTAAAGGCGGTGATAAAGAATTAGATAAAGCAATAAATGATATTAGTGCCGTTAAAGATATCTTTCAAGATAATAATCTCAATGCAGTAAGCCAAAATGGCGTAATTTTACAACTCTCTACTAAAACGATGAATGAAAAACTTGGAAGCCTTGGCGTAGCGCTTTTTACTTCTTTATATTCAAGTATGTCAGTCAAAGCTGATGCTTCTCGTATGCGTCTTATCATTGATGGTGGCAATGGAAGTTATTATGAACTCACAGATAATGGTGATAGCTTTAGCTATAAAACTTCGACACAAAGTGATTACAACAACTATTCGCTCATTGCTTCTTTAGATGGTAATTATCACAAGCTTATCGCTACAAGCTTTGTGCTTACTGAATTGCCTGTGGGCTATGCACGCACTTTTTATCTCAAAAATGGCAACCTCAATATTGGGCTAACAGGCAAATTGATGAATGCTCTAAGTAGTCAAAATGAAATGTTTATTAATAAAAATATAGGCAAAAAAGAGCTTACTAATTTTGCCTCGCTTGATGGAGCTATCTCTTCAAATAATTTTGGTGTTGATGTTGGCGCACTTTATGAGATTGATTTACCGGAGTTTCGCTATCTCACTTTTGGACTTGTGGCAAAAAACATTAACTCGCCAACTTTTGAATCTACTTTTTCTAATATCACGCTTAAGCCACAATATCGCGCCGGTATTGGCTACAACTCGCGATTTTTCAATGTCGCTTTTGATGCGGATTTAACCCCAAATGATTTGATTGCATTTAGCAATATTAGACAGCAAAGCCAAATGGTTGGCGGTGGTGTCGCCTTTGACTTAAAGGCTATTGATGTGCGCGTGGGTGCGATGAAAGACTTGCGACAAGATACGGGGCTTATTTTAACAGGTGGGCTAAATGTGCTAGGATTCCTTGATGTTGCTTTGCAAACAAGCACCAAATTCACTCGTGTAGAGAACATACCTATTCCTCAATATCTTAATCTCCGCGTAGGCGGAAGCTTTAGCTTTTAGAACATTGCAGCAGATTCTAAGACTTTGTCAAGGTTTTAGAATCTTCATACACAATCTCACGAGGGGAATGTTTGATGTGTAGTAACAAAGCCATAAACTCACATTTGCATATTTTTATCCCCACCTTAAAAAAGAAACATATAAAAATATTTTTGATACAACCAAGATTCTAAAAACCTTTATACAAATCTCCCCTCAATCATCTTTAGTTTCACTCCCAATGTAAAATCATCTCGCATAATCTCACAATACACATCGCCACATTGCCCTACCTCACGCATACAAGGCGCAAAAAACTCCACGCACACAAGGCGCGTTTGCGTGCGTGTATCACGCAAGATATACTCAAAATGCACTCCCACCTTGCCAAAAGGCTTAATAGATTCTATACGCATATACTCGCATATCAAAACAGGCATTGGATTCCCCGCACCAAAGGGCGCAAAGTGCTCAATTATCTCTAGCAACTCTCTATCAATATTCGCACTCTCTATTTTGCCAAGCACAGAATCTTTATCTTCGCTCTCCTCACATACCATACAAAGAGATGAGGCAAAATCCCGCAGTTTCTCTTTCTCCACGCTTAGCCCCATTGCACCGCTATGTCCGCCAAAACCCAGTAATTTATCCGCCAAAGGCGTGATAGAAGCGATAAGATTTGCATCACCAAAGCTGCGCCCACTACCCTTGAGCACATTATTTATTTCATTAAACACAAATGCACTTTTTTGATACTCCCTCGATAAATGCGAGGCTACAATACCCAGCACACCTTCGTGCCACCCTTGCGCGTAGCTCACCACAAAATCATCATATTCTATCAAATGCTTGTGTGCGGATTCTAAAACCTCACTTTGAATCTTTTTGCGCTCATTGTTAAGGTTTAAAAGCCTCTCATACGCGCTTTGTGCCTTATCTAAATCCTCACTGACTAAAAATGCTAAAGCTACATCGGCACTCGCCATACGCCCGGGGGCATTAAGCAATGGGACGATATAAAAGCCCAAAGTCTGTGCGTCAAGTTTCTTGTATTTTTCTCGCAAAAGCCGCGCAAAAGGCATTGAAGTGGTATAAAGAGATTCTATACCTTTTTTAACAAGCAGACGATTTATGCCAACAAGGGGCATTACATCGCCCACACTCGCTATGGCGAGATAGGGCAAAAACACGCTCATATTCACATCGCAATCAAGAATCTGCTTCAAAGTAGCGCAAAAATACCAAGCTACCACCGCGCCACAAATGGATTTCTGTGGAAAAGTGCATTCGCTCAAATAGGGGTCGATAATTACATCAGCTTCTGGCAGTTGGTGTGTGGGCGTGTGGTGGTCAGTAATCACAAGCGGAATCTGCGCCTCTTTGCACCATTGTGCGGCACAAAATGCGGTAATACCATTATCTACGCTTATTACCACGGCAGCATTATTTGCATATTTTTGCAAGAGCGCGGCACTCACACCATAGCCGTCTGTAAAGCGATTGGGAATAATGAGTCGCATATTTGCATAGCCTAAGATTCTAAAGAATTGCACCATTATCGCACTCGCACACACGCCATCAGCGTCATAATCCCCAACCACGAGCACTTCTTGATTGCTTTTTATACAATTTGCAACAATTTCCGCGCCCTCTGTGATATGCGCTAGGGCTTGAGGCAGGGGCAAGTCTTTGAGAGACTTATACCCCCTCTCCACATCACGCGCTAAAAGCCGCTCCAAAATCTGCGCCTTGCTAAGAATAGGATAATCACTTTGAGATACTGTATTTTTAGAATCTGCTTGAATATCTGTGTGTTGAGAATCCGCGCCCATAGATTCTATATGTTTTAAATCTACTTTCATTATGCTTTTTTATATCCTTGAGTTTGTCTCACAAACTCAAGGATAATTGGGTTGGGGCGCTGCAAACGCGAGGTAAATTCAGGGTGAAACTGCACGGCTACAAACCACGGATGATTTGCGAGTTCAATAGATTCTATGAGCCCATTACTCTCGCCGCTCACAATCATACCATTTTGCTCAAAAAGTGTGCGATATGTTGGGTTTGCCTCGTATCGATGACGATGTCGCTCTTTGATGACTTTCTCTCTGCCATAGGCTTCATAAAGTTTTGTGCCCTCTTTGATGTGGCATTCATACTCACCAAGTCGCATTGTCCCACCCATAGGCGAAGTATGCGTGCGAAGCTGTTTATTGCCCTGCGTGTCTATAAAATCCTCAATCAAATAAATAATAGGCTCTTTGGTATACACATCAAATTCCACAGAATTTGCATCTTTGATACCTAGCACATTGCGCGCGAACTCAATCAAAGAAAGCTGCATACCTAGACAAATGCCAAGCATAGGAATATTTTCCTCTCGCGCATATTTAATCGCTGCAAGTTTCCCCGCTATGCCCCTCTCGCCAAACCCTCCGGGAATAAGGATAGAATCCACATCGTGCAAAAGTGTGATATTCTCCTCCAAAAGCTCACTATCAATCCATTTAATATTCACGCGCGTATCGGTGTTTGCCCCCGCGTGAATAAGAGATTCTATAAGGGATTTATAAGATTCTTTAAGACTCAAATACTTCCCCACAAAGCCAATAGTTACTTGACTTTTGGGCGCGATAATCTTTTTTACAAGCATATCCCAATTATCCATTTTTGGCTCTAATGCACCAAGCCCCAAATATCGCGCTATGGGCGTGAGTATGCCCTCCTCCAAGAAATTAAGCGGACATTTATAAATACTCTCTGTATCCTCTGCCACTATCACACTATCATCATCAACATCGCAGCTCAAAGCAAGTTTGCGCTTTAATTCTTTATCAAGGCTCTTTTCACAGCGCGCCACGAGAATCTGCGGGGAAATTCCAATGCGTCTTAACTCCTGCACAGAATGTTGGGTGGGCTTTGTTTTTAGCTCACCAGCTGCGCGCACAAGCGGGATAAGTGTAACGTGGATAGAAATTACTTGCTTATTTCCTAGCTCGTGTTTCATCTGTCGCATAGCCTCAAGGTATGGCATTCCCTCTATATCGCCCACGGTACCCCCAAGCTCCACAACGAGAAAATCACTTCCGTCTCCGGCGAGTTTAATGCGACTTTTAATCTCATCTACAATATGTGGCACGATTTGAATCGTCTTGCCTAAATACTTGCCCTTGCGCTCTTTTTCAATCACAGACATATATACTTGCCCTGTGGTAAAGTTATTTGTTTTATGAAAATCCTTATTCAAAAAACGTTCATAATGCCCTATATCTAAATCTGTCTCCGCGCCATCGCTTGTAACAAACACTTCGCCGTGCTCTAGCGGACTCATCGTGCCCGGATCGACATTAATATAAGGGTCAATTTTTAGGATTGAGACATTATAATCACTATGCTGAAGTAAAGTTGCAATTGAAGAAGAAGTGATACCCTTTCCAAGAGAACTTAAAACACCTCCGGTTACAAAAATATATTTGGTTTCCATAACATATCCTTGATTAAGATTCTAAAATTTGCGAGAATGATAATAAAAGAGTAGTTAAAAGCTTGTTAATTTACTCTTTTTTGTGTTTTATCTTTTATGATAATGATTTTTCATTACATCTTAGCTCAAGGAGAATATTTTGCAAGACTATTTAATATTATTTATCGCGCTCTTTGTATGCCTCTACACCATACCTAGCATTATTTTAGCCCTACTTCAAAGCAAACACATCAAAGCAGAAATGCTAAAACCCGCTATTCTTTTAGAATCCGAAGATTATCGCATAGCAGGAGAATACGCTCTCGCCTCCTTGAAGCTTGATATTATCTCTAAAGTCGTTGAAGCGGTTGTTTTTGTGCTATGGGTAAGCTTTGGCTTATCTTTCCTTAACACCATTATTCAATCTATTGCGCCTAATATCAACCCTTTGTGGCAAGGAGTGGCTCTCGTGCTTAGCTTTGTCATCATTGGGAGCATTATTGACTTACCCCTTAGTATTTATAAGACATTTGGACTTGATAAGAGATTCCATTTTAGTAATCAAACGCCACGTATTTTTATAGCCGATTTGTTTAAAACACTGTTCCTAAGCATTATTCTAGGTGGCATTGTGGCGACTTTGCTTATTTCGATTATAGACAATATCGCGCTGTGGTGGATTGCAGGATTCATAGCTCTACTTGCAATCGTTATTTTAGTCAATTTTATCTACCCCACACTTATCGCGCCACTTTTCAATAAATTTACCCCACTTGATGATGAAAACCTCAAATCCCGCATTGAATCCCTGATGAATAGCATAGGATTCAAAAGTAGTGGTATTTTTGTGGTCGATGCTTCAAAACACGATGGGCGACTCAATGCCTATTTTGGTGGTTTTGGCAAAAGTAAGCGCGTGGTGCTTTTTGATACCCTGCTTGATAAGATTAGTGCTGATGGGTTGATTGCGATTTTAGGGCACGAGCTGGGACATTTCAAACATAATGATATTTTCAAAAATATCATTATTATGGCTTGTGTGCTTTTTGCACTTTTTTTTGTTGTGGGGCATTTACCCTCACAACTTTTTGATACAATCGGCTTAGCCCACAATGGCGCGAGTATCCTCGTGCTTATGTTGCTTATCTCGCCTATTATTGGCTTTTGGTTTATGCCACTCATTGGCTACTTTAGTCGCAAGGCTGAATATGCTGCTGATGAATTTGGTGCTGGGATTTCGAGCAAACACTGCCTTGCAAACGCGCTCGTGCGCCTTGTTAATGAAAACAAAAGTTTTCCAAGCTCACACCCCGCATACATTTTCTTTTACTACACCCACCCACCGCTTTTACAAAGGCTCAAAGCACTAAATTATGAAGCATAGTATTGATGAGCTTTTGCAAAGAGCTACAAGCGATTTATCCCTTGTAGCCCAAAATCTCTCGCTCAAACCAAAAATGGAGAGTGAGATTCTATTAGGCTTTGTGCTAGATGTCCCCCGAATCTACCTTCACACACACGGCGCACAAATTATAGAATCTACCCTCGCTACACATTTTCTCTCTCTTGTCTCTAGACGCAAAAATGGTATGCCTATCGAATACCTCACTCAAAAGGCAAGTTTTTATGGATTTGATTTTTTTGTGAATCCTAGTGTGCTTATCCCGCGCCCAGAGAGTGAGATTCTTATCGATAAGGCAAGGGAGCTTATACATAAGCATAATATCACATCAATCGCAGAAATTGGCATAGGTTCGGGCATTCTCACCACCACACTCGCTAGGCTAGAGCCACAATGTCGATTTTTTGCGACAGATATTAGCCAAGAGGCACTTTATGTAGCGCGTCAAAATATCGCTACCCACGCACCAAATGCAGATATTACCCTTCATCACTGCTCGATTTTGCCGCCCGATATGTCCTCCTTTGAGCTACTTATCAGCAATCCACCCTATATTAGAGATGATTACCCTATAAGCAAACCGCTTCGCTATGAGCCGCAAATTGCACTTTTTGGGGGAAAGGATGGGCTAGATGTGTATAGGGAGATTCTAAAAACCATAGAGGGGCGCACGAATATATGGCTTCTCTGCGAAATGGGATATGACCAAAAAGAGGCTATGGGCATATTGCTACAAAATGCGAAAAATGTGGAATTTTATAAGGATTTAAGTGGCTGGGATAGGGGATTTAGCGCATACTTTATGTAAAAATTCACATTTGTGTTGTCTTTTAATACCCAATGCCACAAAGATACAACCCTTGAGGACTAATAGGGTAATGATAATGCCGTTTTTTGCCTAAAAGCTGCTCCTGTAGATTCTCAATACTCATCTCGCCCCTACTCACGCTCAAAGCCGTGCCCACCATTAGGCGCACTTGTGAGCGCAAAAAGCCATTTCCACGCATATACACGACATCTATGCCCCCGCGCTGATAATGTCGCACATCAAAAATATGTCGCACATCATCTTTCGTATATGAACCATTTTTCTTAAAAAATACAAAATTATGTGTGCCTTTAAAAAGCCTTAAGGCTTGATGAAAGCGCACCATATCGCCGATTTTTTCATAGTTTATATATGCTGAAGCAAAAGGTGATGGACGAGTAGGAGAGAGCAAAAAACGATACGCGCGCCACTTCGCATCAAAGCGCGGATGAAAATGTGAATCCACCTCGCACAATGAGCGCACCATAATATGCGGATAGAGCTTTGCATTAAGAAGTGAGCGCAAAAAATGCGTATCGTATCTGTGGATATGCTTGTTTTGAAAGCTAATCACCTGCGCGGTGGCGTGTACTCCTTTGTCGGTGCGAGAAGCCCCCAAAATCTCCCCGCCAATCCCCACACGCGCAAAAGATTCTATCAATTCGCCCAAAACACTGCGCCTATGCTTTTGGAGAGCAAAACCACTAAACGCACTTCCATCATAAGCAATTACCGCTTTAAATCTACACATCAATAAAACTTAGAAATAAACTTTCTATACAGCATAAAACTTATATAAAACCACAGCAGAGGGAAAATCCCCATACCAATCAGAGGGAAATTATCAGAAATAATGTGCATACAGACAAAATACAGGCTTACCGCGGCAATCACATACCCATAAGACATATTTGAGCTAAAGCGGGGATTTGCAATGCCAAAAAGCGGGATAAGAAAAATAGACACAAGAGGGAAAAGAGAGACAAGCACAGCTTGAGCGAGTTTGCGCGATTTTTGCCTTGAATCTGGCATAAAAGCATCACTCCAATACTCAATCAAATCATAGCCCCTCAACTGCGGTGCGCTCACATTTTGACGCACACTCATTTGTCTATAATCTGCCCTCTTAATCTCATCTGGAGCGGCAAAATATGCACTACCATTGCTGAGATTTAATTCAAAAAGCCCCTGATTATTGTTTGTCTTGCCCTCCTGTGCGACAATAAATGTATCGCCCTCAAAACCATTTTCGGAAAATAAAATGAGATTTTGATAATTACGATTTGATACGCTATCCACATACACGAGCCAATCGCCCAGCTTTTGTCCAAACTCGCCGGGCTTAATATTCACATCGATATCCGCTCTTTTTTGCGCCACGAAGTTTTTTGAAGCACTATTGGCAAGTGGCAACATAATGAGCGAAAACACAAACAAAATAAGCGTAGCTAAAAGTATGATAGGAAAAAAAAATCGCACAATATCAAAGGGCTTGCTCCCAAGCGAGAAACACACTAAGAGTTCATATTCATACGCTAGACGTGATATACTTAATACCAAGGCAGTAAAAAATGTGATGGGTATGATGAAAAATAAGCTGCTAGGTATGAGATACAAAAACAAAGTCCCCAAATCTAAAAAACTCATTTTTACCACATATGTGCGCCCCGCAATATCAATCAAAAGCACGACAGAAGCGATAAATAATAACACGACAAAGAAAGGAAAAAACACCTGTGCAAAGCTCATAAATAAATAACGTTTAAGCATAGTTCATATCCCAATTTCAATCCATATAAAATTTACCATTGTGCCAAGAAAAATAAAAAAACAAAATGGTAATTTTAAAGAGAACAAACTGCGCTTAAAAAAAAGATAGAGAATAAGTGCATAAACAAGAGCTGCAATACTGCCTAAAAAAACACTCACAAAAGCATTTATTGCGCCAAAAGCTATACCCAAAGAGCTCAAAACTATAATATCCGCCTCGCCGATAATATCCCTATCACTAAGGGATTGATAAAAGGCTTTGAGAACAAAAAATATTCCCCCCACACCAAAACCCAAAAGCACCCTATACACAAAGCTATCTCCAATCATACTGCTATCCAAAAAAGCATATATCACACATATAAAAAGGAGTGAAAAATTGAGCACATCGGGTATTGCGAGGCATTTAATATCAATAATGCCAAGTACGAATAAAAACATCAAAATCGCATAGGACACACCAACGCCCTGCCACATAAGGACACCAAAAGAGCAGAGGCTAAGAATCAAAAAGTAGATTCTATACTGCGTAGAGGCAAGAAAATGAAGCAGTGAGGCATTTTGCTCTCTCTGTTCCGCATATAATGCAATAAGTATCGCACCGACAAAACCATAACACAAAGAAAGCGCGATAAAAATTGACATTGATGTCATTTTTGCCCTACCTCACTATATCATCTTGCACATCGACAAAGAGACAGTCGCCCAAGCACTCGCCCGCTCCTAAAATTCCATTACATTTTCTAAAACGTTTTATCACCTGCTTATTCCCTTCAAGCATAGGCGCAACAATCACGCCACCCTCTTGAAGCTGATTAATAATCACTTGAGGGATATTCCTCGCACACGCTGAAAATAATATCGCATCAAAGGGTGCGTATTCCGCCCAGCCCTTTTGCCCATCATCAAGCTTTACAAAAATATTATGGGATTGCAAGAGCTTAAATCGCTCCTTTGCCTTAATTAGAAGTTTGTCAATGCGCTCAATACTAAATACGCGGCGAAAGAGATGGGAAAGCACCATTGCCTGATAGCCGCTCCCACAGCCAATCTCCAACACCGAATCCCCACCATTTGGCGCAAGATATTCTGTCATCTGCGCGACTGTAAGCGGGGAGCTAATATATTGAGATTCTGTCATAGGCAGGGGATTTATATCATAGGCTAAATATGGTGCAAATCCAGCGGGAATAAATTTCTCCCTATCTACCGCGCAAAGTGCTGCAACGACCTTAGACGAAAGTGGAAAGATTTTAGTAATTTCATCACACATTTCCTTTGCAGCAAGTTTATACATTTAGTTTATCTTTATGTTTGTGTTGATGTATTTTCTCATACGCGTAGTTTCGCTTATATCTGCTTCGTGAGTAATTAAATGTTTTTTGTCATTTTTATACACGATCCCATAGGGTGTGATAATTGCACTTCCCTTTGCCATTATATCATTTGCGCTATTACTCGCTAAGACAAAAGCTTGATTTATCACTGCCAAAGCGGTGCATAAGACCTCAAAGTGATTTTTGCGTGCCTTGCCCCATTGCGCGCTTACAAAAATCAAATCTGCACCCTTTATCTGTTCCCATAGCTCCACGAAACGCAATTCAAAACACACCAAAGCTGCACATTTAAGCCCATTTATCTCAAAAATGCTAATCTCACTTTTATCTCCCGCGACAAAGTGTAGCTGCTCATCACCGAGTGAAAAAAGTTTATGCTTGCTTTGCTTATGTATCACTTCTCCATTGTGAAACACCTTGAGATTATTAAAAAACTTCTTGTTTTTTTCCTCAATCATCGTAATCACAAGAGTATTTTGATATTTTGCACTACATTCCAAAAATCGCTCTGTCGCAAGTTTTGAAAACTCACTCGCTTCGCTCATACGTTGATACGCAAAACCGCTTAGTGCCACCTCCGGTGCACACACGATCGCCCCTTTGCCACATTGAGCGAGTAAATCCTCCACCTGTGCAAGATTTTGTTCAAAATCTTGCGCCGTTTTTATCTGCATAGCATAGAGTTTTTTAGAAATCATCGAAATTAAGACTCCCTTTTGAATAATTTGTAACCTTTGATTCAAAGAAATTTGTCTTTTGCTCATTAAAGCTTGAAAAAGCATTAACCCACTTGATAGGATGTTGGTTATTATAAAGCTTTTTGAATCCAACCGCATTCAAACGTTCATCTGCAAGGTATTGTATATACTCGCGTATAATCTCTGTCGTTAGCCCTAGAATCTGCCCCTGCGTGATATAATCACCCCAGCTTGATTCTATATCCACTGCTTTCCTAAACATCTCTATCACTTCCTCTTCAAGTGCCGGAGTGAAAAGATGTTCCTGCTCCTTACGCAAGGAACGAATCATATTTTGAAACAAGATTAAATGCGTTACCTCATCGCGCTGAATAAATCGTATCATCTGTGCAGAGCCTAGCATTTTGCCACTACGCGCAAGGGCGTAAAAGAATGAGAACCCACTATAAAAATAAATACCCTCTAAAATTTGATTGGCAAACATCGCCTTTAATAAGCCCTGCTCATTTGGATTCCGTGCAAGTTCAGTATATACATTAGCAATATAATCATTCTTGCTTCTTAGCTTCATATCAGTGCGCCACATATTATAGATATTCTCTGTATTCGCAGCAATAGATTCTACCATTACCGCGTAGCTTTGAGAGTGCAATGCCTCCTCGTATGCCTGACGCACAAGCACAAGATTAATCTCTGGACTCGTGATGTAGGGATTGACATTATCGATGAGGTTATTTGTTTGCAGCGAATCCATAAAAATAAGTTGCGCCAATGCCCTATCATAGCCTAGTTTTTCTTGAGGTGTTAAGCCAACTTCATAATCACGTTTATCTGGATTCATATTGACTTCTTCTGGAAACCAAGTATTAGCAAGCATCACCTTCCATAGATTATAAGCCCATTGATATTTGATTTGCGTGAGCTCAAACATACTCGTAGGATTACCACCAAAAATACGTCTATCTGCGACACTTTCAGTAGATTCTGGATTGTAGATTAATTTACGTGAAATAGGCTTATTTTCGTGTGTGATACTCATTAAAAACCTTTAGAAATTTTTGTAAAGCTGTAATTGTATGGATTTAACGCTTAAAAAACGATATAAAACGATGTTTATTTTTCAACCGATACCGACCAAAAAGAAAAATAGGAAAGTGGTGCGGGAAAGAGGACTTGAACCTCCACGCCTTGCGGCGCCAGATCCTAAGTCTGGTGCGTCTGCCAATTTCGCCATTCCCGCAAGAAAAAAGAATAAACCCAAAGCCTAAACTAAAGAGTAAAAATGAAATGCGTATTTTACCTATTCAATCTTTAAAATCTACTTAGAATCTAGCCAATTTTGGATACTTAAAGCCATATCTTTTGCATTTAAGCCTAGCATAGATTCTATCATTTGTGTGTTGCCGTGCGGGATAAATTCATCTTTTATCTCAAAGCTTTTAAGGTACACATTCGCTATGTCTTCCTCCGCCATAAACTCTAAAATCGCACTTCCCACGCCGCCCATAGAATAACTATCGCTAAATACGCACACATATTTATGTGAGAGCAAAAGTTTAGACAAGGTTTTTTTATCAAGTGGCTTTACAAAGCGCAAATCAAGCAAAGTAGGCTTATAGCCCTCCTCTATAAGTTGCATATAAACTTCATACGCCCTACCCACGCCATTGCCATAGCCTATAAGCAATAGTTTTTTACCCTTTTTAAGAATCTCCGCTTTGCCGAGCATAAACGCACTAGCAGGGAAAGTATCCTCGCCTAGCACAAAGCTACCACGCGGATAGCGGAACGCGCAAGGAGAACTATTATGATGATAGGCAAAATCCACAGCTTGTTTGAGACTTTCATTATCACGTGGGGCAAAAAGCACCATATTGGGAATCGAGCGCAAATAGGCAATATCAAAAAGCCCTTGATGTGTCTCGCCATCCTCGCCTACAATCCCTGCTCTATCGATACAAAAGCGCACAGGCAGATTCAAAATCCCCACATCGTGTATTATTTGGTCATAAGCGCGTTGTAAAAATGTAGAATAAATCGCCACAAAGGGCTTAAAACCCTCTTTCGCCATAGCCGCCATTGAGGTAACAGCGTGTGCCTCGCAAATCGCCACATCTACAAAACGTTTTGAATCTTTCTCTATAAGCTTATCTAAGCCTGTGCCACTAGGCATTGCTGCGCTCACGCCAACGACTTTTTCATCTAGCAAATATTCTTGCAAACTTTGACTAAATACCGCTGTTGGCGAAAGAGTAGCGGATTTTTTTAACGCGGAGCCGGTGTGAATATCAAAAGGACCCACGCCGTGCCACTGCTCGAATTTGCCCTCCGCAATTTCATAGCCCTTACCCTTAAGCGTCTGTGCGTGGATAATCACGGGCTTATTCATATCTTTAGCCTTTTGCAAAGTTGCGACAATAATCTCCATATTATGCCCATCAATTGGACCTACATAATCAAGCCCAAGCTCTTCAAACAAAATACCCGGCGTAATAAGTTTCAAAGATTCTTCAAATCGCTTTGCGAGATAAGTCGCAGAATCTGGCATTTTTGCAAGCACTCTTTTAATACCATCACGCGTTTTTTGATAAAACGATGTGCTCAAAATCTGTGAGAGATAGTTACTAATCGCACCGATAGGCTTAGAAATACTCATCTCATTGTCATTAAGAATAATTACCATTGGGTATTTTTTATCTCCCAATTCATTAAGTGCCTCATAGACGAGTCCCGCACTCATTGAACCATCGCCTATCATCACTACAGGCATAGAAATATCCGCCCCAAGCACCCTAGCCCTACCAACACCCACCGCAAGAGATAGTGAAGTCGAGCTATGCCCAGCGATAAAATAATCGCTCGCAGATTCTTTGGGATTACAGAATCCGCTAATGCCACCAAACTGCCTTAATGTGCTAAAATCTTCCCAACGCCCTGTAAGCAGCTTATGCGCGTAAGCTTGATGAGAGACATCAAAGATAAATGGGTGCTTTCGCACATCAAATACCGCGTGCACTCCTACAATCAAATCCACGGCACCTAGTGTAGAACTTAAATGCCCACCATTCACGCTTACAACCTCCAAAATTCTCTCTCTAATGCGCCTAGTAAGTGTGTATAGCTCCTCTGTGGAGAGGGCATTTAATCTCTCAAAACTATAATCAATTTCACCCATACAATTCCCACATTCTCACTAATCACGCATATTTTCAAGCACTGATTGTTTGAGATTTTTATAGCGCGACATTATCGTGCCATCAATATTGCCAGTATCGCTCACTATTACCACGCCACCGAGCGATACTGCGCCATCGGAGATAACCTCCACCTTCGTATTATCCTCCAAATGCTCTTTGAGATATAAATAATCATTGGGATTGACCTTAACCTTAATATTTGTAGCGTCCATTATGCTATTAAGTAGCTCTCGTGTGAGGTTGAGGGCAATTTTTTGTGAATTCTCACTCACTTCGTTGATAATCACCTCCTTAGCAATATCCACAGAGATTGCACTCAATTCCTTTTCTAACTCCTCCAAGTGCTTTTGGCTTGCCTTTAGGGTATTTTCAAGAGTAATGATAGAATCTACCAAAAATTTTTTTTGCGCATCAATTTCTGCAAACATATCCCCCTTAACTTTTTCCTGTGCTTCTCGAAATCCATCCTTATATCCCTCATCTCTCGCACTCGCTACGCGTTGTTCGCTCTCAACCTGCAACTTCTCAAACTGAATCTGTAGTTTTGCAAGAGAACTTGAAAGATCATCAGTTTTTTGAAGCAATTTTTCTACAAGCTCCTGCTCTAAACTCGCAATTTTTTGCACGTTAGATTCCGAATGCAAAGCATTTTGTGCCTCCTCATAGCTTTGTTCTACCACGGGTGCTTGTGTATCAATATGGTGAATTTCTTTACCAGATTCCACCATATCAGAAGTGATTGTTTTAAACTCATACTTTTTGATATTATGATTCTTAAGTCGCTCCTGCCCTATGATATTTTCTTGACTAAGCAATGACATCGTCTTGTTCTCCTAGCTGCACTAAGCCCTGCTCTGCGAGTGTTTGCACCACTTCCACGATTTTTCTTTGTGCATTTTCCACATCACGCACCTTCACCGCACCCAAAAACTGCATTTCCTCCATAAACTGCTCACTCGCCCTTTGGGACATATTCCCCATAAACTTCTGTTTGAGCTCATCAGGGGCAGATTTAAGGGCAAGCGTAAGGTCTTTTTTATCAGCAATTTTAAGAATCTCTCTAATAGCGTTGTTGTCGAGCTTGGTAATATCTTCAAAGGTAAACATCATTTCTTTAATTTCTATGGCAAGTTGTGCATCGATTTGCTCGATTTGTGCAATTGTCGCTTTTGCTGCCTTTTGTCCTAGTCGGTTGAAAATTTCCGCAACAGAACGTGTACCACCCACTTCGACCTTGTAGCTTGTGAGAGATTCTAGTTTGTTTTCAAGCACCGCACTCACGCGTTTAACGACATTGGGCGAAATATCTCCGAGGTTTGCCATACGAATCGCTACTTCAGCGCGCAACTCATCAGAAAAATACCCCAAAGTCTCCGCTGCACCGCTTGCGTCCATATGTGCGAGAATAAGCGCGATTGTTTGAGGGTGCTCGTTAATAATAAAGTCTGCGAGTTGTTGAGGGCGAATCTTTGAAAGATAAGCAAAGTTCTTTTGGGACTGCATTGTTTTGGCAAGCTTATCCAAAATTGCCTTTGCAGCATCTGGTCCTAAAGATTTAATCAACAAATCACGCGCATAATCCATACCACCAGAGTTGATATATTGATTTGATTGAAAAATGACATAAAATTCCTCTAAAACTGCTGCACCAATGGTCTTATCCATACCACCCAACTGCGCAATTTGCTTACTTACTTCAGTAATAGAATCTATATCAAGATGGTGAAAAATCTCCGAAGTAATCTCATCACCTAGCTGCACGAGCAAAATGGCAATCTTTTCTGCCATTGAGAGCTCATCATATTGCGCCCTTTGACGCGGACTAAGCGTGATTGCCATATTTACTCCTTTACTTATGAACTGCTGCCAAGACCGCTAGTTGTAATATCAAGCTCATCTTTAATGAGCGTTTGAAATAATGCACCAATCTCTTGAGGACGTTCAGAAATTACACCGCGCATTCTCTCAAGCAACACTTCATATTTGATATTATCCTCATCAAGCCCAGAACCAAACCCGAGTTGATCTTCCACACGTTTGCGTAATTCACTAAATTTATTGATATCTTCCTCATCATCATCAAGCTGCATAAAGGATTCTATATCGTCTTCCTCCTCCTCTTGCACTTCAAGCATACGCTCTGCAAATGGCGCAACAATCTTTTTATAGAACACAAACAAAATCACCGCCACAATCACATATTTAAGCAATGGCATAAATGGTCCCAAATACCGCTCTACCTTGCTTGAGAACAGCTCTAAAGAATCTTGAGGGCGATAATTGAGCTGTGTGCTTCTAAAAGGCATATTAATCACATTGACTTGGTCGCCCCTGGACTCATTATAGCCAATGGCATTTTTCACACCCTCTAAAATTTTATCCATATCCTCTTGTGAGCGAGGAGTATATTCAAGTCGTGGCACACCATCCTCGCCTACAACTTCATTATAAATGCCATCAACCATCACAGACGCGCTCACCCTCGTAAGCACGGCATAATTTTCATCAATGCTACTCACTGACCTGTCGATTTCATTATTAATAACAACCTCGCTCTCCTTTTCCCACTCCATCATCTCATCATCTTTAAGCCCTTGCACAGGACCGATATTACTCACGACACCGGGCACACCGCCAATTTGTGGAGGACGGAATCCTTTGCGCTCTTTTTCATACTCTCTTGTCCCGCGCACAACAGGATTTTGTCCAAATGTCTCTGCAGTGGTTTTGCGCACGCTAAAATCAAAATCCATAGTAACTTGTGCCTGCACGCCGTCCCCAACGCTTGGTTGTAAGAATTTAATAATCTTTGCCTCCATAGCATTTTCTGCATTTTGCTGATATTTGCGCTGGAATGTCGCCTGTCTCACGCGCGCACCCTGCTGGGCAGCTTCATTATCTTCGCCTAAAAGCTCCCCGTCTTGATTGATAATTTTTACAGCCTCTGGGACAAGACGCTCTACTGCTGCAGCCACCAAATGCTTGATACCTATAACTTGTTCTGGTGTCAAAAACATATTGTCACGCACGACAATCTTTACTGAAGCGGTAGATGGGCGTCCGCCCTGCACAAAAAGCGACTCTTCTGGCATAGAAATATTAACCGTCGCCTTCTCGATAGGATTGAGACTTTCAATCGTCTTTGCAAGTTCATTTTGCTTCACGACAAGCGTCTTTGTCTTTTGTGTGAATGGTGTATCTCCAACATTATTTTCAAGCAAAATATCAAAGCCGACATTGTGACTTGACCTTGGCAGCCCCAAAGAACTCATATTAATGCGCTGCTCATACACTTTATCTTTTGGCACGAGAATAATATTATCCTCTGGAATCTTATACGAAATTTTCTCCTGTTGGAGCTTTTGCAAGATAGCCGCGCTATCTTCTGGGCTTAGATTACTAAAGAGCACATCATAATTTTCATATTCGTTATGTGTCTCCACGCGGAAGAGTATGAGATAGGTTAAAAAGCTAATAAGTATAATAATGGTCGAAAGGATAATAATGCGCTGTTTTTTATTTAACTTGTTTAAAACCTTAAGAACCTGCTCAAAAACTACTCTTAAATCCATAGCCTACCCTTAACCACGTGTTTGCAAATATTCTTGCAAGAGCTCAAACACACGCGCATTTTGCGCAGGTGTGCCAATAGTAATGCGAAAGGCATTCAGCCCGTAGGAGCGGAGATTACGCACAATGACGCCCCTTTGCAAAAGCCATTGACACAAATGTGTAGATTCTATATCCTCGCGCGAAAATGTGATGAAATTTCCAAATGAAGGGATAAAGTCTATATTATTGTGCTTTGCAAATTCCTCATAGCGTAGCATTTGTTCGATATTGCTTTGGATACACTGCTCGGTAAATGCCCTGTCCTCTAGCGCCACAAGCGCAGCTTGCAAACTTAGAGTGCTTACATTAAAGGGTGGGCGCACTTTGTAGAGCATAGAGATAATGCGCTCACTCGCTATGCCATAGCCTATACGCATACCGCCTAGCCCATACACCTTTGAAAATGTGCCAAGATAAATGACATTATCAAATTTTTTAATGAGAGAGGCGGGATTTAGAGCCTTTGCCTTGTCTTTATATGAGGCAAACTCCTGATACGCGCCATCAAGCACGATGAGCGTGTCCTTATCAACTTTGCATATAAAATCCTCTATTGCTTGAGAGTCTAAGCACTCGCCCAAAGGATTGTTTGGCACACATAGAAATATTATACTCACGCGATTAGCGCACTCTTTGTTAGAATGAGAAGTTATGCTCGTCCTACTTGCGCCATTTTTCACATTCTCATAAGATTCTAAAAATTCATCTAAATTATGTGCATCGCTCCTAGTCTTATGAATCTCCACATCCGCGAGCTTAGAATACACCTCATACATTGCAAATGTTGTCTTTGCCATTAGCACAGCTGCGCGAGTATGGTCGATAGCTTGGAGGCAAAATTCGATGACTTGGTCGCTCCCCGCACCGATAATAATTTCTTTAGGATTTACACAAAAACGCGAAGCAAGAGCATTTTTTAGCTCATACATAGAATCATCAGGGTATAAAAACGCCTTGTGTGCGTTCTTTTGTAATGTCTCTATGACTTTTGGTGATGTGCCATAGGGATTTTCATTGCTCCCTAGCTTTATCACATCTTCTTGTTTAATACCATACTCACGCATTACAAGCTCGATTGGCTTCCCTGCCTCGTAGGTTACAACACTATCTAATGTCTTCTTAAACACCGCATATCCTTACGATTTTTTTGCATTCCATCGCTGTAAAACCTTACATTCTATCTTAAAAGTCTTAAAAGTTTTATAATTTTTACGATTATTGAGAGTTTAAACGCACCATTCAATACATAATTTGAATTTTAACCTTTAACATAAATCCAACTTTCAAACATTGCTGATAGTTAATAGTATTTTTTGATATTTTGGCTACAATGCGCGTTTTCACTAGCACAAAAGGGTAGGTTATGCAGATACAACATATTTTTCGCGAATATGACATTCGTGGCATTTTTGAAAAAGACCTCACGCAAGAGGTGGTTTGTGGTATAGGGCGTGAGCTTGGCAGATGCATCAAAGATTCACATCTCCCCCCTTGCATACATATTGGCTATGATGCACGCACACATTCGCCCACGCTTTTTAATTGGCTTGCGGAGGGTTTTTTAAGCGAGGATATAAAAGTCTTTGCGCTCGGGCTTATTCCTACACCTGTGGCATATTTTGCAACTTTTAACACCATAGATTCTATTGTTTGCCCAAACTCCGTGATGATTACAGGCTCACACAATCCCCCGCAATACAATGGATTCAAAATCACCATAAATCAATCGCCTTTTTATGGGGAGCAAATCCGCGCATTAGGAGCAAAGCTCGAGCAAAACTTACCCTACACAAAAAAGCAAAATGCAGATTCTAAAAATTTACAAAAAATACAAAATCTTAATGCAAAACAAGCCTACATCGATTTTCTAAGCACACATTTTGCCCACCTAAAAGACTTCCCCTACCCTGTCGTATATGATTGCGGTAATGGCGTGGCAGGTGTGGCATTAGCGCAAATCCTAAAAAATCTTAATATTTCTTATACACCACTTTTTTTTGAACCCGATGGCACTTTCCCTAATCACCACCCAGACCCAAGTGAGGAAAAAAATCTCACAATGCTTAAAGAAAAAATGGCACAAAAGCAGATTCATATCGGCATTGCCTTTGATGGCGATGCTGATAGACTTGCGCTTTTAACAACTCATCATAACTATAAGGGCGATGAACTTGCTATCCTTTTTGCTAAAGATATGAAAAAACATTTTTTAAGCCCTATTGTCATCGGCGAGGTGAAATGCTCACAAATAATGTATGATGAGATTAACAAAATTGGCAAAGCAGTGATGTATAAAACAGGGCATAGTAACCTCAAAGTCAAGCTTAAAGAGCTCAACGCCCATCTTGCAGCAGAAATGAGCGGGCATTTATTTTTTAATGACCGCTACTTTGGCTATGATGATGCCATTTATGCTTCTTTCCGCGCCTTAGAGCTATTCTTAGGCTATACGCCCACAGAATTAGAATCTGCGATACACGCCTTGCCTCGCCTTTATAGCACAGATGAGGAGAAAATCCACACCACAGAGGAGCAAAAATTTACCCTTATCTCCGCCTTAAAAGAGGCTTTAAAAAATCCGCCCAAAGACTTCCCAATCCTCAAAGACATCATTGATATTGACGGATTGCGCGTTGTTTTTGAAAATGGCTGGGGACTTGTAAGGGCAAGTAATACCACACCTGTGCTTGTTACGCGTTTTGAAGCGACAAGCAAAGAGGAATGCGAACGCTACAAAACAGCGTTGCTTAAGCTTTTAGAATCTGTCAAGGGCTAAAAAATGACATTCTCACTCCACACGCCCCTTGATATGCACCTCCATTTGCGTGAGGGCGAACTTTTAGAATCTGTCCTGCCTTTCACTGCCAAAGCCTTTAGCGCAGCACTTGTAATGCCAAATCTCAAAACGCCAATCACCACCACCGCACTTGCCCTCACCTACAAGGAGCAGATTCTTAAAGTCGCACAAAAGCGAGGCTGCAAGGAATTTATGCCGCTTATGAGCCTCTATCTCACGGCAGGGCTTACCAAAGAGGAGCTTATAGAAGCAAAAAAGCAGGGGATTTTTATCCTTAAGCTCTACCCAAAGGGTGCGACCACAGGAAGTGAAAGCGGGGTAAGTCAAATCCTTGATGAAAAGACTTTAGAGATTTTTGCTTTGGCTGAATCTCTAGGCTTTATCCTCTCCATACACGGCGAGAGTAATGGATTTTGTATGGAGCGTGAGTTTGAGTTTTTAAGCATATTTGAGCATATTGCAAAAAATTTCCCTAAACTGCGTGTGATTATCGAACATATGAGCGATAGACGCAGCCTTGAAATGATTGAAAAATATGAGAATCTCTACGCCACGCTTACACTGCACCATATCACATTAAGCCTTGATGATGTATGCGGGGGAATGCTTAATCCTCATTTGTTTTGCAAACCAATGCTTAAGACAAGAAAAGACCAACAAGCCCTGTTTCAAGTGGCATTAAAGGCACATCCAAAAGTAAGTTTTGGCTCGGATTCTGCACCGCATTTAGAATCTGCCAAGCTTAGCGCAAAAGGTGCAGCGGGGATTTTTAGCGCACCTGTGCTTTTACCAGCACTTACACAACTCTTTGAATCTCATAATGCCCTAGATTCTCTCCAGGCCTTTGTGAGTGATAGAGCGATAGAGATTTATCAGCTACAAGCTTTTGCGCAAAAATCAATCACGCTTGAAAAGATTCAATACAATGTGCCAGAGCGCATAGATACCCCGCTAGGAGCAATCGTGCCTCTTTTTGCAGGGCAAAATCTCTCGTGGCGCATAAAAGAATAAAAAGAGTGAAAATGCTACAACCTCGCAAAAAGGCATAATGAAAATGAGTGAAAAATTCCCGCTTGTAAGCATTATCACAATCGTTTATAATGATAAAAATCATATCAAGGAAACAATGGATTCTGTCGTGGGGCAGGATTATGAACGCCTTGAATACATCATTATTGATGGTAATAGCAAAGATGGCACGAAAGAATGTATTCAATCTTACATTAGCACACTTTGTGATATTACCCACAAAGATGAGGGCAGATTCTATATGGAGGCTACTCATCGCACAAAAGCAAACTTTGCCTTTAAATTCCTAAGTGAGCGTGATAGCGGAATCTATGATGCGATGAATAAGGGGATTGATTTAGCCACGGGCGAATGGTGCAACTTTATGAATTGTGGAGATAGATTTTATGATTTAAGTGTTCTTAGAAATATTGCACCTCTTCTAGATGAACAATATGGGGTTATAGATGGTGGAGTAGAAATTGTCTATGATGAAAATTACAAGAAAATAAAATATTATAACATCGTTTTTGGACCCTTTAAAATTGAATTTTGTCATCATCAGGCTTCTTTTATTCAAACACATTTACTAAAAAAATATCTTTACGACAAAGAATTTAAAATACGAGGAGAAATAGATTTTTTTTCAAAAGTATTTATAAATAATTACAAATGGAAAAAAATACAAACAATTATTGCAACATATAACACATTAGGTATTTCATCAAAAATTACTTTTACTCAATTCATGGAAGATATTCTAGTGGGTATCAAATATATGAAATATTACTTCTTTACCCATACTTTATACTACTTGTTCTACATTTTGCCACGTGTTTGTATAAGAAATATTTTACCTAAAAAAATAGCTAATTTTATCCGACAAAGGCTCAAATAATGTATAAAGCTATTTTTGATATTTGTGGCACACTTTACGATTCTAATACAACATTAGATTTTTGTATCTGGCGGTCTAATGGATGTACAAAATTCTTATTGCGCCTACTACGTTCTAGACCGATAATGATACTAAACAAAATTTCATTTTTATGCCTTAAAAAAGAAATGATACCCATTCGAGATATTTTTATAAGAACATTAAAAGGTGCTCCAAGATATATGCTTTTTAAACAAGCTAAAGAATTCGTCCATACATTCCTTGTTTCCAAAAGGCGTGAGTGCATTATTTCATTACTCGATAACTTTCAGTCACATAACATTGTTTTTGCTTCTGCTACGCTTGATTGTCTTGCCTTTCATATTGCTCAGTACTTTAATATTTCACACTTTGTTTCATCAAAACTCCTCTATAATCAGCAAGAAATCTGCCAAGGAACACTAGAGATCGACTTATTGGGGAATAAACATACGCTTTTTGGGGATATATACTTTGTAGCCACTGATAATTTAGACGATATTTTACTCTGTCAAAAAGCGCAGAGTTCTGTTATACTCACAAAAAAGAGAAACAAAAAGAAATGGCTTTCTCAAAATCTCAAAAATTCCACTATTATGGAGATATAAAATGTTTTACACAATTAGTTTTGTTCCTTTTATGTATCAATTTTTTACGCGCTTAAAAAGTCTTGTTCATAAAATTTCTTGGATATGTATTTATTTTGTTCCAATCACTATACTTTATCTACATTTTGCCCCACAAGAGTCCATTCTTGATTCGCTCCCTATACTTTTAGTGGCTCTTTGCATTACTGATATGATTTATTCTAATGGCTATATACAAAATGATGTCCTTACAATAAAAAATGAAACAAAGCCAACATTACGTCTTCCAACATATCTTCTTTTGAGAATGCGTGAAAAATTTATAGCTATAATGATAGGAAGATTTGCTTTAATTTTTATACTATTTTGGCTACTCTCTATGCTTAAATATGAATACTTGTTATATTTTGCTCTTTCAATGATTTTATTACAGCTACTCTATATCATTTACAATACCCAACGCAATATAACTAACCTTTTGCTTATTCCATTTTTAAGTTTTTTACAATTTTTTTCAATAATACTACCTATCATTGATAAAAATTTCTATACTCTTCTAGGACTTTTTGCACTTTATCCACTTCCAAAACTATTAGAATTTAGCACACAAAAACGCTATAAAACTACTATTATCACAAGCAAAATTATTACAAATTTTGATATGTTTCGTGTGTTCTATTACACGATATATACAATCCTCTTTGGCATTCTATATCTTTATGAGAAAATAGATTATATTTTTTTTGAGCTAGGTGCTTATTATCTCGTATTTCGACTTGTATGTCTAGCTACTTTACAAAACAAATATTTAGCAACCTATATTCAGCACAAACGCTACAAAAATAATCCACATAAAAAATAAATTAAAGGATTTACCATGCCACTCTTCTCTATCATTATCCCCACCTACAATGTAGAATCTTACATCGCTCGTTGTTTAGATTCGTGCATTAATCAAACTTTAGGCGATATTGAAATTTTAGTCATTAATGATTGTGGGAGTGATGATTCTATAAGTATTGCTAAAACTTATGCGAGTAAAGATTCTAGAATCCGCATTATTCATAATCCCACCAATCTCGGGCTCTTTGCTACACGAATCACAGGAGAGAAAGAGGCACAAGGAACTTATATCCTCCACTTAGATGCCGATGACTATCTCACGCTTAATGCGTGTGAGAGGGCATATCAAAAAGCCTCTATGGCTTTAAACTCCACGCCGCTAAGCTCTAACACCCAGTCCCATAGTGAGCAAGAGGAGAAAAATCTCCCTGATATAATCCACTTCCGCCCTGCTTATCGTGGTTCATCTCAAGCAAGTCTAAGTGCAAATTGCCTCCATAAACTGCGCTATATCCTGCCTACTCGCTTTAGCCACAAACCCCTACAAAACGAGCAAATCGCATATAATTTTTTCCTCAAAAGCACACAATTTCCTAAATTTACCCTATGGGATAAATGCTATAAAACCTCGCTTATTCGGCAGATTCTCCCTTTTATGGAGTGCTTTATCCCGCTCAAGCTCACAATGGCAGAGGATATGCTCAAGTTTTTTGCCATTAGCGCACTTGCCAAAAGCTATGTGAGCCTTGATGAGCGGCTTTATATCTACTGTCTCAATCATAGCTCTATCACGCAAAATATAAAGGCAAAAGACAAAAAAATCGCAGATATGTGCTATATCAGCGAGGCTCTGCCAAGTCTCGCCACACAGCTAGAGCAAAATACAAAATCCACAAAATCTCCAAGCCTAATGCCTCAAATCGCAAAGCGTCTATGCCACAATCTCACCGCACTTATCATCTTAGAATCGCGTTTTGATACATCATATACCACCGCAGATTCTACAAACTCGCTAGATTCTGCCCTCACAACCCTAAATCAAACACTTGCTCCATTATTAGAATCTCATCTTATCGCTCCTGTGCGCATTCCACGCTTCATTCCATCAAGCATACTGAAGCATTCGCCTTATTTACGCGCTTGTATCCTTTCACTTCAGTATTGGAATCGCTGCCTCACTTATGTGCGTATATGCGCCTATCTTCTCAGCTTTGGGAGAGTGAAGCTCTAGCTTATTTTGAAAAATGCTAAAACTTAAGCCTTTGTCTTTCTCCGTGCTTATTTGTGGCGTAAAATCCACAGCGCAATCTCATCAGCCAAAAAAAGCTCATTTGCCACAAGATAGCTTATCTTTTCACACATTTCACCCTTACACTTTTCACGCTCTCTTGATTGTTTTGCTAAGATTCTGCCCTGCTTTGCACCCTCACACTCTAGCAAATGACATTTGCCCTCATCAAGCAAAAATCGCAGTGGAGGCTTTTTAAAATCACTTACTTCAAGTCCGCAGCCTATGGATTCCCCCGCCTCTATACATTCTTGCCACGCTTGATTTTCTTGCTCTAATGGCGCAAGTTTTAGCCACGCACCCCTGCTCATGCGTAGCCCTAGCATAAGGTTTTCAATCTGTATGTCTTCCACACTCAAATGCTCATTAAAACGCGCGGTGGGCGATTTGATATATTCTTTAAGATTTGGATATGCCCGCATTCGCACACGCCCCACACGCCCCACCGCCGAAGCCCCGCACCCGAGATACTCTCGCCCCTGCCAATAGCCCATATTGTGAGCGCATTGCGTTTGTGTATTGCGCGTATAATTTGACACTTCATACTGCATAAATCCCTGCGCTTGTAGCCAATCACGCGCATAAAAGCTCAATGCCTCATCAACATTTCCGCGCACCACATTTGTTTGCCCTGCAAAGCGTGAGCCTTCATCAATACTTAGCGCATAAAGCGATAGGTGGCTTATGGGGAGATTCAAAACCTGTGTAAGGTCGGATTCTAAGATATTATAAGAATCTAGAGGTGTTATCATCATATCGCAATTTATATTCGTAAATCCTGCATTGTAGGCACTCTCCACGCGATGAAAAATATCTTTTGCGCTATGGTCGCGCTCCAAATAGGCTAATTTTGGCGCATAAAAGCTCTGCACACCTATGCTTAGTCGATTTGCACCTAATGCGCGTAAATCCCTGCACCACTGCGGATTGAGGAGATTGACATTAGATTCAATACTGATTTCGCAAGTCTCTTCAAGCCTCGCATACGCACGGATCTGAGTAAAGATTTTCTCATAATGTATAGAATCTAAGAGATTTGGTGTGCCTCCACCAATAAAAATCGAGCTTAACACATAATCTTTACCTTTTAGAATCTGTGCTAAATCCACGCACAAAGCCTCTATGTAGGATTCAAAATAAGTCTCTTTATTCACAAAAGAGGTAAAAGCGCAGTATCCGCACTTACTCGCGCAAAATGGTATGTGAATATAAAGTAGCATACTCTTACAATCCCCTTAAACTCGCCTCGCTTAAAATATTATATATTGTAGCGTATAATGCCATAAACAATTCGCAAAAGGTATAGCAATGAGCGCAGAGCAAAGCAATGATGTAAAGCCAAAAAGATACCGCCCAAATGTCGCTGCCATAATTTTATCAAGCACCTATCCTAGCGAATATAGATTCTTTATTGCTCACCGCACAGATATTAAAGGCGCGTGGCAGTTTCCACAAGGGGGCATTGATGAGGGTGAAAGCCCAAGAGATGCGCTATTACGAGAATTAGAAGAAGAAATAGGCACAAATGATGTAGAAATCATCAGTGAATGCCCCGAGTGGGTGCAGTATGACTTCCCAAACACTATGCCAAAAAAGATGTATAAGGGCTATGACGGACAGAGGCAAAAATACTTCCTCGTGCGTATCAAAGACGAATCTAAAATCAATCTCCAAACCGATATACCGGAGTTTGATAAATATCAATTTGTAAGCATAGATGAGATATTTCAGTATGTTACGCATTTTAAAAGAGATACATATAAAAAAATTTTAGACTATTTTAAAAAAGAGGGCTGTATATAAAGAATCTTAAGCAATAAGATTCTATGATTAGCATTTTTAATTTTATACATTAAGGACTACTATGCTCATCGTGCAAAAATATGGTGGCACAAGTATGGGGGATTGTGACAGAATCTACAATGTTGCTAAACGCGTTACCAAAAGCAAGGCTTTAGGGCATAGCCTTGTCGTAGTCGTATCTGCAATGAGCGGAGATACAGATAGACTTATTAACTTTACACAGCATTTCACGCCACTGCCTAACACACGCGAAGTCGATATGGTGCTTAGCTCTGGAGAGCGCGTAACCGCAGCACTCCTTGCCATAGCTTTAGAATCTATGGGAATTAAGGCAATTTCACTTAGTGGTAGGGGTGCTGGGATTGTTACGGATAATTTTCACACAAAAGCGCGTATAGAATATGTGGATACCACGAAAATCTTTCACTTGCTTAATGAAGGGTATGTCGTTGTCGTGGCAGGATTTCAAGGGATTTCTACAAAGGGAGAAGTTACGACTTTGGGGCGCGGCGGAAGCGATTTATCAGCAGTTGCGCTAGCAGGTGCGCTCAATGCGACAAAATGTGAAATTTATAGCGATGTAGATGGCGTATATACGACTGACCCACGCATTGTTAAAGAAGCAAAAAAGCTAGACAAAATTAGCTATGATGAAATGCTAGAGCTCGCATCTATGGGAGCAAAAGTTTTACTTAATCGTTCGGTAGAGCTTGCTAAGAAGCTTAATGTCAGGCTATATTGCGCGAGTTCTTTTAGCGAAAATGAAGGCACACTTATTACTAAAGAGGAGGATATAATGGAAAAACCAATTGTTAGCGGTGTGGCACTCGATAACAATCAAGCACGAGTGAGCCTTGCTGATGTGCTTGACCGCCCGGGCATTGCGGCGGATATTTTTGGGCTTTTGGCAGATAATAACATTAATGTGGATATGATTGTGCAAACAATCGGGCGCGATGGCAAAACAGATATTGATTTTACGATTCCAAAGACAGAGGTGCAGCTCACACAGCAAGTGCTAGAAAAATTTAAAAATGATTTTGGCAGTATAGAATACGACAATAATATCGCTAAGGTGTCGATTGTAGGTGTGGGTATGAAATCACACTCTGGCGTGGCAAGCACAGCTTTTAAAGCATTGGCGGAGGATAATATCAATATTATGATGATAAGCACGAGTGAGATTAAAATCTCTATGATTATCAATGCAGAATTTGCTCAAGACGCGGTGCGTAAGCTCCATAGCGTATATAGACTAGAAGAATAGGCAGAGAATGGAAAATATCAGTGATTGGCTTTTGAATACCATACGCGAGGACGAAAAAAGAGGCGTAATGAGTGGGTGGATAGAGGAAAAGCGATTTTTGCTTTTGCCACATATGGTGCGGCTCATTACGCACATATTGCAAGGCAGGAGTGTTATCGTGCTCACAGACAGACAACATCAATGGTTTGGCACATACATTACCCAACACATCAATCAGCACCACAAGGGACGACCATTTTTGCCCGTCATTGAAATCACACATTTGCGCGATATGATAGATTCTAATGCACAAGGCAACGATATGAAAGGCTTTAAACTTATTAGCAATATGCTTGATATGATGTATGGCAACTATAAAATATGGTATATAGGCAAAAAGAGCATATATGCAACCTTTGCAAAAGAGTGCGGAGACGGGTGGCACTGGATATTTGACGAAAATGAAATTTTTAACCCTACAGATGAATACCTCGATTATAAGCTTCTCATACTTTTTAAACTCTTTGACAGGGCGATATTGTGCGCGCTCCTCAATAAAATCTCGCTTGATATATAGACATAAAGAAGCGTAAGATGACCGGGATTATACACATTACACCTTTTGCAAAGGAACTTATAGACGAGCTCATTGCCGAACGCGAAGAGCAGTATTATGAAATTTTTGAACGAGAGGATTTTAAGATTGATGATGCAAAGGAAGTCATAGCAAAAAGTTATCTCACTTACGAACAGGAAATGCTCATTATCATCTGTGCAAATAAATACAATATTGCCGCACAAAATGCACTCCTCAAAATCATCGAGGAACCGCCACCTTTGGTGCAGTTTATTATCATCGCTAAGAATAAAAATGCACTTATTCCTACAATTCGTTCTCGTATGAGTATTACCATACACAAACACAAGGCGGAGATGCCACCATTTGAACTTGATGTATCAAGGCTAAGTTTAGAATCTATCTATAACTTTTGCAAACAAAATGACAGCGCACAACACAGCAAAGAGGATATTAAGCTTAGGATTCAATCTCTACTTTTCGCCCTCTATGAAGCACAAATAAAGCTTACCCAAAAAGAACTCACCCTCTTTGATAGAGCCATTGCCCTTAATCAAAATGATGCCACCGAAAAACAAAACTATATTTTTCTCCCTCTCCTTTTACGAATCTACCACAAACAAAAGGGACGGCAATGACTATACAAAGGCTAGATTCCCATAGCATTTTAGACAATATTAAATCCATAGGCGCAGATTCTATGGGGCAGAAGATTATGGGTAAAAAGGCACAAATGCTTGGCTTTGAAATAAAAGATTTGGGCTTTGAAGCGATGAATATTTTAAAGCAAGAGGCACTAAGTGTTGGGGCAGAATGTGCCACACCAAAAGAGTGCATCACGCATAAAGGTGAGCATATTGCCCTGCTTTTTGGCACACGAAGCAATATAGAAAAAATACTCCCAAAACTCGCAATGCAACCCTTTGGCTTAAAAGCACTCAAAAAAGCATTAGAATCTCATCTCTACGCTTCTCAACGCATAGCACACCAACAAACCATTATGGCAATCATCAATGTTACACCCGATAGCTTTTATGAAAATTCACGGAAAGACGCACAGGGCGCGATAGATAGAATCCACACCTTAATACAAAAAGAAGTGGGGATTATCGATATTGGTGCGGCAAGCTCACGCCAGGGCAGTGAGCTAATAGACACAGATGTGGAAATTGAGCGTCTCACGCCTGTGATAGAGCATATTGCTACAAATAAATTATATGAAAAAATCGATTTTAGCATTGATACCTACAATGCTAAAACAGCTGAATATGCCCTCTCTCACGGATTTAAAATTATTAATGATGTAAGCGGACTAAGTGAATCCCAAATGATAGAGGTCGCTGCACAATACAACGCACGGGTGGTTCTAATGCACACTAAAGGCACACCAAAACAAATGCAGAGCCTCACACACACCTATAAGAATCTTTTTGATGATATTGATACATTTTTTGCAGAAAAAATTACTGCGCTAGGACAAGCGGGGGTAAAAGATCTTATTATTGATATTGGCTTTGGCTTTGCAAAAGATGAGACACAAAATATCGCCCTTATCAAACACTTATCGCATTTTCAGCATTTTGGACTACCATTACTCGTGGGGGCTAGTCGCAAAAACACCATTGGCAAAATTACAGGTAGAGAGACCAAAGATAGACTCGCCGGAACTTTGGCTATGCACCTCTACGCCTTGCAAAATGGAGCGAATATCCTCCGCATACACGATGAAGATTCGCACATTGATATGCTCAAAATCTATAAGGCAATGCAATGAATACAAAAGATGACAAAAAAGACTTAAAGCCTATTAAGGCTTTTCTAATGCGCCACGGACACACAGAACAAGAGATTTCAAAGCTCGATAAAGATGGAATAATGCAGCTTTATGAGAAAGATACGCGCACAGAAACACTAAATTTTTTGCACTATATGGATAAGGATAACTACACAGCGATAAGCTCACTCGATGAGGCAGATATCGGCGATTTTAAGCTCAAAGTGCAAGAAAATTTAGAAAATACACTTGTGCTAATGAGCATCATAAGGGACGCCTTTAATGACTTTAGCTATGCCGATGTGGCAGATATCCTCACACTCAATCTCAAAAATGTATCTATGTTGAAAATTCAAAGAATCTTGCGCATTGCTTATCGCGAATTTCAAGAAAATTTGCTTGACCAAATCTCTATGCAGCTTAAGGAATTACCTATTGAAGAATATAAGGTGATTATGGGCTATTATGAAAAAAAACGCAATGATACAATGCGCCTACAAAACACAATCACGGAGCTAGGAAACGAGAAAAAGCGACAACAGATTCTCGATATGGCACATTTAAAGCTACTCATCGTAAAAGACTTTATGCCTGATGAAACTTTTAACGATACTTACAAAGAATATCTTAACAACACTCCAGAAAAGCTTGCACTTGTGGGTGAAATTCTCGGGCTCACGGGTATGTATTCTAAAAAATATCTTCAAAACATACCCTTAGAAGAACTTGAAACTATGAAAGAAAAAATTATTGCCAATAAAAAACAAGATGAGCGCGACCAAAAAAACTTACATGCATTATGTCCAAATGCTTGATGAAGCAATGTATGGCACCGATGAGCAAGAATTTTCAAATGTATGCACAAAAATTTGTATGAATCTTAATCAAAAGCTTATCCTTATGATTTCGGAATATATGAATGCCAAAAACCCAGTGTTTCTCAATAGATTTAATACTATTATGCGTGATTTCAAAAAGAATACAAAACATTAGATTAAGCGAATAGTTTAAAAAATATCCCTATAATTACCTAACTTAGCATAGAATCACGAAGGATTGCGATGAAATATATCACTGCCCTTATGCTTTACATAAGTGTAATGTGCGCAAATGATTTTATAGACTTTAACAAGCTAGAAGAAGAATTTTATGTCTATATGCCTACAAACAAATATGTAATGAGCCTTGATGAATTTATGACGCGTGTGGAGAAAAATTCTATCAATCTTGCAAAATCTCGTGCAATGGCACAAGCCCTTACCTATGAGGGCAAAGCAATGCGTGCGTGGAATAGCTCATACCTTGAAGTGGAAACTAATCACGTAAAATCGCCAAGCGGTGGCACGGAACTTGAAAGCACATTTTTGCTTATGCTTACACCTCGTTTGCCGTGGGTGAGCTACACACTCTCGCAAAGCTACCAAAACAAGATTCTAAGGCAAGAAAAAGTATATGAACTCACAAGGCGACTAGCGATAATTAGCGCAAAAAGATTGTATTTGGACTATCTCGTCTTAAACGAGCAGTATCACATCTATACCACACGTTATGAAAACGCAAAGAATCAGCTTAAAATCTCACAAGAACAATACGAAGCCGGGCGCATTAGCAAATCACAATATTTGTTTTTCAAAAGCGACTTTTTGGCTACAAAGGTAGCACTAAAAACCCTGCATACAGAGCTTATAAACACGCTCAATGCGCTCAAAGTGATTCTTGGTGTAAATACAACAGACAGCAACATCAATGTAAATGGGCTGCAGTTTGATTATCTTAGCCTTGATGATGCAGGGCTTGAAAAGACATTAGAACAGAATCTTTACCTTGATATAGTGAGCCTAGACATCAAAGACTATCAATACAGCGCAAAGCTCGCCTCTCAAAATCGCTTTGACGCACTGGAGATTGGCGGCGGATTTAATAGCGCCGAATCGAGCGATGGCATTATGTTGAAAATTAAAGTCCCCATTCCTTTAACCACCAAATACGGCAATCAAAAGGCGATGTATCTAGCGTTACAAAGTGGTTCTATACGCGAAAGCGAGATTCTAAAGGCTTCGTTGCTGATGAATGCAAAGTCATATTTGGAGCAACTCTATACAAAAAAGGAGGTTATTGCTCTTGCAAAGGATAATGAAAATAATCGTGCGGAGCTAAGTGAAATATCGCGCATTGGCTATGAGGCAGGTAAAACAAGTGCGTTTGAATACTTAAGTGTGAAAAATAATCACCTTGATGCGATGATTGCCACCACGCAGGCAAAGCGCGACTATGTTTTAACGCTCTCTATGCTTGAAGAAACTCTAAGTCTCGTCTTAAATATACCTAGCACAAAGGACAAACAATGAAAGAATATCTGTGCTTTATCCCGCTATTATGCACCCAGTTTATGTTTGCTGCAAGCGAAATCGTTATTTCACAGGAGCAAGTGGCAAAAAATGGTATTAAAATTATCCCGCTCAATCAAGCCTTTAACACTAAGGGTGTGCCTTTCAATGCTCTTATTGACTTTGACGACAAGAGCTCCAGCACGCAAAGTTCGAGCTTTGAGACAATCGTGGTGAATATCTATAAACGCGAGGGGGAGAGTGTAAATGAGGGGGATTTGATTTGCGATATTAGCTCCAATGAGTTGAGTGCGCTCTTTTTTGAGCTCACAAACACACGTGAGCGACTCAAAATCGCTAAAGAAAACGAGGCAAAGGATAAATCCCTATATAAAGCCGGTGTGATCTCCAAGCGGGAATATCAATTAAGCTACCTCGCAATGAATGAATTGCGTTTAAAATTGAATGAAATCCAATCAAAGCTTGATTTACTGGGCATTGACCCGCAGTTCATCAAAAATGGCTCACAGGGCAGATATGGCTTTCCTGTGGTAGCAAAAACTTCGGGGATTCTATCCGTTGCCCCCAAACAAAGCGGTGAGAAAATCGGGGCTTTCACGCCCTATGTGAGAATCTCAAAAGTAAGCGATAATGCAACAAGCAATTTGCTTGGACGCATTAAAATCCCTTTACACTTATCACACAATATCCAAAAGGGTTCGCCTGTCTTTGATGATGATGGCAATAAAATTGGGGAGGTTGAAACTATGTCAGTAGTCATTGATAAAGTCTCAAACACTATTCTTGCCATTGCCAATATCCGCGACACAAATCTTAAAGTCGGTGAGATGATAGAAGTATATATTGATGGCTTACTGCCTAAGGGCACGATTCTTATCCCCTCATCTGCAGTCATAAAAAATGGCAATGATTATTTTATATTTGTGCAGAGTGCCAAAGGGTTTAAGCCCACCAAGATTCATAAGGTTGAAGAGAGAGACAATGGTTTTGTCATTGATCCAAAAGGTTTAAATGCCCAGATGAAGATCGCCACAGGCAATATTATCAGCCTAAAAGGTATGATGGACGGACTTGGGAGTGAATAATGCTAGCAAAAATTATAGAATTTTCCCTTAAACAACGTATGATTGTGGTGCTAAGCGCAATCATACTTTTTATTTTTGGCACATATTCATTTTTTACAATCCCCATTGATGCATTTCCAGATGTCTCCTCCACACAAGTAAAAATTATTCTTAAAGCCCCCGGGATGGCACCAGAAGAAGTAGAGAATCGTGTTGTGCGTCCATTAGAGCTAGAATTACTAGGGCTTCCTAATCAAAAGAGTTTGCGTAGTCTTTCAAAATATGGACTTGCTGATATTACAATTGACTTTAACGATGGCACAGATATTTATCTTGCACGTAATATGGTGAATGAAAAACTCTCTACCACATTAGGGGATTTGCCTAATGGTGTGAGTGGCGGACTTGCACCGATTGTAACTCCCCTAAGTGATATGTTTATGTTCACTCTTGAAAGTAGCGACAATTCCATATCAGAAGCACAAAAAAGGCAGCTACTTGATTTTACCATTCGCCCCGCTTTGCGTAATATCAAAGGTGTTGCCGATGTGAATCGCTTAGGCGGATATACTAAAGCGATTGTAGTCGTTCCAGACTTTGATGATATGGCGCGACTTGGCATTACAATTAGTGATTTGCAAGATGCACTTGATGCAAATCTTAAAAATGATGGTGCAGGACGCGTAACACGGGACAATGAGAATTTCCTTGTAAAAGTGCAAACGGGCGCAACAAATATAGAAGAGATTAAAAATATCTCTGTCATTACCAAATCTGGCTATGTGCGTATAAGAGATTTTTGCGATGTGATTGAAAATCATATGACGCGGCTTGGACTTACAACAATAGATGGTAAAAGCGAGACAACATTGGGTTTAGTGCTTTCTCTCAAAGGAGCAAATTCACGCGATGCAATTAGAGAAATTAAAATTAGAATGGAAGAGCTTAAGACAGAATTACCCGAGAATCTAGAATTGCGTGTTTTTTATGATAGGTCTGAACTCACGCAAAAAGCAGTCAATAATGTCATTAAAACGCTTGTGGAAGCCATTGTGCTTATCGTTATTTTACTTTTTTTGTTTTTGGGTGATGTGCGTGCGGCGGTAGCTGTAAGCGTAATTTTACCTTTATCTATCGCTTTTGCTTTCGTAATGATGCGCCACTATGGCATTTCAGCAAACCTAATGAGTCTTGGAGGATTAGCAATTGCTGTTGGAATCTTGGTAGATTCTGCAGTTGTAAATGTTGAAAATGCCTTTGAAAAGCTAAGTCTCACTAAAAATTCACCAAAACTGCATACCATTTATCGTGCGTGTAAAGAAATATCTGTCTCTGTCTTTAGCGGCATTATTATCATTATCATCTTTTTTGTGCCTATCCTTACACTTGAAGGTTTAGAGGGGAAATTTTTTGTCCCTCTTGCACAAACAATCGTATTTGCGTTACTTGGCTCACTTTTGCTTTCAATGACGGTTATTCCTGTAATTAGCTCCTTTGTGCTTAAAGCGACAGAGCATCACGAAACCAAATTAACACAATTTTTTCATAAAATGTATGCCCCGATGCTCCATTTTGCACTTACAAGAACAAAATTACTGCTTATAAGTGCGATATGTTTTCTTATCTTTAGCTTCTCACTCTTTCCGCTTATTGGAAGTGCCTTTATGCCGACTTTGCAAGAGGGTGATTTGGTGCTGAATATTGAATCTAGCCCCTCTATTTCTTTAGAGCAAAGTCGAGATGTAATGCTCCTTATGCAAAAAGAATTACTCGCTAGAGTGCCTGAAATTAAAAGTGTAGTTACGCGCACAGGAACTGATGAAGTGGGGCTTGACCCAGCAGGTTTCAACCAAAGTGATGTTTTTGTATCCTTTAAGCCAAAAGAAGAATGGCAAGCAAAAAATATGGAAGAGATTGAGGATAAAATACGCGAAGTTGCAAGTGAATTTAAAGGTATGAATATTGCACTTGTGCAGCCAATTGATATGAGAATCTCCGAAATGCTTACCGGTGTGCGTGGGGATTTAGCTATTAAAATCTTTGGCTTAGAAATTGATAAACTTAATGAGCTAAGCTCACAAATTGTAGATATTCTTAAAGATATTAAAGGCTCTGCTGAAGTTTTTACTACGCTTAATAAAGGGGTGAATTACCTCTATGTAAAACCTTGGCAGTCCGTAATGGCAAATACTGGTATTTCAAGTGATGAATTTACAAAATTTATGCGCTCAAGCTTAGAGGGTATTATCGTAACCTACATTCCACAAGGCTTTGCGAGAATCCCCGTCATCATTCGTCAAGATGCTGATATTGCAAGTAATATTACAAAATTGAAGAGTTTGCAAATGAGCTCTCTTGATGGAAATCCTGTGCCTATTAGCTCAATTGCCGACATTCAAGAAGTTGATGGTCCTGTACAGATTCAAAGAGAGCAATCAAAACGTTATAGCGTAGTGAGAAGCAATGTAATGGGGAGAGACTTGGGTGGATTTGTTCAAGAAGCAAAGGAGAAAATTGCCGCACAAGTGCAATTGCCGGAGGGATATTCTATCACTTATGGTGGGCAGTTTGAAAATCAACAACGCGCGAATAAAAGGCTTTCCACCGTTATTCCTCTAAGTATCCTTGCTATCTTTTTTATCCTTTTCTTTACTTTCAAGTCTATTTCTCTTTCCTTGCTGATTTTGCTTAATATCCCCTTTGCGGTTACCGGTGGGCTTATATCACTTTTCTTATCGGGCGAATATATATCTGTCCCGGCTTCCGTGGGCTTTATCGCGCTTTTTGGTATCGCAGTGCTTAATGGTGTGGTAATGGTGGGATATTTCTTGCATTTGCTTAAGGAGGGATATAGTCTTGAAGATACTATTGTCATTGGAGCAAAAAGGCGGTTACGCCCGGTGCTAATGACTGCATTTATCGCAGGGCTTGGGCTTATCCCAATGCTGCTCTCTTCGGGCGTTGGGAGTGAAGTGCAAAAACCTCTCGCTATCGTGGTGTTAGGAGGGCTTGTAACTTCCTCAATGTTAACACTGCTTATCTTGCCGCCACTTTTTAGAATCGTAGTGCGAAAATTCGGCGTGTAGGATTATGTGAATTTTTTTCTTTTTTAGATATATCAAGATTCTTTATGATTACTTGCGTATTTTTTATAATAAATGCACTTATTATATAAAGGCAAAAACTACATTGAAAATCCAAGGTATATCAATTCTAAACTTGCCTTTAGTCAAATGCAGGGTTACATATACTCTGTATGCAAGTGTAACCCCTCGCGTAAAATCAAAGTCATTTCGCGTTTGAAATCAAAGTGAGGGATTTTACTTTGATTTCAAACATTAAATTTAAGTAAATAATCCCCAGCAGTAAAACTAGCCCTTTAAGCCTCTTATCCCTAACCTTTAAAAAGCTCTATAATTACTTACTATACGCATTAAATTAAAACACATTAAAAGCTTTTTAAAGCCTTATGTTCATTCCCTCACATTTCATTACTTTTTCTCATCTTTGTGCTACTCTCACTCTCACATTTGCTACAATCACTTATTTATTATAAGGATTCACAGTAAGATTTTTGTCTAAAAATATGTGGATTTTCTCTATTTTTTGCAAGATTCTTATCTTTTATAAATACAAAATTTACTTAAAATAAGTTGATTTGCGCTTAAAAGATTCTATAAAACTCTCTTTAACGTCCATTATGTATAAGATTCTGAATCTGATGGGCGATTTTCATCGCCTCCATTCCCTCGCGCTCATTGGGGCGGTTTGAAGTTATGCTTGGCTTATTTTTACATAGATTCACAAAATCAATGAGTTCCGCAAGCAATGCCTCCTGCCCACGCACCTCAATCGTCTCTGTGCTTGCACAAACGGAAACATTATCAAGCCGCTGCTCAAAGCTCTGCTTATCTACAAAAATCTCCTTATGCAACAAATTACAATCAATGTATTCATCTTCAGTCGTGATAGAAATCTGCCGTTTGCGCTTATGTGTGATACGACTTGCCACGATATTTGAAAACGCCCCATTGCGATGCACGAGACACGCACGCGCATATTCAATCATTCCTTTTTCAATCACACCGTGTGCATAAATATCCACTACCTCGCCATTAAAGCGCAGTGCCAAATCAATATCGTGAATCATCAAATCAATCACCACATCTACATCTGTGATGCGACTACTCATTTTATTTGTGCGTGTGAGGTCAATATTAATAATCTTATGCTTATTTGCGCCTAAGATTTGCCGCAGGGTAATCACAGCGGGATTATATCGCTCAATAAAACCCACTTGGATATTAAGATTTTTTTGTTTCGCAAGATCAACAATCACTTGTGTAGATTCTAATGTATTGGTAAGAGGCTTTTCTACAAAGATATTTTTCACGCAATTACTGACTTTATTGATATAGTCAAAATGCGTAAAAGTAGGTGTTACAATAATTGCTCCATCGCAACTTTTGAGGTCGCTATCAAGATTTTCTAGAATCTTAATGCCAAATTTTTTGCTTAAATCCACGCACAATTCCTCATTTACATCATAAAGGAATGCAACTTCCACATCTTTAAGCATACTCAGGATTCTTAAATGATTTTGCCCCATTTTACCAATGCCAAAGAGGGCAATTCGCACAGGTTTATCCATTGACTGCCCTTATCACTTGACATTGCTCATCTTCTGTAAGGAATGGGCTAAAAGGCAAAGATAAAATCTCCTCGCATACCACCTCACTCACAGGAAAATCGCCTTTTTTATATCCATACACTTTACACACTACCTCTTGCAAATGCAGCGGAATAGGATAATGCACCGCATAAGGAATATGAGCGGATTCTAATTTTTTCATAAGCTCTGCACGATTGTGGGTGCGGATAGAATACTGCGCATACGCACTTGTATTATTTGGAGCAACAAAAGGTGTAATCACATTTTTAAGATTCTCATCATACACCCTTGCAATATCCTGCCTTTTATCAATCTCTTTATCTAAATGCTTTAGCTTCACCTGCAATATCGCTGCTTGAATCGCATCTAGTCGCGCGTTTAACCCAATGAAACTATGTTTATATCGCTCTGTCTGTCCGTGATTGAGGAGATAGCGAAGCTTTTGAGCCAAAACTTCATCATTTGTAAATACTGCCCCGCCATCACCATAGCAGCCTAGAGGTTTGCTTGGGAAAAAGCTCGTAGTGGCGATTGTGCTTGCATCACAAGATTTTATCTTTTTACCTTTTTGAATCTGACTTGCCCCAAAGCTTTGCGCGGCATCTTCAATCACAGGAATATTGTGCTTTGCGGCGATTGCATTAATAGATTCCATATCTGCCATCTGCCCAAAAATCGCCACAGGAATGATTGCCTTTGTTTGAAGTGTAATAGCCGATTCTAAAAGAGCTGGATTAAGGTTATAAGTCCCTTCATCAATATCCACAAACACAGGTTTCGCACCAAGGAGCATTATCGCCTCCACACTCGCAATAAAGCTAAAAGGTGAGGTAATCACCTCATCGCCACTTTTAATATCAAGTGCCAAAAGTGCCAAAATAAGCGCATCTGTCCCGCTGCTACAACCTATAGCGTGTTTTGAACCCACATAAACAGACATAGCAGATTCTAAATCACTCACTGCCTTACCCATAATAAACTGCGATGAGTTCAGCACATCTTGCATAGCCCTATCAATATCACCTTTGTAGCATTCATACTGCGCTTTAAGATTAATAAATTCCACTTTATTACCCCTTGTTGTAAAAGTGCTAATTGTAGCAAAAAATGATACATATATCATAAGGTTTGTTACATAAAGCCTAGATTCTGTGTTTTTGCTCCGCACATTCTATAATCTGCCTCGCACTCTCTGTTATGGAGCTTACACCGCTCACCACATAATGAGCTTGTTTCTCATATATCTTTTTGCGCTCATTATAGAGTCGCCTCGCCTCTGTTATGTCTGCAAAAAGAGGTCGCTTCGCCCGCTCACTCTTGCTCATTCGCTCACTAATGCACTCAAAGCCCACATCAAGAAAAAAAATCTTACCCATATATCGAATGTCATTATAGATTGGCATTCCCCCACCTGTAGCGATAACTGCGTTTTTTACATTAGCAGAGAGCCACAAGATGAGCTGGGATTCTATGCGGCGGAATCCCTCCTCGCCTACTGAAGCAAAAATATCCTTTATACTTTTACCCATATTTTGCTCTATGAGCTGGTCTGTATCGAGTAAGAATCTCCCGCCGCAAAGCGCAATTTCTCTACCTATGGTCGTTTTGCCACTCCCCATAAAGCCAATTAAAACAATATTCTCCAACATCTACTCCAAGCTAATCACAAAACCATCGCGTTGTGGGGAGATGTGATATTTATATCGTCCATCAAAACCTATGGAGACTCTATAAAATCCTTCGTGCGTGGAGATTTCTGCATCACTAAAATATTTCTTATCGAGTTTAAGCTGCTGATGCTCGTTGCTTTTTACACCTTCAAAATCAAGAACTAACCGATAGGGCTTAGGCAAAATAAAATCACGCAATAATTTCTTACGCGTGGCGATAAAAAGCTTACTATGATTGATGATAATCTCAAATTCGCCGAGCTTAAAGCGATTTTCCACTTTGTAAGTAGCACCTTGGGCTTTTTGCGAGATAAGTAAAGGATAGTGCCAATCAATACTCTCATCAAGCTGAATGATCTTATTTTCAATAGAGCCATCAAGATTTTGATAGGTAACCTGCACGCTTTTTAACACTCGCGCGGTGCTAGGCAAAACAAACTCTATGCTAGAAAGCGGGTCTTGGTGCATACCCTGTGCGTTATGCTCCTCCTCTTTTTGTGTAATCACAGATTCAAAAGGATTTTGCCTCGCCCATAGGGTACACACGCATAGACTTACAATTAATACGCTATTTCTTAGGATTTTCTTTTTCAAAATCTGCTCCTTTTAGCTCAAAAATTTGCCTTTGCAAAAGCGCGTTTTGCTCCTGCATTTTATGAGCCTCCTCTATAAAATATGTTTTTTGCTTGTGTAAAGATAAAAGCACTTCCACAGAATTATTACCAAAGAGCAGATACCCTATATACACGCCCAGCGCAATCACAACACCAAAAATAATAATCCACACACGATTAATATAAAATAGTCTCTTTAATCTTTGTGGCTCACCTAGTAGCTCATCGTATGCGCTCATCGTATGCCTTTAAGCTCTGCACCTTTATCGTTTAAAAAGGCTCTTGCCAATATATTCTGTATCACTCACCTCACGTTCAATTTCAAGCAAGCGATTATATTTTGCTATGCGCTCACTTCGCGCTGTTGAACCTGTTTTTATCTCGCCGGTATTAAGTGCCACCGCAAAATCCGCGATAAAGGTATCCTCACTCTCGCCACTGCGATGACTCATAATACACTTATAATTATTGCGTTGGGCAAGACGCACGGATTGCATTGTCTCACTCACACTCCCAATTTGATTAGGTTTAATCAAAATGGCATTTGCAACATTTTTATCAATCCCCTCTTGCAAAATCTTTTTATTTGTAACAAACAAATCATCACCCACAAGTTGAATCTTGCTTCCAAGTTTTTGCGTAAGGAGCTTCCAGCCCTCCCAATCATCTTCGCTCAAGCCATCCTCAATAGAGACAATAGGATATTTTGCGACAAGTTTCTCATAATACTCAATCATACCCGCACTATCAAACACTTTGCCCTCTCCTGCAAGATGATAATTTCCATCTTTCCCTACAAGCTCACTACTTGCCACATCAAGTGCAATCGCAATTTCTTCGAGTGGCTTATACCCCGCCTTTTCAATGGCTTTAAGAATAACCTCGATAGGTTCTTCATTATTTTTTAAATTAGGAGCAAATCCCCCCTCATCGCCAATACTTGTAATATGTCCAGAATCTTTCAAAATTGCTTTAAGGTGATGATACACTTCAGCTGAAGCGCGCAAACTCTCCGCAAAAGTATCAAAGCCTAGAGGCATAATCATATATTCTTGAAAATCCACCGTGTTATCAGCGTGTGAGCCACCATTAATAATATTAAGCATAGGTGTAGGGATAGTAAGCGCATTGCTGCCACCCAAATAACGATACAAAGGTAAATGTAAGCACTGCGCACTTGCACGAGCTATTGCCATACTCACACCCAACACCGCATTTGCACCGAGTTTTGAATAATTATCTGTGTCATCAATCTTTTTAAGGATAAGGTCAATTTTGCTTTGGTCATAAGGTGATACGCCATCAAGCTGTGCAGCAATCTCTGTTTTGATATTTGCACACGCTTTAAGCACACCCTTACCTAAATAGCGCTCCTTGTCGCCATCTCGTAGCTCTAGGGCTTCTCTCTTACCTGTGCTTGCACCACTTGGCACTATTGCACTTGCCCTTGTGCCATCACTTAGCCTTACTATTGCTTTAACCGTTGGGTTTCCACGACTATCCATTACCTCTTGTGCGTCAATATGCTCTATATAAACCATTGTATTCTCCTTGTTATTTTATTCGTTAGTTTCTGGCTCATCGGGCAGAGGCAGAATCTCATCTTTTGCACCAATTTGCTCTTTAATCTTTGCAGTAATTTCTTCTGCCAAAGCCTTATCCTCTTTGAGAAGTAGCTTTGCATTCTCGCGCCCCTGTCCTAGCTTTTTGTCATTATAGCTAAGCCACGCACCACTTTTATCGATAATATCAAGCTTGATACCATAATCGATAATCTCACCCTCTTTACTAATGCCTTCGCCAAACATAATATCAAATTCTGCCTCGCGAAATGGTGGTGCAACTTTATTTTTGACGACTTTTGCCTTAGTTCTATTGCCAATTTGTTGCTCATTTTGCTTGAGTGTAGCAATGCGGCGCACATCAATACGCACACTCGCATAAAACTTAAGCGCATTACCGCCGGTGGTAGTCTCTGGGCTACCATAGCCCATAGTGCCAATTTTCATACGAATTTGGTTGATAAAAATCAAAGTCGCATTCATCTTATGAAGCACACCGGTAATTTTACGCAAGGCGTGGCTCATAAGCCGCGCTTGAAGCCCTACGTGCTGGTCTCCCATATCGCCCTCAATTTCTGCTTTTGGCGTAAGCGCAGCCACTGAATCTATAACAATTAAATCCACTGCACCACTGCGTGTGAGTGTCTCTAAAATCTCAAGTGCTTGTTCGCCCGTATCAGGTTGAGACACAAGCAGATTCTCTGTATCCACACCCAAACGTTTAGCATAATATACATCAAGTGCGTGTTCAGCGTCTATAAAGGCGCAGATTCCGCCATTTCTTTGACATTCTCCCACGATTTGAAGGCTTAGTGTTGTTTTACCGCTTGATTCTGGACCATAGATTTCAATAATCCTCCCCTTAGGCACACCACCAATGCCAAGTGCCATATCAAGCCCGAGTGAGCCCGTGGAGATAAAATCTATCTTTTCTACCTGCTTATCCCCAAGCCTCACCAAAGCACCTTTACCAAATGCTTTATCAATTTGCTTTAAGGCTAACTCAATGGCTTTCTGCTTTTTCTCATCTATCATCAATTATCCTTTTTTTTGTAAGTTTGTGCGTAAAATAGTGCGATTTTATCTAAGTTTGACTAAATTATCCTTATAATTTTGACAAAAGAAGAGGAGAGATAATGATAAGTGTCGCTCATAGCCCTGATGCCGATGATTTATTTATGTATTATGCGATTGTTTTTGGGTGGGTAGATTCTAAAAAGTTATGTTTTAACAACACCGCAAAAGATATTCAAACACTCAATCTTGCGACATTAAAAGGCGAATACGATATTAGTGCAATTTCTTTTGCACTTTATCCGCTCGTGGCGCAAAATTACGCACTTTTACGCACAGGAGTGAGTTTTGGCAATGGCTATGGACCAAAGCTCATTAGAAAAAAAGATAAGATTCTAAAAAAGCATTTCAAAGTCGCTTTAAGCGGGGAACATACAACAAATGCGATGATTTTCCGCATAGCCTATCCTGATGCGCGCATCGTGTATAAAAATTTCCTCGATATAGAATCTGCCGTGCTAAGTGGCGAAGTCGATGCGGGTGTGCTCATACACGAATCCATTTTAAATTTTAATGAAAATCTCTGCGTAGAATCCGAACTTTGGGACATATGGCAGAATCTTAGCGGTGGTGAGCTGCCTCTGCCTTTGGGTGGTATGGCGCTGCGCCGCTCATTGCCACTTACCACCGCCATAGAGTGTGAATCTATGCTTACCAAAGCCGTGCAACTTGGAGTGCAAAACAAAGCTATTTTAAGCCAAATGCTTTTGGAACGAGGCATTATACGCGTGAATGCAAAGGAGCTTGATACATATCTTAGCCTTTATGCAAATGCGGATTCTATTTCTATGAGCGAAATTGAGATTGAAGCGGTGGATAGGCTTTTTGAGCTAGGATTCAAAGCAGGATTTTATCCACAGATTCTAAAAGCTAGAGATTATTTTATCCCAAGCGAATATAACGATTTACGCTTCTGCTAGATTCTTTAATATTTTATAATCTAAGCACATTTAACCCACAAAGGAGAATAATGAATACACAAGTAAGCAAAAAATCCATAATGAATAACGAAATGCCTCATATCATCAATAGCATTTTGATACAGCGCACCTTGCTCCTTTGTGTTGCACTTTTTATTTTATGCACTATCACACGTGGCATTATGGTAGCCCATTACTTACCTATGAATCTATGGCAAGAGCATTTAAGCGACTTTGGCGCAATGTGGCTTATGGGTGCAAAGCTTGATATGCGAAGTATCGGCATCGCTCTACTCATTTTTGTAGCCCTACATTACATCACACAATCTCTTTGCTTTATAGCATATATTTTAACGGGGGGGGGGGGCAAAGCATAGAATCTACTCTTTCCTCTCACAAACAATCCCCCACATTTATACCTTTTTGCTTGGCTTTGTCTTTATGGCGGCGGCTATTATTAATTTCTACTATTTCCGCACTTATGGGAGCAAAATCGATATTTTTATCTTTGGATTCAAAGATGATGATACTCTCGCTATTCTCTCCATTATGTGGCAGGACTATCCATTGGTTATTGGTGTGCTTTGTGCGATTGCTTTTGGTATCTTTTGTCTCTATCTTTACAAAATCCCTCTATTCTCTTTATTTATGAGATTTGCTCATTTTACAAATCTTTATGTGCAGATTCTATACCTTGTTTGCGTCCAACTCCTCCTTATTGCACTCCTATTGATTGCAGCGCGTGGCTCACTTGGCACTTTTCCTATCAAAGAGGATAATCATTATATTTCTACGCTACCTATTTTTAATCACCTAGCTACAAATCCGCTTATTGCATTTGACTGGGCACAGAGTAATTATAAGGAAGCTGCCCTCTTTCACCCGCCTGTAAAAGAAAAAGGAGAGCAATTAGAATCTTTACTTTTTCCTATTTCGCACACGAGTGCAGATTCTGTATTTTTACGCGAAAATCCACCGCATATTGTTTTGAATCTTATGGAGAGTTTTGGGAGCAATATGCTGATTTTTGACGATAAAGATACAAATGACCTACTCGGGGCTTTGAGGAGGCATTTTAATGAAGATTTTGTCTTTTATCGTTTTTTAAGTGGAGCTAATGGCACAGCACCTTCACTTGCCGCCCTTTTCTTTGATAGCCCAAGTGCTCAAATCTCCTTAGGTGCGCATAAAAAAACGTCTCTTATGCTGAATCCTTTTTTCATATACGCAAATGCAGGATATGAGGTAGTATATATTACCTCCGGCTACGCATCTTGGCAGGGTTTGGGAGAGTTTATCATCACGCAGGGCGCACACAAGGTTTATGATATGCTCACACTTTTAGAGAGATTTCCACAGAGTAAGAATGATAAAAATACCTATGGTGTGCCTGATGAATATGCGTATAATCTCGCTTTTGAGATTCTGCAAAACGCCACAAAACCTACATTTATCGCTATACTCACTACGAGCAATCACCCGCCCTATCATCTACCGCAACACTATGTGCCAAAACCCATTGCACTAAGCGATACCTTAAAAAATAAAGCGAAGAATCAAGCGCACGATAAGCTTAGAATCTCCGCCTTGCTCTATCAATATGCTAATGACGCATTCGGGGAGTTTATGGATAGGATTAAAGATTCACATTTAGCCCAAAATACGATTATAGTAGCAAGTGGCGACCATCGCGTGAGGGATTTTGCCGATAATCCCAGCACGGATAAAGCCCTCTACTATGCCGTGCCTCTGTATCTCTATGTGCCACAAATGTATGCTACACAAACACATTATGACCCTACACGCATAGGCTCACACAAGGATATTTTCCCCACACTCTATGAGCTAAGCCTGTCTCAAACACCTTATATCAGCGTAGGAGGACGCAATATACTTGCCCCTAAAGACGATAAACGGCGCGCTTTTGGCTACAATCAAGCCGTGTGGATTGATGAAAATGGCATTTATCCTTTCCGTAGCGAGGTGGGCTATATGTGGGCAGATTCTAAAGAGGATTTGGGGCTTCTATCCACAGATACAAGCTTTAGCTTAAATGAATATCAAAAACACTTTGGAAAGCGATATTGGGAGTTATTTGAGTATGCGATAAGTTATAGAATCTTCAAAGAGGAATAATGGCAAGGCAGTATTTTGTTATGACTAGAAATTATAGAATCTCTAAGATTCTCATATAAATTCTAAGAGCACATAAATGTGCGTTACACAAAAAGGCTAAATTGCAAAATAGCTTATCCCCGCAAAGCCTCCAAAACCTAGATTCTGTAAAAGTAAAATATGCTCTTTTGTGATACCACCTAATGCGATAACCTTTGAGCGCAAGGCGCAAGGGATTTGCTCTAAAATTTCTAAGCCGAGCGGGGCGGGTTTATTGGGTGTAGAAAATATAGGACTTAAAGTGCAGTAATCTGCACCAAACTCCAAAGCACGCAATACTTCAGCTATGCTGTGTGCGCTATATCCTATAATCTTTTGTGAATCTGGCGCATATGCTGCCCTTAGTGGCGTAATAAAATCTATAAGATGAGATTTTAAATGCACTCCTCCAAAATGTGTAGAAAGCTCTAAAATCTGCGTAAGGTTTGTAAAGGGGAGATTCAGTAAAAGCGTTTTATTCAAAGGAGAAAGCAACTCTATAAAGTGAGGCACAAACTCATCACTTTGTGAGCGATACATTATCCAATTCGCGCCTAATGTCGGCACACAAGAAGCAAGTTTAGAAATATATCCCCCGCTAAGAGAGGGGGTAATAAGAAGAGCAATAAAATTAATGCTCTGCATCAACGGCTACTGCGCCGTGAATATATACATAGGTAAGAATCATAAATACAAACGCTTGGAGCAATGCCATAAAGGTAAGGATTGCAAATGGCGCAACAGGCACAACCCAAGGAGCAAGCATAAGCATAACAAGCAAGAACATATCATCACCCTTGATGTTTCCAAAGAGACGAAATGAAAGCGAAATAATGCGCGAAAAGTGAGAGATAATCTCCACAGGGAACATCAGCGGAGCGAGCCACCACACAGGACCCATAAAGTGTTTTATATATCTCACTATACCTTGCGCACGAATGCCCTCGAAGTGATAGTAGAAAAATACAACCAAAGCCAAAACCAATGTGAAGCTCCAACTAGAAGTCGGGGCTTCAAATCCCGGGATAATACCGATGGCATTACCAAAAAATACTAAAAATGCAATAGTGGCTGCAAGTGGAAAGTATTTGCGTGCTACTTCCTCGCCCACAATATCCTTAGAGAAATTAATGATGCCAGAGATAATAAACTCAAAGACATTTTGAATGCCGCTGGGCACGACCTGCATCTTATATGTCGCATATCGCGCAAGAACAAGTATAATAATTGCCACAAGGATAGTGTGAAAGCCAATAACAAAGTCGTGATTAGCATTAATCAACCCTGCAAAGGTAAAAACTCTATCATCCATAGTAACCCCTTTTGAGTATGAGTATGGCGATTATGCCTAGTTTTTTGTTAGTTTTGCTTTAAATTGTTGCATTTTATGAAAACTTTTTGTTTAAATGTCGAATATGCCACAAAAATATAACAAATAAGATTCCCATAGGGAGTAATAACCCTAATTCAGGGTAAATAAGCCCTGCTACGCTTAATTGCGAGAGGGAGAAAAATAACCCCCAAATAGCCAAAGCCCCAATAATACACACAAAACTAATGAGCGTGAGATTCCCATAGCGAGGCAAGGAAGGGATATAATAAGCGATGATAGCAATACAAAGTGGCACAAAAAATGGAACAATAAGCAGTCCATACAAAATCGCTCGTATCTTGTCTGTGCTTACACCCTGCTTATGCGCGATGTGTAGCGAAGCAAGAGCATCAATCAATGAAGCTATCGGTTTATCTTGCGCAATTGTCTCAAGCACCTTAGAGCTAAAACCTTGAAGCGTCTCTAACTCCTCGCTTACGCTCATTTGCAGTGGATTATCCCCCAAAGTAAGTGTTGGGGAAATACTCACACTTTTTGCATTTTTTAGAATCCACGTATTACTTTCAAAAAATGCCTCCTTGCTCTCGTGATAACCAATCAGTCTATGTTCATTATCAAGCACGAAAATCTTAATACCCTCCGCCCTTGCCTCGCCATTAGAAAGGGGGTAGAGCTTACGCAAAAAAATGTATTGATTGCCACTTTTAAGCAGAAGATTCTCGCGCACATTTTGTGTATTTTGGTAAATAATACCCTCCGCATATTCTTGCGCGTATGCAAACGAGGTGCTATTGAGCCCAATAAATCCGGCGGTAAAAATGCTTGAAATAATAAGCAGTGGGAATAGAATCTGTAACTTAGAATAGCCTAAAGCCATAAGTGCCGTGAACTGAACGCTTTTAAGCAATGCCATATAGCAAATAATTGAGCAAAGCACGAGCGAAATCGGCAAGGTATAAGTGAGGGCATAGATGCCATCATAAAAGAGAAAAAGAATTAATAAATTTGCAGAATCTGGTAAGTCATCAATATATTTAAGCGTATCTATAGCGAGAAAAAACCCTTCCAATGCAAGAAAGATAATGAAAAAATATTTCAAATACTGCGCCCCGACAAAACGAAACATCATATATTATCCTTTTGAATCCACAAAATCACTTTCTCTCATCTTTTGCAATATGCTGATTCTATCTTGCTCTGCCTTAGCGTAAAGCGATTTTGTAAGATTGATAGAATCTGCTGTGTATTTTCTTGCGTAGTGTAAAAATACATAATGGCATCGCGCATACAGGGCATTGTGGCGCAAAGCTGTTTTTTTTCCTCCGCACTAAAATCACTTAGCACATAAGTTACAACATCTTGCTGTGTGTTTCTACCTATGCCAAAGCGCAATCGCAGATAGTCCTCCCCCATAGCCTTATCAATGGATTTTAAGCCATTATGCCCGCCACTTGAGCCGCCGAGTTTGAATCTCACATCGCCAAAGGCAAGGTCTAAATCATCGTGTATTACTAAAATGCGTGTGATATTAAAATACCGAGCAAAAGGAGCGATAGACTCACCAGAGAGATTCATAAAAGTATGGGGCTTGAGAAAAAAGATTTTGTGAGAATCTATGTGTATGCTTCCAATTTGTGTGTTGAATTTTTTATCAAAGTTAAAGGTAAAACCTAATTCTTGAGATAAAAAATCAAGCACCATAAAACCGACATTATGCCGAGTGTTTTCGTATTTGGCACCCGGATTACCAAGCCCTGCAACAAGGAAGCAGGACATTATTTCGCTTTGATAACACCAACAACTGCCACTGATGGACGATTGATAACGCTAACACCTTCAATTTGTGGCAAATCACGCACAAGAATAGAATCCCCCACATCTAAGTTACTCACATCAATCTCATAAGTATTTGGGAGTTTTTCAGGAATGCATTTCACGCTAATGCGCTTTGTTGAAATAAAAAGCACACCCTTATTTTTCAAGCCCTTCGCGCTTCCTTTAGTGCACACAGGCACTTTAAACTTACAAGTCACGCCTTTTTGTGCTAAAAGCAAATCCACGTGAATAATAGTATTCGTTACAGGATCTTTTTGATATTCTTGAATCACCACATCTAAGGTTTTCCCACCGACTTTTACAGGGAAAATCAAAGTGCTTTTATGCTTGACTTCCTTGATAAAGTCATTAATCTTAAAGGCGCAGTGAATATTCTCCTGTCCTTTGCCATAGATGTTTGCAATTAGATAACCATCATTCCTCAAGGCTTTTGCCTCTGATTTTGAAATACTCTTTCTAATTTGTCCTTCTAACATTTCTGTATCCTTTATGAAAATTTAAGGGCGACATTATAGCCAAAAACCCTTAAATACACTTGAGTTAATCTCCTATATATACTTGTCTTGGTCGTGTAATTCTCGTTGCAGGATCTTTGATGTGCTCCAAGAGCTGTGCGCACCAGCCGGGCATTCGTCCAATAACAAAAATTGGGGTAAAGAGTGATACAGGAATCTTAAGTGCAGATAAAATAATGCCCGAGTAGAAATCAACATTTGGGTAAAGATTTCTTTCTACAAAGTAGCTATCGCTTAGTGCTACTTCCTCGACTTTATGTGCCAAATCGCTTAGTCGCGAATCCATTTTAATGCCTCTCTTATCCAAATCATCTTTAAGCTTCTTTAGAATCTTCGCGCGTGGGTCGTAGTTTTTATACACACGATGCCCAAAGCCCATAAGCCTAAATGGATCATTCTTATCTTTTGCTTTAGCGATAAACTTATCAACATTTTTTGCATCACCGATTTCATTGAGCATATCAAGCACTTTTTCGTTTGCCCCGCCGTGCGCAGCACCCCACAATGCATTAATCCCCGCGCTCAAAGCAGCATAAGGATGTGCGCCAGTGGAAGCGACATTACGAACAGTCGTTGTAGAAGCATTTTGCCCGTGGTCAGCGTGAAGAATAAAAATCTTATCTAAAGCCTCAACTTCCAAAGGTGTAATTTCCAATTCACCCTTAATTGTTTGTTTCATCTTGCCACCCGGATATGCGCGGAGCATATAGAGGAAATTCTCCACATAGCCTCGCGCCACATCAGGATAAATATATGGAATCCCCAAAGAATGGCGATAGGCAAAAGCTACAAGTGTGGTAATCTTCGCAATGGCGCGTCTTGCCATTACTTGTCGATCTTCCTCATTTGTCATATCTAAATGATGAAAATGGAAAGTCGAAAGTGCAGAGAGAGAAGCAGAGAGATTTGCCATAGGGTGCGCTGTATCTGGGAAAGCCTTAAAGATATTAATAAGTCCCTCGTGCAAGAAACTGCGGTGCATTAGCTCAAGCTCAAACTCCTTAGATTCGGTCTCGTTTTTTGGTACTTCATTTGTGATGAGTAGCCTACACACATCGGTAAAGCGATACTTCTCCACAAGCTCTGTTATTGGCTTACCTTTATAGAGGAGCTCACCCTCTTTGCCATTAATATAGCTAATAGTCGATTTACACCCGGCTGTGCTGCCATAGCCCGGATCATAAGAAAAAATATTCGTGCGCTCAAAGAGTTTAGAAAAATCTACCGCTTTTGGTCCTCTATTGCAGTCAATAAGGTCGAAATCAAAGCTTTCTTTTGTTTCATTATTTGTTAATGTGATAGTCGCCATACTTACTCCTTAAAATGTGATTTGCACCTGATTATTACACATTTTTTTTGCTAAAGTCAAAAAAAAATTAAATTTACGCACAAAATTCACTTAAAATGTGCTAAATGATACATTTATGCGATTTTGTAATAAATGTTTAAGAGATTGTAAATGTTTTTATGTATTATTGTCGATTGCAGATGAGATTCGCGGATTCTAAGGAGGTTTTATGTTAAACATCACGCTAACAGACAAAGACAGAAAAGAACTTGCACCACTACTTGGCACTTCGGCAGCTGAACGCGCATTAATGCCCGAGGAAACACTAAAAAAGCTTAAAGCTTTAGAAAAAGAACAGCAAGATGGTCCTTTTGAAGATCTTGACAAAATGATTAATGAATCTATTTCTGCGGTAAAGACTAAAAAAATCCAAAAGAAACTCGTCCTTACAGATAAAGATAGAGAGGAGCTAGCACCGCTGCTTAATATATCTCAAGCAGAGCGCAAACTGATGCCAAAAGAAACACTAAAAAGCTTGAAATATTCGAGCAGGAGCAAGAAAATCCAAATTTCAAGGATTTAGAGGACATCATCAAAGAATCTATGTCTCTTGTGGAAGCCTTCGTGCCAAACACCCTTTACAAAGAGCTTACGCGCAGGAGCAAGAAAGATTATCTATGGTGGGAGACAAATTATCGCATTTTTCTCGCACAGCGCAAGGCACAGCGCGCGCGTCATAGAGCTAAAATGGATAAAAAACAAAAGTAGTTTTCGCTTCTTGACATAAATTTAGAATATTTTGTTGAATCTCTACCTTTGCACCTCGCAATGGTTAGTTTCTATATAAGAAATACTTCAGTAGGATTAGTTTCAACGCATATATGGACGTGAGGCACCGCAAAGAAAGCGCAAAATGAGTGAAAAAATAAATTACAATCCTAATAGATATGTGTGCGAGGATATATCTCGTGCCATTAGCTTTTACATACACAATCTATACGCGATAGTGGGCTATGGAGCAAATGGTGCAGAATATCGAATACAAAGCAATAGGGAAAAAATACAGATTCAAAGTGTAAGTGAGGCACTGCAATGTGCTAAGAATACACTTCAAGCGCGAAAGAGGCTTAACCAACTCGTGCTTATTGCTCCACCACCTTGCATTTTAGAATTGGAGCAATTTTTGCATTTTTTGGATTCTCAAGGTGTAAAAATCGATATATACATAGGCGAAAAAGAGTGTCAATCAATGGCAATCTTAGAATCTTTATGCGCTTGTAGCGTGGTGAGATTCTACAAAAATACTTCTTTTACTCATTGTATTTCTAACATTAAGCACAGCCATTAAAAAGTATTAAACATAAAAGACAACAAGCACGAGGACGAGAATCTTGGGATTAAAAATCTCGCACACTTTTTACGACTTGTGGCATTGTGAGGTATTATAAATATTGTAAATTTATGCAACAACTTAAGGAAAAATTCTACTTTTCTTCTTTTATCTTTTAAGATTCAGCCAAACAAAAAAAAATAGAATGCCATTTTGCAAACTAATTTGCAAATAATTTTTACAAGGAGTTTGTATGATAAAAAGTGCAAAATGGATTGTTATTGTGGCGATTTTGATGTTAGGATTTGGAGGGTGCGCGACGATTTCAAATCAAACAAAACAAAGAGTAGCTATTACAACAAGTAATGGTCAAGTTGTTGTTGCTACGATTAATGGAGTAAAGGTAAATCTACCCGGTGAAGTGAAAATATCTCGTGCCAAAGGTGCTGTCGTAGAAGTGCGTGGGCAGGATAATTCTTGCTATGAAAGCACACAACTTGTCATTGCTGGTAAAAATAAAATGAGCGGTTGGTTCTGGGGTAATATTCTTTGGGGTGGGACGACAGGCTCTACCACAGATGCTATTACAGGTGGTATGTGGAGTTATAGCAATCCTAACTTTATCGTGCCTGTGGAGAAAAAAGCAAATTGTAAAAGCTAAATTTGCTTTTTTGCTTATGTAAAATGGTAGCGAGAATCTTATTATTTTTGCTACTTATTTTTATCCCACAATATGCTTTTGGACTCAACCCTTTAGATTCTAAACATGATTCTAAAGGGTACTCAACCCACACACAAGATTCTTATTCGCTTCATTCTATTGCTTCGCTTTCTCAGTGGAAAAGGCTTTTACATTATCGCGGTAAAACATCGCTTATAAGGCAGGATTCTGGATTTTTTCTCTCTCCACTGGGTGCGATAAATCCCCAAGCCGAGCTTCTTTCAACACTTCAGGCATTTGGCATTGATGTAGAATCTGCTCATACAAACACAACAAATACTTCATCTTTTTTATGTTCTTATCCTGCAAGAGCAATGTTTTTATCGCGGTTTTTTCCACAATTAAAAGAGATGATTAAAACAACGCATTGTGCGGAATATGAAGAGTTCTTGGAGATTGTGCCAAGCGATAGAATTTCACTCATTTTTGCTGCGGAGAGTGATATTTATCCCGGTTCGGCTATGGGGCATATTTTTCTAGCTTTAGAGGGGGAAGCAAAGGCGGATTTACACAAAACATTTAAGGGGAGAAGTGATTTACACATACAAAAAGGGCAGTATTTGGGCTATTCATTAAGCTTTTTTGCTAATGCAGAGCTTGGGCTTAATCCTATTATGTATATTCGGGCATTAATGGGGAATCTTGGCGGTATTTATGCGTTGCAACCACTTGATAATAATACATTTGAATATCTTGAAAATGAAAAGCGGAGTTTATGGAAGTTGGGGTTAAAGCTAGATTTAGATTCTAAGGCATTGCTTTTGGCACATTTATGGGAGCTTAAAGATATTCCTGTGGAATATTCTTTTATCACGCATAACTGCAATGATGCCCTAAAAAGTGTGTTAAGTGTGGCAAATGAGGCATTTGACACACAAAAGTTAAAACCATATCAAACGCCTATGGAGTATCTTAAGAGCTTGGAAAATGTTGGGCTTTTAGAAAGTTTAAGCGTGGAGATTCCACAGGATAAAAAAGCTTTTAGCGATAAATATGGTCATAATAAAATCTTAAAAGTGCGTGATAGTGCAAAATTTTCATTAGGCTATGAAAATAGAGCTGGTCATTCAATGATGAGCGTGTATTTTTCGCCTATTTATGCTGATATAACAAATGCAAATAACGCCTACAAAGAGTTGATAGAATCTCGTCTTATGAGTATAAAGGGCTATGTGAATCTTGAGAATGCCTCCATTTTTATTGATAAGATAGAAGCATTGCATTTATTTTCGGTTGCAGATTCATACCGCACAAAGAGCTTATCAAAATATATCAATTTGAGTTTTGAAAATCCATTTGATGAAATCACACATACACGCTTAAAGCCTAAGCTTTCATTTGGAGCCGGGTTTGGTAGCTATGTGGGTAATTTGAGTGTGTATCTTTTACCGCTTGTGGGATATGACTATGTGAAAAATCATAACGCATTTGTAGATATACATTTTGGGATTGTGGGGAGATTTGAGAAGCTAAGGCTTATTGGCAATTATGATTATTTTATAGATATTACCAATCAAAGGGGCTATACACAGCAAGCAAGCGGCTTTGTGGGGTTTAATGTTTATAAGCAGTGGGATTTTTACGCACAAATACAATGGAGGGATACTTTTAAATATGGTGATTATGTGAGTTGGCAAAGCGGTATTAGTGTGAATTTTTAACACTTTGTATTTCATCAAGCCTTGTGAAAAAATAATGCGTGATAAGCAGAATCTGCAGTGGCATAAGGAAAAAATTAAGAAATGGCACAAAGCTAAAAAGATAGGCTAAAAGTGCATAAGCGTGGTTTTTGAGCACTTGAGTGTGAATGAGAATCTGCCACTGCTCTCGCTGCATACTTGAGCTGCCTACATCAAAAAAAGTCATTTTTTTAAAAAATATATACCACACCACAAAAAGCGCGAAAGAGCCGAGCAGTGAGCCAAAAAATGGAATGAGATACAAAAGCAATGAGAGCAGTGCCAAGAATCCAAGGAGGAGAAAGGTTTTCACAAAAATAAGCAGACATTCAAGGAATGAGCCAAATTGCGCTTTTGGCAGATGAGGGAAGTCTTTTTGCCGCACATATTCTACGATAAAGGGCGTATAAAATAAAGAAAAAAAGACATTGGTAAGCAAAATCAGCACGACAAACACAAACCCAAAGAGTGCATAAAGCGCAAAAGAAACACAAAATCGAATAATGCTCCCTATGATTCCGCCCATATCAAGCCAATCAGGCAAAAAGCCTACAAATAAGCTTGAGAGGTAAGCAAATATTTCATCGCCTAGCGCATAAAACACGCTCCCCCATAAAAGAATCCCAAAGAATGCAGGTAAGAGCGTGAGTGTTAAGATTCTAGGCGAGAAAAAATCTTTTATGCTTTTGCTAAGAATATTCAACATAATTGAGAATCTTGGAATTTATTGCTTAATGCCAAGTAGCGTTTCTATCATTCTATCAATAGTCGTAATGACTTTGGCATTTGCCGCGTAGCCGCCTTGAAATTTAATAAGATTCACCATTTCTTCATCAAGGCTCACTTGTGAAATCGCTAAATGTTCCTTTTTGACAGCAGAAAGCACAGAATCTTTTGTCTCTTTTGTGCGTTGTGTAGCTTCAGTTTGGTTTGCCACACGTCCAGAGAGATATTGATAAAATTCAGAAATACGCATTTGCTTTGTCTCAAATTTATTCATATAAAAATCCACATCATCGTATTGGAGCTGCTGCATCATATTTGCTACTTCAAAATTTCCATTCACGGGGGCAAGCCACGGGCGTATGAGCGTGGCATCTTTGGCATATTCATAATTAAGCGTGATATTGTGTGCGCTATCGCCCTCGAAAAACTTATTCAAACCAAATGCACCTGTAAAATTTGTCCCATTATCTTGTATGGCGACATAAAGCCCTTGTGAAGGATTCTTAGCAATGATATTAAACTCTTGAGATCCATTATCATAATATGCGCGAAAATAGTCGTCAATATCGTTTAGAGCGTTGTTGTCCTTATTGTCATCGTCATTTCCATTGATAGCACGAACAACATCATTCATTGTTGTGATTTCATCGATTTTAATTGTTTTGCGCCCTATTTCATTGCCCTGCATATTATACACGACCACATCAAAGCTACCCGTTTTAATATTATAGTTACTATCAACAAGCGCATTAAGACTCCATACATCAAGTTTATCGCTACGAATCTGTGTTGTCGCACTTTGAGAGTAGATAGCATTTGTAGCCTCGATAAACCCTTTTGCAAAAATATCCAAATGATTGATATAGTCTTGAATCTTTCCTACCCGTGTGCCTCCAGCTCCGGAATTATAAAGTGAGATAAGCGAACCTGCTTTGCCCTGCACGATTTTGTCAGTAATTTCAACAGTCTTAAAATCATCACCTTGAAAATATATGCGATTAAGGTTGAGGTGATTATCATCTTTTTTGAGCACGATTGGGTGGAACATCGCACCATCAACGATATTAAAACCAAAGCCGATATTCAGCACATACTCATCATCAAAGTCCGCTAGTTTTGGGTGGATAGAAGCATTAGAATCCAAATGATTCTTAAAGACATTCGCACCAACGAGCGTTTGAAGATTGTATTCTAGTTCATCGCGTCTATCGCGTAATTCATTAGCTTGTTTGAGTTCGCGCTGGTCTTCCATTTCCTTGAGCTTAGCATTGATATGGGCGATTTCTTTTGCAAGACGATTGACTTCATTTATCGTTACTTCAAGCTCTTCACTCGCCTTTTGTTGCAATCTCACGAGTCTAAAGCGCGTATCTTGTATGTTCCTACTAAGCACCTGCGCATTTTTAGCTAAAACTTGCTTTTGAGCGGGATCTACAGAGTTTTTTGCTAAATCTTTCCACGCATTAAAATACTCCTCTAAGTCGTTATAAATACCTACGCCATCGACTTCGGGAAAAAATGCGGAAGCCTCACGCAAAGTCGTAAAATGTGTATCATAATACTGCGCTTCTTCAGCTGCCTTGCGATAACGTGTAAAGACAAATTCATCGTGGATTCTCTGTATAGTCTCGGTGCTCACACCTCTGCCGAGATTGTAATCTTGATAATAAAGCGGACGTTCAGGGCGCACAAGCACACGCTGACGACTATAAAATTCATCACTCGCATTTGCAATGTTATTGCCTGTTACATCAACCATAAGTTGATGTGCTTGCAAACCTGTGTAAGAGGTATTAAGAGATGAAAGGATACCGCCCATACTGCACCTTATGCTTGAATTTTGAGTAAATGACTTTGCGCACACGCATCGCCATAGCCGTTGCTTTCGTGCGGGACAATGCGCTTCATTAGGGAATTATAAAACTCTGCCACCGCAAAAACACTTCTTGCGTAATTGGCATTAAGTATTTTTAGCTCACTCAATGCGCCACGCATAGAATCGAGTAAATCACTTGTTTCATCATCAAGCAAATCTTTGAGGGATTTATTTGGATTCTTATTGCAGAGTAAAAGCATTTCTTGGTGGATAAGGGATTTTTTCTCCTCAAATGCCTTTACCAATGTATCTTTTTTATCAAGTCGCCCAAAAATTGCCTCGTGATTCGCACTCTGTATATCGGTATTATCAAGCTGTGTAAGCTCTATGATAGCCTTTAAATCAGCTATTGCACCATTAATGTAAGTATGTAGCATAACCAAATCCTATATGCTCCACTCCCACAATAATGACACTTGTGTTAATGGAGGAATTTCTTATAGGTTAAGCAAATTTGATGCCATTTTTTCGGAAGTTTGTTGCAAATCAATCTTATATTCGCCATTTTTGATTTGCTCTTTGATTTGCTCTGCGCGTGAGAGTTGTTGTACTTGCTCTTTTTCTTTTACTTCGGTATTTTCATTTTGTCTATTAAGCACTTCTCTGTTAAGTGCGTTTGTGCTGACAACGCTTGCATTTACACCATTTATCATAAGACACCCCTTATAAAGTGATTTTATGCCAAATCGACCAAAAACAAAAAAGATTTAGCATTATTTTACATATCCTTGCAATTCTTGCTTAAAATCTTTGAGCGTTGTTACACCCTTAGAATAACTATCGCCACTAAATAGCGGCGTGCTCGAATCTACACGATATGCCCAAATCCCAAGCAGTAGTAAAATATACAAAAGCCCTACAAAGCTTATTGAAGGAATAAGCCAATTTCTTAAGCCTGTGCCCATTTTTTACTCCTTAATCTATACTTGCATACAAATAGATTGCACTATACATCGGCTAATTTTGTATATTTTCTAACACCCTAAATGAGCGAAAATTGCATACAAAACTGCAAAATATATGCAAAAACAATGCCAAAAAGCCCTAGCCTTTATAGCAAAAGCAGTGCGTATTTTAACATCTTTATTAAGCTTTTTATATTAGAATCCGCGCTTTATGTTACATAAAGAATGTGAGAGGCTTGATAGATTCTATATCTTAAAAAGAGGATTGTATGAAAAAAATCTTTATGCTTATGGGCTTACTTAGTAACTTGTGTTTTGGTGCAATGGCGCACTCACAGACTTGGGAATCTGGATATACGCTTTTTGCATTTTTTCAAAAGTATAATATCCCCACGAGCGTGTATTATAATCTCCCGCCAAAAGACAAGGAGCTAACTTCTGAAATTTATGCAGGGGTTACCTACTATACGCTTTTAGGCAAAGATGATGAACTACTTCAGGCTCTTATCCCCATAGGTGATGGTATGCAGATTCACATCTTTAAGCGCGAGGATAGCTATACGCTTGACTTTACGCCGATGATTTATTTCGAGCAGGAACAGACAATTAGCCTCTCTATCCAAAAATCCCCCTATCAAGATTTAATGGAAATGACACACGATAGTGGCTTGGTTGGTGAATTTTTAAATGCCTATAAAAATAGTGTCAATTTTAGAAGTATGATGAAAAACGATAGATTAGCACTTATTTATGAGCGTAAATATCGGCTAGGCAAACCGCTTAAGAATGCCGCTATTAAAGCAGCAGTGGTAGAAATCAACAAAAAACCACATTATATTTTTAGATATAATCAAGGGAGATATTACAATCAAGATGGCAAGGAGATTCAAGGATTCTTATTACAAACTCCTGTGGCAGGGGCGCGGATAAGCTCAAGATTCTCGCTTGGGAGAAAACACCCCATACTTGGCACGGTGCGTCCTCACTATGCAGTTGATTATGCTGCACCAAAAGGCACACCCATTGTTGCGGCAGCTGATGGCGTAGTAATTTTTGCCGGCAAAAGAGGAGGTTATGGAAACCTCATAGAAATTCGCCACGAGGGCAATCTCAAAACACTTTACGCACATATGAATTCTTTTGCCTCGGGTATGAGAGTAGGTAAAGCAGTGAAGCGAGGACAACTCATCGGGCGGGTTGGCTCGACAGGACTTAGCACAGGACCGCATTTGCATTTTGGACTTTATCGTAATAATGTCCCAATCAATCCCCTCTCAAGCGTGAAAGCTGTAAGTAAAGAACTGCAAGGCAAGGATAAAGAAACATTTATCGAGCTTACAAAGCAATTTATGCCATACTTGCAAGAAGCCCTAGTCCAAAGTGTAAATACTATCACACCAAGCACAGAACCAAATCTCCCGGATAATACAGATTCCACAGGAGCAAATTCTATGAAAGAAGCTCAAGATATAAAGGGTATAGATATAAAAGATACACAAGAAGCACAGAGTGCAGCACCACAGGCAACCCTATGAGGCATTTTTCACATATCAGTGATATAAACTTTTGTGAATGTGTGGATTCTCCATATATCAAACCGCGCCGTATGCTATATAGTGAAAATGGTGTAAAACGCAAATGGGACTTTATGAAAAGTTTAGATTCAGTAGCGATTTTACTCTATCATCGACAGGAGGATAGTTTGCTCTTTGTGAAGCAATTTCGCCCAGCGGTGTTTGCAAGAACATTGCCAAATGAACACCCCCTCAAACAACTTGATTATGAATCTCAAGCAAAAGGCTACACTTATGAGCTATGTGCCGGACTTGTCGATAAGGCAGGAAAAAGCTTAGAGCAAATCGCACAAGAAGAGGTGCTTGAAGAGTGTGGATACAAGGTTGATAGGCTTAGACTAATTACAAATTTTTCCACCGCAGTGGGACATAGTGGCGCGAAGCAAACATTATTTTATGCAAGTATTGATGAAAATAATCGAGTAAATGCCGGTGGAGGCATTGACGGAGAGGTTATAGAATCTGTGTTAGTAAAGGTAAGCGAACTTGAGGCATTCACACTAGATTCAGAGATTACTAAAACACCCGGTTTAGCATTTGGGGTGATGTGGTTTTTACGCCACTATGATAAACTCAAGGCAAAAGCAGAGGAGAAATGATGAGAGGCATAATGTTATTTTTATTGTGCGTAAGTGTGCTTTATGGGATTGATATAAAGCCAAAGAGAGAAAGTATTATTGAGGCAAAGCCTAAAAGTGTGAGCTTTGCGGCTAATGGGCTAAAAGTCGGGCAAAGCGGTATTATTCTCACGCATAAAAATGGCTACAATGTGATTATTGCTAGTACTACTATTACGCGCATTAAGGATAATATAGCCTATGCAGAGTATGAGCCATTTGAGAGTATCGCACAAAAATACCTCCCTACACCCACATTTGAACCCACACAGGGCGATGAGGTGCTTATTGGTGGATTCTATAATAAAGCCATAGCCATAGCCCCAAACCAAAATAGCTACAATCAAATCCTAAGCTATAATGAATCCGCCCCTACGCACGAACGGATACAATTTATACATATTGATATGTTTGCGGCATTTTTGGCAAAAGACGGCATTAATGACCCAAAACATAAGCACTTTAAAGAGTTTTGCAATATTTATAGCGTGGGACTCGTATATATTTTTGCCTCAAATGGCATAAACATACTTGATTGTCAAAGCTTCGCGCTTTTAGAGGAGGTGGCTTTGCCACAAATGCAGATTGAATCTACCAGTGCGCCGTTTTTCTCTCGTATTGACAAAATTGATACCGGCTCACTTGCGAGTAAATTGCGCTCCAAAAAATCGCAAAATTATTTTAGCTACTATGACAACCTCTTAGAGCCAAGCCTCAAAGCCTTTCATCTCACACATAAGGAGTAAATATGCTTAATAAATCACATATACAGGTCCTAAAGCGCATTGTGGGCGAAGAAAATTGCTATGACGATAAGGCACATTTGGTGGCGTATTGCTATGATGCAACAAAAGAACGATATGAGCCTGAAGCAGTCGTTTTTCCACGAAATGAAAGTGATGTGAGTGCGGTTTTAACCTATTGCAATGATAATAAGATTCCAATTATCCCACGTGGTGCAGGAAGTGGATTCACAGGTGGAGCATTACCTGTAAAAGGCGGCATTGTTTTGGCTATGGAGCGACACTTTAACCGCATTTTAGAGATTGATGAAAAGAATCTTATCGCGAGGGTGCAGCCCGGAGTGGTGAATAAAATATTCCAAGAAGCTGTGGAGGCAAAGGGTTTATTTTACCCACCTGACCCTGCAAGTCAAGAATACAGCACACTAGGCGGCAATGTGAGTGAAAATGCCGGTGGTATGCGCGCAGCAAAATATGGCATTACAAAAGATTATGTTATGGCACTACGTGCAGTGCTTCCAAATGGTGATATAATTCGCGCAGGAAAAAAAACAATTAAAGATGTCGCAGGATTTAATGTTGCGGGGATTCTTATAGCAAGTGAGGGCTCACTTGCAGTAATTACTGAAATTACCCTCAAACTTATTGCTAAGCCGAAGTTTGCGCGTTCAGCTATGGGCGTGTTTAACGATATAGAATCTGCAATGAATGCTGTGTATAAGACAATGGCAAGTGGGATTACGCCTGTGGCAATGGAGTTTTTGGATAACTTGAGTATCAATGCGGTAGAAGAGCGATTCCATAAGGGGTTACCGACAAATGCCGGGGCGATACTTATTACACAAGTTGATGGCGATTTGGAACAGCAGCTTGATTTTCAACTCGATATTTTGGAGCAGAGATTCAAAGAAAATGGTTGCATTGACTTTAAAATCGCACAAAATGACGAGGAGGCACAAAACCTGTGGTTTGCAAGACGCAATGTGAGCCAGAGTATCACAATCTATGGCAAAAAGAAGCTGAATGAAGACATTACCGTTCCTCGTTCCGCGCTCCCAGAGCTGCTTAATAGAATCTCCGCATTGAGTGGCAAATATGGTTTTAAGATTCCCTGCTTTGGACATACAGGCGATGGCAATGTGCATGTAAATGTAATGGTGAAAGACCCAAGCGACAAGGCAGAGCTACAAAAAGGCTATGAGTGCATAGAGGAGATTTTTAAAATCGCCATTGAGCTAGAGGGAACATTGAGTGGAGAGCACGGCATAGGACTTTCTAAAGCCCCATTTATGCGCCTTGCATTTAGTGAAGCAGAAATGGATTTATTCGCGCGAATAAAGAAAGCATTTGACCCGCACAATATTTTAAATCCGGGAAAAATGGGCTTATAAATGGGAGAGTAGGCAGGATTCTAAGACAAATTAAAGTTTTAGCATAAGTTATAGAATCTTATGAACTAGGTTATTGCAAATAGGGGTGCAAATCATCATATAAAGGTGCAAAATCAGTAATAATATGCCCTCCCTCTATATATAGAATCTGCGCGTAATGCTGCCAATATGCCTGTGAAATACTGCTATCAATGCGCTCATCATTCATAGAAAAACATACTATTATGCGTATATTTTGAGGCATAGGAGTGCGCAAGGCAAGAGCGTAACTTTGCCAATGCGTCTTGCTTAAGATGAAGTGAGATTCAGTATTACTTATACTTTGGGGCTTATCGATATATTTTTTAAGCTGTGTGAGAGACTCAAACACGGGATTAAAAAGTATAAAAGTATGAGGCAAAGCTAATCCAAATTGAGATGCGTAAAGAATAAGTTGCCAGAGATAAAATGCCCCCAAAGAATTGCCAATAAAGCCAAAGGGTGCATTTGATGCAAAATCTTGCCTATAAGCCTTAAGCTGTGTCGCTAGGCTTTGCATATTCATCATAAAATCTCCACCATTATCATAAATAAGCTCAAAAGGCACAATCCCTAAGCCTTCACATATGCGCTTATAGCTTATAGAATTTTTTGAAGAATGGAATCCGTGAGAATAAAAAAACTCCATTTTTGTCTCCTTAATTGCATACTTTATTGTATTGTGGTATGTTATTCCTACACATATATTATAGAATCTAGCCTTAGGTTAAGTGTATCCTGTAAGCATAAGTAAGATTTATGCGGCGATTTTATCGCAATAATGCAGGAAAGATAGAATCTTGCCGCAATTTAATGTGTAAAAATTTAAAACTTATTGTACAATAGTGTAATTTCTGCTACAATCCCTAGAATTTACCACCAATACTTAAGGATATTTATATGAAACTACGCAAGTTACCGCTTTATGCTTCTAAAATATTTGCTAATTCGCTATCTCTCATTTGTAGTAAAAAATTAAGAAATCGCATAAAACATATTATCAAGCTTTCTCAAGCTTGTAGCTACCCACGAATGGGTGATGGATTTATGTTACCAAGTTTGCAAACAAATGTATTAGAATCTAGCCACAAAAATTACGGGGGGGGGGGTAATAGAAAGATGTAAATTTCTCTACTTTTTTGACACAAAAAAGCTTGAATTTATAATAGAACATATCCTCAATGATGAATACAGCAAAAATCTTTATCTAAGCGCAGTTATCAACCAAATCTCCAATTACAAAGGTTTTCTCATTGTGCTTTTTTATGACCGCATTTGGCATAAATACAAAGACTTAGCACTTGCCAAGTCTCACCAAAAAATTTCCTCCACACTAAGTGAGCTTTACCTCTTTGACTTATCAAAAATCAATATTGCAGACATAAGGCTTTATTATGTAGAGCCTGGAATTTTCAATCAATTTGTATTACAGCAATACAAGTATAGAGATATAGTTTTTGCCCAAAACGGAGATTATGTTATTGATGGTGGGGCTTGTTATGGCGAGACTACACTTTATTTTTCACATTTAGTTGGTAAAAATGGCAAAGTCTTTTCCTTTGAATTTATGGAACAAAATATAGAGATTTTTCATAAAAATATGGCACTTAATCCACAATGCGATAATATCACCTTGGTAAAAAGACCGCTTTATGTAGATTCTAACACATTTGTATCATTTAGCGGTGGGGGCTCATCTGCTACTATAATAGCAGATAAACAAAACAAACAAGATATAACATTTCAAACAATAAGTATTGATGACTTTGTAGAACAAAACAAAATACCAAAAATTGACTTTATTAAATTCGATATAGAGGGGGCGGAGCTTAATGCACTTAAAGGCGGAGTAAAAAGTATAAAAAAATTTAGACCAAAACTTGCTATCTGCCTATACCACAGCTGTGCTGATTATGTGGATATACCTCTATTTTTACACGAATTACTCACTGATTATGAATTTTACTTTGATCACTTTACACTTGGTAGGTATGAAAGCATACTCTTTGCAAGACCAAAACCGCAAAATGCTTAGATTCTATAAATGCTCTATTTGTAAATCCTTAGGGATTGGAGAGATAAATTCATATCCCAAAAGTGCAATTTTATGCGCGTGAAGCATAAGTCTCTTAGCATTATCTGCTTTGCCATAGATTGTATCCCCATATAAAGGGTGATTGATACTTTGGCAATGCACACGAATTTGATGTGTGCGTCCAGTCAAAATACGCGCTTGTAAAAGTGTTTTCTTTCCTACAATGGCTAAAGGTGTAAGCTCTGTGTGTGCGTAAAGACCTTTTTTATCAATATAAGATTTTGCAAAGCCTTTTTTGATTGTTACTATGGGCTGTTCAATCACCACAGAATCCACAAGCCTCCCGTGCGCCAAAGCAATATACTCCTTATATACCTCTTGTTTTTTGAAAGATTCTTTTGCCTTGTGATGAAATTCACTCTTATCCTTGACAAGAAGTATCACGCCACTTGTTTGCTTATCAAGCCGATTAAGCAAAGTCCAGCCTTCAAACATCGCACACAAGTCATAAGATTCTATAAAAGGGGGCTTATCAAGCGCAAGGATACATTCATCGCGAAAAAGCACCTTGGGGGACTTTATCTCTAACACCTCAAAAGTGCTATTAGTGGGAATCTCCGCCCGAGCGAGAGTGAGCCTCTTGCCACCACTTCGCACAAGTCCCTTATCAATGAGTGCCTTAGCCTGTTTGTGTGAGAGATGATGCGCGTGAGCGAGAACCTTATAAGCTTTATCTTTGTGCATTCTGTATCTTTTGCAAAAGCGCATCAAGCTTATGCTTAGAATCCGCCTTAATGCTACTTGATAGTAGCTCCTCCCAGCGTATAAGCGTATCTACAAGACTTTGAGGTGGAATTAGCACATAATTTTCAACTTCCTCAAAAAGCGCGTATTGATTAAAAATATGCTCTCCGCTAATGAGTTTTGTGCCAAAAAATGCGGGTTCAAAAGGATTATGTCCCCCTACATTTTGAACGAAACTTCCACCAAGTATCACAAGGTCGCTTATGGCGTAGAGGTTGTTGAGCTCTCCTAAAGTATCAATCACAATCACATCGCATTGCGCATAAGATTCTAAACCACCTTGTGAAAAAAGCGCGGTGCGTGGAAACATCTCTAGGCTTAGCTCATAGACTTCCTTAAATCGCTCGGGATGACGAGGAGCAAGGAGCAAAAGTGTGGAATCCCCGCGCTCTTTGTAAGATTTAAAAGCCTGAAGTATGAGCTTCTCCTCCCCTTTGTGCGTGCTTGCCGCAGTAAAAACAGACAAAGAGGGTTTAGCATAATGTGTGCTAAGTGAGGGGAAATTGAGCGTTTTAAGATTTCCAAAAACTTCAATATTTTTGCCTCCTAGTCGCTCTAGTCTTTGTTTGTCAAATTGACTTTGAGCTAAAACCTCATCAATAAGTGCAAAAATACCTTGATAAAACCACGCAAAATATTCATAATTTTTTTGCGAATGTTCCGAAATGCGCGCATTTATAAGCATTGTATGCGCATTATGAGACTTTGCAAGAAAAAAAAGCATTTTCCACATCTCCGCCTCTGTAACGACAAGGCTTTGCAAACGCTTACAGCTCTTGCTCCATAGGGGTAAAAAAATCTCAAAAGGCAAATAACGCACCAAAATGCGCCCCCCACCCTGCTCTGTGCTCTCATATAGTTGCTTTGCCTCTTTGAATCCTGTATGTGTGATAGTTGTGATAAGAATACAAATCTCTTGCGATTTTAGCGCATTAATAATTGGCTCGAGTGATTTTACTTCCCCAAAAGAACAAGCGTGAAACCAATATTGTGGCTCATATTCAAGTGTTTTAATATGCAATGGAGAAAATCGCGCAGGAATAGAATCTCTGTGTTTTGGACGAAAAGAACTCACAATCAAAAATGGCAACGCAATGAGATAGAGTAGCACACACGCACAATAATACATCAAAGGAAATGCTGCGCGTTTATCCAAAGTATCCACCGCCTTGCCTCAAATGCTTAATCTCTTATGCCTTGGCTTTTTTCTTTGGTTTTTCTGTTGCGGGAGTTTCGCTTTGATTTGATGTATAGAGGATTCTGCCACAATGTGGGCAGTTAATAATATCATTCCCCTTGCAAATTTCATTATAAATACTATCATTTAGCTTGATAAAGCACCCGCCACACGCTTGTTTAAAGACAGGCACAACACTTGTATTAAGTGCCCAGCGGCGAATCTTCGCATAAAAGCCTGTGATTTTACTATCCATTTGTGCTATTAATGCTTCTTTTTGATTGAAAAGCTCTTGTTGCTTTTGCTTAATCTCCTGCACTTGTTGCTGGGTCTGCGCTTCGAGTGTCTCTATAATCGCACCTAGCTCATCAAGCTTGGGCGCGTAAGATTCCTTTTGCTCCGCCTTTGCGTTTTTGCTCGCTTCAAGTCGCTCAATCTCGGCATTTGAATGCGTCATATTCTCCTTAGCAATATCAGTCTCTACATCAAGGGCGCGAAATTCCTTTTCTGTCTTTACTTCTTTTTGCTTCTTGGCGATTTGCTCGAGCTTTGCAGAGGCTTCTTGAATATTCCTGTCGTGTTTTGAAATCTCAAGATCAATACCTTTTATCTCATCACTCAAAGTTTCTATATCTTTTAGAATCTGTGCTTTTTGCCTGATTTTTCCATCAAGCTCAAAACGCACTTGGAGAATTTTTGGCTCTAAGTCGTCAATTTGCTTATCAAAATTTGCTACCTGTATGAGCTCTTGTAAATGCTTATTCATAGGGTTTTCCTTTGATTTGGGGATTAAATATCTCTTAGGCATAAAGAGAATGGATTTTCACAATCCGCAATTATACCTTTATATCCCGCATTTTGCAAAATGGATTCAAAAATTTCTACAAAATATTTCTCACTCTCATAATGTCCCATATCGATGAGGCTTATCCCCATACTTTTAGCCATCATCGCATCGTGATGTTTGATGTCGCTCGTAACAAAACAAGTAGAGGGTAAGGGAGGTATGAGAGAGAGCATAGAGCAGCCACTGCCGCAAACTACATACACTTCGTGTATCATCAGGCTAGAATTTGAATCTAGCCTCGTAGGATTATCGCTCCGCACGAGATTCACACTTTTTGCACCAAGCGCGTTGCATACATATTGTGCGAGTTCATCTAGTGCAAGGGGCGCAATCTCGCCACGCATAAACAATCCCTCCTGCACAAAATGTTCCCATTTGAGAATCTTATGCACGAGATAGGCATTCAAATGGGATAAGTCAAAATTCGTATGGAGAGCGATAAGGGCGCAATCCTTGTTTAAGAGAATCTTTGCAAGATTCGCAGGATATAAATGGGTGCAAAAGGCATTTATAGGCTTAAAGAATAGTGGATGATGTGTGATGACAAGTGTGCGGGGCTGAAGCGAATAAGCAATTTGAGAATTTAACTCAAGGCACACCACAATATGCTCGATTTCATCATCAAAGCTTCCTAGATTCAAGCCGCTTTTATCCCACACCTCTTGCTTCTCAAAGGGCGACACACGATTGCATAGCTCATAAACCTCTCTTACTTTTATCATTTTTATCCTTTTAGTTTTATTGCAAGTTCTTGTGCCGCATTAAAAACTTTAGAATCTTAGGCAAAATCACGGGCAAGAAAATCCTAAAACCTTTCCGCAAATCCTATCGAAAACCCCAAGCCTGCTGTATCTCCCTTATATGTTCCATATTAAGCTCGATAATCATCACCCCCTCACGCTCTTCAAGGCTATCTTCAATTTCCCCATTTGCGCCAACAAACAGGCTATCGCCATAGAATTTCCACTGCGCCTCATCATAACTTAACTCATCAATACTATTAATGCGCAAAATTGCCATAGAATTACTAAAAGCACGAGCTTGACAAAGAATCCTCCAACGCTCTTTAGTTTCAAAAGTATTGCTACAAGGCATAATCACCACATCAACTCGTGTTTGTTTAAGCTTGAGCCATATCTCATCAAAATGTATTTCAAATCCTGCGATGATAGCAAACTTTAAGCCATCTTTTTCAAAAACAAACGGGGTTTTAGGTGATTTGGGTAGAGCATTATCAAAAAATGCCTTTTCATTCCAATGTGGATAGCCAATAAGTCGCTGCTGGTAGTAAAACTGCGCCTTTTCACCCTCTATGAATGCGATGCTCTTATAGAGTTTATTATCCTCACTCACAATGAGTGGCACGATGAGGGTAAGTTTATATTTTATAGAGAGTTTGTGCAAGGATTTTAGAATCTTCGCATAATTACTATGAAAAATTTTAGGGTCGCTATCGCGAAAAAATGGCTGAAAAACATATTCACTAAATGCCACAATCTGCACCTTTTGTTTTTTACAATTTTGCAGATACTTGCCGAGCCTAGTGTCATTTACGGCGAGTGAAAAAAGCTGCAGCATAGCGATATTCATTGGTTATCCTTGGTGTAAAATGAATGCGATTGTAGCATAATAGCCTAAAACTTCGCCGTGATTTTGCTCTCTTTAAGGTTACAAAATATAGAGTTCAGAAATTAGGCTTACGAGGATTCTAAACCATATGGATTGTAGCCTACAAAGGAATAAAAACTTCTTAGATCATTCCTTGCGAATAATATCACTCAAACCCGAGAGGCAGTTATCTGCCTTGCAATCGAGTTTTGCGGTAATTTCGCCAAGCTCGTTATATGACTTCTGCCATAGGGCTTGATTGCTTTCATATAGCATTTGAACCTTGATTTTGCCATTTGGGTAAAACCAGCTCACTTTTATCTGCTTTGGTGTGCTAGAGGAATAAACGCGCTCCATATAGAGCTTACCTTTATCGTCATAACTACGCTCTACGCCAACTTTCTCTCCATTTTCAAAGCGAGATTCAGAGCGCAATGTGCCATTTTCGTTATATTGCTTTGCTTCTCCATTTTTTACGCCATTAACATACGAGGTCGTTTGTTCAAGTTTGCCACTTGGAAAAAACCCACGCGCCACATCGTCAATCTTGCCCTTTTTGTAGGCGTATTGCCACGAAACTTTGCCATTGTCATAATATTCTATCACCTTACCCTCAAGCATACCATCGACATAAGTCGCTTCTTTGGCAAGTGTGCCATTTTGATGATACCATTTTGCCTTATCTTTGATAGCACCCTCATCGTAGGTAATCTCAGATTTAAGGATATTATGCGGATAAAATTCTAACACCACGCCCTGCAATTTATTATTTTTATAGTTTGCATCATAAATCACCTCACCTTCTTTTGAATACTTTATCTCACGCCCCTCTTTGCGCCCATTGACAAAGTGCATTTGCTCCGTGAGATGTCCATCTTCATTATACCACGCCTCACGCCCGTGCTTAATATCCGTGCCTTTAATATAGCTTATTTTACCCTGTATGACTTCCCCCGCCGTCTTTTTGGTAATCGTGCGCTGCTCTAGTTCAATCCCAGCAGACACGCCTATGATGCCTAAACAAATGATAATATACCTTAACATAATACTTCCTTTCTTATTATCATCGGCATTTTTTTAACCTTATACATTTTTTACGCCGATTTGATAATACACAAAGCCTTTAGATTCTAAACAAAGCGATTGATAAATATTGCGCCCATCAAAAATCACGGGATTTTCCAAAAGCTTCTTTATCTCCCCAAAATCTGGGCTTCTAAACTCGCGCCATTCTGTCAAAAGCACGAGAGCAGCGCAGTTTTTGAGCGCATCATACTTGCTCGATTGTATTTCAACAGATTCTAGATAATCCTTGAAATAAAATCTTGCCTGTTCCTGTGCCTTTGGGTCGTAAGCCTTAATCTTTGCTCCTCGTTTTACAAGCTCACGCACAAGCACCAAAGAGCTTGCTTCACGCATATCATCAGTTTCTGGCTTAAAACTAAGTCCCCAGATTCCAAAGCTTTTACCGCTTAAGTCCTCCCCAAAATGGCGTGTGATTTTTTCCACCAAAACCATTTTTTGTGCCTCATTCACAACCTGCACCGCACTTAAAATCTGTGCTCTATAACCAAAATCTTGCGCGGTTTTCTCTAGCGCACGCACATCTTTGGGGAAGCAGCTCCCGCCATAGCCACAGCCCGGATAAATAAAACTATACCCGATGCGCGAATCTGAGCCAATACCCAAGCGCACATCATTGATATTTGCGCCCACGCGCTCACAAATCTGGCTCATCTCGTTGATAAAGCTAATCTTTGTCGCAAGCATCGCATTTGCGGCGTATTTTGTCATCTCTGCAGATTCTATCCCCATAGCAATGAATCTATCACTCTTAATCAAAAATGGCGCATAAAGGGCTTTCATCACTTCTAATGCGCGTTTTGAATCTGTGCCAATCACCACTCTATCAGGGCTCATAAAATCCTTTATTGCCACGCCCTCTTTGAGAAACTCCGGGTTGCTTACCACATCAAAACTCATACTTTGCGGATTTTTTGCGTCATTATGCTTTATGTAATCCGCACTATCTCCAATCGCCACATTGCGTTCTTTGAGGGTGGATTCTATAATATCACGCACTTTTTTTGCACTACCCACAGGCACAGTGCTCTTATTTACCACCACGACATAGGGCGACTTTATGAATGTGCCAATATCTCGCGCCACAGCCTCCACATAGGATAAATCTGCACTCCCATCTTCGCCCATAGGTGTGCCAACAGCGACAAAAATCACCTCGGCAGATTCCAAAGCCACCTTTTTATTGGTAGTAAAATGCAGTGTATCAAGTGCGATACCATCTTTTACCATAGATTCTAATCCGGGCTCATAGATGGGAATCTCGCCCTGCTTGAGCCTCTCAATTTTTTTAGAATCTACATCAAGGCAGGTAACATTATTGCCCATTTGCGCGAAGCACGCACCTGCTACAAGCCCTACATACCCGCTACCAACGACACTTACCTGCATTCTTGCTCCTTTTGCGCCACTATGGCATAGCTGAAAGATTTGTGAAAATCGTTTTTAATGAACGTTTGAGCACATCTTCTTTTTGTTCTTGTGTGAATTGCACTTCATCGCCGATGCCTAGATATTTTTTCTCACTCATCTTAAGTGTGCTCGTGGCATTTTGCTGAATCGTCTTTGATTTATTGTAGAGATTGAACTGCACATTGCTTTTGAGTGTCTTATTGTCTTTTGAACTAATCGCACTTTCTTCCGTAGTTTGCGCGATAATAAAACTATATTTAATATCAAGCATATATGACTTCTCATCTGCCTTCGTCTGTGTGACGAAGCAGCCACTCTCACTCAAAGCCTTGTCTAAAACCGCCCTAAATTCTTGCCTACTCAACACACTTTCTTTACTGGATTCTATTTTACCTAGCACAATATTGTATTTTGGCGCTCCGCAAATCGCGCTGAGTTGTGTGCTTTGTGGTGTATTCGGTGTTTTTGAAAAGCACCCTGCCATCAAAAATACACCCGCCGCTAAAAATACCATACTACCAGAGCCTACACGCAAAATTTTCATCATCACTCCTTTGTAAGAAATAAGGAGGCATTTTACAATAAATTAAGAAATAAAGAAGGGGCAGGAAAACAATCCCGCGCCCTCTCAAAAGAGAAAAAGGCGAGATTGCGAATATTGGAAGCTTAAGACATCACAGGGTGAGTGCCATCTCTCATATCAGCACCGATGTTGTCGCGATTTTTGCTTCCTAAATCACTCCATACGATACAGCCATCAGTTGGACAAGCACTTGCACAAGCAGGTTGTTCATTATGTCCGACACACTCTACACACTTATTTTGATATACATAATAAGTGCCTTCACCTGTTGGATTATCATCATCATCGACAATAGCACTCACAGGACATTCATCAATACACGAACCACAAGCAATACAAATATCTGTAATCTTTACAGCCATAATCTCTCCCTTATTTATTGTTTGATTGGGTAAAACCCGGGAGCGAGTATAAAATATTTATCTTAAAAAACACATAAAACTAAGAATGATAAATTAATTTTTTACTTTAATATGATTTTCAAAGCTACCATAAAATGCCTACTATTGCACCATTTCTCTAGCAGTAGCCTCATTATAAGCACAGGATTTAGATATACATATAAAATTGGATAACAAAATTTCAATCAAAGTTTTAAGTAATGTTTGTGTAGAATCCACGTTTTGAATAATCCCAAAAACAAAACGATATAAATATCTAAACACAAGGGAAACGCGTGGAAACAATAGCAGAAGAAATACAAATTATCTCCCTCTGTTTTTGTATAAGCCTCGTGCTTTGTGTCCTTATCATCGCCGTGAGTAAGAGATACAGCCTCTTTATCGATAGTGCCACATCAAACAAACCTCAAAGATTCCATATCCACGAAACGCCTCGTGCTGGTGGCATAGGTATTTTTATTGCATTTTGGGTGATGCTTATATATTTTTATATCCACAATATACAATTACTCCTTATAATGTGCGGGGGAAGTATCATTTTTGCAAGTGGGCTTATAGAAGATTTTAAAGGCAATCTCTCTCCAAAAATGCGCTTATTTATGCAATGTGTGGCAACATTTGGTGTATGTGCTCTACTTAATGTATATTTGAAAGATTTATCATTAGGATTCACTCTGCCCTATATAATCGGTCTATTTTTTACCACATTTGCACTTGTAGGTGTAAGTAATGCGATGAATATTATTGATGGATTCAATGGTTTGGCAAGTGGTATATGTTTGCTTATATTATGTGCTATTGCTTATGTAGCCTATGATGTGCAAGATATGGAAATATTTTATTGCTCTTTAGCTCTTATTGGAGCAGTTTTTGGATTTTTTGTTTGTAATTTTCCTTTTGGTTATATTTTTTTAGGTGATGGAGGAGCTTATTTTTTGGGATTTATCATAGGTATCTTACTTGTTTTACTCACACAAAGACAAGATTGCATAAGTGCTTTTTTTGGTTTAAGTGTAATGATTTATCCTGTATGGGAAGTGCTTTTTTCGATATGGCGCAAATCCTACAAACGAAAACAATCCGCCACAGAGCCTGACAAAGTGCATTTGCATATGCTGATTTTTAAACGAATTACTCGCAACAATGCTTACACTTCGCTTGTTATATGCGCGTTTTGTTTGCCTTTTGTTGTGTTGAGCGTGTTTTTTTATCATCATACCTCTATATTGCTTCTTTTGTGTGCTGTATTTGTGCTAGGTTATAGTTATTTTTATACAAAGTTAATTCGTTTTAAGTTTAAATAGCTCCTAAAAAGGAGTTGTATGAACTATGTATATTTGAGGGTATCGACAAGTAAGCAAACGATTGAGAATCAAAATTTTGAAATACAAAGATGGTGTGAAAATCGTAATATCCATATTGATTCCATATACAAGGAAACTATGAGTGGTGCTATTGCCCCTAAGTATAGAAAGCTTGGCACAATTCTTAAAAAAGCCAAAAGGGGCGATGCCATTATTGTGAGCGAGATTTCAAGGCTTGGTAGAAGTTTATTGCAGATTATGAGTGTGCTTAATCAATGTATGATGCGGGATTACAATTTATTCCATTAAAGAAAACTACGAATTAGGAGATAATATCAATTCTAAAGTTTTAGCCTTTGCCTTTGGATTAAGCGCAGAAATAGAGCGACAATTAATATCCCAACGCACCAAAGAAGCATTGGAGAGACTTAAGAGTAATGGCAAACATATAGGGAGATTTAAAGGACTTTAACACCAACACAACAACTTAAACTCTATCCCTTTAAAAATAAAATCTTGGGTATGCGACAACAAGGCATTCCTATTTTACATATAGCAAAGGAATTAAAAGTCAATCGCAAAACTATCTCATATTTTTTAAATAGACTCAACTCATTAGAAAGCTAAAAGCTTTTTATAAAGCACAAAATACGCAACAGCAAGGCTTAAAATAAATAGTATAGTATATGTGTATAGCATAAAAAATACGCTTATACACACAATAGGCATATAAGCACAGATATAACACTGAGTGTAAGCATTGTTGTTAAGCTTCGTTTAAAGAGTAGCAGTATGAAGATGTAATTATCTGGACTTGTAGCGTTTGCACATTTTTTTGCGTCTCCATATCGAAAAAAGCACTTCCCATACAGGATAAATCATTACACTTAAACCAAAAAAAGCACTTATGCAATCTTGTCTTTGTGTGAGTAAAACAAGTAAGATACCTATGATAAATCCCAAAAAATAAGCTCCTCCATCACCTAAAAAAATATAACCAAAAGGAAAATTACAAACAAAAAATCCAAAAACTGCTCCAATAAGAGCTAAAGAGCAATAAAATATTTCCATATCTTGCACATCATAGGCTACATAAGCAATAGCACATAATATAAGCAAACATATACCACTTGCCAAACCATTGAATCCATCAATAATATTCATCGCATTACTTACACCTACAAGTGCAAATGTGGTAAAAAATAGACCGATTATATAGGGCAGAGTGAATCCTAATGATAAATCTTTCAAATATACATTAAGTAGAGCACACGATATGAGAAATTACTCTATATGCCTTACTTAATCTTTAACATCAAGCAAATAGCTCGTATCAATCTCAAAGTCAAAAAATTCGGATTCAAACTTACTATTGGCAAGCCTATCATAATGCTGCGTGGCTGCCCGCATATTTTTGCCCTCTTGGTAGAGTAGTCCTAGCGCATAACGAGCTTCAAAATTTGTAGGAGATTCATTTTTTGTAAGCTGCAACAACGCCACGGCGTTTTCGTGGCGATTTGCGCCCATAGCCGCAATAGCGGACAAGAAACGCGTTTGTGAATCTTCCTCGTGCAAGTCATCAAGCAGTGAGTTATACAGCGCGAAAGCCTTTTCAAAGTCATTACTATAAATATTTGAAAGTGCTAAGGCTTGTAAAATGCCATTATTTGTGCGTGTCTCAACAACGAGCCTTGCTTCTAGCTCCTCTTGGATTGAGCGCAAAGAGCCCGTTACAAATCCCACATAGATATACAACTCACGCGCAAGAGATGGTCCATAGTAGATAGAATTCATATCGAGCTTTTTATCCTTATACATTGCATTCATTTGCAGGGCAACATCTTTAAGATTTAGTCTAAAACGTTTGCCTAGCTCATACATCGTATTTGCCACCACATCTTTTGCATAGATCTTTTTCAAATACTCAAACGCATCAACTAGCTGCTTATCATTGTTTGTATATATCGCATACACCGCTTCGAGCGCGAAATAGATAGGTTTGCGCTCAAAAACAGGCTGCTTTTTCATATCATTAAGCCAATCAAGCGAATCTGCCGGAGCATCACTTGTATAGCGAAAAAGCGAAAGTAAAAATTGATTCTCGACCTGATTTGTGAAATCAATCTCTGCTAAATCATTTGAAATGGAGTTAATCAAGCGCGCCCTGTCTCTGTATGTCAGCTCCGCGCACATAAGCGCAAAAATTCCCGCCATAGTGTTGTTTGAATCTAAATGATATGCACGAATAAAATGCAAATATGCATTGTCAAAATCGTTCATCTGTGCATACAAAAGCCCAACATCATAGTGCAAAACAGAATGATTTGGATAAGTTTTAAGAGATTTTTCCATTGATTTAATCGTATCGCGTATATCCTGATTAAGTGCCAAAGAGCGCAGATCGTTCGCAAGATGATTATTAATCTGCGAAACCTTTTGCCCCTCTTGCAATATACTCTTTGCGCTCTCTATATTGCTCGAATACGCATTAAGATTCCCATCATCAATAATCGCCAAAGCCTGTTTAGCATCAAAAACTAAAAATGGAGCATAATAAAACAGAATCTTATAGCCAAGCATTTTATTATGTTCAAAGCGACGATTCCAAAAATTCTCTTGGGCAAGATTGATGTCAAACAACTCATCGCGCAACTTCGCCTTGATAGGATACACATCAAATACCTTTGCGTCCTCCTCTTTCGCATTGAGCCTATCTAAAATCAGCGCACCTTCTTTGTAATTCCCCCCCTTTAGCTCAATAAGCTGTAAAGCCATTAGAGCCTGTGGGTCGCCCGGGTGAGCACCAAGGTATTCATAAAGATACTGCTTTGCCTGTCCATATTCGCCAAGTCTAGCGTGCAAAAGTGCAATAGCGAGATTATCGTCCCTATTTGAGGCTTGTTTGAGCTGTGCGAGGGCATTATACTCATCGCCAAAAATCAAAAATACCTCCGAGGCGAGTCTTTTAGATTCTGTGCTGTAACTTTGAGAGCTAGGATTTAAAAAAGGCGAGAGAGATTCAAAATAGAATCCTTTGTAATACTGCAACAATCCATAAAGATAAGAATAAAGCGGTTGATTTGCTGTGTGATACAAATAATTTGAGCTAATGCCGAGATAGTATTCATACAGATTCATATCGCCGAGCATATACGCGCTATATGCAGCATTAAATGCACTCACGCTAATATCCTCTCCCACGCTAATTGCGCCATCAAAGGAATTAATCGCCTTTTGATAATCCCCCTCTTTTATTTTAATCACGCCCAAATTATAATAAGCAATTGATTGCGAATAAGCAGCGATACTATCAAAAATATCTAATGCCTCTAGCTTATCGCCCTGTTCGTAAAGAATATTTGCCTTTTTTATCATATTGCCAAGCTCGGTATCATCAACTTCAAGTCGTTTTGGTCCGCTCAAAATTGGGGCTGGTTGGACAATCTTGCGCGAAATCGGTGGTGGAGCACTCTCCTCTTTTTCATCATCTCCGCTTAACGCAAATATGATAAACACAATAATAAGCAACAAAACAAGCACCGCTATGACGATAAGCCCTATCAATAATAACTTATTCTCTTTTACCTGCGTGAGTAGGGGTTGAATCCTCCCTGTTACTTGCGCAAGGAGAGCTTTTACCTTGCTTTCTTTTGCTTCAGCTGGTGTTTCTTTACTAGATTCAGTATTTTCTCCCTCCGGTGCAGAATCCACATTTGTAGATTCTGCATTGTCTTGTGGTTGTGAATCTTGGATTTCTAAACCATCGCCGAGATTGTTTTCATCTACCATAACACACCCTTAGAGGTATTTTTGTAACACATCGGGGATAGCTATATCGCCATTAGCCTGTTGATAGTTTTCCATAATCGCAATAAGTGTGCGTCCCACCGCTAAAGATGAGCCATTGAGCGTATGCACGAGTGCGTTTTTACCTTTTTCTTTATAGCGGATTTTTGCTCTACGCGCCTGAAAATCACGCGTATTTGAGATAGAACTAATCTCACGATAGCAATTTTGCCCGGGTAGCCACACCTCAATATCAATCGTATTACTCGCGCTAAAGCCCAAATCCCCACCACATAGCTGCACTAAACGATGAGGAAGATTGAGTGCGCTTAAAATATCACTTGCGGTTTGCACCATTTTTGCCTGCATTGCTGCACTTTCATTTGGGTGAGTGATAGCCACAAGCTCCACCTTATCAAATTGATGTTGGCGTATCATACCGCGTGTATCGCGCCCAGCACTCCCGGCTTCTTTGCGAAAACAAGGCGTGTGTGAGGTAAGCATTATAGGTAATTTTTCGCTTGGGATAATACCATCTTGGTAAAGATTTGTGAGCGTGATTTCGGAAGTGGAGATAAGATACAAATCATTTTCACTTTCCTCATCATCAAAATGAGAATCCACCTTAAACATATCGTTTTCAAATTTAGGTAGCTGCCCTGTGCCAAAAAGTGCGCGAGCATTGACAATCACGGGAGTTACAACAGATTCAAATCCTGCCTTTTGGTTACATTCAAGCATAAAATTAATAAGCGCACGATTGAGCCTTGCACCCATACCGCGCAAAACAGAAAAGCGCGACTTTGCGAGTTTCACACCAGATTCAAAATCTATCCAGCCATTTGCCACGCCTAGTTCCCAATGCTCCTTTGGGGTAAAATCAAACACTTTAGGGGTAAGCACCTTTTTAATCTCTATGTTGTCGTTTTCGTCTTCACCCGCTGGAGTAGCAGAATCTGGGAGATTTGGGATATTGTAAAGAAAATCTTGTAGTTTAGTTTCTATGGTATTTAGAGCAGATTCTGCTTTATTTATAGCGATTTTATTTGCATCAAGCTGCGGTTTTAAATCATCAATTAAATCTTGGCAACCACCACTTCTATACCATTGTCCAATCTTTCGCGAACCATCATTTTGAAAGGCTTGGAGATCCTCAAGCTCTTGCTTGTAGGTTTTGTAAGAAATAGCGAGGTTTTTTAGTTCATTCAAAGTCTCTTTGCTCACTTTCTTAATGCTTAACTGCTCACATACTCGCTCATAATCATTCACTAAAGCCTTTGTATCAATCATCTACCGCCCTTATTTGCAAATTCGTTATTGTAGCAAAAAAGCATTTTTTATTCCTAAAAGGCGCGTGAAAAATATATGCCAAATGTCGCAAAATTACTAAAGTTATTATAAAATGCGCGTTCTATTCTACTCTCAAAGTGTGCGGGATAACGCTTTGTATAAACTTAAGGTGTGCTATGTTTGGTGTTGGTATTTTTGAAATCTTAGTTATTCTCATCGTGGCAGTAATTGCTCTAGGTCCAAACAAACTACCACAAGCCATAATCGATATTGTGAAATTCTTTCGTGCGGTAAAAAAAACTATGGCAGAGGCAAAGGATACTTTTGATAAGGAAATTCAACTATCAGAAATCAAAAAAGAAGCACTCAAATACAAGGACACACTCACAAATGAGGTTAATAAGCTCACCAAGGATATGGAGCTTGACAAACTGCGCGAGATAAGCACGGATTCTGTTGTGAAGCCACTGCAAGATGCCACAAAGGAGCTAGAGCAATCCACGCAGGAGCTAAACTCCACCTTGCAAACACTCAATACCGAAATAGGCTACGATAAACCAAGCACGACACAAGTGAGTGCCACGCCAGATTCAAAAGATATAGAATCTACAAAATCTTTAGAAGATTCAAAGGTTATAACTCCAAGTGAGGCGCAAGATTCACACCATATGCCCAAACAAGAAAAGGATAGTTAGAAATGCTAGAAGATTTAAAGCCCCACATAGAAGACTTACGCAAAAGGCTTATAATTAGCATCAGTGTGCTTTTTATAGCCTTTTGTGTCTGCTTTGTCTTTTGGGAGCATATCTTCGCCTTTATCAAAACACCGCTAGATTCGGTTTTAGGGCACGATGTGCGCGGTAAATTTATCGCTTCAGGTATGATAGAGGGTGTATTTATAGCGATGAAATCCGCCCTATTTGCTGCACTTGTCATCTCTATGCCGATTATTTTTTGGCAGATATGGATTTTTGTCGCACCGGGCTTATATAAGCACGAAAAAAAAGTGGTAATTCCCTTTGTAATTTTTGGCACGACAATGTTTGCTGTGGGTGTGATTTTTGCCTACTATGCAGTGCTGCCCTTTATCATCAAAAATGTTTTACTCTTTGGCAACGACCAATTTGAAGCCTACATTACCGCGGAGAATTATTTTAGATTCTTTACGCGCTTGGTTATTGGCTTTGGCATTGCCTTTGAATTACCCGTGCTGTGCTTTTTTTTAGGGCAAGTGGGACTTATCACAGATGAAAGCCTCAAAAACTTTTTTAAATATGCAGTTGTGCTAATTTTCATCATCGCCGCGCTCATCGCCCCACCCGATGTAATTTCGCAGATTCTATTAGCCATACCGCTTATTATGCTCTATGGGGTCTCAATTTTTGTGCTAAAATTTGTAAATCCTGCGCCAAAAGAACAAGAAATTGATGATGAGGGGGACGACATAGAGGATAGCTCACAGAAGGCGCAAGTATGAGCTATAATCCAAGCGATTTTTTGCTTTCAAATTATGATTACAACTTGCCACAAAATGCCATAGCACAAAATCCAGCCAATCCGCGAGAGAATGCAAAACTTCTCGTATATGAAAGGAGCAGTGGGCGCATTATCCATAGCGATTTTTATCATTTTTGTGATTTTGTGCCACAAGATACGCTCATCGTGATGAATGATACAAAGGTATTAAAAGCTAGAATCTACGCGCATAAACTCGATTCAAACACACAAAGCCTCAGTCAAAAAAAATATGAAATATTTTTTCATAAAGCTCTAGATTGTGTTAATCCCACAAATCATCCTGCGAGTGCTACGCGTTTCCTCGCACAAATCAAGGGACGCGTGAAAATAGGCAGTAGGCTTGTGCTAAGTTCAGAATCTAAAGCAGACAACGCAAATATAAGCCATACGCAGCACAGCGCAAATCCCCCTATAATCGCGGAAGTCAAGGAATGCCTTAGAAATGGATTGCGCGTAGTATGCTTTATGCAAGGGGAGAAAATCTTATCTTACCTCGATGTGCTTTCTATGCTTGAAGTGTGCGGACATATCCCCCTGCCACCATACATTAAACGCGATGATAGTTTGAGTGATGAAACATTTTATCAAAGCGTGTTTGCGCACAATCTCGGCTCAATCGCCGCACCCACCGCTTCATTGCACTTTAGTGAAAGGAGTTTAGAATCTCTTCAAAATTGCTTTGAAACTTGCTTTATTACCTTACATATTGGTGCGGGAACATTTATGAGCGTGGAGAGTGATGATATTCGTCAGCACGAGATTCACACAGAAACCTACTCATTAGAGAAAAATTGTGCAAATGCCATAGAAAATGCGCGCAAAGTATTGTGTGTTGGCACGACAAGTGCTAGATGTGTGGAGCATTATATGCGATGTAAGAGTCTAAGTGGGGAATGTGATATGTTTTTATATCCTAGTGTGGAATTTAAACGCGTGGATTATCTGCTGACAAATTTTCATCTCCCAAAAAGCACCTTGCTTATGCTCGTGAGTGCGATGATAGGGCGGGAGAAATGCCTTGAGCTTTACACACTTGCTCTAAGCAAGGGGTATAGATTCTATTCTTATGGTGATGGAATGTTAATACTATGATGGACTTAAAAGAACGACTAAACAATCAGCGCATTTTTCTGCCTGAACTCTGCTACAAGCACCTTGCAACCTTTGGCGAGGAGCTTTTGAAATGGAATAAGATTCACAATCTCACAGGTGCAAGCAGCATCGAATCTGTGGAAGAAAATATCTATGATTCACTCTATCCCATTAAGTTTATCGATGATTTTGATAGTTGTCTAGATATAGGCTCTGGAGGCGGATTCCCCGCTATACCCTTGGCTATTGCCTATCCTCACTCGACTTTTTTTCTCACAGAGCCAAGACAAAAACGCGCTTCATTTTTGCAACATATTGCTTTGCAGCTTGGCTTAGAAAATGTGCGTGTAAAGACATTACCCATACAGGAATTGCCAATTAGTGAGGTGAATAATATTGCGCTTGTTACCTCACGCGCCCTTATGGACGCAAAAATGCTTATCACATTATCGCGTAAATTTATGAAAAGCGATGGGTATTTTTTGCTCTATAAAGGCACGCAGTTCCGCAAAGAAATGCCGAGTATGAGCGTAGAGGAATGCTTCGTGCGGGAAAATCGCATTTATTATTACAAACATAGTCGCGACATATAGGATCTAAGGAGAAGCGAATGAAATTTTTAATTATACTTTTTGCGTTGGCGCTACTCGCCTATATGATTGCGCGTCCTTTTATACGCGGCAGTGGTGGCAAAAAGAGCAAGAAAGAGCAAGAAAATGTCGAGGAAATGCACCAATGCGCACATTGTGGCGTATATGTATCAAATACTGAATCTATACTCGCTGATGGAATGTATTTTTGCTCCAAAGACTGCTTGAAAAAAGGTGTGAAGCAATGATTATCATCGGGCATAGCGCAATAAGACACGAGCAATTTATTAAGATAAAGAGCATAGCGGATATTGAGCGCACACATCAAGATTGTATTGTGTGGTTTGATAGTGCATTGCTTAAACAAAGGGGCTTTGAAATTGCTACACATTGCAATGATAATGAAGTGAGCTATGCGGTGCTGATACACTCCATAGAGGAGCTGCTGCTCTATGCGGCACTTTGCCCGAAATATCTTATTTTGGGTAAAGACGAGCAGCCCAAGGCGAAGTCGTATCAAGCACTTGTAGAGCATTATTTGCTTGATTGCAAGCTTTTGTGTGTGATTAAATCAAATGCACAGCTAACAAAAGTCGCGCAACTTGGCATTGACGGGGTGATTTTTAAGCAAGTTTTAGATAGCATACCCCTTTGCTAACGCTTGAATTTTGCTTTTTTGTGTAAAGCGAGATGTTTAGACTGCGTATAGAGAGGTGTCCGAGTGGTTGAAGGAGCACGCCTGGAACGCGTGTAAAGTGCAAGCTTTCGAGGGTTCGAATCCCTTCCTCTCTGCCACGATTACTTTCCTTTTATTTCTTTTTGTTTTCAAAAACTACACAAATAGCACTATTTTTAGCTTTTATTTTTTCATTTGAATATGGTTTAATATCAGTTGATTTCTTTTTATTTGGGAACTTTTAAGGGAACTTGTTTATACTATCTCAAAAGTTTTATTTAAGAGAGGTAAGTAATGAGCCGCATAGCCAAAACAATCCTTTTTGATAAGGATATAAGAGAATTGAAACCAAAAGAAAAGAAATATCGTGTAGTTGTAGGCAATCCTAGTGAGCTCATCTTGTTTGTGTATCCAAGTGGCACAAAAACCTTTGCACTGCGTTTGAGAAATGGTAATAAGGAAAAAAATATCCCACTCAAACGATTTAGGCAAGGTATTTATAGTGTAGCAGAAGCAAGAAAGGAAGCAACAGAAAAGCTTAGAATTATTGAAAGTGGTGGTGAGTTAGATACAGACAAGTATCTCTTTAAGAATCTTTACAAGGATTTCATCGCACAAAAGCGTAAAAAAGGACAAACTCAAAGAACAATTAGAGTTGTAGAAAATTTATGTAATAGGCATTTATTGCCTCATTTTGGACATTTGGACGCAAGAGAGATTAAGTATTCAAATATTCTATCAGTCTTTAATACGATATTTGATTCTAACAATCCACGCTTACCTAGACTAGAGACAATTAAAAGAGCAAAGACTGCCTTGCGAAATATCCTAGCCCCTGCACTAAAAGACCGCTATATAGAGTATGACCCAACACTAGGGCTAGAAAAAGAATTTCCAAGCATTAAGAGGTATTACATAGACAATGATATTGACCCACGCCTTGCAGCATTGACTAAAGAGAATGATTTGCGTGAGTTTTTGCAAGATTTAAGTGCAGCACATATAGAAAAACAAATTAAGAGGGCATTATATTTGCAGATTCTATGTGTAAATCGCCCAGCAAATACTGCAGGTAGCAAATGGCAACACATAGATTTAGAAACTAAAGTGTGGAGCATACCTGCCAAAGAAATGAAAATGCGAGAGCCTTTTACTATTGCTCTTAGCTCTTATGCCTTAAGAATCCTAGAGCTACAAAAAGCAGACTTTGGTATGCTTAATAGCTCATTTGTATTCCCTACTCTTAGCAAAGAGGGACATATTCATAGAGACACACTAAGCAAGGCTTTAAGACGACTAAATAAAGGCAAATGACAAGGCAAGGTTACTACTCACGGATTTAGAGCCACATTTAGAACTATATGCACTTTACATAAAGCTGAATTATTACAAATGGGTATTAGTGATGAAGTGATTGAGGTTTGTTTGGCACATAAAGAGACAAATAGTATTAAATATGCATATGAGCGAGAAAAAAGCACACTGCAACAGCAGAGGATTCTAATGCAATGGTATGGGGATTATTTGAATGCTTTGTGTGATTTTAAGCTCTAAGCACATTTTAATTGCCCTGCCCTATTTTACGCGTATTTATGACACAATTTATAAAAAACAAAAGGTGCAAAATTACCTATATAGCAGTATTTATAGGGTGTAAAAATCTACACTTTTTATATATATGTGTGTAAGGTAGTAATAATTTTAAAGCCTAAAAGTGCCTATTTATTGATGTTTTAAGCATATAAAAGTATTAAATTGTGATATTAATTTTTTGTGGAAATAATGTTTATCTATTCTTTTTTTTGCTATAAATCCTGCTTTTGAGGGGATTTTAGCACTTTTTACATTGACACAACAATCTTTTGTTTTATTATCCCTAGAATCTCTACTTTATCAATGTCATTACCACTTAATTTAATTTCTATGCCATTGTTACCTTTTAATAACACTTCATCAAGCCCAGATATAAAATATTGAAAAATGATATAGCTTCGCTTGAAACAAACAATAACAAAGTCTCCATTGACAGCCGCTGTATCTTTTAGCACAATTAAAATATCTCCATTACTTGCAAATGGCTCATTGGTGGTATTATTTAGTCTTATGAAATGATAGCTAGACTTGTAGTTTAGCCTAAAAAGTAGCTCAAAAAAATGTAATTTTAGATTATTTTTTTCTATGGAAGTATTTTTAGCATAATTTTCAATGCCATCATAGACAAAGCAGTTTGTCTCACCAAAATCACCTAGCATATCAATATCGCTAGGTTTTATATGATATTTCTCTACTGCTTCTTGTAGGGTCATATCAGTTTCAAAATATTCTCGCCCTATCCCCATAGTTTTATTAATCTTTTCAATTAAGATAGGTGGCACAGGATTGACTTTTCGCTCATAGGCATTTAGTGTTTCTCTTGTATAACCAAGCTTTTTACCAAACTCTTTTTGTGAGATTCCAAAAAATAAGCGTAGATTACGCAACTTTTCAGCTTTATTGATTTGTTCTGTCTGCTTTGTTTCCATAATTTCCTCTTGCGTATTTTTAACATAATTATATCTTAACAAATTAATTTGTTAATTTTCTTTAGGTATAGTTAAAATAATATCATTTAATATCTTAATAGCAGATATAAAAAGGAGATAATATGTTGGTAAGAACGAGGAGAGAGCCTAACAACCCAGCTGTGCTAAGTCCAAAACAATTTGAGATAGAATTTGGTATCAGCGTGGCTACACAATCCAAACTAAGAACACGTAAAAGCAAGAAAAACGATGGAGACTACGCAATACCATTCTTCAAGGTAGGAAACAAGGTTTGCTATCAGCGCGAGGCAATTATGGATTGGTTTTCTAAATTGCAAGAAAGGGAAACAAATCAAACTAATGTTGTAGAATGAAGGCAAGAAAAGGGAAATACAAAATGAAACCTATCCTTGATGTATGCTGTGGTGGCAAGATGTTTTATGCAGATAAACAAAATCCTAATGTGTTATTTTGTGATAAGCGTGAATTTGAAACAATCTTTAAAAAGAGTAAGCAAAAAGATGAATACTTTATCGTTAAGCCTGATGTGATAGCAGATTTTAGAGATTTACTTTTTGAAAATGAAAGTTTCTCTCTTGTTATCTTTGACCCGCCTCATATAAAAAATGGTAGTGATAAATCCTTTATGGTGCAAAAGTATGGGAAACTTGACAAATCTTACAAAGAGGATTTATCAAAGGGATTTAAGGAATGTATGCGAGTGCTAAAGGTAAATGGCACTTTGATTTTTAAGTGGAGTGAAGCACAAATTAGTTTAAGCGAGATTCTAAATTGTTTTAATAAAGAGCCTTTGCTTATGCAAAAGACTTCTAGGACTTCACACTTTTGTGTATTTTTTAAGGAGTAGAGAATGAAACTACAAGAACTTGACTTTAGGATTTGGGATAATAAGAATAAAAGGCTTTTGTATGCAGGGAATGAACCTATTGCGATAGGAATTTCAGAGTGTAGCAAACAGCCTTTCGTAACAGAATTTAATGAGCTTTTTGGACATCAAGAAATTAAAGATTGTGAAATTGAACTATGGATAAGGCTTAAAGATAAAAATGGTGTAAAGATTTACGAAGGGGATATTGTAAAGGCTAAAGAAAGAATTATAGACCCAGATTATCCAAAGGAAGCAGAGCTATTTATAGCAATAGTCAAGAAATATCACGATGATTCTATACCTTTGTATTTTATGATGTATAAAACAACAAATAATAATGATGTTTTTGATTTTGAATATTATGAGGTTGAAGTCATCGGCAATATCCACGAAAATCCCGAGTTATTAAAAGGTTAGAGAGATGAAAATCTACAATGAAAAACAAGAATGCGTAGGATTCTTGATGGCAAAAGATACAAAATCCTTTAAAATTTGGGATTTACTTGATACTAAAAATAAGAGAATAGCAACAATTCATCTATTCTTGTCAAGAGATAAAAAAGGAATCCTCTATATGCTAGATGATTTTCAAATAAGAGAATCGCTCAATCTAAAGGCAAAAGAGAAATTTACTATCCAAGCAGAGAATCCACAAGAGATTGAGCTATTTGGTAAAGAACAAATAGATATGAATTTCAATATAAAGGAGATACAATGAAAACAGAAAAAGTAGAAAATTTACCTCTGGTAAATGGAATATTTAGCAATTGTGCCAAGTTGGCTAGTAAGGAATATATGGCTCAGGCAACAGAAAGGTCAAAATGGTTAATAGATAACTTTTTAATGCGCGGCAGTTTAAATATGGTTTATGCCTCTGCAGGAGTGGGAAAATCACTTTTATCACTTGAATTAGCCTATTTTTTAGCTAAAAAGCCAAATGTATCAAAAGTCATTTACCTAGATGGCGATAATAGTGAAGCTGCATTAACTGCGCGCGGGTTAAATGAGATTGTAGAATCTAGCGGTGCAAAGCTGGAGTATTACTTTGTAAATCCTCATAAATATTTTAGTATCTTTAATAAACTCAAAGAATACAACCTAGAAAATGTCGTGCTTATCATAGATAGCATTCGCAACTTTATTAATTTTGATATTAAAGATGACATCAAGGTAACTCGCTATCTGCAAAGATTGCAAAAACTTAGAAGCAAAGGAGCAACTATTATTTTCTTGCACCATCAACCAAAACAATATGGTGAAGAGAATAATAAGATGTATAAAGGTGCAACAGCCTTTATAGATAGCGTAGATGAAGCGTGGTATGTATCAAAATCCTTTATTCAAAATAGTAACTCCAAAACTCTTAGCCTAGATTTAGAGCCACAAAAATATAGGTTAGATACAAAAGCACAAAGAGCAATTATAGATAATAAGACACATACAATATTTTTTCGTGATGATATTAGGATAGGACTAAGTCAAAAGCAGCAAATAACACTTGAACTTGCTCAAGAAGTTATTAATGCTAATCCAAATGGCATTATTCAAAGTGATTTAGCGAGACAAATAGTAAAGATTGCAAATGCAAATTACTATGAGATTGTAGGTAAAAATTCATTATGGAATTTACTTGCTGAATTTGAAAACAAACTCTTTAAAATCCATACTTTCACGCCAAAAGGTGGTGGTGTGCGAAAAATCTACACTCCACTTAATACTGCCATAGAATCTAAAACATCAAATAAAATCGAAACTAAAATAGAAAATACGCTCAATCTCATTAAAGCAGTCATCACGGAATCTAAAAATGGAATTGCACAAAAAGATTTAGCAGAGCTAGTTTGCAAAAAGGCGGCAAACAACTTGGAAATTGTGGGCAAAAATTCATTATGGAAGCTACTTGATAAGTATGATGGAGTATTTTATAGGGCAGAAAAGACATATAGAAAAAGTGGTTATGGTATTACTAAAATATATTTGCCACTGCTAGATTCCAATAAAAGTATGAATAGTGAAATAATGGTGGGTTAATTTGCTATAATTGCCCATATATTTTGAAATTATGAGGAGAACTTATGACAGCACCTGCGACACAAAAGGCAATATTTGGCACACGATTTGAACTTGACGAGGAGAAAATCTTAAGAGAGAACATATATGACCTTGATATGATGTATGCAAAGATAGAGGAGTTTGCCATAAAAAGAGCTGGGCTAACAAAAGTCTCTAAGAATCACTATGAGTTTAGAGGGGAAAAGAATGCTCAAGCACATTTGGGGATTTTAGTGTTTAATTGCTTATCAAAATGTGATTGGTTCACTACAAATGTCAAAAGCTGGGAATGGCTAGGGGATAGCAATAATGAAAACTATGTGGGGGATATGATTGCATTGCTTAAAAAGGAAAAAATAGGTGTTTGGGCGTGAGTGAGAAAAAGCTTAAATCCATAGCCTTTGATTTGATTGCATTGTTAAGATATAATTTATAAAAAAAGGATAAATATGCTAGGCACACGATTTGAACTTGACGAGGAGAAAATCTTAAGAGAGAACATATATGACCTTGATATGATGTATGCAAAGATAGAGGAGTTTGCCATAAAAAGAGCTGGGCTAACAAAAGTCTCTAAGAATCACTATGAGTTTAGAGGGGAAAAGAATGCTCAAGCACATTTGGGGATTTTCAACTTTAATTGTTTGTTGCAATGTGAATGGTTTACTAAAAATGTCAAAAGTTGGGAGTGGCTTGATGACCAATATGGCAAAGATTATTCAAGCGATATTATTGCCAATGCTAAAAAATATAATCAGGGAGTGTGGGCTTGATTGAGGATAAAAAGCTTAAATCCATAACCTTTGACCTTGATACCAAAGCTTTGCAGGAGCATTATACTAAGGGTGATTGGCATAATGCTTACAGTGATATAAGCAATTTCTTAGGCAAATATGACTTTATCCATATGCAAGGCTCGGTGTATGATTCTATAACAAAATTTAGTGATGATGAGCTTGGTATTCTGATACAAACAATGGCTAAAGAGCTGAATTGGCTTCCTCAATGTGTTAAAAGCATAAGAGGTTATGACCAACCCGTAATGATTGATTATACACAACAACTTAAAGATAGATTCACGCAAGATTTAAGTTTGGAAAACAAACAAAACTTAGCTATAAAAAGAATGAAGCAAAAAATTAATGAGATTGATAAATCAGGTAAGCTAAAAGAAATGCGTCCTAAAAAGAAAGATAGGGATATTGACCGCTAATTTTATATCATTTACAAATAATAATTAAAGCGTAATCAAATATGATTATTCTATATTTATATTGAGCGTATATTGCTTGTAAAATTATAAACCTCAATTATTGTGTAGTTTATGCAAATAGTCTGAAACAACCCCGCAAAACTCCTTACCATTGTAGATATGATGAACTGCAATCTGCATAGATTCTGTATATTTATGGGTGATATAAATAGTGTAAGTGTTGAAAATATAAGCAAAAAAACCTTGTTTATAAGAAGAGCCACCACAATCGTGCCATAAAATTCCATTAACCCCTTTAGTCCAAGGAAGAATTCCCCTGTGATACCACACTCCCCTCTCATCTATAAAAACATATTTTGCTTTCATTGACAATACAACTAAAAAAATAAAAATAGCCTCAAAAACAAAAAAACAGGAAAGTATAATTGTTTGGTGTGAAAAAAAACTAGAGCAAAACACAACTATAGCTATAAAAATAATATGTGCAAGTATCATCTCAACATATGCAACCCAAGAAAGTTTATACTTCTTGGAAAGATATTCTCCTTGTGTTACCTCATTTATGTCCATACTACATGTGTCCCTTTAACTAACCTATTCAAAATTTATGGCTACTTGCCTACATTTCTATACTTTTCTGCTATAGATTTTCTAGGCTTATTGATGACTTCCATACCGCCCTTTTCGGCAATTTGTATTCTCCCACACTCTACAAGCTCGGCATATCTACTATTGCCAAATTTCTTAAGCTCATCATCAGTTACTAGCCCATACCCTACAAATCCAAAATAATCCTTGCTAGGATGCTTCTCTTCACCACCACGAGATTTGTATATTTTTTGACTTATCCCCTCTAGTTCAGCAGCTTCTCCTTTTCCTTCCCAAGCTTCTGGTGAATCAAAAATCTTTTCAAATTTATTTTCACACTCTTTAAGCATTTTACCTAACTCTGCCTTTTCTAACTTAGAATATTCCTCTACACTTTTTACAGAATCTCCACAACCACTAAGCGTAAGTGTCGCTACCACCACTACGCTAAATACTACTATCTTTTTCATTTTTTCTCCTTATTTTGCTTATTTTTTTGCTCTTTGCGGCATTTATCTAAATCTAACAATGCCTGCTCTCTTTGTGGCATACTCAAGGTAGAATCATTAGCCTTTTGCTCAAGATACTCGCATTTTGAATAATCTGTTTCATCACCTAAAATCATTTTTTCTGTGAATTTTACATATTCCGCACAGCCACTAGATGCTAACATTGTTGCTATCACTACACTAAATACTAAAGCTTTTTTCATTGTTGTTCCTTATCAAAAAATAAAGAGTTGTAACCAAATAATACAAATGCTATTACAATATGGAATTAAAATTGAACGATTATTGTAGCAAAAATTAGATAATTTTTCTACTCTTTAAAAAATTTGTAAAACTTTTAAGTGTTTTATGGGTATAACCTAGCTTTTGCCATACTTGACGCTTAGATTCTCCTCTATTTAGCAGAATCTTAATCTTGTCTATATCCTTATCGTATTCGCTACTGAAGCTACCCTTTGGACGCCCTAACTTTTTGCCATTAGCCATTGCTTTTTCAAGCCCTGCCTTTGTTCTTTGACTTATAAATTCTCGCTCTGTCTCATCAATATAGGCATAGATAGCAAGGAGCAATTTAGCATAAGCACTATTAAATGTGCTAAGTTCAGGTTGCCTAAGAAAAATCATTTGCACACCATTATTGCTTAACTCTAGCACTAAGTTCATCACTTCTAACATACTTCTTCCAAGCCTTGAAAGTTCTACTACAATGAGCAAATCACCACGATTTAATTTTGTTTTTAATTCTCCTATTTTGCGGATTTCTTGACTCTTTTTACTGCTTTGCTCTATCTCTATGAATTTATCAATATGTATGTCATTTATTCTGCAGTATTCTTGAATTTGTAACTTCTGTGTTTGCGTATCCTGCTTATTTGTGCTAATCCTAATATATGCCAAATTCATATTTTCCCCCATTTTTAAACTAAATTTTAATTATATCAAAGGAATAAAAATCGTTCAATTTTAATTCCATAAGGAGTAAATATGATTAAGTTGTTTAATAGCGTGATTATAGCTATTTTATTGTTGCCTAGCTTTACATTTGGTGCAGGCGGATTAAATAAGGTAAATACTCTTATGACTAGCATTAGTAATGCTTTATATGCTGTGGGTGTAGTTGTTTTAACTATTGCAATTATGTGGGCTGGATTTAAGATTATGTTTCAAGGGCAGACTTTACGCGAAGTAGCTCCACCATTGCTTGGTGGGATTCTAATCGGTGCTGCAAGTGGTATTGCTGGACTTTTAATTAGCTAATTTTAAGGGTGAGGAATGGTGCAACCGCTATTTAAAGGATTAACTCGTCCTGCATTATTATTTGGCGTTCCTATGTTGCCTCTTTTGGCAACATTTGGGTTATTACTTTTAATAACTTTTTGGACACAGAGCTTTGCCTTATTATTTCTTGCTATTCCTTTATTTTTTATAGAAAAAGCAATGGCAAAGAAAGATCCTTATATTTTTCGACTTTTTATGCTAAAGGCAATGTTTCTAACAAATCCATTTAGCAAAAAATTTCATAGCGTTAAAACATACTCTGCAACAAGTTACACCAAAAAGCAAATGGCAAGAGCAGAAGTGCCAAAACTTAATATAATAGCCCTTAATAATGAGCCAAATTTTGAAAAGCTAATTCCTTATTCAAGCATTATTGCACCAAGTGTGGTAATGACAAAGGATTACTTGCTTTTAAGCACTTACCGAATTGATGGTATTTGTTTTGAGGCTGAAAGTGATATAAATCTTTCTTTTATCAATGAATCTCTTAATATGTGCTTTCGCGCATTCAGTAATGAGCCTGTTAGCTTTTATTTTCATAATGTCCGCCATAGAATCAATGATAGCCTAGATTCTGCATTTGACAATCCTTATTTAAACGATGTTGATGAGAAATATAAGCAGTCTTTTAAAGATAAGACACTTTTAAAAAATAGTCTTTTTATTACTATTATCTACTCACCTCTTGGGCGTTTGGATAAAGGGGTATTTAAAAAAGCAAGTGTAAAAGACAAACAAAAGCAACTTACAAGTTTTCTTTATATATTCAAAGAATACAAAGCAAGATTTGAAAGTAATATCAAGCAGTTTGGTGTTGCTCTTTTAGGAGAATATGAGAAAAATGGTATTAAGTTTTCTAAGCAGCTTGAGTTTTATAACTATTTAATAGGTGGTAGATTTACACCCACTCGCATTTTGGATATGCCATTATATGAATATCTAAGCGGTGGATTAAATAATATTTATTTTGAACATAAGAGCGCACAAATAAATTACAATGATGATACTTACAAATTTTGTAGAGCTATTGAAGTCAAAGATTATTCAAATACTACTTATGCAGGGATTTTAGACGCATTAATGTATTTAAATTGTGAATTTACTATAACTCAAAGTTATATTCCACTTTCGCAAATAGAGGCAAAATCTGCTCTTAAAACACAGGCAAATCAACTAAAAAGTGTAGAAGATGATTCTATATCCCAAACCGCACAAATAGAACAAGCTTTAGATGATTTGGCAAGTGGAGAAATTGGTTTTGGCAATTATCATTTTGTTATTATTGTTTTTGGAGATAGTTTAAAAGAATGTAAAGACAACACAAACCAAACTATTACACTCTTAAATGAAATAGGGATTTTAACAAGCATTGCAGAAATTGCATTACCAGCAAGTTACTTCTCTCAAATGCCTTGTAATTTCGCTTTTCGCCCAAGAATCCACAAAATCAGCACTGCAAATTATTCAAGCCTTATTGCTTTACATAATTTTAGCAGTGGCAAAAGAGATAAGAACTGCTGGGGCGAGGCAGTATGTATGCTTAAAACACCAAATAAAAGTCCTTATTATCTTAATTTTCATCAAAGCAATAATAATAAAGATGATTTTGGAGAGTTGTTTTTGGCAAATTCATTGATTTTAGGGCAAAGCGGTGGTGGAAAGACGGTGTTTATGAACTTCACTTTTAATCAAATGCAAAAATACAAAGACCCGAGCACTTTTCCTGAATCTACCCCACTAGATAAGCGTAAATTTACAAGTGTTTATTTAGACAAAGACTACGGAGCTTTGGGGAATATTCTTTGTGCTGGTGGTAAATATATAAAAATAGAAAATGGGAAACCTACAGGATTTAATCCCTTTAAGGTGGAAGCCACACAAGAAAATCTAAGAGCATTAAAAGGCTTAGTAACAATGCTAGTTACGCGCAAGGGAGAGTTTTTGAATGCTAAAGAAGAGAAAAAGCTAAGTGATGCAGTGGAATTTATTATGAGGGAATTTAAAAAAGATGAGCGCAAATACCCCATTTCGCTTTTATTGGAGAATCTAACAGAAGATATTAATGATGATAACTCTCTTAAAGCAAGGTTAATGGCATTTAAAAAAGGTAAGCAATTTGGTTGGGTGTTTGATAATGAAAATGACATTTTAGAGTTTAGTGATGAAATAAGTATTTATGGCATTGATGGGACAGAGTTTTTAGATGATAAAGATATCAATGGGATTCTAAGCTATTTTATTTTGTGGCGCGTTATGAGTTTAGCAGATGGGCGTAGGCTTGTTATTGACATAGACGAAGCGTGGAAATGGCTAGAAAATGAAGTGGTTGCAGAGGAGGTAAAAAACAAGTTTAAAACTATAAGAAAACAAAATGGTTTCTTACGCCTTGCTACACAAAGTGTAGAGGACTTCTTAAAACTTCCTATTGCAAAAACTTTAATAGAACAAAGTGCCACAAAGATTTTCTTGCCAAATCCTTTAGCAAAGGCAGATGATTATATAAATGGACTAAATCTTAGTGAAGATGAATATCAAATCATTAGAGATTTTCAGCCTGTAAAAAGACAATTTTTAATTAAGAGACAAGATGAGAGTGTCATTGCTACTCTTGATTTAAGCACTCTGGGCAAGGAGAATCTAATGATTCTTAGCACAGGTGCTTCTTATATAGATACGATTGAAAATATATTTGATGATAAAGAAAAAAGCCTTGAGGCAAAAATAATCGCATTAAAGGAGGTATATAGAAATGCGTAACAAGAAGTTAGTGGGAGCAGTGGCTCTGTGGATAGGGTTAAGTATAAATGCAAATGCCATTCCTGTAATTGACCCAACCAATTTGGTGCAAAATACCATAACTGCAATACAACAAATAGCAAGTTATGCAAAGCAAGTGAGTGATTCAGTGCGTCAGATTCAAGAGTTTGATAAACACGCTACTGAATTTACTAATGAAACGCTGGGGCTTGATGATTTACTAGGGGATATAAATAATATCAGCAAAGATATAAATGATATTTATAAAGCCAAAGAGGATATGGAGCAATTCAACAAAGAAGTGCTAAGCGACCCACAGGGTTTTTTTAACGATAAATATAAAAAATACACAGACACCTATAATCTTTACGATAAGTGTAGTGGGCTTAAAGACGGCGCACTCAATATTTGCCTAAGAGATAGAATCAATTATGCTGCAGGGATAAAACAGCATAGCGACTATGGAAATATTATTCGCAGATTGCAAAAACAATTAGATAAACAAATCAAAGAATTTGATAGAGCAAGCAGCCAAAAAGATAGAGAAAATGCAGCTTTGGCTATTCGTGCTACACAGGCAGAAATGGAAAAAGCAAAAGCACTTAATGAGTTAGATTCACTTGAATATAGAAATAATGAGCGCATAGTGCAAGAGCAAGAAGATGAACTTTTTCTAAAGAGTCTTAATACAACATATTCAGTAGCAGAAAAGTATAGAAATGTAGGATTAAAATAATGGCAGATTCTTCACAAATGTTCACAGGCATAGGTTATACCATTGAAAACCTACTCTCAAACCTGCAACAAATGAGCCTTAATAACAAAATGCAACAGCTTCAACTTATAGTTAGTGCAATTATAACGCTAAGTATTATGTATAAAGGTTATATGGTATTAGCAGGAAAAAGTCAAGACCCTATAAGAGAGCTTGTATGGGATTTAGGACGAAAAGCATTTATTTTATCCTTTGCTATGGGAGCTGGAGTTTGGCTTAACTATTCTATTGAAGCGGTTAAAGGGATTTATGAATGGGCTGGTGGTGGCATAGGCTTTTATCAGCAACTTGATGGGCTTGTAGATGCTGTATTAAAATATATGGCAAGTCTGTGGAAAGAAAGCGGAATGAGTGCTGGAAAAACTATTATGGCAGCATTTATGATAGTCATCGTAGGGATATGTTTTGTTGCGATTTGTTTTGAGTTATTTTTCTCTATTATCGCGTGCAGTGTAAGCAATACATTCCTTATTATAGTTTTACCCCTAGCACTTTTTTGCCTAATGTGGAATCAAACAAAGCAAGTTTTCACACAATGGTGTCAGCTCCTGCTTTCAAATACTTTTACACTCTTATTCTTGTTTATGTTTATGTCATTTTGTCAATCGGTTTTGGAACAAGTTTTTAGCCTTGAGGCGTTAAAGGAATTTGATTTAAAAAATATTCTTTTGCAAACATTGGAAGTAACGCTTATGTGCTTTGTGCTAGTGCAAATCATTAAAGTCATTAAATCTCTTGCGCAAAATCTCGCACAAGTCAGTCTAGATTCTGCTATGAGTGGTGTTGGGGCTTCACAAGTAGCTGGGGCAGTAGTAGGTGGAGCAACAAGAGGTATAAATAAAGCAGCTATTGGTGGAATAGGTGGATTAACTGGGAAAAGTGTAGGTTCAGCTATGGAAAAGGGTGGTTTAGCAGGAGTAGCAGGCAATCTTGCTACTAGTGGTATGGTTGGAGGGATTGGAGTAGCAGCCACTGGAGCAAAAATGGCTGCAAGTGCAGGTAAAGCTCTATTATCAAAAATGAGAGGTTAAAAATGAATATAAATCTAAAATCAATCTTGGCAGCAAGTTTCATAGCATTTTTATTTATGGCGTGTAGCAATAAAGAGGCAAATCCTTATGATGAAATCTTTAGTGATAAACATAAATTTGTCCCTATTAATACCAAAGAGCTAAAGGAAGTTAAATGAAGCAAATCATAGAAAAACTCAAAGCCCTATTGAATACTAAACGCAAAGAGTTTGATAATGCAGATTCTAATGAATTTAATCATTCATATGAATATGATATTCAGGGTAACTATAAGAAAGCCTTAGATTTTGAATCTAGTTTGCGTTATATGATAGAACAAAGTAACAAGAGAGCCTATTTATTTGCTGTTTTTTGTGGTGTTTTATCTGTATTAGCAATCATAGCAGTAATGCTTCTAACACCATTAAAAACTACCGAGCCATATCTTGTTCGCGTGAATGACACTACAGGAGCGGTGGATATTATAAGCATTTTAGATGTTCAGCAAATAAGTAATAATGAAGCCCTAGATAAACATTTTATAAATAGCTATGTTCGTGCAAGAGAGGGTTATTTCTATGATATGTTAAATAGAGATTATGAACTTGTTCTTACTTTAAGCAGTGATAGAGTAGCAGCAGATTATAAAGATATTTATAAAGGTGAAGACGCGCGAGATAAAGTTTTTAAAAACAACATACAAATTAGCGTTGATGTCCTATCAATTGTTCTTACAGAATCTGCTGGGGTAAAAACTGCCACGATTAGAACAAATCTAGCAATTAAGAATCTAAGTAATAGAAGCATCATCAATCAATATCGCATTATTACTCTTAGCTATGAGTATCAAAACCTAGCATTTAGAGAAAACTTGCGACATATCAATCCACTTGGCTTTAAAGTTTTAACTTACAGAATAGATGAGGACATAAAACGATGAAACAGATAGTATTAATTTGCGTATTTATTGCGGTTGGTTTTGGAGCAAGTGTGCCTACTAAGAGTAGCTTTGATTCAAAGATAGCCTATGCAGTGTTTAACGCACAAGATGTGCTAACTATCACGGCAGCAAATGGCTATGTAAGCGTGATAGAGTTTGCTCCAAATGAGCGAGTAATCAATATTGCAGCTGGATTTAGTGAGGGTTGGGAGATTGTGGATAGAGAAAATCTACTCTTTATCAAGCCAAAAGCAGTAACAACTAAATTTGTGCATAATCCAGACCCTATGTTTAATGGAGCCGAAAAAGAAATGGTGATAGACCCTATACCGCAGACTTGGAAGACCAACTTAATTGTAACGACAAATGCTAATTTTTATGTGTTTGATTTAGTTTTAAACGCCAAGAATAAAGTTTATAAAATGACTTTTACCTATCCTCAAATGGAAGATAAAGCAATACAAAATGCTCAAAAGAGGCTTGATAGAGCCATAGAAATTGACAAACTGCAAAAAAGCCTTAATCGCACGGCAGTGCCTCGTAATTGGGATTATTATATGAGAGTAAATAATGGTGCTGATAACATCGCCCCTGACTTTGCATATGATGATGGTGTATTCACTTATCTTGGATTTGACAATACAAAGGTGTTCCCAAGTGCATTTGCTTACGATAGAGAGGAGCAAATAGTGAATCAGCACATTAAAAAAGAGGGCAAATTTTCAGTTCTTGTTATTCATTCTATCCATAAAAAGATTCTGCTTAGAAGCGGTGATAAATTAGTCGGCATTTTAAACAAAGGCTATGCGTTAAATCCATTACCAAAAGCACCAGAGACAAGTAATGAAACCGAAGTAAAAAGGGAGCTTTTAAATGGAAAATAGAGAGGCAAATAGCAATGTTCTCTTAGAAAGTGAGGGTGGAAGTAAGCGTATAATAGGCGTAGTAGCAATAGTAGGCGGTGCGTTATTTATCTTGTTGTTGATATTACTAAGCTTGAGTTTTGGTAGTGATTCGGGTGATAAAGAAAAAGATGAAAACAACAAAAATGCCCTCAATATGCTTAATGCAAACAATAATGACTTAGGTAACGAAGCTGAATTTGGGCAGGACAATGGCTTTATGGAGGTTGAATCTAGTGGTAAAGGGTTATTAAATGATTTGGGTTTAGAACAAAATAGCAATGACTTGGTTGATAGTGTAAAAAACAATCAAACATTTGAGCCACAGCTAACTTTTAATGAAAATTTTGGCAATCAATCCCCAAAGGAAGAACAACCTTGGTGGCTTACAAAAGATGGTTTTATGAAGCCACGAATTATAAAAGGTTCTAGTGCTGGAGTAATAAGCCCACGCGGTGGCGAAGCAGCAAAAGAATCTAACGAACAACAAAAGAAACAAGATAAGCTAAACCCAGCAGAAATGGAGCAAAAGACACTTCAAGCATTAAATAATATGCTAGACCAAACCAAAAATATAGATTATAACGCGCTAATGAGTGCAAATGCTGAAGCACAAGCTGCTGCTGGTTTAAGTGGTATGGATTTTGGCAGTGATACTTCATATAGACAAAATACCGACTTTAAAGGTGAAGTTTATCAACCTACAAGTGCATTTTATAGTCCATTTAATCAATCATTGCTCTTACCTAAAAACACTTATATCCCTTGTAGTTTGCAAACTAAAATTGTAAGTGAATTAAAAGGGAGTATAGGCTGCATAGTAGCAAGTGATATTTATTCAGCAAATGGACAAACACTTTTAATAGAAAAAGGCAGCCAAATAAGCGGCAGTTACACAAATGCAGATGTAACAGATGGTAGCTCAAGGCTTTATGTGATATGGAGTGAGATAAGAACACCAAATAATATTGTTATTCCTGTGGATAGCGGTGGAGTAGATGCTCTAGGTGGAGCAGGTATTGAGGGTAATAGGGATAACCATTATGCAACAAGATTTGGTGCTGCCATTCTACTAAGTGTTATTGATGGCACAATTAAATCACTTGGGCAATATGTGAATGCCCAAATTGCGCCAAATGCTCAAATGTATAGCCCTATGCAAGCAAATCAATTGGCAAATACAGCTCTGCGCCAAACTATAAACATAAAACCTACTATTTATCGTAATCACGGCGACTTAGTCGGAGTGTATGTCAATAAAGATATAGATTTTAGTAAGGTGTATCAGCTGCGCCTAAGGAGCAAAAAATGAGTGTAAGTTTGCAAAAATATGCTGATAATTTATTTGGCAAGTATTTAAAAGAAGATTCAATCAATGAGATTTGCTACAACGGAGATGATCTTATTTGGTTTCAAAATACAAGTGGCGAATGGCAGTGCGAATCTACACATATAACCTATGAAAATGCCGAAGCATTTGCTCAAGCAGCTGCAAGCTACAAAGAAGACCAAATAGACAAGGCAAGACCTATTCTAAGCTGTGTATTGGTAAGTGGCGAAAGGGTGCAAATCGTATTGCCTCCCGCAAGTAAAAAAGACCATATTTCAATCACTATTAGAAAACCTAGCCGCACAAGATTTGTAATGAGTGATTTTTCTAAACAGGGACTCTTTAGTGAGATAAAGCCAATTAGCCATACTTTAAGCCAAAAAGATAGTGAGCTGCTAAGCTTATATGAAAAAGGTGAGTATGAGAGATTTATAAGCAGTGCTGTCGCCTATGGCAAAAATGTAATTATCTGTGGCGAAACAGGTAGCGGTAAAACCACCTTTATGAAAAGTCTCATAGATTTTATTCCGCTAGATTCAAGGCTCATAACCATTGAAGATGTGGAGGAAATTGTATTTTTTACACATAAAAACTTTGTGCAACTTTTTTATCCAAGTGAAGCAAAGAGTGATGATTTCTTAAATTCAGCAACACTTCTTAAAAGCTGTTTGCGTATGAAGCCTGACCGCATTTTATTAGCAGAGCTTCGTGGAGCTGAAACCTATGATTTTATCAATGTTTTAAGCTCTGGACACGGAGGAAGTCTTACAAGCTGCCACGCTGGGAATAGCGCAGATTGCTTTAAACGCCTTGCAATGATGATATTGCAAAATCCTCAAGGACAAAAAATACCTTACGAACAGATTATGGCAATGCTACAAGACCTCATAGATGTAATTGTCCATATTTATGCACACAATGGAAAGCGTAGGATTAGTGAAATTTATTTCAAAGAGGCTATGCGATGAGTGATAAAGAAAAACAAGATTTACAAAACAAAATACTAGAGCTTGAAAATTATGTCAAAGAAACAAAGCAAAATATAGCAAAGGCTGAAGAAAATATTAAACAATGTGAAAAAGCTATACAAACATTAAAAGAAATTGCTTGGGAGAGAGAATCCAAAAAAGAAAGTAGCAAGATGTATAAAGTGCTAGAGAATGAAAAGTCTAGCACAATTGTTAAAGGTAATGTAGGTGATGTAGTGGTTGATAGGGAGTTTATGGAAAAAGAAATACACAAACATCTTGATAATCCAGCCCTAAGAGGAATGGTAACCACAGAAGAAATGCTTTCTTTTCCTAAGGTAGCTAGGAATGTGGGAGCGGAGTTTAATGCGGAATATCAGGGCTACAATTGGAGGGTTAAAGCCAATGATGAGAGTATTATAAATTATGGAGAAAGAGATTATGGAAAAGGACATAGATTATTAACAGCTCATTCAAGGACAGAGAGGGGTGAGCGAGGTCAGCCCCACCGACAGATTAACGACCTCAATTTTCACAACTCTGCCAATGAAAGTATAGCACAAAATAAAACCAATCTCACAAAAGTTTCAGAATCTGCACTTAAAAGAATGCAGCAAAAAATAGATGCAGTTGCACAAAAAGGCTTTAGCAGCAACACAAAAGCTAAGCAACAATCTATCGACAAAGGAAAAGATAGATGAAATGTGCAAACTTAATCATACAAAAGGAGACAAAATGAGTGAAGAACAAGCAAGAGATTTGAAAGAGCAAATCTTAGATATGGAAGATAAATTAGATGAGTTTGTAGAGCAAATGCAAGCAAGAATTACCATTTTAAAGAACTCTTTGCGTAAAATGGAGCAAGAGAAGCCAAAGGCAAAAGATTATGAAAGATAATAATCTAGCAAAAGCTGCCTTTTTAAGCATTCCACTTTTGGCTATAAGTTGGATTTTTAGTGGCTTTATAGTGCTTATCATCAATAAAGTTCCTATAGCAAAACTGATTCAAGTATGGCATTTAAATTTTATTTATGAAGCCATAGATAAAGGCTATCCAAATGCGTGGCTATCACTTATAATAGCAATTGTTTTAAGTGTGCTTATGTTAGTGTCGGCAATTGTCTTTATGCAACAAAAAGAGAGTTTGCACGGTGAAGCAAGATTTGCTAATATCAATGAGATTCGTAAAGCTGGGCTTTTTGGCGATAAAAACAATAATGTTAAGCGCGGCATTATTATTGGTAAGTATGGTGATAAGTTTTTGAAATTTGGCGGAGCGCAGTTTGTCGCGCTTGGTGCGCCTACACGAAGCGGAAAAGGTGTAGGGATTGTCATTCCTAATCTTTTAGAGTGGGCAGAATCTGCTGTGGTGCAGGATATTAAGCAAGAGTGCTTTGATTATACGAGTCGTTATCGTGCAGAAAAGCTGGATAATGAAGTATTTTTGTTTAATCCATTTTCATCTCGCACTCATCGCTACAATCCTTTTACTTATATTGATATGCTAGATACAGAGCATTGTGATTCGCAGCTTATGGATTTAGCAAATATTATCTATCCAAGTGATGGTAAAGATGCCTTTTGGAGTCAGCAAGCACAGAATCTCTTTATAGGACTTTGTTATCTCTATAAAGATTTAGCATTAAGTGAAGATGGTAGAGCATTTTTAACATTGTATGGACTAAAGGCAGAGTTTAATTTCTATGGACTTTTGCAACTAAGCAAAGGTTTTGAATTTAAAGTGGGTGATAATGAAGTCAAGGGTTTTGAGGAGACTTATAGATTCTTAAAAGAGCTAGATATTATTAGTGAAGCGACAAATCGCCGCCTTAGCACATATTTTAATGTGGATAGTGATAATACAAAATCAAGCATAATGGCAAGTTTTAATGCGCCAATTAGCTCATTTGAAAGTGATACATTAAGACTATCAACAGCTACAAGTGATTTTGACTTAAGAGAATTGCGTAAGAAAAAAATGACTATTTATATAGGCATTACACCTGACCAATTAGCAAATGCACAATTTATACTTAATATTTTTTGGTCCCAGCTCATTCTCTTAAACACCAAAGAATTGCCACAGCAAAACAAAAATTTGAAATATGCAACACTTTTGCTTATGGACGAATTTACTGCACCGGGCAGAATCCCTGTGTTACAAAAAGGTGTTAGCTTTATTGCTGGATACAACTTACGACTACTTACCATTTATCAATCACTATCCCAACTAGAAACACCTGTTCCAGATGGTTATGGCAAGGAGGGAGCAAAAACACTCTTAACAAATCACGCGTGTCAAATTTTCTATGCACCAAGAGAGCAAGAAGACGCGGAAGCTATTAGTAAGATTCTAGGCAATAAAACAGTTAAACAAACAAGTAGAAGCCATAATCACGGCGGAAGTGGTGGCGGTAGTCGCAGTATTAGCGAAACTCATCGCGCATTAATGTTGCCACAAGAATTGAGAGAAATGCCATTTGAAAAAGAACTCATTACCATTGATAGTGGCAAACCAATACTTGCAAATAAGGCATTTTATTACAGCGATTACTACTTTATGGATAAGTTTAAAGCAGTCAGCGAATCGCTAAAAGATATTAAAGGCATACCTAGCAGAGATGAGCTAGAGAATGCAATCCTACAAGGAGAGTGCAACATTAAAATACCAATTCAAAAGGAGCAATAAATGGAAAATAATGCAAAAGTTGATGAATTTTTAACATTTTTTAGATCATTGGATTCTAAAGAACGAGATTCATTGTTTGAGAAGATCAAAGAGGAACACACAGAAATCAAAGAATTAGAAGCAACAGGTTTTATACCTGCGGAGCAAAAATATGGGGCAGAGCTAGAGCAATCATCCATAAATTCTACCCTTGCCAAGATGAAGCAAAAGATAGAAGCATTTGCACAAAAAGGGTTTCATCAAGATGATTCAACACACCAAAGCAAAGATAAAGGAGTAGAGCGATGAGACATATTGGTCAAGGAGCAAAAATGAAAAAGAGTTTGATTTGCGGTGCTGCAATAGTGGCAATGGTAGCAATTAGTGGCTGTAGCAAAAAGCCTGTAAGGATAGAGTGGGGAGCGACATCTCAAAGCATTAACAATGCGCTTTTAGAAGAACGATACAGCTTTGTCCCAAAGGATAAAAAGCTGAAAGAAAGCAATTGGGCGTATGAAGTGGAAGCACAAGCAAAGGGTGATTATTTGTTTGAAAATAATCAAATGGTAAAAGTCTTTTTACTTGCACACAATGCTGATAAAATCATTATTTTGGGTGAAAAGAATCTAGCCCTGCAATATCGCAATTATTTTAAAGCAAATGGTGTAACTGCATATGTAGATGTGCAACCTATTGATTTGGCTAGAGGTTTAAGAGACAGAGTCAAAATAATGTTTTTTAGCTCTAAGGCTATGCTTGATGATGATAAAGAAGTAAATCCATTAATCATTAATCCCATAGAAGAGCCAAACTATCCCATAAATTCACAAAGCAGCAGAGAATCCATAAATGAATACTGAAGCAAGTGAAGTCGGCGAATCTAGCGATTTTATAGAATCTGCTGCCACAAATCCACATAGAGAGGCACTCAATGATTTGATTGGAGGCAGAGCTTACCACTTTATAGATGGTATCGCTAATGCTAAAGCACTGCTAAGTGGCTTAAATAGCAAAATAGATTCGCTAAAAAGTAAAAGTGAATTTATGGAATCTAACGAGGTATTAGGCATTATAAGCGACTTTGCAATACAAAGCGATATGCTCAACAATGAGTTTGAAAGAATAGATAATTTCTTTGATAACTCTCTTAGCCAAAAAGAATTAAATTTTATCAATAAGTTAAAACTTATCAACGATTCTCTTGAATATTTTGTAGAAAAACTTAATTCTATAAAGCTAGATGAGACATTAAAAGACATTAGTGATAGTGTGGGACAAAGTGTTGATGTAAGAGCTGATTTAAAGCAGTTTTTTATAGACCTAAAGTCATTGATAAAAAGCGTAGATGAAAATGCCAAAAAACAAATATCTGCAAATTTAAGCGCAATTAACGCGGTTGAAGAGGGATTCTATCAAAAGCATAGTGAAAATATGAATAAGTTTTTAGAATCTCAAGTCAAAAGCTTACAATCACAAGCAAATGTTCAAGATGAGGAATTCAAAAAGCAAATAAATATGCAAAAAGAGCAGTTAGATTCTCTCCTAAATCATATAGGTAATGTAAAGAAGTTTGTTTTGGCATTTATATGCGTAGCGGTATTTATAGGGATATTGTGTGGAGCTTTCACTCTCTTAGCATTTGGCAAATATAAGGAATACAAAGAGATTGAATCTAAATTTAACACCTTAAGCGAGAAACTTAATAGCGTAAAAATCCTTAAAAATAGCAATAACAACATTATGCTTTTAGTCCCTAAAAGTGCAACGATAAATAGCAATGGTAAGGAGCATATAATCAATTTAGGAGGTGGAAAATGAAAACATAGCACCCAATAAAGCAAAATAGAAATGGAACAAGTGGCGGCATACAAAAAAAATCCATATTATAAGGAGTAAAAAATGGCAATAGCAAGATTAGATTCAAATCAAAAAGTGGTGCTTAATAGTGATTCACAAATGGATTATGTAAATAAGGCTGATGAAAAGAAAATAATGTCGGCTAAAACCGCGGCGATAAATATTTTAAGTGAAGCAGTTGAAGCTAAAAATATAGGAGTTGAAAAGCTTAGTGTCAGCTTTAAACAAAGTATGGATGGAGAAGAGCCGAAATGGCAAAGTTATTTTGTCAATATTCAAAAAAATGGCAATGTAAGTCTCAAGCCATTCAATAGCGAAGTCAAAGATGGTAGCGACCTAATCTACTTTAATAAGGTAGAAAAAGATGGCAAAAGCTTTTATATGTTAAATGAGCAAAGTGAAATGGGTAAAAATTTTGCAAACTCATTAACTACAAATACTTGGCAAGATAAAAATGGCTTTGAGCATACAAATCTTGCCGTAAGAATAAATGTCAATGATGAGAATCTTAAACAAGCTCTCATAGAAAAAGGTGAAGGCGCATATGCTGTGATAAGCAGAGATGGTGTTAATGTAACAACAAAACAAGAACAAGATGCTGCTAAAGCTGCTACGCAGGACAAATCACAGCCAACCAAAGATAATGAGAGATAACTCTATGCATAAGGAAGCATTTGCTTCCTTACACCAAACATAAAAATACTTGCGAAAGAAAACAAAAAAGACTATACAATGGACAGGTAATGGATAAAGAACATCGTGGAATTTACAATGTAACCTTTAATGACAAAAAAGCTACGCCTATTCTCAAAGATATTGAAGCTATTGAAGATGCTGTGATTGAATATATTGCGATGTATGTGAAAGGATTTCATCTTGAAAGAAGAGATAAGGGCAGAGGTGCGGAACATATCAAGTTACATTTGAAAGAGAATAGCAAGGGCGAAATAAAACTACAAGAACTTTTAGACATAGGACATTCCCTAAGAGAATATTTAAAAAACTTTAGTGAGCCTTTCATTGATGAAAAAGGAGCAAAGATTTATGAATGGGAGAATAAAGAGGGTATAAGATTTAGGACTATTGTAGATAGGATAGATGGGCAGGGGCACACATCTACCACCTTCCACCCATCTAATGAACAAATTATATCTTTTTATTCTGATAGAAACTTTAACAAACAAATGGAATTTAAGAATCCTAAAGTAACACAATACTATCAAAACAACAAAGACATAAATAGCTCTACACTCAATGTATCAGATTCTACCCTTGCCAAGATGCAACAAAAGATAGAAGCATTTGCACAAAAAGGATTTAGGAAAGAAGGTAAAAAAGAAAATGATATGGAGCGTTAATGAGGGAAAAGATTCTCATTTCACCACTCATAAGAAAAATTAAAAATAAAGGAGCAAGGCGATGAGTGAAAAAGAAAGAGAATTAGCGATTTTTCATCTTTGTAAATCTCTCGTAGATTTATTGGGAGAAGAACAAGCCATTGCTGATTTAACACTTCTTTATAAACGACACCCTGAAATGTTTAAAAACAAAGATGAAGTAAAAGAAGTGATAGAAAAAGTAGTAAGTGAGCCTGAAATCATCATTAAAAATCCCTCTCCAATGAGTGAAAAGGACTACATAGCAGGAAAAAAGCTTAATGATAAAAAAATGGGTGAAGTTGGCGTAAGACAAGATGAAAATATTGTTAAGATTTTTCACGCTAATGAAAAGAATGTTAAAAAGCTAAAACAACTTGATAAAAAAGAGGTGGTGTATAAACAGCCGATGGTAGGGACGCCCACTTCCTACACTCAAGCCCAAAGTCTTGACGAGCGACTGGTTGATAACAACATTTCATCGACTGCTACCGACATTATACCACAAAGTGCAACTTCTTTAGAAAACAAAACCAATCTCACAAAAGTTTCAGAATCTGCACTTAAAAGAATGCAGCAAAAAATAGATGCAGTTGCACAAAAAGGCTTTAAAAAAGATAATAATAAAGATAAAGGAGTGGAACGATGAAATTTATAAAGAGCAAAATTAAGAAAAAACACATTTTAACATTTTGCTTGATTATTCTTGGCGTAATTATTAGCCAATTTAGCAATTTTAATCTTGCCTATCTTATGCCAAGTAAAGAAGTGCAAGGAAGTATTATTAAGGTTTATGATGGCGATACTCTAACAATACTTCATAATGGAGAGAAGTTTAAAGTAAGGCTTTATGGCATTGATGCACCAGAATCTAACCAAAGCTATGGCAAAGAGGCTACATCTCATCTTTTAACTCTTTGCCCCATAGGAAGTAATGCCACACTGAAAATCAAAGATAAAGATAAATACAACAGAATTGTAGCCATAGTCTTTTGCAATGATATTGATGTCAATGCAAACTTAGTAGAAAATGGTTTTGCTTGGGCTTATAAAGAATATTCTAATGCTTACACTCATTTAGAAATAAAAGCAAGATTAGCTCATAAAGGCTTATGGAAAGATTCTAATCCTATAAAACCGAGTGTGTTTAGGAAGCAGCAGTAGAAGATTTACACTGCACATTCGGAGCAATAAAAACTAAAACAACACATAAAAGGAGATAAAATGAGACTTTTTATAGCAGAAAAACCTGATTTGGCAAAGGCAATAGCAGCAGCATTAAATGGCGAATTAAAAAACTATTCTAATAAGGGTGTAGGATACTATATAAAAGGTAATGATTATATTACTTGGAGTTTTGGGCATTTGCTTGAACTTTATAAACCAGAGGATTATAAAGCAGAATGGAAAAAGTGGGATATAAACGATTTGCCATTTAATATTGCAAAGTATGAGTATAAGCCATTGGAACAGAGTGAAAAACAACTCAAGGAAATAAGTAAGCTTATCCATAAAAAAGAAATAAATGAAATTATGCACTGCGGGGATAGTGATGATGAAGGACAGATTCTCATAGACGAGATTTTGGATTATGCCAAAAACACTAAGCCTGTAAAACGAGTGTTGATAAATGATATTACACCTGAAGCAGTGCGTGATGAGATAAGAAAAGCACGACCAAATAGCGAATTTAAAACAATGAGTGATAGAGGATTTGCAAGAAGTATTGCAGATTGGATAGTAGGAATAAATCTAACAAGAGCTTATACCTGTGCTTATCGTGCTAAGGGTGGAGACAATACGCTAAGAGTTGGACGAGTGATGACGCCTATTCTTAGCCTTATTGTAGATAGAGACTTGCAAAATGAGAACTTTAAGAGTATAGATTATTATAGTCTAAATGGAGAATTTGAAGTAGATTCAACGCTTATTAAAGCAAATCTAAAAACAGAACAAAAGATTTTAGATAAAGCAGAGGTTGAAAAGATAAAAACACATATAGAATCTAAACAATTTACTTTAAAGCTTACAAAAACACCAAAAAAAGAATATCCTCCCCTACCCTATAATCTTTTAATTCTGCAAACAGAAGCAGCAAAGCTTTATGGCTACTCTCCTAAAGATACACTTAGCTTTACACAAACACTAAGAGAAAAATATAAAGCAATAAGCTATAACAGAAGCGATTGCCAATATTTGCCAGAAAAGATTTATGAACAAAGCAAAGGGATTTTAGAAGCAGTGAAGTCAAATATAGGCGAACAAGACTTTCTAAGTAAGGCAAATCTAACTATCAAAAGCAAAGCGTTTAATGATAAAAATCTCTCTGCTCACTATGGGATAATTCCACTTAATAGCAGGTTTGAGTTTGATAAGTTAAGCCAAACAGAGAAAAATATCTATACACTTATCACCAAACGCTTTGCTATGCAGTTTTATGAAGCAAGGGAATATATCGCTTACAGCGTAGAGCTAGAATGTGAGGGTATAAAATTTAGTGCAAGTGCAGCCAAAACTACCAAAAGTGGATTTAGGAGCATATTTAATGAAGAAAATGATGATGACAATGAAAAGGAACTAGATTTAGAAAATATCAAAAGCAACACTGCCACTTTAAAATCTAGTGAGGTTAAAACACTCCAAACAAAACCTTTACCACAATATACAATGACTACGCTTCTTAAAGATTTAAATCAAGTAGCAAAATATGTAAAAAATGAAAATATTAAAAAGCTACTCATTGAAAAAGATAAAGACAAAAAAGGTGAAAGTGGCGGCATAGGCACACCAGCTACAAGAAGCGAGATGATAGATAAGCTTATTACACAAGGATTCATCACTTGCAGTAAAGACAAAAAGCAAAGCATTAAAGCCACACAACTTGGACGTGATTTAATAAAGAGTGTTAGTCCTATGCTCTCTAATCCTGATATGACTGCCTTGTGGTTCGAATATCAAAAAAGCATTGAAAAAGGAGAGATGAGTAAAGAGAGCTTTTTGAATGATGTGTTAGATTCCGTAAAAGCTGAAATTGAGAATATCAAAAAAGCAAATTTAGATATAAAAATTGCTGGGGTAATAATGTGCCCAAAATGTAAAAAGGGGCATTTGCGCAGAATCAAAAGTGTCAAGAGTGCATTTTATGGGTGTAGTGAGTTCAATAATGGGTGTAAATTTACAGCAATAGAGAAAAATGGAAAACCAGTCTTGAATGTAATAAGTAAATAAAAGTTTTTACTTATATTTAATTTTATTTTATTGTATTTACTTTAAAGGAGTTATAATGGCAAAATCAAAAACACAAAATAGCGGATACGAGCTTTCGCTTTTTAGTGTATTTGACTACTATGATGAGAAAGGAGAGCTTCAAAATGATGTCCTCAACCCAAACAATAGATATAGAGACCAAAGAGCAAATAGAGAGTTATTTCAAAGACAAGGAGCGATTAGCGGAACTCTTAGGGATTCGCAGAGGGAACTATCAAGCAAGTCAAGCGCAACAGGAAGCATTCCTAGCCAAAGTGAAAGCGGAGGGATACGATGGATACGGCGAAATGAGCATACACGAGGAAATATGGGAGATAGAAGTAAGCAAACTAGAAAGGAAGTTGCCACAGATTCTAGCCAATCCGCCAATGGAGTTTTATTTCAATCGCAAGATATGGACGATAATAGAGAGCGAATGGCAAATAGTGGGACAATACCTCAATCCACTAGCGGAGGAAAATCTAGACTCCGCCATACAGAAAGGATACCATCATCGGTGGATAATGGTTATTCTAACGAGGTGGGCAAAACATCTCTATCCAAAAGCAATACAAATAGCAGATTACGACAGATTGACTTATTTAGTGGAGAAACAGCTGGAAGTAGAAATAGAGGCGTTTATGAAAGCCTCTTTGCTACCAAACATAGCGGAATTGACTCCATATCAAGCGTTGGAGACAATGGGGATAAGTCCCAATCAATATTGCCTAGCGTGGCAGGAGCAGCAATTCAAGCTAAATCCACACCACAACAATATATGGGACATTCTAGTGGGCGAACACAAACAGAATCTAGCGGAGGAGATTTACTAGAAAATCAAACTTCAAGCAGCGATAAATCCACCGCGCAAATAATACCACATTTTGCAACTGCTAGAAAAATCGGTGAAACACCCAGCATAATAGGTGATGAAACATATATACCAATAGGCGAAAACTATAAATTAGCAAGTGATGTATCTATTAAGGGCTTTAGAGATAGATTTGAAGCCAATATTGCCGCCATATCTACACTTAGGGAATTGCAATTTAAAGGTGAAATGCCAAATGAAGAACAAAAGGAAATTCTAAGTAAATTTAGCGGTTTTGGCGGTATGGCTAAGATTATAAATGGCAAAGATGGTGATTATGCAAAAGAATATGAAATACTTGCAAATGTTGTAAGTGATAAAAAGGAATTAGATAGGCTAGAACGAAGCTGCACTGATGCATACTACACACCTAGATTTATCATTGATAGCATTTATAGTAGCCTTAATCATTTTGGATTAAATAACGATTCTAATACAAAGCATATATACGAACCAAGCTGTGGCAATGGTAGATTTATAGGCTATATGCCAGACGCAAATTATAAAATGCACGGCACAGAATTAGACAGCATAACTTTCAATATAGCAAAACTACTTTATCCACAAGCGAATTTGGAAAATAAAGCATTTGAAAGGGTGGATTTTAACCGCAATTTTGATGCATTTATCGGTAATCCACCTTATGGAGACAAAGACACAGGTAACGAAAATGGTGAGGGTAAGGTCTGTGATTTCTTTATGCTTAATGCCATAAAGAATCTAAAAGACGATGGCATAGCCGCATTTGTTGTAAGCAATGGCTTCCTAGACAAATCAAATGAAACTATTCGCGCAAAAATCGCTAAAGAGGCGACATTCATAGGGGCAATCCGCCTACCAAATAATGTGTTCAAAGATACAAATGCAAGTGTAACAAGTGATATTGTATTCTTCAAGAAAGGTGTAGATAAGTCTATTAATCAAGCGTGGATAAATAGTAAGGCTGTGGATAATAGCAATTCTAAAATAAATGAGTATTTTTGGAATCACAAAAATCATATCTTGGGAGAATTATCATTTGTTAGCACAAAGTTTGGCGAAAAATTAGCTGTAAAAGATAGCGGTAAAGACTTGCCAAGAGAAATTGAAAAAATAATATCTACTCTACCAAGAGATATTTATCACTACCACGAGCCAATATTTAAATACAAAAGTAGCTATCTCAACCAAAATGCACCACAATATGAGGAGCTAAAAAATTACATAGGCGGTTTAAAGAAAGATAGTTTATGTGTAGTAGATGGTAGTGTATATCAAGTAGCAGATACAAAAGGTCGGCTTAAATCTCCGCATAGAAGCTATACAGACAAAGAGGCGGAAAAGATTAAAGGCTTTATCTCCATAAGAGATACTTTTAATGAGTTGGTAAGGCTAGAACAAAGCGATATAGCTGACGATGATAGGGAGCTAGTGCTTAAAAGAGCCGAGCTTAATCGTGTGTATGATAAATTTGCCAAAGATTTTGGCTATTTGAGTAATCCACGCAACGCAACGCTTTATCGTGGGATAGATATAGAATCAAACAAAATTACTGCCCTTGAAAAGCAATACGATAAGGGCATAGGCAGAGAAGCAGCAAAGAAAAATGGAGTGGAAGCAAGAAAGCCTAGTGCCATCAAGGCAGATATTTTTAATACACGCACAATACGCCCTACCAAAGAACACAAAGTAGAAACACCAAAAGAAGCCCTTATGGCAAGTCTTAGCATTTATGGCAAAATCAATAATGAATGGATAGAATCTGCCCTGCCCCAGATAGATAAAGAAGCAATTTTTAATGATCTATTAGAACAAAAATTAATTTTTGTAAATCATTTAAACAAATCACAATTTTTAAGTGCAGATTTATACCTAAGTGGTAATGTCAAAGCAAAACACAAAGAAGTAGAGAATCTAGTCAATGATGGCGATGAGAGCTTAAGAGTAAACCTAGAGGCATTACAGAAGATTTTACCAAAAGATATAAAGGCTGCTGATATTGCTGTAAATATAGGAACTTCTTGGATACCAGCAAAGTATTATGAAGAGTTCATAGCAGAGCAATTTGGCTTGGAACAAGACTACATAAGCATTGAATCAAAAAAGCACTTGGGTTGGCAAGTATGGTGCGATGATTATAGGGTAAGCACAGAAGCAAAGCATAAATATGGCTATTCTAGCGATAGGCATAGCGTAAAACCTAGCACATTACTAGAATATGCTTTTGCTAACACTGCCTTAATTCTAACAAAACCAAGCACAACAAGATTCAATGATAAAGGTGAGCCTGAACGAGAAACAGACCACGAAGCTACCGCGATTGTCAATGAAAAAATTGACAATCTAAAATATGCGTTTAAAGAGTGGATTTTTAAAGATATAGACAGGCGTGAGCATTTAGAGCGCATATATAATGATACTTTCAATACACATATCACAAGAAAATACGATGGCTCACATTTGACTTTGCCCGGCTTCAGCTCTGCCAAGAATCTCTATCCACACCAAAAAGACGCTATTTGGGCAGCAATACAAAATAAATCTATATTGCTAGATCATCAAGTAGGAGCTGGGAAAACACTTAGCACAATCTGCGCCCTTATGGAACAAAAGCGTATGGGACTAATCAATAAACCATTGGTAATTGTGCCAAATCACATCACAGAACAATGGAATAAAGACTTCTATGATGCATATCCTAATGCAAACATTCTAGTCGCGACAAGGGAGGATTTAAGCCCGAATAAACGAGAGGAATTTTATGCAAAAATTGCCTCTAATAATTGGGATTGTGTAATTATGGCACATTCACAATTAGAAAAAATCCCTATGCCCAATGACTTTTATGAAGAATATGTGAGTGGAGCTAAAGCAGAATTAGAATCTTTTAGAGGTGAGCTAGATGAAAAAGAAAATAGGCGGGATATTCAACGCATAGATAAAATGCTCACAAAGCTAGAAAATCAGCTACATAAAAATAGAGAATCCAAAACAAACTCTATTGATTTTAGTGAGTTGGGTGTAGATAGCATAGTCATTGATGAGGCGCACGAGTTTAAAAATCTAGGAGTAAATACTAAAATGAAAAATGTGCTAGGGCTTGGAGCAAGAGAACCTAGCCAAAAAGCACAAAACCTTTATGTGCTAACAAAATACTTGCACGCAAATGATAAACGAGTAATGTTTCTAACAGGCACACCTATTAGTAACTCTGTAACTGAACTATACACTATGCAGCGATATTTGCAGCCGCAATTATTACAAGAAAAAGGCATAGAATCTTTTGATTCTTGGGCTTCTTGCTTTGGCGAAAGTGTGAATGATTTTGAGCTAGATTCTAGCGGCATTAATTATAAACTCGTTACACGCTTTAGCAAATTTAATAACATCAGTGAGCTAAGTGATATGTATCGCGCAAATACGCACATTGTTACTAATGCTGATATTCTAAAGCTTAATCCTCACTTTGTGCCGCCTCTTGCAAATGGTAAGCCTACAAACATTATCGCTCCACGAAGCAAAGAGATAGCACAATACATTGGCATTCAGGGTGATAATGGTGAATGGAATAGGGGCTCTATCATATGGAGAATGGAAAACTTTAGAGACGACCCTAGAAACAACAATGTCTTGGCTTGCACCACAGATGCAAGAAAAGCGGGACTGGATTATCGGCTTATTGACCCAGAAGCCGAGGATTATGCAGAATCTAAAAGTAACCTATTAGCAGAGGAAGTATTTAAACGGTGGGAAAATTGGAGGGAAGATAAGGGAACACAATTGGTCTTTTGCGACTTAAGCACACCAAAGATACATAGCCAAAAAATTGCTTGCAATAGAGAGATGAGCCAAAGTGAGATAGAATCTATTGCTAAAGCGGAATTGCAAGAAGCAAAAAACCTTAATGAGATAATGGATTCGGCAGAAATTAGTGAAGGTATAGAATCAAGTGAGAAAAGTAATGATGAGATAATTGCCTCTAACGCAAAGTTTGATGTATATAGTGATGTGCTTAAAAAGCTTGTAAAAAAAGGGATACCACAAAGGGAGATTGCTTTTATTCACGATGCTAAAACACCACTACAAAAACAAGCCTTATTTGATAAAGTAAATCGTGGAGAAATTCGCGTTCTTATAGGCTCTCGCTCTAAAATGGGAGCTGGGACAAATGTGCAACAAAGAGGTGTAGCTATTCATCACTTAGACTGCCCTTGGCGACCTAGTGATTTAGAGCAAAGCAATGGACGATTCATAAGACAAGGCAATTTACTACACACAAAATATGGTGATAATTTTGCCATTGAAGAGATAAGATATGCCACTCAAAAGACTTATGACGCGCGTATGTGGCAAACTATAGAATCTAAAGCTAAAGGTATAGAGCAGTTTAGAAATGCAGATAAAAGTGTGCGAGAAATAGATGAAATCTCTATGGGTAGTGCTAGTGCTGGTGAAATGAAAGCTGAGGCTGTGGGTAATCCACTTATGCTTTTGCAGATTCAAATAGCAAACGAGTTAAGAAAAGAAAATGCCAAAGAAGCAGCATTTAAGAAAGAGTTATTTGATAATGAAGAGACACTACACAAAAATAAAGAAGCTAGACCACTATTTAAAAAGGAGTTAAGCAATCTAATAAACATTAAAGATATTTTGAATGAAAACCCCAAAGGAGAACATTTTAAATGTGAATGCTTTGAAAATGGCGAGTTTAAAGCGTATGAGATTATATCAGATTCTAAAAAAGTAGAATCTAGCAATACGCAAACAAAGCAAAACCCACAACAAGTCGCCTTAGAAAAAGCCTTTTGGGATAATTTTGACAATCTTTTCAATAGTGAGGCTGGTGAGAGCATATTTTTTAAATATCGCGGACTTACCATTGGTGGCTCGTTTAGCAATGATATGAAAGGCTTTAGCTTTTACATTGCGGATTCTAAAAACAATTATATTGAGCCTGATAATCTATCATATAGAATCAACACAAGCAACATACTAGAGAACGATTTTAGAAGTGTGATTAAGTTTAATGGATTGTGGGCGAGAATTAATAATTTTTTCTCCAATATCTACGAACACATACAAAGCCAAGAAGTAAAATTGCTAAAAAATACAGAAGTTATAGAATATTTAAGTAAGCAAATCAAGCACAATGAATATCCAAACGCCACATATTTAGACGCTTTACGCAGAGATAACAACCAAATAATAAAAGAAATCCAAAAAATGAGCCAACAGAAAGGCTATGTAAGCACTTTTGCGCCCAAATCATTTGAAATTAAAGCTGCAAATGAAACTGCCAGAAAAATACAAGTAGAAAAATAAATTAAAAAGTAATATATTTTATATTAAATTTTTTTAAATTCTTTATATATATTTAAAAATATTAAATTATAATTATTTATATTTAAATTTAAATAATTTATTTTCATTTACTTTTATTTTATAAAATTATAAATACTTGTAAAATAAAGGATAAAAAATGAATAAGCAAAAAAATGACTTTGTCGTGTTGGAGAGCAAATATACAAATGATTTGTTTAGTATATATCATATTAAGCGAATTAACCTTGAAGTTTATACAGACAATGGTGTGATAAACAGCATAGCTGTATATATAAATGATGAAGAGTGGGAAGGATTCTCTGGGCTTGATAGAGAAAAATTAAGTGAGAGATTTGAGGAAGTGTTGCAAAGAGATATTTTAAGAGAAATTGGCAGTAGGCTCAATGCTGGTTGTGAAAACATTGATATGGAAATGCTCATTAAAGAGTGTGTAAAAAATATTAAAGCAAAGGAGCAGGAATGATCATTGCCATAGCAAATGAAAAGGGTGGTAGTGGCAAAACTACAATGGCAGTAAATCTAGCGTGCTATCTAGCCAAACAAGGTGATAAAGTAACACTTATTGACGCAGACCCACAGCGGAGCAGTGAAGTTTTTAGCAATAATAGAAGTGATAGTGAATTAAAGCCGTTATTTTCAAATATAAGTAAATTGGGCAGCTCACTAAAAGATGAAATCACTTTGCAAGAAAGCAAAAACGATTGTGTAATTATTGATACGGGAGGAGCTGATAGTAAAGAGATGCGAATAGCTATGAATAGGGCAAATTTGCTTATTATCCCCACAATCCCATCACAATATGATGTAGTGGTGCTAGATAGAATGCTAGAAGTGTTTAACTTGGCAAAAGAGAATAATCCAAAGCTTCATTGTCTTATCCTCTTTAACAAAATTAGTCCAAATCCATTTTTGCATAAAGAGTTAGATGAGTTAAGGGAATTTGTAGAATCTGCTATTAAAGATAAGAGCTTGGAGGAAGTAGCCATTCTAAAATCATTGATTTATGAGCGCAGAGCATATAAGAAGGCTGTAATAGATGGTAAAAGTCTAGATGAGTTTAACGATGATAAGGCAGAGAACGAATTTCAAGCTTTATGCGAGGAAATCGTGGCATTTGGAAAAACATTATAAATACTTATAAAATATTGTAAATAAAATTATTGTAAAATGTTTTAAATATTTTGATTAAGGAATTAAAAATGGGTGGATTTAAAAAACAAACAACACAGCCTCTACAAAGTAAAGGTGTGAGCGAAAACGAATTTGAGAATGGCGGTAGGGCTGAAATAAAGGGTGCAGTAAAAACAAAAGAATCTAAAAATAAAGACAATAAAGTTTTTAGCGTTTTGCTACCCATAGAGCTCATAGAGCGTCTAAAACGCTACCAAAATAGTGAAAATGCCAAAAGAATAGAGACACAAACATATATTTTCACTCAAGCACTCAATGCGTGGCTGGATAGTAAGGGGTTTGAAAACAAGGAGGATAAAGATGAATCAAAATAAAACAGCCTTTATCTTTGCTGGTGTTAATGGTGCTGGGAAAAGCACACTTTATTGGAACGAGGTTGAAAAAGGGGTGCGACTTGGGCAGAGAATTAATATGGACGAAATTGTGAGCAGCTTTGGGGATTGGCGCAGCAGTAAAGACCAAAATAGAGCTGCGAGAATAGCTCTAAAATTACAAAAGAGCCATATTGAAAACAATGAATCTTTCAACCAAGAAACTACGCTTTGTGGTAAAGGAATAGTGCGACTTTTTGAGCGATTAAAGGAGCAAGACTTTAAAATCTGTCTTTATTATGTTGGGGTAGATAGTATAGAGATTGCTAAAGAACGAGTAAAAATGCGTGTGGCAAAAGGCGGGCATAATATTGATGAAACCCTCATTGAGAGGCGTTATACCGCTTCACTTAATAATTTAAAGCAGATTCTACCATTTTGTGATGAAGTATTTTTATATGATAATTCACACAAGTTAAAAAAGATTGGAGAGATTATTTGTGGCAGAGTGTGCTTGTTTGAACAAGCTAAGTGGCTAGATTCAATACATTCAGAAAAAGATAACAAAGACAAGAATTTTAAGCAATAAATGTTTGTTTATAAAAACAGACTTCAAGTTTAATCTTATATTTACAATATTTTAATTTAAAATACTTGTAAAAGATTTTAATTATTTTTTACATAAGCTATAACCTATCTATTATCAGATTCACTCTCTAGCAATTCCTGTATCGCCGCCAATTGTCCATCGCAATTCTCTATTATCATTTCGCCCTTTGGATTCTTGCTTTGTATTGCTTCGTAGGTTATGCTGTGCATTGCTTGGCAAAAGCACCTTATCATTGCTTGGTCTGCTGCCTTGCTTATATGCCACATTGCCCTTGGACATTCCGCACATATCGGCATAGGATTTGGGTGGATTTCTAAGAGAAGGAGTGTTGGACTTGTATAAAGTGGCATTTGGTTTAATGATGCCTCCTTGTCCTCCAAGCTTTCGTTCTGCATTGTATTTTGCCCATTGTTCTCTTGTGTATTTTCTTGACTTAGGTTTTGCATTTTCTATCCTTTGTGTTAAATTTGCTTTTTTGGAGTAATAATTTGCCCACTCTTGCTTAGTATAGCGTTTTGGTGCATTCTTTGTGATGTTTGTAGAATCTGTGCTTTTTATATTGCTTTCTTTTAGCTTCATAGTCGTTACTACCTTAACCTTAGGGAGCTTTATGAAGCTTTTTTCTGCGCGATTCATTACAGATATATCCCACTTAGCAACCTTTGTTGCTGTGCTAATAGTATAAAGTCTGCCTTTAATTTTTTTCTCAAACTCATAAGGACGCAACTCATAGCCTATTTTTGCAATGCGCACATATTCTCCTTTTTGTAATTTAGAATCCTCTACAATCTGCCGCAGATTCTCTCCCCAAATGGTTGCATTGCCTTTGCGTGTGTAATAGCTAATAAAATAGCTAGGTTTATTGAGAATATCATTATTGTATGGTGCTTCACCAAAATCTAGCACTCTATAATAATGTGGTTTGGCATTATGTTCGTGCAAGGTTTTTGGTTCTACATATTCTAGATTATTGTTTGCGATTTGTCTTCCGCGAACCTTATCTCTTCTGCTTGTGGCGAGAGCATAGATTCCACGCTTGTTAAGATTGTCGGCAAAGCTCTTACGAATTTTCAAGCAATCTGCCTTTTTAATATCAATGCGCGAACCATCGTTGTTGGTAGCCTTTAAACAAATATGGCAATGAGGATTATCTGTATCATTGTGAAAGGCAAGTGTAAAATGCGTGTTTGGATAGAGATTTTTTATCGTTTCAAATGCAGCATTTCTAAGCGAACTCTCATCGCAGTCATCATAATCACGCATTGAAAAAACCATATTGTAAGTTTCTCTCCGCTCTGTTTTATTTTCATTTTCATTTGGGATAACATAGCCATTTTGATAGTTTTCAAGGCAATACACAAGGTCTTTTTTGTCGGTATAAATATTCAAATCAGAATCTATTAGCTCTAAACTCCCTTGCCTTGAAATATAATTAAGATGCGCACTCAATTGCTCTGTATTTTTCGCGCTTGAAGTGATTTTAAATACTACTTCATAGCCATTGTTTGATAATTTTTCACGCTTTAAAAGCTTAGCTTTTGCTGGATTGCTTTGGGCAATTTGCTTGAAAGAGACAAGTGGTTTTGATTTTTTTCTTGCGAGATTGATTTGATTAATTTTGGCGTGCTCAATTCGCACATTTTTTATTTTCTTTGCTTTCCACTCAAGTTCATCATCGCTAAATCTTTTTGGAGCAACACTCATTGTAAAATTCCTTGTGAATTATGACATAGTGCTTTAATCTCACTAGACATTCGTATAAGTTTGCTATCTAGGTGCTCTAATGTTGTAAGCAGATTAGAAGCTATGTTTGCTTCACTTTGTGTGTTTAACACTCGTGCAATTTGATTAATATTGACACCAATCTTATTTAGTTCGCTTCGAACAAGTGCAAGTGCCTCAATCTCTTTATTGTCAAGTATTTTGGAATTATAAATCATATTAAGTGTATGGAATTTTATAAACTTTGGCACGGAGCTTGTAGTTGTATTTTGCGCTATACATTTCAGCAAATCGTATTCTTTCTTTGTGAATGAGATTTTAATAGTCTTATAAACTTCTTTAGAAGACTCTTTGACAGATTCTATTCTTTTAAAGTGTTGTGAGCCTTGCAAATGTTTATACAGCAAATCATTAAGTATGCTTGATTTTGACATATGCAATTCTTTGGATAATTGATTTAAAACATCTGCATTTTGCAAAGAGATTCTAAATGAAATAATCGTATTTTTGTTTGCCACTTCCCTATCCTCATCCTTATGTTTGGTGTTTGCTATTTTGTTTGGTAATGCAAAAGTATTATCAAATAAAAACACTTCGTTTTGATTTTTTAAAACGACTTCCTAGCAAAATCTTTGCTAGGACTTTTCTCAAATTTGTGTTTTACAAAATTGAGACTTAAGAGCTTCGCAAGACACAGGACAAATTTTTAAATTTGTGGAAAAAAGGCTTAAAAAATGTATTACATTTTGCACCTTTTTTCCTATCCTGCATATTCTTAAAAACGCATTATTTCATACAAATATCAAATAGTCAAGTATTTTTGATATTTTATATCTATATATTTTTAAATTTATGTTATAAATTGATATTATTTTTATATAACACTAAAGGAAAGGTAACTTAAAATGGAAACGCCATATATTAAATTTTTGAGGGAACAGTATGCGGCTGCTATGAAAAAAGCAATTGCAAAAGAAAATGCAAAGCTCAATACTTTGTATAAAAATCTTTCACTTAGCATTTTTGATGAGGCACAAAACAATGAAGAGCTTAATAACATTATCAAGTCTTCTCCAAAAATCAACGAATCTTTTCAAAAGTTGGTAGCAATATTTAATGAAACTACACCAAAAAATACAAAATCTAATATAAAGGATAAAGAATGAGCATTTTCAATAATTTAAAAAAGACAGACGATGATTTTTTTGAAATTAGCTTTGAATCTAATGAGACCAATAAAACACTTAGCTTAGTGAATGAACATAAAGATACTTATGGACAAAACAATAATAAAGATGAAATTGATAGTGTGCTTTCTCATTTAGTCGCACTTGATGTTGCACGCAAAGAAAATATAAAAAGTAATGGCAATATAGATACACCGAATATAGAATTTAGCATTGCCTATGGATTAAATGGCAAGAGAGTAGAAGAATATATGTCTGTGCCATTGGGTATGGGACATTTTGAAAAAGGTATAAACCATTTGCGCGAAAATTTTGGAGTGGATTTAGAATCCAAAGTAGCACAAAAAGAAAAGGAGCATACCGATACTAGACTAGATAAATTTTGCTCTGCTTTAAAAATGCCACCGACACTAAGCTTAGATGAGCTAGACGATAGAGGTTGGGACACGATAGACAAAATGGCGTCTTTGGCACAAGGGCTATCTAGTCCTGAATTAGCTGGATTCTTAGCAGGATTTCAAGGAGCAATCAAAGAGAATCAAGGTAAGCATTCACAAAACAAAGAAATGGGTGATGAAAAATTTGTGCAGCTTATGGCTCAAAAGCTCAACATACAACTTGATGAAGCAAAACAAATTATGAATAACAGCAATGCGACAAAAGATAAGCCAAATACTCTCAATAATGAATCTAAAAATGAAGTCTCACAAACAAAGATTAATGAAATCAAAAAGAAAAGCGAAATCGCAATAAAAAATCAAAAAAAAGTAAAGATAAGACAAAGGAGCGAAGCAATCAAAATCCATCTTTGGGAAAGAATCTATAATGCCACGAGTTGCTACACACAAATATTATATTTATGTGCCATATAAAGATAGAGAAGAAGCTAAAAAGCTGGGTGCAAAATGGGATAGCGAATCTAAAAAGTGGTTTGTGCCAAATGGTGTGAATTTAGAAAAATTTAGCAAATGGCAATATCCACAAAAAAATGAAATTGATATGAACGAAGCTTTGGAGCAATTTAATAATGCCTTGCGTGAGTGTGGATTCCTTATTGACGGATTACCTGTAATGGATGGCAAAATCAAGCGAGCAAAAGTAGAGGGCGATAGAGGAAGCGAAAAAAGTGGTGCATATGTAGGTTATACTAATGGATACCCTGCTGGATATATTGAGAATTTTAAAACAGGAGAAAGAGTTAATTGGAAATTTAAGTTAGAACAAGAAGTTCAAGTTAAATCTCTAAGTAATGCAGAAATTGAAGCCATTAAAAAAACAAATGAATTAAGAGCAGCTCAAAGAAAGGAAGAGCAGTTAAGACTTAACGAAAAAACAGCTGCACGATTAAAAGATGAATACGATAATGCACAGATAGCGCAAGTCAATCACCCCTACTTGAAGGCAAAGGGCATTGAAGTTCAAAATTTAAGGGTGGATAGATTTGGTAATTTACTTATTCCTTTGAGTGATAGTGATGGTAAGATGTGGAGTGTGCAACGAATTGCTGCTAATGGCAATAAGATTATCGGTGTAATCAAAACTCAAAAAGAAAGAGAAAATGGCGAGGAATACTCAGCAAGGAAAAAAGGGTGCTTTTACAGCTCTGCACCATTAGATTTGCACGAGCAGTTTTATATCTGCGAGGGCTTTGCAACTGCTAAGAGTATAGAAATTCTGCTTGATAAGCCAAGCATAATGGCGGTAGATTCTGGAAATTTAATAAATGTATGCGAGGCACTACTTGAAAAATACCCCCATAAACAAATTACTATCTGCGCGGATAATGATTTAAAAAATGAAGTCAATACAGGACTTAATGCCGCATTAAAGTGTAAAGAAAAGTATCCTCAAATCAATGTTATTAAGCCAAGTATGGCGGATAAAAATATTAGTGATTTTAACGACTTAATGCGTCTTAAGGGTGTAGCAGTGGCAAGAGCAGATGTTAAATCACAACTAGCAGTAACGCAAATGCAATACAAATCTCAAGATAAGGAGGTGGGAAATGAAGCTGTAAGATTCTAATTTAAAGCAGTAATGCAGAATGCGATAAGAAAAAATCACAATCAAGGAGAATTAAGATGAATTTAACACAAGAACAAAAGCAGGAGGCAAAAGAGCTTCTATCAAAGCTTGAAAATCTTTATAATCACAGAGCTGGACTTGATATACTCAAAATAAATAGAGAAGATACATTGAGAGAGGAAATAGCTAGTATATGTGATATAAGAAATAAACAAGGAGAAATCCAGCCAAACAAGGTAAAAATGCCTTTGCTGTTGGCATTAATAGATGAAATATTCTTTGATAAAACCAACAAGAAAGAGGAGGAATACGCCTTAATGGACTCATACAGACAAGCTTTATCAGGCAAAGATGTCAATAAAGATACGATTAATGCCTATGTAGCGTTACAAGAGGAGATTAAGGAAAACAATCAGAATCTAAAAGAAGTATTCAAAGAAACCAGCACTCTAGATAAAGAAATCCTTGACGCTATTAATCTAATCGCAAAAGAAAGATACAAAGAGATTCTTAATAGCAAAAAGCTTAAGGTTGGAATGGAAGTAAAAGAGCCGAAAGATATGTCTGCAATTCTAACACTTATCAAGGAGCTTGAAAGTATTTTGAAGTAAAATAAGCATAGATTAAGGGGTATCCCCCTTAATTCTTACTCTTGTGAAAGGATTTTGCGGTCTATCTATACTATATAATAGCTAGATAAAATTAAAAATTGTGTATAATTTGATTTCTATTAGAGTTATGAAATTAGGGATTAAAAGTTATGAAAGCAAATGTCATTGATTTATTTTGCGGTGTTGGTGGTTTAAGTTTTGGACTTAAAAAAGCTGGCTTTAATATACTTGCTGGATATGATGTAGATTCTTCTTGTAAATATGCTTATGAAACCAATATTCAAGCAGATTTTATTAATAAAAACATAAAAAATACTTTTGCTAGTGAAATCACAAACTACTTTAATACTTCAAAGTCATCTATTAGGATACTTGTAGGATGTGCTCCCTGCCAAACATTTTCGCAATATACACAACAATCTAAACGAAAAATAAATAATAAAGATGATGAAAAATGGACATTGTTGAACGAATTTTTAAGAATTGCAATGGAGGTTCAACCAGAAATCATTAGTGTGGAAAATGTGCCCAATCTGATGAAATACCCAATCTTTGATAATTTTATAGAGGAGCTAAAGAAAAACAATTACTACATTAGTTATAGCATAGTGTTTTGTCCTGATTATGGGATTCCTCAAAATAGAAAGCGATTGGTATTGCTTGCATCAAAGTTAAAAGAAATTAAGATTATTGATAAAACCCATAATAAGGATAACTATGCAAGCGTTAGGGACACCATAGGAAATCTACCAAAAATTAAATCTGGAGAGCAATCCAAACTTGATAAATTGCATATTTCGCGCGCACTAACATCTATAAACATTCAAAGAATTAAAGCAACACCAAAGAATGGTGGGAGCTGGAAAGATTGGGACGAATCTTTAGTTTTAAAGTGTCATAAAAAGCCAATAGGGAAAAGCTATGGCAGTGTATATGGTAGAATGAAATGGGATGAACCTGCTCCTACAATGACAACTTTTTGCACAGGGATTGGTAATGGAAGATTCGGACACCCCGAACAAGACAGAGCTATTAGCTTAAGAGAGGCTAGCTTGCTACAAACTTTTCCGATAGACTATGATTTCATTGAAAACAAGAACGAGCCTCCGAAAATGGGAACAATATCAAGGCACATTGGAAATGCTGTTCCACCAAAACTTGGAGAAGTGATAGGGTTGAGTATTAAAGAGCATCTAAAGGATTACAAATGAGTGATAATATAATTGAATTTTCAATAGCCAATCAAGCGGCAACACATCTAGGCAGAAAATTATACAATAGCAATCCCCCTGCACTTGCAGAATTAGTAGCCAATTCTTATGATGCATATGCAACAAAAGTCAATATTATGATAAATAATAGTTTTATTTGCGTGATTGATAATGGTAGAGGGCTTAATATAGATGAATTGCGTAATAAATATGCGAAAATAGGTAAAAGGAAAATTCAAGAATTCCCCATTAATGACTTAAGTGAGAGAAAGCCTATGGGGCAAAAAGGAATTGGTAAGCTTGCTGCTTTTAGTTTGGGGGACGAATATTCTGTATATACCAAGAATTCATTGCAGAATAAATGGATTACTTTCAAGTTATTATATTCGGCTTTTATGAATGATGAAATAACATATCCTGTAGAATGGAGTGAAGTTGATAATCTTCCTGATTATTTAATGCAATATAACAATTATGATTCAGGTTTCATTGTGGTAATAGAGAGACCAATTAGAACGCCAACACAATCTACCATAGCCAATTTAAAAGTTCATTTATCAAGAAGATTTTATATTGCTTCTAGTGAAACCAATTTTACTCTCTATATTAATAATGAAATAGTGGATTTATATACTCATGAATATTATAAAAATATAGATTTTCTTGTGTATTTTGGCTATACGAACGATGAAATAAATTCAATCTTTCCAAACATAGATAATGATAAAAAAATCAAATATACTAAAAACAAAGAAGTGGTTGATTATATTGATGAACATGTAGAAGCAGGATTCAAAGGATGGTTTGGAAGCGCATTAAAACCGAAACAATTGCAAACAAAAGATTATGATTTTAACAATGTCATTGTTTATATACACAAAAAAATTGCTGATGAGAATATTTTTAAGGATAGCGGTAATGCTCGTATGGCAAGCCAATATTTAGTTGGAGAAATACAAGCTGATTTTTTGCATTCAGACGATTCTCCTATTACTTCAAGCAGACAAGGATTAGATACTTCTGATGAATATGTAAAAGAATTTATTGAGAATCTTGATTTTATAAGAAAATTTTTTATAGAGAAATGGGATGAATTTAGAAGCAAAGAGACCATAGAATATTTGCCAGAATCAATTAGGAACAATGATAGTTATAATAAATGGTTAGAAACTCTAGAGCCAAATGAAAAAAAATTGCATGATAAACTTTTAAATATGATGATGAAGCGTATTGATACAGCAGAAGATGAGACAATGCAGGATAGGGAAATAAAACAAATGATACAATCTATTGTAAATACGATAAACAATGTTCAAATAGTGGAAATAGAGAAAAAATTAAACATACAAGAAATTGATGATAAGTATATTGATTTTTTAAATATCTTAATGAATAAAATAGAAAAATCTGAAGCAACTAAGGCTTTTGAATTGGCTAAGCAGAGAATTTCGGCAATAAAAGAACTTGAAAAAATGTTGGAAGAAAAAGAATTAAAAGAAAAATTTTTTGAAGAGCATTTATATAAACATCCTTGGTTGATTAATCCATATTGGAATCAAAAAACTAGCAATCAAGATTCATTTAATACAATAAGGCAAAAATATTATAAAAGTATTGATAAGGAGGGAGATCAACATAGAAATTTCATTGATATTTTAATTGAAACAGCGGAAGAACAATATCCTATCATAGTTGAATTAAAGAAAAATACGCCAACAGGACATGCAAACATAGAATATGAGGATATAACAAAACAAATTAAACAATATAGACAAGCAGTGATGCAAAATTTGCCAAATAATATACAGAAACCCATAAAACCGACAGAAATTAAAGCATATTACATTATTTCTGAAGATGCTGGATTGAAAGATACTGGAAATACCATTTCATTTTCAGAAGATGAAATGAGGTATCTTAAAGATTCTAATATTGAATTGTTGAAATATAATCAAATTATTAGTAACGCATATTCATCTTATGATGAGTTCATAAAAATCATAAAGCAAGAAAAAAAGATTCCTAATTTTGATTAATTTATTAAATCTCCTGTTATCGCATTAAAGTAAATCTTCTGCCTTGTAAGATAGAACTTCTTATAAAGAATTATGGATAAAGACCAAGAGAATGGGAGAATTTTAAAAATACTTAAAGAAATTGATAAAATGGATAAACAATGATTTGTGCATTTACTTTGTAAGACCAGCTCTCTGCCATATTTGATAAAAGCTACGCAGAGCTTCGCTTTTCTAAAAATGGTGATGAAACACCAAAAAAGAATTTAGTATTGATAATCGCCCTGTTTTTTTGCCTTAATAGCTTTTTATTTTGGAGTTTTTCCTCTGCTTTTAGAAATGCGAGGCATTTATCAAAGCAATATTTATTTGTGTGGTTCTGCCACACAAAATATGTTGGTAATTTTGACTTTACGCAAAATTACTTGACCGATTAGGATTTTTAAGATAAAATCTAAAATTAGATTTTATCTTAAATTATATATTTAATGTAATTTTAAGCTTTTATCTTGCTGAATTAAAAACTTTTGTCATTTGGGAACTTTTAAGGGAACTTCTTACAATTAAAGTCTTATAAAACACTATAAATAGGCTTATTTGATAATTTTATTAGAATCCCTTCCTCTCTGCCATAGTTTCTTTTCTTTCATTTCACTTGATTTCAAAAACCTGCCAAATAGTTTCATTCAGGGAACTTTTCCTTTTAATCATCATTGCTTTTAAGCCAATATGCTATAATAGCAACATACTTTAGGGCAAAGGAGATACTATGACGACACCTATCACAAAAAAAGCTATTTTTGGCACAAGATTTGAGCTTGATGAGGAAAAAATATTGCGTGAGGATATATATGACTTACAAGATATGTATGCAAAGATAGAGGAATTCGCCATAAAAAGAGCTGGGCTTACAAAGGTATCTAAAAATCATTATGAGTTTAGAGGTGAGAAAAATGCTCAAGCACATTTGGGAATCTTGGTATTTAATTGTTTATTACATTGTGATTGGTTCACAAAAAATGTCAAAAACTGGGAATGGCTAGGCGATAGCAATGATGAAAACTATGTGGGGGATATGATAGAATTTTTTAAAAGAGATCCAGAGAATGAAATTTGGCAAAACCGATAATAAGAGACTCAAATCCATAGCCTTTGACTTAGATACTAAAGCTTTGCAAGAGCATTACACAAAAGGTGATTGGCATAATGCTTATAATGATATAGCTGCTTTTTTAGGTAAGCAGCATTTTACACTTTCTCAAGGTTCTGTGTATGATTCTACGACAAAATTCAGTGATAGGGAATTGGGATTTTTAATTGAAACAATGAGTGAGGAACTCACTTGGCTACCTCATTGTGTTAAAAGCATACGAGGTTTATGACCAACCTGTAATGATTGATTATACACAGCAGCTAAGAGATAGTGCTACACAAGATTTAAGCTTAACCAACAAACAAGATAAAGCCACGCAAAAGCTCAAGGAAAAGATAGGTAACTAAGATTTGAAAGAATATTAAATTACGATGAGAATCTAGGAGATTTTAAAACAACCTCCATTTTGCACAACCCCCTAAACCAAATAATGCCCAAATTTATTTTAGCCCTATTTAGGATCAAATATGTTAAGAAACTGCTCCAAACAAAAAAGCTGCCATTTTTGATCTCCACTTAATTGAATGTTGGGAGAAAGCAGAAATTCATCTCGTTTTGGCTCATAATCTCTCAACCAATAATCCACCTCCCGTGGCATAGGAATTTTATTTGGAATCTCCATTCCCTTATATCGCATTGAAAAAAGCTCTCGCACTATATATTTTGGCTCACCATTTCTAATTCTATACAAATCTAATGGGGCAGACATTCTAACTTTTTGAGCGGGATCAAGGTATCTCATATTATTTTTTTGGAACATATGCCAATAAGAAGTGCTTGATTCTATGGCAAATACTTCGTCCATAAATCTTAAAAAATCAATCTTGTTACCCAAACGATATGGCTCAAACATACATTTTGTATCAACATATGATTTCAATGCTAGACTTGGTTCTAAAAAAGTATAACGTTCTACAAACTCATCAAATCCCCAATCTTTAGCGAGTAATTTATCCATACCGCCAAATACTAAGTCAAAACTTTCACCCACACACATTGTGTCAATCCCAAGTCTTTTGGCAGTGCTTAACGCAATATCAATCAAGGGTTCTATGGAATGGCAAGGCACACCATCAAATGCAAAAATGTCGGGCAATCTCGCTACAACATCTTCCCAATAAACAGGCACTACAATATGCTCTAGCCCATAATACTCTGCATATCTATGCGCATTTTCTGTCTCATCAATAGCATTAGGTGAACCTATACATTTTAATGTAAAAGCCTTTGCGCCTTTTGGGAGATAGGAAGCAACAATAGCAGAATCTATTCCTCCGCTTAGCATAATACCCGTGCTGTTGGGATTAAGTCCTTGCATTTTTTTAGCAATATAAGAATCTAGCTCTTTTGCATCTGCAATAGTGTCTATGGTGGAATCTAAAACAAGATTTCGATGCGATAAATGAGGAAAAAAATTCCTAGACTCATCTGCAACATACCTAAAAGCCAAATAGTGGCTCATACAATATACCTTATCATCTAGTATGGAATCACTTGTTCCCATAATTACTCCTTTAGTAAGATTTACAGCAAATATGCCCTCAAATACAAACAGGCAACATAAGAAACAAATAGTGCAAAAAGAATAAGTAACCGAAAGAAAGTGAAAGAATAAAAAGTAAGAACTAGAAGTGATTTATAATATGTAGCACAATTAAGTGCTACCCCCCCCCCCGATATTTATCAAACACTTCCACGAAAGTGTTTAGATTATATATCATAAATTTCTCCCAAGCGGTGAAACAACTCAAATCATTGCTTTTAAAAATTTGTGTATGCAAATCCATAGTAAAAGGCTTTTTCTTATCCCATAAGGCAAATGGAACAGGAAAGCCTTTTTTGACACGATTAATGATAGATTCTGGAAGATATGATTTAGCAATATATTTTAATAAAAACTTCGCAATACAATATTTATCGCTAAAATATTTATAATCTTTAATATATTGTGGCACAGGAATATTTGCACATACTTTATAATCAAATGGAAGACTATTTACAAAATCTATTAATGCAGAATCTAAAAACACAAAACCATTTTCAAAGCCACAAAAACTAAGTGCATTAGCCCCTCTATCAACTAAGCCACGAGTATGCAAAGATTGTATGAAATGTAGCATAATATTACGTATATCATCTGGCATATTTACCAAAGACAATGGGGCAATGAGTTCCATATCATCTACAATATACTGGTCGTGAATAATTGATTTTAATTTTTGTGATGAGATATAACGATAGTTGGATAAAATATAGCGATAAAAATCTTTCTTGTCCCCTTGAAAGCTGACATACATCAGTAAATTATGAGAATAGCCGCCAAACAAGTCATCTGCACCTTCCCCACACAAAACAATATCACAACAATCTTTTCTAGCCTGTGTTTCAGCATAAGCAAGTGGCAATTCATTTGGGTGTAAGGGTGCAGCCTTATGCTTGATTAAGGCTTTCATCAAAGAATCTTTGTCAAAAAAATCTGTGTAATCTAGCACCTTTTCATAATGAATAGTAAAAAATCTATTGGCAACTTCTCTAGAGTATTCAAACTCATCATCTCCATAAAAGCCCATACTATATGTGTAAATTTCCCTTTCTGGATATAGTCTTTTACATATTGCCACAAGTAAGGAGCTGTCAAGTCCGCCGCTTAATAAAATACCAATTCTACGCGCATTTTGAACCTTTTTTTTAATAGATTCTATAAGTAAATATTCAGCTATTGTAGCAGATTGACTAATACTTATGTCTTTCCTAGTATCAAACCTAAGAGAATTAAAGGAATCTAAATGACTCTTGCGTCTAAAATCATCAAACATTGTCCAATGCAACACAGGATAACGGAAGCTAAAAAAACTTGTGATTCCATAAGCACTATAATCACTAAAGCCATTTTTACAAACAGCCTGTGATAAATTCTCATAATAGATTTGTTCATCTATTTTATGAAACCTATTCTGTAATCCAAACATCATTTCATACATTATTTACCCTTACTCAACTTTACTTTATTTCTGCTAACTCTTGTTTAGTCATTTGAGCGCCCGGTGTAACTTGCTCTCCCTCGCTACCATAACAATAATAGCACGCACTAATTGGAGAAGCTGCTCGTATAAAGTCTTGTAAATTCCTATAGCTAAACACAGGCAGCACCCCCCCCCCCCCCGAATCTCGTAAGGGTGTCAAATATTCTTTGAGCATTCGGTCGCACGTGTATGCCATCTAATGCACATAGAGAAAAATTTTGCACAATATGTGAAATAGTTGCCCTAGAACAACGCGTAATAAAACCATTTTCCATTGTTAAACACTCTTTGGCAAAAGTGCAAGAATCAAATACTTTTTGCATATATTCTTCTGGCAGTCTCTTCATATATTTGTCGCCACATTTGCTCCACAAACCTTCGCCCCTATAAACATTCCTCCGAATCACAGCTACGCCATATTTGTCTAGCATTTCTTCTAGTTTTTCAGCACTTTTTGCATTCACTTCTCCATAATCAGACACCCTAACAAAAAATTTTTTATGCTGTAAAAGTTTTAATACAGGATCTTTTGGAATAATCGTGGCATTTGTAGCCACACAAACATATCGTATTCTGTCTTGTTTTGCTACAAATTCTAAAATATCCTTACAATGAGGATGCAAGAAAAATTCACCACCCTGAAATTGTAAATAAGCAATCCTAGATTCTGTGATGAGCGCTTGTATATCAGCAATAATCTCTTCGTAAGGATAAAATGGTAATTGCTTTGCGAGATATGGGGAGAAGTTAGCACAATTCCTGCACTTCAATGTGCAATTTTGCCCGACTATCACAACAATATTATTAATCGTATTAACATATTGTATGAGCAGCTTATCTTTGTAGCTAGATTCTGGTAAAAGTTGAATAAGTTTTTTTCTTGCAAATCTTCCAATCTTATACATAATATCCATATTGCACTCCTCCATTATTGATTTTGTTCTGCTTCTTGCCGAAGTGAGAGTAAAACATTATTAAGCAAGGTTGAACTTGTGCCTTGTGTGTATGGAAAATATACAATTCTCACACCTCTTTTTGCAAATTCTTCATCAATTTTTTGCCATTTTGGCGTAGCAAACCAATCATCGCCAACAAACATAATGTCAAATTTTAATTTATCGTGCATAGCAAGCTTGTCCATATTTTCTTGTGGAATAACAGCATCTACAAATCTAATATTTCTCACAATTTCCATTCTCTCGTGAAAAGGAATAACTGCTTTTTTGTTCTTATAACCTACTAACTCATCAGTAGTAATTCCAACAATTAGCTTATCGCACATAGATTTTGCATTACGCAATAAATTCAAATGTCCAATATGAAACAAATCATAAACACCAGTTGTATAACCAACTATCATTGTTGCTCCTCCAATCACTTATAGGTTTTTTGCATATCTTCAAGTAATACTGATAAAATAGTATTTGTGCTACCATTCTTAGGAAAATAAAAATTCTGTTTCAAAATTTCATCCCTAAGAGCAAATCTAGTAAAGAAAGTTGCCTCATAGTCATCACGAAATCGTGCCAAAAACTCCAATAAATCATCTGCATTACTAGCAATAAAACAACCTTGCAATACGCGCAATGCCCACCAATTAACTTCTGAACGAAAATCGCCCTGTGTATAGATTGTAGGCTTACCACTAAGAAATGCGTAAATCAACATAGAGCTTGTGTCTGAGACCAAAACATCAGCGCGTGAAAAACTCTCAATAATGCTAGGACTTTCGTCCCAAAGCCCATTTTGCTGCACATCATTTTTAAAACTATCCCATTGCGCTTGTGTCATAATTTTTTGATTATGGACAACATAATCGTGGAGATTTGGGTGCGGACGAAAATGTAAAAGGATTCTGCTAGCTTTTGCTTCTAGTAACAGCAATTTGGTATAGCTTAAAAAAGTGGAGTGTGTCTCCTTGACACCCCACCGAGGCATATAGAGCACACGAATGCGATGAGGACATCTTACTGAATCTGGTTTGAGTGATGCTTGATGTTGCTGTATAGTTTGTGCGCTATTAGCATATGCAATCAATTCATCAAATCTTGCGCACCCGGTAACTTTAATTGTAAGCAGACTTTTATTTTTCTGTTGAGCACCTGCAACTTGAGCGTGAAATGTTGTAGGTGAAAATAGGTAGTCATAATAACGTAGATTATCCTCACTATAGGCGCAAACATCATCGTGTAATTCAAAAGCATATACTCCATATTCAACATAGCAAAGCTTAGAAATAATTGCAATATGTCTGCTATGCCAAGTTTCTGGACGTAGCCCACTATAAGGGCGAGTAGTAAAGCAATAATGCGCCATACAATCACTAGGGGTGAGATAGGTCATTGCATTAAAAGCGTGATTCTCTTCCCATTTATCAAATCCCAAAATGCAAAGCAAGTTTGTTTGTGTTTGTAGGGATTGAGAGAATAGAGAGTTGATTACCTGTGCGTAAGATTTATGCTTTTGCTCTTGATTGATTCTTAATTCTGCACAAACTCTATCTAAATCTTCTTTTGTAATGACAGGACAATGCATTTTGTGAGCAAATGTTTGCAAGCAATGACTAGCACCTAAATCATAAAATCTATTACTGCTGACCTTTGAGGGCATAGCAAGCACAATGACTTCAAAAACTGGATTTTTTAAAAAAGTGTGCGCTATTGGCTCTAACGCCTCCCAACTTGCTCCCCAATCATTGTAAAAAACAACACGAATTTTATATGTAATGTCTAATAAATCAGTATTTTGCGGGGGGGGGGGGAGCAAATGCACTAGGGGCGCAAATGGTGCGAGATTGAAAAAGTGTATTAAAGTTTTTCTGCTCTTGATGTCTAGCTATGGCTTGACGCATTGATTGTAATTTACGCCAAAGCATAGTAGGACACAGCTTTTTGACTATCTGTTTGAATGTCCTAATAACCTTTACTACCACCACTATCTCCAAATATGCTTGTCTGCCTCTTACTGCCTTTCAAGCTTAACATCTTAGGCTATAAAATATATGCAAAGTATCAAATACAAAAACAAAGAGCGGATTGTAATACAACAAAGACAATTTTGTACTTAAACCTTGTAAAATCTAAGAATGCTACCATACAAATATCGTTTTGCTCAATCTCTTAAATAGCTTATATATCATCTCGTCTCAATACCCAATGCCGCAGAGATACAAGCCATTAGGCTTAAGGACAAAGCGGTGCGCTCATAATTTGGTAGCGATACAAATAAAACATCAATCGCAATGGTTTGTGTGCCTTGCCTTACTTAACTAGCATATTGATTTTATAGAAAACTTCATATTTCTTTTTGTCTTAAAACATAAAACACCGCTACGCCAACAGCACTCCAAACTATAAGGGCGACAATTGAAGGAGTTTTAAGTGCAGCTGGGGAAAATGGCACAAACTCAAGCAATAAAAATACAATACTCAATAAAATACTAACAAGGTTTAGAATACTTAATGAATGTAACTCGCGCCTTTTGACATAAAAAGCTACAATACTCACATATAAGAATCCTACGATAATCCCCACACAAGCCATATCTACAATATAGAGCAATGCCTCTCTGCCAAAAATCACCATAGAGCAAGAAAGTAACCCAACAATACATACTATGCGATAGGATATGCCAAAACGATTTATATCTAAAAGACTTTTTGGCAAAAAGTGATGAGTGCTTAAGGATTCTAAAAGTTTGCTTGTCGTTATAAAAAAGCCGTTAATGCCACTCAATATAGCACATAGCACACCCACGCACAAACACACTACTCCAGCATAACCAAAGGACTGATAAATCCCCTCATATATCGCCCAAGGATACGAGAGAATATGATAGGCATCTACACCCAAAGCAACAATACAAATAAGCAAAACATAGAGTATATAGCCAATCCAAATTGAAAGATATGTGAAAAGATTAAAAATGCGTTTGTTATAATGTATAGATTCTATGATTTGTGTCGCACATTCAAAGCCTAGATAAGCCCAAGGAGCAAGTGAAAAAACAATCAAAATAGAATGGATATTTAAAGATTCAAAATGTATATAAGAACTAAAATGTATTTGCGATACACTATCAACACTCATCATAATAAAAAATACCACTACACTGCCACATAGCACAAACACGAGCAATTTCTGCAATACAAAAGCTATTTTGATACCTAGAACATTAATAACCCCAATAATAGCGATACTTGCCGCACTCACAAGAATATCTGTAAGATATATAGGTGTATCATTAATATGATACAAAAGGACATAGCCGCTTAAGCCCAAGGAGTTACACATAATGTTTAAGGCGGTAGCATTTAAGGGAATAATACACAAATACGCCAAACTTAAAAACCACCCACAAATAAAGCCGTGTGTCCTACCTAACACTTCAAGTGTAAAGTAAAATTCACCACCGCTTTTCCGCAGTGATGTAAGCAAAAAAGCATAATTTGAGGCGATAACGCAAATTGCTACCCCACCTAAAAAAAGCCCAATAATACTCTCGCTCAAACCAATGCGCGATAAAAACAAATCTTGAGGTAACACAAATGCTCCCCAACCCACAATGCAGCCAACACACAAAAATATGATATTGACATTTTTCATTGCCACATCTCGCCAAAGATTCTATCATAACGATATGGCTCAAAACGCGCAGCGCCACCATTTGGAGTAAATGTCAGCTCCCCTGCAAAGATTCTATTTTGTATACAATACAAATCAACGCGCACATACTTAAATGGTGTCGATAAACACTTAGCTATTGCGCACATATCACGCAAAGATTCAGGTTTTGCTGGGGGAATTTCACTGGGCGGATTGAGATATGTTATATCTAAGACATTCCACTGCGTGTCAAAAAGTGTATTGCGCGTATGGGTAGTGTTTGCCACTTGGATAAATTGAGGCACACCGCCAAAGCAATGGAATCTAAAATCGTGTAAATCTTCCCCCAATAGCTCCTCTGCAAAGATTCTAGGCTCTATATCTTTGTAATGCCACTCTCTATACATCGTATAATAGTTTATTTTAAGATGCTCTGTGAGTTTTTGTGTGGATTGTGTAAGAATTTTAGAATCTGCTAGAAAAACATCTTTATCAGGCACTATTACTACGCCCCCACAATCGTGATTGGTCTTTAAAACAAAACTTTGGGGAAGCTGTGAAAAGTCTATCTCATCTATGCTCTTATAAATACCATAAAGCTTTGGGAGATAAGGACAAGTATTTGTAGCAAACAGCGTATCTGTGAGTAAATCAATAGACTGAAAGAGTGGAGATTGTGGAGAGAGGATAGAATCTAAATATGTGCGATTGCGAATCTGTGTTGTTCTGTGGGTAGGATTAGATTGTAAGCTATCTTGTGGGTTAGTTTCTTTGTAGATTCCTAAAATATTAGAATCTATTTGTTTTAGGCTATAAGGCTGCTCCCCCCCCCCCAACAACTATTTGCATTATCACACTCTTTTAGGAGCGTAGCAATATACATTCTTGCTTTGAGTTTATCTGCTAAGGCAGTATAAATTGGACTTCTATCAAACAAGATTCTATGAATAATTTTTTCATTGTAAGTTTGAGGATTTTTAAAATCCGGCACATAGCCAAAAACTTTTTTATGTCGCTTAATGAAGTATTCTTCATCACTTAGTTTAGCTAAGGCTCTCTCTTTCCATTTTGCCCGTATTGGTCTTATGAAGTTTTTATAGAGACAATTTTCTCTTACAATATCTTTTATTCCCATTTCGAATCCTTTGTAGCTCTAAGGTAACAAAAGTATAATGAAAAATAATAATATTTTAACTTAAAAGGGCAGCACAAATTTTTGCGCAAAATATTACAATAACTCGCTCTAAGCGCATCACTCCTAATGTTTTTCACTATCTTGGTTTTCTAAAGCCTTTTTTGCACTCTCTGCTCCATTTTTCCATAGTGTATGCCTGTGTAAAATGTAGTCTGCACTCACTTTTCCACTAAACATTCCACTAAGCAAAGGACGATTTGCTTTAAAGATAAAAGCAGCTAAATGCCCAATAATTGCTAAAATCATCAAAAACATTCCCAAATTATGCAGCTGCGTAACCCAAAACATTGTCCCCTCACTTAGATTAAATCCCGCTAGGTTTTTATAAGTTTTAATCATTCCAGTAACAACCAAAAGCAAAATCACCATCGCAATTCCCACATAAGCAAGTCTTTGCTCGGGCAAATATTTCTCACTTGGTGGCTCCTCTCCCTTAAACAACATCGCCTTAATCACAGCAATGCTTTTACCAAAATCGCCCTTTTTAGGGAGTATATCAAACTCCTTTCGCCCAAAATGAAACATCAAATGGAATCCCACAAAGAATAATAAAGCAATCGCAAACACATAATGCACAACTAAAGAGATAGAATAATCCCCGCTCCAAGCCATTAAAGGCAATTCATTGAGCATATAACGCTTACTGATTGGCATTTGCAAGATTCCGCTAAAAATAAGCCCAAAAATACTTATTGCAACACCCCAATGCACGATTCTATTTTGCGCACTTTGTCTTTGTATTTTTGCCTCTTTCATTTTCTCTCCTTTTTATCGGTTCTATTTGCCATTGCCACAGCAATACCTCCTGCTATTACCCCCGCAACAGGAGCTAAAAGCACACTTTTAATCAAAGCAGAATCTTCACTCACAAAGTTTTTAATTGCAAGATTCATATGCGGAATCCCCATTTTTTGTGGTTGTTCTTGTGTGAAATTGTGTTTTTGGTTTAAAGATTCTTGGATTTGCTCAAACGACACTGGCGAGACATAAAATGTAGAAGTGCCACCATTTTGCTTATCTCCATAGATGAATGTCCCTTGCTTTTCGCCCTTATATGCTTGTGCTAACGCCCTAGCCTTTTGCAATATCTCTTCTCTATCTCCAAAGATTATGGCTTTTTTAGGGCATTGCACCTCACAAGCTGGTTTTTGATTCTTGGCGAGTAAATCCGCGCAGCTATCGCATTTATACATCGCTCCTCCCCCTGCAAGTTTGGGTGCGATTTTCAAATAGATTCCAACTCCTGCTTGTCTTTGTGGAATCCCCCAAGGGCATACATCTCTACATTTTGCACCGCCAAAGCAATATTCATCATCAATTTTTACTGCGCCATTAGAATCCTTAGAAATCACGCCAAAGGGGCAGAGCTTCTGGCAAGTCGGGTCATCGCAGTGCATACAACGTCTAGGCACATATATGTCTCTATCCTCAACCTTTAGAGATTCCACATAAGTCCAATTATAAGGGGTTAAACGCTTAGCATTTGCTCTATCTTTGGAATAATCCTCATAGACCTTTCGCGGAAAATAATATGGAATCTCCGCTATTGGCTCGGGAAAATTTGTCGTATTTTTTGCTTTACACGCCTCAACACAAGCAGGAATCTCCCTATCTCTGCACCCATCGCACAATCCCAAATCTATAATGGAAGCCATTTTATATTGTGGTTGCTTAGAATCTGTAGATTGTGCCGCATTAACGCTTACAGCACTCACACTTGCCACGCCTAGAAATTTTAAAAAATTTCTACGCGATGTATTTGTCTGATTGTTTTGATTGGTTTCTTCCATAATTTTAACCTTGATTTAGCCTTAAAAATATGGAAGTATATAAAATTGCAAAGAAAATAAAAGTGATATTATCACATTTGCACTAAGCCCTACCCAAACATTCCATTAAAGTCATTTTCAATTTGAGTATATCTAGTGCAGCGGCAATTTGTCTGCGATGATGCGTAGCGTGGTAAAACAACGAAATAGAATAAAGCAATATAAATCTAAGCTATTATAAACAATATTTAATGTATCGTTAATGAGTTTTAATAGATGGAGGTTTGTAGATGAGGATTTTTGGTTTTGATATAGGCATTACAAGCATTGGTTGGGCATATGTAGAGAGCAATGAGCTTAAAGATTGTGGGGTGAGAATCTTTACCAAAGCAGAGAATCCAAAAAATGGAAAATCTTTGGCATTGCCTCGTAGAGAGGCACGGGGAGCTAGGCGTAGGTTAGCACGGAGAAAAGCTAGGCTTAATGCAATTAAAAGGCTGCTTTGCAAAGAGTTTGGGCTAAATGTAAGTGATTATTTTGCAAATGATGGGGAATTACCAAAGGCATACGAGACAACCAAAGATACCAAAAGCCCCTATGAATTGCGCTCTCTTGCTTTGGAGCAAAAGTTAGAGCCTAAAGAGTTAGCAAGAGTGATTTTACACATTGCTAAACATCGCGGCTATGGGAACAAACACGCAAAAACAGGAAGCGATAAAGATTCTGGAAAGGTGCTAAGTGCGATTAAAGTAAATGAAACAGCTATGAAAGATAAGTATCAAAGCGTAGGTGAATATCTCTATAAAGAATTTTATCAAAAGCTAAGATTAGAAAGTGAGAAAAAAGGTAACAATATTACAAAAGAGTTTAAAAATGTGCGCAATAAGGGCGAAAATTACGAGCATTGCGTGGCACAAGAGCAAGTAAGGGCAGAGTTAGAGCTCATCTTTGCAAAGCAAAAAGACTTTGGGGCAACTTTTAGCGAAAATTTTGAATCACAAATCATAGAAACAGCCTTTTACCAAAGGGATTTAAAAAGTTTTGAAGATAAAGTCGGCAAATGTGTGTTTTATGAAAATGAAAATCGCGCACCCAAAGATTCCTTAAGTGCTATGGAGTTTGTCGCGCTCACGCGTATTATCAATACTTTAAAAAATCTTGAGGAGAAAAGTAAGAATCTTGGTATTGGTGAAGTGTATGGGAAAGATAAGATTCAAGAGATTCTAAAAATTGTGCTTGATAAAGGTGAGATGAGCTATAAAAAATTGCGTGAGATTTTACACCTTGATGAGCATATTTTATTTGCTAAAGATTCTAAGCTTGATTATACACAAGGAGTGCAAGAAGCCGAAAAGGCAAAGTTTATTGAGCTAAAAAATCTTAAAGCTTTTAAAAAAGCAATGGGTGGAGACTTTAGCAATTTTGCTCGTGAGGAGCTAGATAAAATCGCTACCGATATTACCCTCGTTAAAAGCAAAGAAAATTTAGCTAAAAAATTGCAAAATTATTCCGCATTAAGCAAGGAGCAAGTAGAAGCCTTAAGCAATTTGAGTTTTGCAAAACATATTGATTTAAGCCTTAAAGCCCTAGAACAGATTCTGCCCTTTATGCGTGGGGACAAAACGGGTAAGTGTTTGCGCTATGATGAGGCGGTGAAAAAGGCAGAATTGCAAGAACATAGAAAGCATAAGCAAAAGGGCGAGTTTTTAATCCCGCTAAAAGACTATGAACCCTATTTAGCAAATCCAGTTGTTGCAAGGGCATTAAGCGAGTATCGTAAGGTGCTAAATGCACTTTTAAGAAAATATGGAAAAGTGCATAAGATTCATTTAGAATTTACGCGTGAGGCAAAACTAAGCGCAAAAGAGAGGCAAAAGTATGAAAAAGAACAAAAAGAGCATTTTGAGGCGAATCAAAGAGCAATACAGCAATGCGAGATTCTAGGATTACCCATTAATGGCACAAATATTCTTAAGATGAAGCTTTGGTTAGAGCAAGGGGAATGTTGTGCTTATAGTGGAGAGAAAATCACAAGAGAACATTTGCTAGATTCTAATGCCTTGCAAGTGGATCATATTTACCCCTACTCGCGTAGCTTTGATGATAGTTATATGAATAAGGTGCTTGTGTTTGCTAAGGAAAATCAGGATAAGGGAAACAAAACACCCTTTGAAGCCTTTGGGGGTGATAAGGAGAAATGGGATAGGATTCTTAGCCTTAGCGCAAAACTCCCCAAGCAAAAGCAGCGCAGAATCAGCAATACAAACTTTAAAGATAAAGAGGGCGGATTTCTTGCGCGAAATCTCAATGACACAGGCTATATTGCAAAGTTAGCAAGTCAATGGACGAAAGATTGTCTAGAGTTTGAAGATTTGCGTGAAAATGAAGTAACGATTGCAGGAGAAAAGGGCAGCAGTGTGCATATAGAGGTGGTAAGCGGACAGCTTACATCAATGCTTAGGCATTATTGGGGCTTGGGTAATAAAGATAGAAACAATCATCTCCACCACGCAGTGGATGCAGTTATCTTAGCCTATACCAACAATGCGATGATTAAAGCATTTGCAAATTTTAGAAAAAATCAAGAGGAAAATAAGAAAAAATTCTATGCTAAGCAAATTGCAGAATCTGAATACAAAGCCAAAAAAGCATTTTTTGAGCCTTGCAAGAATTTTAGGCAAAGAGTTGAAGAAAAAATTAAAGAAATCTTTGTCTCCAAGCCTCCTAGAAAAAGGGTTAGAGGGGCTTTGCACCAAGAAACTTTTTATCCTTTTGAAAAATTATGCAACGATAAAGAATATTCTGAAAAATTAAAAATGGATTATGGCGGGGAAAAGGGTATGCAAAAGGCGATTGCTCTTGGAAAAATCCGCCAAATTGGCACAAAGATTGTGAGTAATGGTGCAATGGTGCGCGTAGATATTTTTAAAGACAAAAAGGGTAAATTCTATGCTGTGCCAATCTATACAATGGATTTTGCACTTGGAATCCTGCCTAATAAAGCAGTAGCCATAGGCAAAGATAAAGACGGAGTGATTAAGGATTGGATAGAAATGGATTCCAATTATGACTTTTGCTTCTCGCTTTTTAAAGATGATTTAATCTTGGTGCAGAAAAAAGAAATGGAAAGGGCGGAGTTGTGCTATTTTGTAAGTTTTGGTTCTACCAATGCACAAATTAATGTAGAAAAGCACAACAATAAATTTGAGGGCTTAAGCGAGAATGAAAAGATTCTCTATTCTAACGCCACACAAAAGGAGGTGGCAGGTAAAAGCATAGGAATCCAAAATCTTAAAACTTTTGAAAAATACCAAGTCTCGCCTTTGGGTGAAGTGCAAAAGGCAGAGTTTGAACCCCACCAAGAGATTAAGCTCAAAAGCAGTCCTAAAAGAAAAGACTAAGATTTCTATAAGGAGGGCAAGGAATGTTTGATTCAGCCTTTCGCACCTTATTTTTAAGCACACCCGCGCGATTAAGCCTAGAGGATAGGCATCTTTGCATAACCCAAAAAAACAAAGAAAGTGTAAAGATTCCACTTGTAGATATTTTGTGCGTGATGCTAGAATCTCATCAAATCACATTGACAAATGCACTGCTTAATGCATTTGCTCTGCATAAAATCGTTGTTTTTACCTGCGATGAATCCCACCTACCAAGTGGGCTATTTATGCCATTTTTAGGGCATTTTAGAAGTTTTAGCGTGTTGCAATCCCAAATTAACTTAAGCAAACAAAGAAAGGCGATTTTGTGGCAGCAAATCATCAAGGCAAAAATTCACAACCAAGCCCTTTTACTAAAAATGCAAAACAAAAAAGAATATAAGGAGTTAGAATCTTTAGCAAAAAGTGTGAATTTAGGGGATTCAAACAATAATGAAGCCAAAGCAGCGGCAATTTATTTCAAAGCTCTTTTTGGCAAAAACTTCTCCCGCAAGGTGCAAATTTTTGAAGATAGCAAAATGGGAACGATAAATGCTGCACTCAATTATGCTTATGCACTGACGAGAGGGATTATCGCAAGAAGCCTTTGCGTAAGCGGACTAAATCCTGCACTTGGGATAAATCATAAAAATCAGTTTAATGCCTTTAACTTAGCAGATGATTTGATAGAACCTTATAGAATCTTTGCAGATTCTGTTGTTGTGCAGATGGTTGAAGTTGGAGAATTAGAGGAGAGCTTAAGTTTGCAAAATCGTGCGAGGCTCGTAGATATTTTGCAGAGTGCGGTTATCGTAGAAAATAAGCTTTATCCACTTACTCGTGCAGGTGTTGTGAGTGTGCAAAGTGTAGTGAAATGCCTTGAGAGAGAAAATTTCAAGCTTAAACTTCCGCTATTTTGCGAGGAAAAAAGTAATGGAAGAAAAATTTATGAGAGTGCTAGTGATGTTTGATATGCCAACTTGCAGCAAAAAAGAGCGTAAAGATTATGCCAGATTCCGTAAGAGTCTTATCAAAGATGGATTTATGATGTTGCAATATAGCGTATATATGAGAATCTGCAAAGGTGTAGCAAGTGCCAATAATTATTTAGATAAGGTGAGTTTGATTGTGCCTCCCAAAGGGCATATTAGGGCACTAATTCTTACCGAAAAGCAATTTGATAATATGCGATTATTGCTTGGCAAAAGAAGTGAGAATGAAAAAGCAAACGCACCAAGACAGCTTACGCTTTTTTAGTCTATTGTCAAGTTATAAGGACAAAGTTTCTAAAGACTTAATCGCTAAAATGTTTGAAAATACTTATTGGTAAAAAGATTTAAAGTAGATTCGGTTTTAAGGGATTGTAACCCTACGGAGACCGAAAACTCCTTATTTTAGCCGCTTATTAAATTCTATGTGGGGATTATATCTTAGATTTTCTTAAAAATCACTCATCTAAGATATTTTAAGCCTTTAAAGTCTTTCAAATACCGCAAAATACGATAATTGAGAAAGTATATTTTACCATAAAAGAATTTAATAAGCGGCTAAAACGTGATTTGGTCCCATTTTTGGTGCAAGACAAATTTTACCATAAAAGAATTTAATAAGCGGCTAAAACTTAGCGACAGCTGTCCCATCCTTATCTATGATTTTACCATAAAAGAATTTAATAAGCGGCTAAAACGCAAGTATCTCAAGAATATGTATGGTTTTTATTTTACCATAAAAGAATTTAATAAGCGGCTAAAACCTTGTTAAATTTCTTTCTCGATTTATGTGTATTTTACCATAAAAGAATTTAATAAGCGGCTAAAACTCACGGCAATACGCAATGTTCCTAAATACGATTTTACCATAAAAGAATTTAATAAGCGGCTAAAACTTGAACAAATACATCATATACTGATGTTCAATTTTACCATAAAAGAATTTAATAAGCGGCTAAAACTTATCCCTGTGTCAGCTGAATGTTTTCGTGATTTTACCATAAAAGAATTTAATAAGCGGCTAAAACGTTACTTATAGAGCCTATGATGAGTTTCAATTTTACCATAAAAGAATTTAATAAGCGGCTAAAACCTCTGGAGCAAATTATGTTACGCAGTGGAAATTTTACCATAAAAGAATTTAATAAGCGGCTAAAACGTTTGTGTTGCTCGTTATAAAAGAAAGGCTATTTTACCATAAAAGAATTTAATAAGCGGCTAAAACTTGCCAGTAGAATCAGTGTCATCAGTAGGGATTTTACCATAAAAGAATTTAATAAGCGGCTAAAACGTTCGTCCTCGCTTTGCATATTCGCAAGGTATTTTACCATAAAAGAATTTAATAAGCGGCTAAAACGGTTTGCAGAAAAAAGATTTTCAAAAGGTAAATTTTACCATAAAAGAATTTAATAAGCGGCTAAAACCTCATTGATATGCAGGGTTTAATCAAATCTGATTTTACCATAAAAGAATTTAATAAGCGGCTAAAACGTGTCAATGCCACGACTTTTATCGACAAAAATTTTACCATAAAAGAATTTAATAAGCGGCTAAAACTCCAGACAAAAGATGGTTTTATCGGAATGCATTTTACCATAAAAGAATTTAATAAGCGGCTAAAACTTTCAGCTCCAGAGCCTCAACAGGAAGTGAAATTTTACCATAAAAGAATTTAATAAGCGGCTAAAACTCTCCTCCCGATATGCTTACCGCAATTTATATTTTACCATAAAAGAATTTAATAAGCGGCTAAAACCTGCTTCACAATCTTGCTCACTCACTTCAATTTTACCATAAAAGAATTTAATAAGCGGCTAAAACATCCCGAATGTTGAAACAAAAAAGGTTGAATTTTACCATAAAAGAATTTAATAAGCGGCTAAAACTCTCTTTGATACGCTCTACCTGTGTTCGGGATTTTACCATAAAAGAATTTAATAAGCGGCTAAAACTCTCTTTGATACGCTCTACCTGTGTTCGGGATTTTACCATAAAAGAATTTAATAAGCGGCTAAAACTAATACTTTGATATGTTGAGCATTAACAAGATTGCCATATCATTATTATGATTTCATACATTTGATACCAAAATAAAGGAGGAGCAATGAAAGCAAAAGTTATGAGTTTAGCACTGATGTTAGCCTTATCTAGCACGCTCTTTGCTACACCGCCGGTCCCTACAAAGCCACAGCCACATATCAAGGGCGTTTTACCAGAGGTTTTTAACAATGCGAGTTTTGATAAAAAAAGAGAGGCTTTAAAAGCAGATTTCAAGGAAAGGGAAGCCATTGATAAGAAAAGAGAGGAATTAAGAGGCAAAATCAAAGCACTAGAGCTAGAGAAAAAAATCCTAGAAATCAACTTGCAAGAGGCAAAGGCAACAAGAGATGATACTAAAATTAACGCGACTTTAGCTCAAATCGTGCAACAAGAAGCAAAGATTTCACAAGAAAAGGCTAAAGAAAAGCAAATTATCGCCGAAATGGAACAAAGCGCAATTAGTAAGATTAACAAGATTTTAGGATATTAAGGAGATTCTATCAATCCGCACAATGCACTTGCTTGGCTGAATTTCTTTATCGCCGATGTGCGAGATGGTTTAGGTCCCTATTTGGGTGTGTTTTTGAAACAACACAACTTTATGGAATCCCAAATCGGGCTTATCTCCACAATTGCCTCCCTTTGTGCATTACTTTTTGCAATCCCCTTAGGGATTTTCATAGACAAGACATCGCACAAAAAAGCCCTGATAGCCTTTTGTATCCTCGCCATAGTCTTTGCGACTTTGGCAAATTACTTCTACCCACATTTTGGCTTTACGCTTTTAGCCCAAATGAGTGTAGCTCTGTGCGGAGTGTGCCTTGCTCCCGCATTTGCAGCCCTCACACTTGGAATCGTGGGACTATCTGATTATAGCAGACAAGTGAGCCTCAATGAAGCCTATAAACACGCAGGAACAGCCTTTAGCGCATTGCTTAGTCTTGGATTCGCATTTTATTATGGAATCGGTGCGATTTTTGTGATTACCGCGCTTATGGGCGTATTCTCACTTTTGTTTCTTAGCCTTATACGCAGTAGTAGCATTAATCATAAAGTCGCAAGGGGGCAAGAGGACGACACGAGTATATCTCTATGGGAAGCCTTAAGCGATAAATCCGTGCTTATCTTGGGTGCGGCGATGTTTTGCTTTCATTTGAGTAATGCGTATATGCTCCCCTTGCTTAGTCAAAGGGCGCACACGCTTGGCATTGATTCTAGCGGGGCATATGCAGCTGCGACAATCCTTATTGCTCAAAGCACAATGATTGCGGTTTCGCTCGTGTGTATGAAGATTCTCACGCGTCCTCATTCTCTTGCAGTTGCTCCCCGCTTTTCTCAAGTTTATTTTATCCTAATGGCTCTTTGCTTTGTTGCTCTTATTGTGCGCGGGGGCATAGCAGCGCATTTTGAAAATCTTATCGGAATGGTCGCTACACAGATTCTTGATGGCATTGGAGCCGGGATTACAGGCGTGATTTTACCTGTTTTAGTAGCGATAATGTTGCGCGGAAGCGGACATATCAATGCTGCCCTTGCCTGTGTGATGACTCTTGGCAGCATAGGCGCAGCACTAAGCGGGAGTTTGGGAGGATTTATAGCGCAATATTATGGATATTTTTATGCGTATATCGCCCTCTCTTGTGTTGCCTTTGCGGGATTGCTGCTTTGGATTGTCTCTTTTAAAATCTTAGAGACACAAAGGCGGTGGGGTTAGGTGGATAAAGCAAACTAAAACGCAAGATTATACCTAATTTCCCCTAATAATTCGTCCAAGAAAATGCACTTTTATTCGTATCAAGCTCTTTAAGAATCCGCATATCCTGCGCACTTAAAGAAAAATCAAAGACATTAAGATTTTCTTGCATTCTTGCTCTTTTAGAAGTTTTTGGTATGACAGAGATTCCTTGTTCAATCAAAAATCGTAAAACCACCTGCGCGGGTGTTTTGTTGTATTTTTGTGCTATGTTTTTCAGTGTGGGATTTTCTAAAATTGAACCTTTCCCCGCGATAAAAGGACTCCAGCTTTGCAACAAAGTTTTTTTGCTCTTCATCGCCCCTCTTAAGGGCTTTTGTTGGAGGAGTAAATGTGTCTCGCACTGATTAATCGCAGGAATCACCTCACAAGATTTCACAAACTCACTATACGCCTTCGCACCAAAGTTTGAAATACCTATGCTCTTTAAAATACCTTGCTTATAAAAGCTCTCCATTGCTCTATACATCGCCTTAGATTGAGAGTATGGCATATGGATAAGCAAAGAATCAATATAATCAAGCCCTAAAGTTTTTAAGGATTTTTCAATGGATTTTTTTGCTAAATCCTCGCTACTTGATTCTAAAAGCTTAGTTTGGATAAAAAACTCCTCACGTTTGATTCCGCCTTTTACTGCCGCATTTATCGCTGCTCCAAGCTCGGCTTCATTATTATACATCTGTGCGCTATCAAAGAGCCGATAACCCACCTCTATGGCTTCGCTCATCGCCTTTTGCCCTGCTTTACCCGTAAGCGAATAAGTGCCAAGCCCAAGAATGGGCATTTTAACGCCATTATTGAGGGTGAGAGTTTGCATTTTTGCTCCTTTTTTGGAAATTTGTTTCAAATCTTGTGCGAAAAGTGGATAAGGTATATAAGCCCCGAGTGTCGCTACTCCTGTGAATTGTGCTAGATTCTTTAAAAAGTCCCTACGATTTGTCATTATACGATTTCATAGAATCCTCCTTGTTTGTAAAATAGATTGTGTAATTATACAGCCTGATACTAAGTATTTGTCAAGGGGTGAAAGAAAATATATTAAAAATTATGAAGCAAGTATTGCGCTACTAATCTAGCTAAAAGCCAAGTAAATATAAACCTCGTAGTTCTTTAGCTCCAAGCGAAGCTAAAGATTTCAAGCTACCTAAAATTTATGATAGTGCCCTTAATCCCACGACAGAGATAATAATAAGTGCGATGAAAAAGAGTTTTTTTGCATTTTTGCTTTCTTTAAAAAACACCACGCCCACAAGCACGCCTCCAGCTGCGCCGATGCCTGTCCATATCGCATAGGCTGTCGCCATTGCAATGCCCTGCATAGCCATTGATAGCAGAGCAAAGCTTAGCATAAACTGCACCAAAAGCCCAAGCAAAAAGATTTTTCGCCCACTTAGGGAGTATTTTTTCATCGTAATTACGCCTATGATTTCCATACAACCAGCCATTATGAGATACACCCAGCTCATTTTGCCTCCTTGATAGAATCTTGCACGATTTCATCAATTCCCAAATCGTGTGAGAGCGTTTCTGCGAGTTTTTCGCCTTGAGTTTCCTCTGTCTTATCTGCTGAAAGCTTTAGCCCCACCACGCCAAGAAGTAAGGTCGCGATAAAGAGGATTTTAAGAAGTGAGAAAGGCTCACCAAAGATAAGGATTTCAGCAAGTGTAATGCCCGCTGTGCCAATGCCCACAAACACGCTATAAGCAATACCAATCTCTAAGACTTTTATCGCTAGAATCATACTTACAGAGGATATGAGAATCCCGATTCCTGTGAGTGTGTAAAAAAAGAGATTATCGGAATATTTTAACCCACTCGCCCAAAAGCATTCTACAATGCCACCAAAAAGCACCAATCCCCACGCGAGATTGTGGGTAAGTTTGATATTTTTCATTTGTTTCCTTTGTTTTGTTTTATACATTTTATGGGTTCAAAAAGCCAAAGCCCATAAATGTAATTAGAATTTATGTAATGATGTGATGTGTAAAGGTGAGAAGCAGAGCTTTAAAGTGAGGAGATAGAGAAAAAATAGATGAGAAACGCAAACGATTGATAGCCTTGGTCCCAAAACATTGCCTATCCCTCCATTTTAAGAATCTTAAATTTGTGGCATTATAGCATAAAAGCTATATCTCTTGCACTGCCAAGCACAACACTTGTGTATTTAATAGTTTGCAAAAAAGTTTAAGAAATTTATCTTTATCTACCCTAACATTCCATTAAAGTCATTTTCAATTTTGAGTATATCTAGTGCGGCGGCAATTTGTCCGCGATGATGTGTAGCGTGGTTTAAAAGTGCGAGGATAAAAAATCCACGAGATTTTTTAAACTCTACACCCGGAAAGCTAAGTGTGGCAATGCTTTCAAAATCCTCAATGGATTCTATCAACGCGATGATTTTGCTATCTACCTTGCTTCGCAATGCCTCAAATGCCGATATGTCCTCATAAATTGCACTTTGCAATCTCTGTTTAGATGTTACAGAGGCGAAAATCTCCTCTACGCCCTCCAGCTTTTTGGGCGCAAACGCACCAAAAGCCCCCAAAACAATGCCAATATCACCACAGAGGATATGCTCCGCTGTTTGCATCACACTGCCATAATACAACCCACAATCCTTATACAACACTTCCTTTGGGCATTTCTTAAAAGTCGCAAACATATTTGTATTTGCAAGCTGATTGTATTGCGCCTGAAGCAACAAAGTCTTTTTCATTTTCTCTCCCTTTTGTGTAAAATCTGCGCCATTATACCACTTTAAGATTCTATATTTCAATGAGGCTTATTCTTTGGCACATTTTAAGCTCTTTGGAAGAGAGTAGCTTGATAAGCGCAGCGGCATAAGTGCTATAAGACACTTTGCTTTCGCCCTTTGCATTGAGCTTAAACTCTCTTCGCCAAGTAGAATCCTATCTCAAGGAAGTAGCAACTTATTGCCTTTACTCACAAGTTTTTGATAGAATCTGCTCAAAAACTCAAGGAGAGAGTATGCTCAATGTCATTTTTGATATGGACGGCACACTCATTGATAGCGAAGATTGTATTTGTGCGGCGATTAATGAAATACGCGCAGATAAGAATCTGCCACCGCTAGAGTATGACTATATCAAACGCGTAACGCACACACCGGGTTTGGGTTGTGCAAAAATCTTTTATCATATCGATGATTTCCCCCACCCAAGCTATAAAATGGGGTTTGAGGATTATTTTAGCAGACATTACGAACAAGATGCGCGGCTCTTTGAGAATGTAGAGTGGCTTTTGAATGAATGTAAGAAAAATGGCTATTTTTTAGCTATTGCCTCAAATGCCCCACAAGAAAGTCTTTGTCCTATTTTAAAGCGACATAATATTTTGCATTTTTTTGACGAAGTGCTAGGCGCACAACAAAATTTAGAATCCAAGCCAAGTGCAATGATGATAGAGAGAATCTTGCAACGCGCCCCTGTGCGTAAAAGTGCGTTTGTAGGTAATGGCACAAAAGATAGAGGTGCGGCACAAAATGCGAAGATTCCATATTTTCACGCAAAATGGGGCATAGAAAAAGATAATCTTAAGGAAGATGAATTTAACAATGCTAAAGATTTGTTTGCACAATTGCAAGAATTAGCAATGGCATAAATGATAAATCTTTCATATAAATTATATGCGCTAATAGCATAGGGCAACAAAATAAGCGAGTTTCAACCAATGCCTTTTGATTCTAAAGCCTCACAATCATCAAAGATTTAAAAAAAGCAAAACTCCATATCCTAAAAAATATGCTTTGTAACAAGTTGTGCGTTTGCAAAGAGTGAGAGTGTGAATCCTGTAATATCAAGGCTCACAAATATCACAAATAAAAGCTGATTAAAGTTTGAGCGCGTCAGCAAAAAAAGACTAAGCGGAAATAATATAAGCCCCAATCCTAAAAAAAACCACCCAAGCGCACAACATAGCACAGCAAGGTAAAAAATATTGTGGTTATTATGCGGATTCATATCATTTCACAAGCACGCGTTCAAGCACTTCTTTAATATCGCTTACGCCGATAATCTCTAGCTTATCAAGCACTTCTTTTGGAATATCCTTCAAATCACGCTCATAGTTTTTTTGCGGAATAAGCGCAGTTTTTATCCCTGCCTTATGCGCAGCGATAAGTTTTTCGCGTAATCCACCAATAGCAAGGACATTCCCGCGCAATGTGAGTTCGCCTGTCATTGCAATATGTGCGTAAATTTTAGAATCTGTGAGAATAGAGGCAATCACACACGCCATAGCAATCCCCGCACTCGGTCCGTCCTTTGGTGTCGCGCCTTCAGGCACGTGCAGATGAATATCATAGAGCTGATAAATAGGATTTTTGTGAGTTTCTTTAGGCTTTAGAATCTTCTTATCAAGTAACATTTTTACCACAGAATGCGCTATGTGCGCGGATTCTTTCATCACATCACCCAAACTTCCTGTGAGCGTAAGCGCACCCTTGCCCCTAATCTTTAACGCCTCAATTTTTAGCACATCGCCGCCCACACTCGTCCAAGCAAGTCCATTGACAACACCGATTGTGTTTTTCTTATCTGCTGGGGAAATTTCAAACACGATTTTATCCAAAAACTCACCCACATTGTGCGGTGTGATAACTACATTTTTTTTGCCCTTTAAAATCAAAGTCGCGCCTTTACGCATAATCTGTGCGATTTTATGTCTTAGGCTTCGCACCCCTGCTTCGCGCGTGTAAGATTCTATAATAGTCTTAAGCGCGGGAGTGGTGATTTTTAGCTCATCTTGACTTAAGCCGTGTTTTTGTAACTCCTGCGGGATAAGATATTTCTTTGCAATCTCACATTTTTCTTGCGGGGTATAAGAGGAGATAGAAATAAACTCCATTCTATCACGCAAAGGTGCTGGAATTGTGCTAATATCATTTGCAGTAGCGATAAAAATCACCTGCGACAAGTCAATGTCAAAATTTGTATAATAATCTCTAAAGGCGTGATTTTGCTCCGGGTCTAGAATCTCAAGCAACACGCTCGTGGGGTCGCCTCGATAGCTCCTGCCGACTTTATCAATCTCATCAAGCACCACCACAGGATTCATTTCTTTTGCCTCAATCAGTCCTTGCGTAATGCGTCCGGGCATTGCGCCGATGTAGGTGCGGCGATGTCCGCGCAATTCATTCACATCTTCTAGTCCACCGAGAGCAATACGCACGAGTTGGCGTTTAATAGCTTTTGCAATAGAGTTTGCAAGGCTTGTTTTCCCCACACCCGGTGGTCCATAGAAACACAAAATTGTGCCTTTTTCTTGCTTGTTTTCATTTTTTGGCTGAATCTTTGTGTCTTTTTTGCCCTCTTGTTCTTTGCGCGCTTGTTCTTCTCTCTGTGCCACAAGCTCTTTTACTGCAAAATACTCCACAATACGTTCTTTTGGCTTCTCCAATGAATAATGGTCTGTATCAAGCTGTTTGGCGACTTTTTGAATAGAAAGCTTTTGTTTTGCGTATTTGCCAAATGGTATCTCAAGCACCCATTCGATGTAGTTTTGCAAAATATTCGCATCGCCGCTATCTTGGTGCATACGAGAGAGACGTTTAATCTGCTTTTGCACCTCTTTATAGGCATTCTCATTCATATAAGGCTTTAGGGCGTTAAGCTTTTGCTCATATTGCTCCATTTCCTCATCACGCATATTTTCTGTGCCAAGCTCCTTTTGAATCTGCTTGAGCTGCTCTTTGAGGAAATATTCCTTATTGACTTGCTCCATTTTATTATGTACTTTGCTTTTAATCTCTTTTTGCAATCTTTGGGCTTGTGTCTCCTCAATCACAATTTCAATAAGACCCAACACTCGCTCTTCTACATCATCTTTAGCAAAAATATCATAAGCTTGTTTTTTAGATAATCGCATAGCTGAAGCAACAAAATCCACAATACGATTTGGCTCATCATTATTTTCTATAGTCTTAAGAAAATCAGGCGAGAAACGTCCATCAAGATTAGCCAAATGCAAGATTTTTTCGTGCAGCACCTGTAAAAGTGCATTCATTTTATTACTTTCATATTCTCTGTATGAGAATATATCAACCTCCACCTGCAAGGAATCTGTAGCAGAGTGGAGCACAGATAGAATCTTGCCACGATACAAACCCTTAAAAAGTAGCTTGACGCGCCCTTCTGGCAATGCCACCTCACGCATAATGCTCCCAATCACACCCACATTATGAAATGGAAACTCCCCTTTGTCGTCCTCATTTTCAAACCCAATAAAAATAAGCCCATTTCTCTCTGTTGCTTTATGCGCCGCCTTTATATGTTCTTCATTGCTAATAAAAAGCGGGGCTATCATAAAAGGATATATCAGCTCATCTTCTGTAATGATGGGCATAGTCATTGGAAAATCACTCGATTCTAAAGTATTCATTTGCTTCTCCTACCAATTAAACATACGCACATACCAAGGGACATACGAGGCTTTGGGATTAAAATGCGTAAAAAGTTCCTCATCATTGCGCTTTAAGTATTCCTCTGCGGCGCTATCTTTGCCCTGCTTGCTATACACGTGCGCAATTGAGCGATTAAGCTCGATTTGCCCTAGCTCAAACTTCAACGCGATATACTCCACATAGGGCACATAGCGACTATGCGGGAATGTGCGCAAAAAAGCCTGTGTATCGCTAATACTTTGCGCAATAAACTCTTGGTCCTTGCTGTAATTTTTGAATCCATAAAAGTTTGCCAAAATCTTCAAATAATGCGCATAGTCTTGATTCTCAAAAGACGCATATCGCTTCAAATACTCATCAAAATAAAAACTCGCCAAAAGATATTCATCTTTCTCCATATGTGCCTCGCCGAGTATCAGCATTGCTTCAGCTAAAAGAGGTGAGTTGATATGCTCACTCTGCAAAGAGGCAAAAAAACTATCTGCACCCTCAAGATTCCCAAAATTTATCTCTTTGATTATAGATTCATACCAATACGAAGCGGACTTATTGTATTCTGCTTCTTTTTTCGCACAACCAGAATATACAAAAAAAGCACATAAAATCAGCACTAAGGTATTTATTTTCATCAAAAACCTTTTAATTTTTTAAAATAAAACGCACATTATAGCTTTAGATTTTATTATTTTGGTATAAAAACACATATTTGTGCTATAATCTGTGTTTTTAACACTTTAATAAAGGCAAAGTTAAGAGTAAGGTATGGGAGCAAAAAATGGTTTTTGAAGTCAAACTGCCAATTTTAGGTTTTGAGGAAGTCAAAAAAATGAAGCTTGAAAAAATCGATGATTTATTTATGAAGCTTTCTAATGTTGATAGCGAAGTGCCACACTTCACACTTGTGAATCCATTTTTGCTTCGAGAATATGAATTTGATGTCCCCTCAAATGTGAAAATTTTGCTTGATTTAGATAATGCTAAAAATCTACTTATTGCTAATATTATGGTGATTCAAAAGCCTATTGAAAACTCTACGATTAATTTCCTCGCTCCCTTAGTATTTAACTTTGACAACCTTACAATGGCGCAAGTCGTGCTTGATAGCACACAATACCCGATGTATAGCCTAAGCGACCCTATCGGCACATACTACAACAAAGAGGAAGCAGAAAAAGGTGAGCAGTCCTCACCCGTAAGAGACAACTAATGAAAACCCTCCTTGTGTTAGGATATGGCAATATCGCACAAGCCATATTATGCAAGAATCTCCACATTGCTACACATTATGATGAGATTTTTATCATTGGGCGAGATTCTAAAAAAGCACAGGATTTTATTGAATCTTACTTGCCAAGTGCCCAAGTTCTCCCAGCACACACAAATAATCAAGGGCAATATGAGATTGAATGCGAGGGGAAGGACATTCTACTTTGCACCAAGCCTAAGGGCATAGAAAGCTTTAGATTTATAGGCAAAGCGCGGTGCGTGTATAGCGTCCTAGCAGGTGTAAGTGTGAAAGCCATACAATCACATATAGAATCTACATATATCGTGCGTGCTATGCCTAATATCGCTGCTTTAAGCAAACTCTCCGCCACTGCCTTTTATTACGCGCAAGAGGGCGCAGGAGCAGATTCTATTCTCCACATAGAAGTCATTCCATTTATAGAATCCTTTGGCAATGCCGTGCAAGTGGATAATGAAATTTTAATAGAATCTAGCATCGCCCCAAGTGGAAGTGGCATTGCCTTTCTCGCCCTTGTGGCTGAATCTCTCATTGACGCGGGTGTGCTAGAGGGGCTTACACACGCGCAAAGTAGCGCATTGGTAAAGCAGTGTTTTGCGGGATTTAGCGCGGAGTTAGCACATAAAAGCCCAAGTGAGATTAAATACGCCATTTCAAGCCCGGGTGGCACGACTATTCGAGGGATTAAATCCCTAGAGCAAAGCGGAGTGCGGGGTGCGTTTATAGAAGCCGCGCATATCGCCGTGCAATACGCTAAAGACTGCAGTGCGAAAAATCAGCCCGAAAAAGCGATTCAATCACAAAAGCCACAGAATCTAAAAGCATAGGTCTTCTATGCAGGTAGAACTTCAAGCACAAGATGGCAAAGCTAGGGCATTAAACCTCACTCTAGCCCACGCACAGGTGCAAACGCCTGTTTTTATGCCTGTGGGCACACAAGGCTGTGTCAAGGCACTTGATAGCCTTGATATGAAGAATCTTTTGGGTGCGAAAATTATCCTTGCAAATACCTACCATATGTATTTGCGCGTAGGTATTGAGCGACTTAAAAACTTCGGCGGGATTCATAAGTTTGCCAATTTTGGCGGCAACTACCTTAGCGATAGCGGAGGATTCCAAGCCTTTAGCCTCAATCAAAACACAAAAATAAGCGATGAAGGCATAGGATTCAAATCCCATATTGATGGTTCAAAGCATTTTTTCTCTCCCGAATTTGTGCTAGATATGCAATATGCACTCAATAGCGACATTATGATGGTGCTTGATGATTTGGTGGGCTTACCCGCAAATGATGAGCGTTTGGCAGATTCTATTCGGCGCACGAGTGATTGGGCGCAAAGGAGTTTTGATTATCATCAAGCACAAAAAGCGCGAGGCGTGGGCTTAGATAATCATCTTTTTGCAATTATTCAAGGGGGTATAAGCAAACATTTCCGCACGCTTTCAGCTAGGCAATTAACTAACATAGGGGAGTTTGATGGCTTTGCCATTGGTGGATTAGCTGTGGGAGAGAGCGCAGAGGAGATGTATAAGTGTATCGCGCACACTACCGAGCTTATGCCCTGCTACAAACCGCGTTATCTTATGGGCGTTGGCACACCGGAGAATATTATAGAATCTATCGCTTTGGGCGTGGATATGTTTGACTGCGTAATGCCTACGCGCAACGCACGAAATGCCACACTTTTTACACATTTTGGCAAGATTAATATCAAAGCCGCACAATATGCAAATGACGAAAACCCTATTGATAGCAAATGCGACTGCTACACCTGCAAAAACTTCAGCCGAGCATATCTCTGCCACCTCTTCCGCTCGAATGAAATCACCTATCATCGCCTCGCCTCTTTGCATAATCTGCATTATTATCTTAGTCTCACAAAAGGGGCGAGAGAGACGATTTTGGCAGGAAGATTTAAAGAATATCGTGCCCTATTTTATAACTTGCGTGAAATGGAGATACCCGATGAATATTAAGCAACAACGCACAGAATCTATGCTACAAGAAATCCTTAGTGGGGCACTTTCACAACTCAATGACACACAGATTAATAGCCTTAGCATTACCGATGTGAAATGCTCCAAAGGTAAGCAAAGCGCGGAAGTTTTTATAGAAGCTACCGACATATCCCCAAACGAAAGAAAACTCATCGTGCAAAAGCTCAACAAAGCACAGGGGATTCTAAAAGATTATATTCTTAGCTCCACACAATGGTTTCGCGCACCGAACCTACGTTTTAGCTTTGATGATTCTTTAAAAAATGCAAACACACTTGATTCAATCTTTGCACAAATCGCCAAAGAAAAAAGCTCAAAAAACTAAAAAAGGAAAGCTATGCTATCAGCCCAAACAGACGAAAAAATCGCCAAAATGGCTCAAAGCCTTGGACTATATATTTATGATATTTCTATGCTTAAAGAAAATGACAATAATATTTTGCGTGTAAGCATCACGCGCAAAGCCCCTATGCAGAAGCTAGATTCACAAAGCAGTGCGGTAAGTTTGCAGGACTGCCAAAGCCTAAGCGAGATGATTTCGCCACTGCTTGATGTAGAAGAATCTAATCTGCCAAGCTACTTTTTAGAAGTAAGCTCTCCGGGATTAGAGCGGATTCTCAAAACTCCCACACATTATAGCTTTTCGCTCGGCGAGGAAGTAAGCGTGAAATGCACGGACAAAAGTGTGATTGAGGGTATTTTAGAAAATATTGATGAAAACAGCATAGAAGTGCGCACACAAGGCGGTGTCAAATGTGTGTCATTTGCGGATATTAAAAAAACAAAGGTTACCTTTGCGCTCCCTTGATGAACTTTTATTACACCATTGTTGCACACTTGCGTGGGAACATCAAACATTAGCCCTACCAAACCCGAGTGTAGGCGCACTCATTGTCGCTCCAAATGAAGACATCATAGGCGTAGGGGTGCATATCCTCGTAGGTTCACCCCACGCGGAGATTCTCGCGATGAAAGAGGCGTATTACACGCTCACGCAAGATAAACAGATACTCAATCTTACAGAAAGCAAAGACATTCATCAATACTTACTTAACAATCATCAAGGCATCTTTACGCAATGCGCCCTCTATGTGAGCCTTGAACCCTGCAATCATCAGGGCAAAACACCACCTTGTGCTGCACTCATAGCAGAACTTCAATTTGCCAAGGTATGTATCGCCACTACCGAATCTCATCAACTTGCCAAGGGTGGCTTAGACTATCTCCTTAGCAAACATATCAATGCTTCTGTGAATCTGGCACTAGAGCATTATGCAAAATCCTTGCTTCTACCCTTTGAAACAATGCGCACAAAGGGGCGATTCGTGCTTTTTAAACTTGCTCAAAGACTTAATGGTGATTACAAAAATGGGCGCATATCCTGCCAAGATTCACAAATTTTTACACATAATCAACGCAGCGTGTGTGATTATATATGTATATCAGGCGCGACCTTAAGGACGGATAATCCACAACTTAACGCACGATATGCGACTACTCCCTATGATAGCACCAAAGCACCGCAGGTGCTTGTATTTTCACATACACAAAATAAGCTTAAAGCAGAAAATAAAATCCTTGAAAATCGTGTGCATTTTAGTGCAGACATTCGCGATGTACGCGAATTAAAGGGCTTTGTGATTATTGAGGGAGGCTATCATCTTTTGCATAGTATGCGCTCAGAAATAGATATGCTTTTGCTAATGCAATCCCCACATACCACGCAAGATTCACAAACACAAACAGGCTTTGATGAAAGCTTTAGCCTTATCCACCAAAACACACTCGGGAGTGATGTCGCGCTATGGCTTGTGTAGATATTTATCAGCTTGAAAATGCTTATTGTTACAACACAGATAGCCTTATCCTCGCGCATTTTGCTAAGGTTTTTTTAAAAAAGCATTTTAATGTTTTAGACATTGGCGCAGGAAGTGGCATTTTAGGCATACTCTGTGCGCGTGAGATTAGCTCTCTTGGTGGTAAGACAGAGATTTATCTTGTTGAAAAAGACGAGGCAATGAGCATCTTGGCGCAAAAAAATAGTGCGCCCTTTGGTGGCGTGGTGCATTGTGTGGATTTTTTGGACTTTAAGCCCGAGCATAAGTTTGATTTTATTATCAGTAATCCGCCATTTTATACCAAGGGTGCGCTTTTGGGTGATAATGAGCGCAAAAATATGGCGAGATTCCAACATTTTTTGCCACCTCAAGCTTTGATGCAACACATCAAGCGCATTTTAAAGCCAAATGGCACTTTGTGTATGTGCTATGATGCAAGGCTTTGTGCGGAGATTTTCTATGAGACGCAAAAAAATGGGTTACATATCAATGTGGCACAATTTGTGCATTCTCTCAAAAATAGAGAGGCAAATCTTGTGCTTTTTAGGGCACAGATTCAATCCAAATCACCGCTACGCGTGTTGCCACCACTTTTTACGCATTTAAGCCCATCTCAAAGCGACAACACGGACGAGTTGAAAGCGATTTATGCGTGGGCGCAAACGCGTAGCATAAAAATCACACAAGAAGCCTTAGAATTGCTTAAAGATTCTAAAAGCCGTGTATAATATATGAAGAGAATCTAAAGAAGGATAAGTATGTTGTATGGGGTGATTATTAATGTAGATCCGCAAACACAGAGCGCACAAGTAGAGCAAGAGCTAAATAAGCGCGTTTTTAGCTTTGCTTTTGACTTATGGGGAGATGAGATAAAAGATTTGAAAAAAGGCGAGGAGGTGGAATTTGTCGTTGAGATGAAGGCTGTTACAAAAATCCACTTGAAGCCAAAACCCATAGACCCAGACCAAATACCCGTAACAAAACCCGCAAATGTATGTATAGAGGAATATTTCGCGCGTGAAAACCAAATTATAGAATCTTATAAAGACCATATGGTAGGGAAATTAAAGCTTGATTTCATTCGTATGCGCCGCTTTTTGCTGACTGCCTATAATGATTTATGCGCAATGGACCCAAACATAGAAAATGACACACTAAAAAAGCTCAAATCGGAGGTTATGTCTCTTTCAAAAGAATTTGAAACCTACTGCAAAAAAACCCAATATTCGCTCAATTACGCCTTTGAAATGATATTTCTTGCTCGGCAAGTGGAATATAACCGCACGATTACGCGCATCGAGGAGATTCAAAGTTCGCTTGCTAACGCACAGGCTCAAACCAACTCCCTTAGCTCCTCACTAGCCGATGGCGAAAAAAGTCTAGCTAAAAGAGATGATAAAGGTAGCAAGGAATATGCAGAGGAAGAAAAAGAAGTAAAGGCTATGCGTAAGCGATATGTGGATTTACTCAATTTTATTGGCAATCAAAAAGATGCGCTTGTCAATGAAAATGCGAGAATGAAACGTTTTAAAGAAGAGCATTTCGAGCATTTTAGCTCTGTATATACGCCTATGACACAGGAACTCAAAACACGCTTTATCGCCCTGCTGGACACAAAGGCGTATGAGTTTGATACGACTTTGTGGGGCAGAGCAAAGCATAGTCAAAATGTGAAGCATTTTTTTCGAAATTCGCGCATTGAGGGAAGCTTTAGCTCTAAAACTTTTTTGCGCTACTTTTTGCGTGGGCTTGATAAAAGCAAACTTTCACCGCGCTCAAAGGCACTTTTTGATTTGCTGGATTATTTAGAAAAAACTAATCGCAAAAGTCTGCTTATCGTGCGTGAAAGCGCAGTAAATATCGCAAAATACCGCCAAGTCATTGAAAAAATAGATTCAAGCCTCCTTATTACCACGGATAATGACCCAATCAATGCGCTAAGAAGCCTTATCAATTTTCCACAAGATATAGTCGTAATTGATGAAAAAATCGGCAATGCGAGTGCTTTGGGATTCATAAAAACCTATAAAGAAAGTAAAAATGCTAATTCTAAAATTATCTTTTGCGTTATCGTGCAGCAGCTCCCGCCAAATGATTATATTTCCAAGGGCAAATCTATGGGCGTGGAGTTTATACCAGAGCAAAATATGGATATGCTCTATGACTGCATAAGAATGGCATTGTAGGGATTGTGTAAAATTTTTAGGCAAGGTTTTGTGGTAAAGTATTTTTAAAATGTAAGTTTTGAAACGCAGATTCTAAAATAGATTTTATAAAATAAAAATCCTCTGTAAATTCCCTTTCTTGCCAACCTTGCGCCCCGCTCCATTGTTAAAAACTGCTCAATTAAAGATTCTCTATTATTGCTTTGTTGTTATGAATCTTTATCACTTTGACTTTATCACCCTCTTTAAATACACGCTGTGAATTTTCATATGCCCACAAAGTGCCCTTAAAATACACCATTCCTTCTCTAATCTCACCCTCACCCCCCTCGCATAATGTATCCTCATAGACTTGTGAGCGATTAAACCAACTTTTTATAGGCTTACGCAGCACCAAAAGCGAAAGTAGCGAAAACACACAAATGCTTACTGCCTGCCACACGAGTCTATCGCCAAGGCTATCAAACCCCACGAGATATTCAATCACAGAGGTGATGCACAGCCCAATGCCAATAAAAAATAAAAAAAATGAACCAAAAAATATTTCAGCGACAATCATCACAATCCCAACGCCCAAAAGCACAAGAGCCGACATTTTGCCTCCTTTTGTTTTGTGTATTTTACAAAACTATTCTTATTTTTAGCATATATTAAATATTTTGTGAGGTTGTAGCAGATTCTATTTTGTATGCAATAAAGCGCACAAGCCGAGCAATGCTTGACAAAAAATATTCTTTTCTATATAATCTCGCCTCTACTTTAGATGATGCCATAAGTTAAGTTTTACATCGTGGCACTTTTAACCGCAATATTCCGGATTAGCTCAGCGGTAGAGTAGGTGGCTGTTAACCACTTGGTCGCAGGTTCGAATCCTGCATCCGGAGCCATACAAACCTACTCTGTTTTGTTTCCTCAACAATCTTTCGTTTTATAACATTCCTAAGATTCAAAACTAACTTAATGCCCTGTTGTGTTGTATTTTTCATCGTAATCACACCCACTAAAGCGCAAATTTCAAAATATTTGCCCTATTTGTATGTCATTGTTTGGCAGAGGGACGCGGTATTTATTAAGACTTTAGAATCTTCTGCTACAATCGCGCCCTATGCAAACATACAGGTGGCTTGGACTATAATAAATAGCACAAAGGCGTGAAAAGGAGTTGTGATGTTGATTTTTGCTTCCGTGGTAGTGGTCTTGTGCGTAGCGGTGCTTGTTATGGGGATAAAGATTATCCCTCAAACTGACATTGCCATTATTGAACGATTAGGGAAATTTCATAGGGTGCTTGAGGGTGGATTCCATATCATTGTGCCTGTGATTGATAGGGTGAGCGCAAAAGTAAGTGCGCGTGAGCAAATGATAGATATTGGGCGGCAGCAGGTCATTACAAAGGATAATGTGAATATCAATATTGATGGAATCGTCTTTTTGAAAATCTTTGATGCAAAATCCGCCGTGTATAGCGTGGATAACTACAAGATGGCTATCGCAAACCTCGCCACCACCACGCTTAGAGGCGAGATAGGACGCATTAATCTTGATGATTCTCTCTCATCACGTGATAGGCTAAATGCCGCGTTGCAAGTGGCTTTGGGCGATGCGGCAAATAATTGGGGTGTGAAAATTATGCGTGTAGAAATTAGCGAAATCTCTGTCCCACGTGATATTGAAGTCGCTATGAACTTGCAGATGAAAGCAGAGCGCGAAAAAAGAGCGATTGAGCTTAAAGCACAAGCCGAAAAAGAAGCTTTAATACGCAACGCCGAAGCCCTCAAACAAGAAAAGGTGCTCCAAGCTGAGGCGATTGAAAGAATGGCTGATGCGAAAAAATATGAGCAAATCGCCCTCGCACAAGGGCAAAGCGATGCTATGGAACTCATCGCTAATCAAATGGCAAAAAACGCACAGGCAGCGGAATTTTTGCTAGTCAAAGAGCGCATTAGTGCTTTCAATGAGCTTTCAAAGAATCCAAGCAAGGATAAGGTGATTATCCCTTACGAGACAAGCGAATTTATCGGCGGCTTAAGCGTAATAAGCGACTTTTTTGGAAAAAATTCTAAGTAAGTTTTTCTCGCAGAATTAAAATACACTATAAAAGGGCAAGATTCTAAACAATATAGAATCTAAAATTTTAAATCCCACAAGTGAGGTAAAATGTGAGGGCGAGATGCGTGCGTATTAGTGAGCCAAAGCCCACATTTTGTACCCCACAAAAACCTTGACATAGCGCACTTTCTAAAAACAGAATCCTTATTCTTAAGTGTAAAAAATTAAACGCAACAAGGTGGGCAAAATATAAAATCTCGGTTTCTAGCCTAAACTCTCCAACACAACTCCCCTTGCGCGTTGCAATGCCTGTGGAATCTTCCTAGTCGTTCAACAATAGCAATTGTCTGTTTGCGAGATGATTTTCACACCAAAGTATAAAACCACCCCGCATAGCCCAAGCACGATTAATGCTAAAATGATCATTATGTCTCCTTTAAAAATTCACAAAATGTGGGGATTATAGCGTAAAAAAGACTTAAGAAGTTAAGTAAAGGGAGTAAATCAGCCTAGACATCACATTATAAAGATGTAATGCCTAAACCTGTTCGTCCAAAATAAGTTTACATATTGCGTGATTAACAAGACTCTTTTCTGAATATTTAGATATATCAAAATTTTTCTTACTAAGCTCTGCAATAGCATTGTCATATACCTTTAGCCAACTTTTAACTTTTTCATTTGTTGAGCTTAATCCATAATATTCAGGGTCTACCAACAAACGATATAAATCAGGTATATCATTACTGCCTAGAAACTTAATCTTGTTTTTATGATAATATTGCTTACACACTTCTTTGTTTTTCTTATTAAAGATATTATTGTCATAAATAGGGTCTCCAAAGTCAGCACTTACTCCTGTAAGTAAAGCATTCAATGCAACTATTCCTACTACACTCTTTTTCATTTTCTCTCCTTGTCATTGAAAGTAAAATTTAAACTTTCCACTATAACAACAAAAAAAGCTTAATCAATTCACAAATAAAAATTTTATTTTGTTTCATTCTTTCATATTGCAACGAAAAAACATTATGTGGAGTGTAGTATTCCTTATTACACAGCCTTGAGGGCAATATCTCTTGCGAGATTCAAAGCCTGTGAGATTTTGCTCATATCTTTGCCTCCAGCGGTAGCAAAGTCATCTCTGCCCCCGCCATTGCCACCTAGAATCTGCGCTACTTCTCTCACCCACGCTCCAGCTTTAAGAGAATCTATGCCTTTTACTCCCGCCGTGATAGCGATTTTGCCCTCACTTTGACTAATAAGTAAAATCGCTACATGCATATTTTCATTTTTCGCCTTATCCACAAGCTCCTTTGCCTGTGCGCTATCAATAGAATCAAGCTGCGAGATAATAAGCGTTGCGCCATTTATCTCCTCAAAATCAAGGCTTTTGACACTGCTTTTTGCTTTCTTTTCACGCTCTTTGAGTTTTGCTAACTCGCCTTTGAGCTTTTCAATGCCCTGCATCACATCTTGCGCCTTAAGGCTCTCTTTTGCTATTTTAAGAGAATCTAATGCCGCCCTGCCATAGCTATACGCCGCTGCGCCGCACACTGCTTCAATACGCCGCACACCGCTACTGACACCGGATTCTTTGATGATATAAAAGCTGCCAATCTCTGCCGTGCTGCCTGTGTGGATTCCACCACATAGCTCGATAGAATCCCCAAAGCGCACCACACGCACGACATCGCCATACTTCTCGCCAAAAAGTGCCATTGCGCCCTTTGCCTTTGCCTCATTGATACCCATATACTCGCATTCTTGCTTGCTCGCACGAGCGATTGCCGCATTTACAAGGCTTTCAATCTGTGCTAACTCCTCGCCGCTCACTGCCTTTGGGTGAGAAAAATCAAAGCGCAAACGAGTAGATTCTACAAGGCTACCCGCTTGAGCGATATGGCTGCCTAGCACATCACGCAATGCCTTATGCAGCAAATGCGTGGCGGAATGGTGCTTTGCAATCTCAAGACGCGCATTATCCACCACCGCGCGCACGACATCATTTACCCCAATGCTCTTGTTTGCGTGAATGCGAGAGAGATTAAGCCCAAAATACTTTTGCGTATCAAGCACTTGCGCAAGTGTGGAATCTGCGCCTTGTTTGATAAGCACACCCTTATCCCCCACAGGACCGCCAGATTCGGGATAAAAGGGCGTTTTATCAAGCATTACATAGCCCTCTTGCCCCGCTTGGAGTGTATCTATCTTTTGAAATGCAAAATCTAAGAGGGCTACAACCTTGCAATCCGCGCTCATACATTCATAGCCAATAAATTCATTCTCGCCAAATGCACTTAGAAGCGCACTAAAATCGCCCTCTTTCAAGGCGTCCCCACTGCCTTTCCAACTTGCCTTGCCCCTGTTTTTCTGCTCTGCCATACATCGCTCAAAACTTGCCAAATCCACCTCTAAGCCCTGCTCACGCAGCATATCTTGGGTTAAATCAAGAGGGAATCCATAGGTATCATAGAGTTTAAACGCCACTTCGCCGCTAAACAATGGGCTTTGTCCTTGCGTGCTTGATATTGTCTTAGAATCTAGCTCATCTGTTAGCTTTTCACGCTCTTTGTCAAAAAGGCTCATTCCTGATTCTATGGTTTCAAAAAAACGCGCTTCCTCTGCCTTGCACTGCTCCATAATGGCGTTTTTGCGCTCGTTCAAATAGCTATAATGTCCGCCCATACACTCACACACAGAGGCAATGACTTCAAACAAAAAGGGCTTTTGCAGTCCAAGCAAATAGCCGTGTCGCACCGCGCGGCGCAAGATTCTACGCAGCACATAGCCTCGCCCCTCTTTATCAAAATTTACCCCTTGCGCGAGGAGGAATGCCACACTTCTAGCGTGGTCGGCAATCACTCTAAAACTCGCACTCTCCTTTTGCGCTTGTCGTATTTGCTCTGCGCTTAATTGCATTGTGTTTTGCAAAAGCGTGCCATCGTGGTAGTATGTCTTGTGAGTGAGATTCTCTATTGTTTTCATCAGTGGCGCAAATAACGAGGTATCAAAGTTATTGATTTTGCCCTCTTTGAGTGCAATAACCCGCTCTAAGCCCATTCCTGTGTCAATGCTTGGCTTTGGTAGCGGTGTGCGTATGCCGTCTTTTTGCTCAAACTGCATAAACACAAGATTCCATATTTCTAAGAATCTATCGCCCTCGCCGCCAAAATAATCCTCGCTCGAATGGAAAAATTCTGCGCCTTGATCGACATAAATCTCACTACAAGGTCCGCAAGGTCCGCTATCGCCCATTTGCCAAAAGTTATCCTTATCGCCCATTCTTTTTATGCGGCTTGGCTCAATGTGTTCGCACCACAGCTCATAGGCTTCATCATCGCTTTCGTGAATGGTTACATATAACACAGATTTATCAAAACCTAGAATCTGCGTTACAAACTCCCACGCATAGGCAATCGCGTCTTTTTTAAAATAATCGCCAAAGCTAAAGTTGCCTAGCATTTCAAAAAGCGTGTGGTGGCGCGCGGTGTAGCCGACATTTTCTAAGTCATTATGCTTGCCACCTGCGCGGATACAAAGCTGGGAGCTTGTCGCTCGTGGTGGCGTAGGTGTGGGAATCTTGCCCGTAAAAATATCTTTAAACTGCACCATACCTGCATTGGTAAAAAGCAAGCTCGCATCATCAGGCACAAGCGGCATAGAATCATAAATTTTATGAGCTTTAGAAGCAAAAAAATCAAGATAAGCTTGACGAATGTTTTTCATCATAATCCTTGTCAAAACCTATGCATTACGCTAAGGCTTACCGATGTATTTCCCTGCCTATCGCTATCAATACTCGGTAAAATCATCGTATTTTTAGGCTGATACTCACTTGTAAAGAGCCACGCAAATCCCCAAGCAATTATCGCACCAACACTCACTTGTAAAATAGAATGTTTCTTAGCCTCAACCCTTGAAGCCGCTGTAAGCACGGCAAGTCCTCCCACAGGCAAGGCACTTTTCCACCCGTAGCGGTAATATACATATCCAGCCGCGCTAAAAGCCCCAGCTGAATGTCCGCTAGGCATTCCTTTCCAGTCCTCACAACAAGGGCGTTTCGCCCACTTAAGCGGATGTCCGCCATTATGCACACTTTCAAAGCTATATTTTAATCCTTCAACTACAAGCTGTGTGCTTAAAGTGCCAAGTACAAGTTGCCCCATACCCTCATAGTCTTCCATTGCCAAAGATACAACCATCACATACACGGGCAAAAACCTAAACGCATCGCCAAATTGTTCAAATTGATTCTCTTGCGTATAAACGGGGGGGGGGGCATAGATAAAAAAGACCAATGCAAATTGCATAAAAAAATTTCGCCACATAGATTTCCTTAATATTTTATAATAAAATGCTATTATAAGATTTTATCCTTAAACTGCATTTTGGATTCAAGCATTATTTATAGCATATTCTACCGCATTGAGATAGCTTTGCACACTGATATTGCTTCCTTTTTTATATGCCTTATCATACGCTACGCCGTGATCCACAGAAGTGCGCAAAATAGGCAAATCAAGGCTGACATTAATGCTCTCCTCAAAATACAGCGCCTTAAGCGGAGCTAAGCCTACATCGTGATACATACTCACAAAATACCTAAACTTTGCACGATTAAGCGGAGAAAATGCACTATCAGGTGGATATGCGCCAAAAAATAGTTCTTTTCCCAAAGCCATATTTGCTTCATGCACTGCCTCGCTAATAGAGCTATCCTCATCTCCCATAATACCCTCATCGCCGCAATGTGGATTAAGCCCTAGCACACAGCACGGCTCATCTAAAGCCACAGCCAAAGCAAAGCGAAGTAAAAAATCAATAAGTTTCTCTTTTTTTACATACGCGCTCACATCTTTGAGGGCAATATGGTCGGTAAAAAGTGCGACAAAAAGTGCAGGACAGCCCAGCATCATAATGCCCTGTTTCTTAAAAAAAGTAGATAAGGCGTGAGTATGCCCCACAAATGCCACTCCGGCTTCCTGCCACGCTTTTTTGTGTATAGGCAAGGTTACTAACGCCACACATTCACCACTTTGGGTAAGATTCACCCCCTGCATAAAGCTGTGGTAGCTATATGCGCCACTTTTTGCACTCACCACACCCGGCGTGATAAAATTCCCTACATCATAGGCAAAATCACCCACACACTGTATATCTAGGGGTATAGGATAAGATAGAATCTCACTCGCAGATTCTAAAACTTCTCGATGAGCGCAATAGAGTGGCTCACAGATTTGAGAAATAATCTTATGCGCTCTTAAAGCAATTTCAATCCCCACGCCATTGACATCGCCAATACTAATGGCTATTTTTGGCACATCGCCTCTTTCATTTGAATAATTGCACGCTCTAGCCCCACAAACATCGCTCTTGCGATAATACTATGCCCAATATTTAGCTCACTAATGTAAGGAATAGTGGCAACCGCGCCCACATTTTGATAATTAAGCCCGTGTCCCGCAAAGCATTCAAGTGAGCGTGTATCCGTGCTAGAAGTCGCTAAAGTCGCGCATTGAGAGAGTTCATCAAGGCTTATTTTAATTTGCTCCAGCATATCACGCATAGGCATATCTAACTCCTTAATGCTATGTTGTGTGCGCGAGAGATTACTATAAGCCATAAGGTGCAAATTTGCGTATTTACCCGTGTGTAGCTCCACAGCGTCCGCTCCAAGCTCCCTTGCAAGAAAGATAGATTCTTTTTTAGGGTCGATAAAAAGCGCACTTGCAATACCCACAGATTCAAAGGCTTTGAGTGTAGTGCGTATAGTGTTGTAATGAGATTCTATATCCAGCCCACCTTCAGTTGTAATTTCCTCTCTCTTCTCTGGCACAAGCGTAATACGGCGGGGCTTGAGAGCACAAAGATAGTCTATAATCTTTTCATCAAGAGCAGATTCTATATTAATAGGCAAAGGGCTTGATTGAATAATGCGCTTTACATCACTATCGTGGATATGTCGCCTATCCTCGCGCAAATGCAAGGTGATTTGGTGTGCTCCCGCATTTTTTGCCACAAACACCGCTTCTAGCGGGTCAGGCTCATAAATCGCTCTCGCCTCACGCAAAGTCGCAATATGATCGATATTTACCCCTAATCTCATCATCACCTCCTTATTTCTCCATAGCAATAACACCACTGCGAATAATCTCTTTTGGATTAAAGATTTTCACAGCAGCGATAAATTGATTAATTGCGGTTGGCTTATCAGTGGCGATGACAATGATATATTTTTCATTCGCATTGACAATCTTACCATTGTAAGCCTTACACAGCACCTCTATATCTGCTAAACGCTCACTTAATGGAATCTTTACAAGCGCTGCCTCTTTTTCAAGCAAATCATCGTTTGAAATCACGCTCACCACCGGGATAAGCTTATGTAGTTGCTTGATAATCTGCTCTATCACCACTTCCGAGCCTTGCGTAACAATCGTAATGCGTGAGAGATTGCTATTTGGAATGGGGGCAGTAGTCAAAGATTCTATATTATAGCCCCGCGCAGAGAAAAGCCCGGAAATACGCGCTAAGACGCTATGCTCGTTAATCACATTCACACAAATACTTTTTTTCATTTCTTTATTTTTTGCTTCCATTGTTGCTTCCTTATGCGATTATTTACTCTGCGGGAGCATCATCTCATAGATTGCCCCACCTGTTGGCACCATAGGCAACACATTTTCGTGTCTATCAATAAGAACCTCAATAAACGCCACTTTTTTAGAATCTAGCGCGGCTTTGAGTGCTGGGGCAAACTCATCTTTACGCTCTACCCTAAAGCCCACACCTCCAAAAGATTCTATAAGCTTCACAAAATTCGGCTGCAAACTCAAATCTACGTGAGAGAGGCGATTATCATAAAATAAAGTCTGCCATTGGCGCACCATACCCAAATAATTATTATTCAAAATCACATTAATTACAGGAATATTATATGCTACACAAGTCATTAACTCTTGAATATTCATCAAAATTGAGCCATCTCCTGTAATATTGACGATAATTTTATCCTCACACGCGAGTTTTGCACCAAGAGCAGCGGGCAAGCCATAGCCCATTGTGCCAAGCCCCCCGCTGCTTAAAAATTGACGCGGAAAGCTAAAAGGATAAAACTGCGCCGCCCACATTTGGTGCTGTCCCACATCAGTGGTAATAATCGCCCTCTCACTCAAACTCTCTCCTAGCTGCTCAATAATCCATTGGGGTTTAATAGAATCCTCGCTATCCTCATAGCTTAGCGGATTCTGTCGCTGCAGTGAGCGCAAATGCTCCCGCCACTGCTCAATATGCTCCCTCTCATAGCCATTAAGCTCGATAAGCATATCAGCAATAGCATACTTCAAGTCGCCCACAATAGGGTAATCCACACCTACGATTTTACCAATAGAGCTAGGGTCTATATCGATATGTGCTATTTTTGCATTTTTGGCAAACTCACTCAATTTGCCCGTTACCCTATCATCAAATCTCGCACCAAGGCAAATAAGCAAATCGCACTCGCTCACCGCCATATTTGCCGCATAGCTGCCGTGCATTCCTAGCATTCCTAGTAGATTCTCATCATTATGCGCCAAGACGCCAAGCCCGAGCAGAGTCTCCACACAAGGAATCCCTGTGCGATGAGCCAACTCACGCACATCTTCACTTGCATTTGAGAGTATCGCACCCCCACCGATATAAAACAAAGGCTTCTTGGCGTGTGTGATAGCCGCGCAAAGCTTTTTGATTTGACGTGGATTCCCCTTAATCGTAGGTCTATAACTCTGTAATGCAATAGAATCTGGATAGTCAAATGTGCCTAATGTCGCAGTAATATCCTTTGGAATATCCACAAGCACAGGTCCTTGTCTCCCACTTCGTGCAATATAAAAAGCTTCTTTTAAAATTCTGGGTAATTCGGCAATATTGCGCACTAAAAAATTGTGTTTCGTGCAAGGGCGCGAGATTCCAACCGCGTCAATCTCTTGAAATGAATCTGTGCCAATTTGCGTAATAGGCACTTGTCCGCTAATCACCACAAGCGGAATGGAATCTGTGTAAGCGGTGGCTATTCCTGTAACTGCATTAGTGAATCCCGGACCAGAAGTGATAATAGCCACTCCCACTTCCCCGCTACTGCGCGCATAGCCATCGGCTGAATGCACCGCGCCTTGCTCGTGCCGTGCAAGAATATGATGAAAATATTGTTGCTTATAAATCTCATCATAAATATGCAACACCGCACCACCGGGATAACCAAACACTACCTTTACGCCCTCTAAATGCAAGGCTTGGATAATCATTTGTGCCCCTGTTAGCTGCTTCATAAAAACTCCTTTTGCCTCTTTAGTCGCTTTTAAAAAGCGTTGATGATACCTAAATTTTGTTTAAAATATGCAGCTTTAGATGATTGAATCTCACGCTTTTTGTGTATATGTGCTTTTTTGCACCTTTTAATGCAATAAAGCAATGTCAAAAGTTAGGAAATTGCTATGTTTAGGATTTAACTCTTATTTTTAAGAATCCAACAATATACAAAAGTTATATTATGTTTGTTACAAAATTTCGCTAGGATTAAATTTTTATTTTATTTCACAAGGAGTCTTAATGCTAAAAAAATTAGCATTTACTTTGGGCGCGGCACTTGCGCTATTTTTTGTAGGCTGCGGTGGAGATACACCAAAAGATGTGGCGGTTTCTTTCATTGAGGATGTATATAATGGCAAGGGCGATGCACTTATCAAGTATGTGTATATTCCAGAAAATGAAAAAGCGGGTGCAAAAGAGTTTGTAGAGGGCAAACTTAAAGCAGCGGCTGAAATAGCTAAAGAAAATGCGGACAATGCTGGAGGAGTAAAAAATATAGAAGTGTTGTCTGAAAAAGTAGATGAAAAGAAAGCAAGAATAGAATTGCGCGTGAATTTTAAGAATGGTGAAGACAAAATGGAGCACGTGAAGCTAACAAACATAGATGGCAAATGGAAAATTGACCTCTAAAAAGCTGCAATTTAGGAGATTCTATCTCGTATTGCTTGCGTTATGTTTTGGCGTTGTGGCACTTTGTATCGCAACGCTTTTTAATTTCTCCCCCTCATCTCTTACCCCCACGCTTTTACACAAAGATTTGCGCCCTCTCCCTCCATTGCAGATAGGCGATATGATTCTACGAGAAGGTATAGGCATAGAAAGTGTAGTGATTAAACGCCTAAGCAAACATCGCTATACACACATTGGATTGGTTGTTAGCTCAAAACCTATTATTATCTTACACGCCACACCAGATGATAATCTCAAAATGCCAAATCAGGTGATTCTAAGCTCCATTGATGAATTTTTATCCCACGCGCAAAACATTGCGATTAAACGACTAAATCTAAGCAAAGCTCAAAAGGAGCATATCGCATTGCAAGTGTCCGCCTATCTTGGCAAAACTTTTGTGCTAGATTCAAACAAAGGCGCACTATACTGCACGACTTTGCTCGAGCAAATCTTATCGCCCATTATTCCGCTCAATATAGATTATGAACGTATTGATTTACCCGCCTTTAGCGGAGATTATCTCTTTCCAAAGGCATTTTATGAGGATTCTAATTCAACACTCATTTATGAAAGTCGAGCATATTGACAAAAAGTTACAAACAAGAAATTTTTACATTCTAGATTCTTAAACCCTCATAGATTGCTTTTATCTCGTCCTTGTTTAGTCGTTCGCGCTCTTGCAAGGCTTTAGAAATTGCTAAAAGGGCGGTTTTTGAGTTAGTAATAAATTCGCGCATCTCACTCTGTGCAGATTCTAAAATCGCCGCCACATCGCTACTATCGCTCAATAATCGCTCACTCATTCCATATTCCTCGCACATCTGCATAGCTATGCCTTTAGCACGTGCAATATCTTCTTTTGCATTACTAAAACTCTGCTGATAAATGTAACTCACGGCGATATTGCCACTTAGGGCGACCTTGATTTGCGCCATAAGCTCCTGCTTACTCACAATCTCCTTATCCACAGCCCTAAAACTCTCACTCACAAGTGCAATTTTATCAAAATCCACCTCTAACCAATACGCGCTCAACGCCTTTGCACCCTGATAAAGAGCTAGAATCTCTTTTTCTTTCTCGCTTAGGCTCAACACTTTCTTTTTGCCTATCAACACCTTGTCTTTCGTGGCTAAAATATCTTCTTTTTGTATCACATTTGATTTGCGCCTTAGAGCGTTGAGAGCGGATTCATTTACGAGTGCCGCAAGAGCTGCACCACTAAAACCCACACACAAGCGTGCCACCTCCTCTATGTCAAGCTCGTGCTTTTTATCCTGCAAATACAGCCCCAAAATATGTTCTCGCTCTTGCAAGTTTGGCAGCTCTACATAGATTCGCCTATCAAATCGCCCACTACGCAAAAGTGCCTCATCAAGCACCTCCATCTTATTTGTTGCTGCGATGACTATCACACCACTAGAATCTTCAAAGCCGTCCATTTCTGTTAAAAGTTGATTGAGTGTTGCCTCGCGCTCATCACTACGTGTGTTGCCTCGCGCTTTCCCCACTGCATCAATCTCATCAATAAAAATAATACTCGGTGCTTTTGCCTTTGCCCTCGCAAAAAGCTCCCTTACGCGCTTTGCACCCATACCGACATAGATTTGCACAAAGCTTGAACCGCTTTGATAAAAAAATGGCACACCGGCTTCACCAGCCACAGCCTTGGCTATCATTGTCTTACCCACACCCGGAGGTCCAACAAGTAGCACACCCTTAGGCAAAGTAATGCCCAAATCCTGATAATGCTTAGGATTTTTCAAATAATCAATAATTTCTACAAGCTCTTCTTTTACCTCGCTAATCCCCGCCACATCTTTAAAACGCACTGCACTACTCATTGGCATAAAGCTAGATTCTATAAGTGGCACACTCTCTCGTATAGGCTCATTTTGTATTTTTTGAGGGATTTTGTTCTTTCTGTGCGAACGCACAAGCGCAAAAAATAGGCTTAGGACTAAAAATACGACAACAATCACACCAATTTCGCCCAGAATCTCGCTACTAAAAAATGTTTGTCTCACTTTAATGGGGAACATATAGCCCCACGCTTCAAGCGGAATGGGGTAGAGATAGACTTTATAATTGTCATCTTTATGTGTAAAATACAAATAGTCATTATCCACACTCACATTGCGCACTTCTCCACTCGAAAGCAAAGTCTGTGCTTCTTGTGTGCTAAGCACTTGGGTATTATCACGCATAAGCATCACCACGACAAGAATTGCTACGACAACAACGCCAACAATCCCCACGATGAGACTTTTAGACTTTACCATAATTCCCCTCCTTGTGTATCTCATAAGATGTGAATGTGAGCCATTTGCCCTCTAAACCCTCTTGAGAGGATACAAAATAAAAGCGGTTAAAGAACTGGTCAAGCCCACTATACATAAAGCCATTTGCAGATTCTATTTTGCTCTCAACAAGCACTTCTAAAGGCACTCTATGAGCTTTTCTAAAGGATTCGTTATTATGCGTGATAATATCTTTAAGCGTATGTAGTCGCTCTTTAGCAATATCGCCCTTGACTTCATTTACAAGAGCACTAGACCTTGTGCCATCACGCTTAGAGTAAATAAAGGGGTGCAAATGCGTAAGCGGAAAGGTTCTAAAGTTATGCAAAGATTCCTGCCACACTTCCTCACTCTCGCCGGGGTGTCCCACAATAAAATCACTCCCCAAACAAAAGCCTTTTTGAGCAAACTCATCAAACAAGGCTAAATCACTCTCCACGCGATTTAGCCTATTCATTACCTCTAGCATTGTATTGCTCGTGTGTTGAAGTGCGATATGCAAATGTCTCTCCATTAGGGGTAGATTCAAAACATCTTTAAGTTCATCATTGATTTGACTAGGCTCTAAGCTCCCTACGCGTAAGCGTTTAAGGACATTGAGAGCATTTATATCACAAATAAGTTTGGCAAGATTATAATTATCTAAATCTATGCCATAACTACCAACATTCGTGCCTGTTAGCACCACCTCATCTACGCCATTTTCACTTAAAGCGCAGATTTGATTTAGAATCTTCTCCTTTGGGTAGCTCCGTGCGCGCCCACGCACAGAAGGAATAATGCAATAACTGCACGAAAAATTACAACCCTCCTGAATCTTCAAAAACGCGCGTGATTTATTTGCAAACTCCGCAATCATCGTGCTATCGATATGTGTCTCGTTTTTTTCTTCATAAAAAAATCGCTCATCTGTGCGCAAAAAATCTCCAATAGATTCTTTAAAACTATGGGCGAATACACTATGGGCGAGATTATTATGAAAAAGCTCTTTTCCCCTTGTCCCCACACCACAGCCGGTAAGATAGACTTTTTTATCCAAATGGCGTATTTTATTGAGATAGCCCCTCACACCAGAATCTGCACCATTTGTTACCGTGCAAGAATTTACCACCACCACATCGGCGCTCTCCTCATCATTGACGCATTCAAACTCCTCTCCTATGCAGCTTTTCATTACCTGTGTATCAAAGAGATTTGTACGACAGCCAAAGGTTTTAAAATATACCTTTTTTTGCAAAATATATCCTTCGCTAAGATTCTATCGCGCCGCCTAGCAAGGCATTTGCGGAGGTATGACTAGAAATAGAGGCAGTATCGCCAATACCATTGCCACCGGTGGCAACAACTTTAGTTGTAGGATAGGCGATGTGTATATCATCTTCTTTTAAAATTGCCTCGATAATCTCCCCTGAAATCGTGCTACGCAAGGCGAGTGTGGCATAGGCGTTTGTTTGATACCACATTGAGATTCTAAGTCCATTTGGCTCTATCATACAATAGCTTCGCACCTCAAGATTTGGATTGCGTAGAGAGTATTTATCGCGCATACGATGCACCTGCTGACGCACCATTTCCGTGTAGCCTTTGGCATATTTTTTACCAATATCTGTGGCAATTTTGAGTGCTTTTTTATGATTGCTATCAAAGGTGATACTAAAGTCTATCCCGTCCCAAACGGTCTTTAGCCCTCCGTGCGTATAGTTTGCAAACATTGTAGTAAAAATAAAATTGTTTGGGACAAAGATAATGCGCCCAGCTCGGCGATTTTCCTTATAACTTGTGAGTGTTACATCTTCAAAAAGTGTGATTCTTAGCATAGAAATATCCAGTACATCGCCTACATAGATGCTATTATCCTTTACCACGCGCACCCTATCACCCACATGCACAGTGCCGCCCAGCACGATGACAAACCAGCCGAGCACACTCATAAATAAATCTTTCATCGCAATAGCAAGACCCGCTGAAGCAAAACCCACAATCGCCACGAGGTAGGTTACATTCTCCATATAGCTAAAAAGCAGAATAAGCACGATAATGGTGATATTTAAGAAATTAATCACCTTACTTGCAGTATAGATTCTATCTGTATCAAGGATATATTTGCGTAGAGTGAGCTTCAGCAAAAAGGCTAAAAGAATCGTAATAAGCACTGCTATGCCTACATACACGATTTTTATAATTTGATTTTTGATTTGATTTGTAATCTTTGTATTGATATTCTCACTCTCTTGCACATAAATATCAATCGAAGTTTCTAAGATTTTTTGTGCCCCCTCGAGCTCTTCTATCATTCTCTGTGTGGAAGCAATGGCACTTGCTACTTCAAGGGATTTATCAGTAAAACTTAGCTCAAGCAAAAGCGTGTATTTCTCACGCACCATATCAAGCAAATGCTGCAAACTATCATAATTGCTTTGAAGCGCATTTTGTTGCTCCCTCATTATTTTCATAAAAGAATACCCAGAAAAAGCTAAAAATGGATTAGTAATCTGTGGCACTTCATCGATTGTCTTAATTTCTAGAAGTTCCTTGTATGGCTCTTTTGCATAGTCTTTTAACAAATCTTGCTGCCTTTGCAAAGTCTCTAGGCGCGAAGTGAGTGAGCGGGGAGGATTGATATGAGATTGAATCTCTCGTTTTAATATATTGATTTCATCACTAAGTTCATTATAGTTTTGCATACTCATATAGTGCTTGAGCCACGCATTGTGGCTCGATTCTAGCTGCTTGTCAATAACCTCTACCTGCTCTTTAAGCGAAAGATCATCTCCAAAGCCAAGAGATAGAGTAGCACAAAGCAGCGCAATCACACATAAGATTAATTTATTCATCACATTCTCCACAGGCTTTTAACACTTTTAACACAACATCTTTTGGCACATCATCAAGTAGTCTCACATCACCAATGCCTTGAGGCAAGATAAACATAATCTTAGAATCTGTGCTTTTTTTATCAAGATAGAATTTCTCATAAAATCCACTCGCTGATGAAAAACTAAATCTTGTAGGCAAATCATAACTTGCAAGCAGTTTCTCTATGCTTTCACACTCACTTTGCGTCATCATTCCTAGCTCACAAGCAAGTGCATTTGCCATACACATACCCATACTTACCGCCTCTCCGTGTAGAAATCTCTCATATTGTGTAAGATTCTCAATAATATGCCCGAAAGTATGTCCATAATTCAATGCGGCGCGAATGCCTCGCTCTTTCTCATCAGCACTTACAACACCTGCCTTTATCTTTACACTTGTGGCTATGGCTGCACTCAAAGACACTATATCCTGCAATGTGAGCCTATGCGAAAGCAGTATATCAAAAAATATCTTATCAAAGCACACCGCCATTTTGACAATCTCTGCTACTCCCGCTCCAAACTCTCTACTTGGGAGAGTGGCGAGCATAGAGGGGTCGATATATACCGCTTGTGGCTGATGAAAAAGCCCAACAAGATTCTTACCAAAGCTATTATTAATGCCGGTTTTGCCCCCAACAGACGCATCAACTTGCGCTAAAAGTGTTGTTGGAATCTGTATGAAATCAATCCCGCGCTGATAAATCCCACTTGCAAAGCCCACCATATCGCCGATAACGCCCCCGCCAAGCGCAATCATTAAGGATTTTCTATCAAGGCGATGAGTAAAAGCGCATTCAAGGATATACTCGATATTTTGCATATTTTTATACTTCTCGCCATCTGGCACAATACACACATACACTTCAGGCGCAAAAATACGCTCTAGGACATATTTGAGATACAGCCCGGCGACTTTTGGATTTGAAACAATAAGAATCTTATGATTCGATTCTATTTTTGGTAATGCCCCAATATAAATAGGATATTGTGAAGTTTTTGTCTCTATATGCACAATTTCGCCCATAATTTCTCCTCCTTATTTAACTTGCGAAAGTGGAATAAAAATCTGCGGATTCTTATTGTTCATTGATACAATTTTATGAGCATCAGTAGAAAGAAATGAAAAGGTCTTGGTGCGCGAAATGCCCCGCTCAAATGGCACAAAGCACAAATAAGGGATAAAGCTATCTTGCAAATACAAAATAGGATTTTTTGAATCTGTTTGTATCATATTCATATCGCATTTAAAAATCCGCGCAAGCTCCTCATATCGCTGCATAATCTCATTATGATACAGCGCGTCCGTATCATAATCATACACATCAATATCAAGCTTGAGCTGCTTACTCACATCAAATACTACCGAAGCTACATTATCCGCATTTCCCATACTTTCACTTAACACGACAAAGCCCTGTTTGCACTCGCTTATATGCTCATAGCCTGTCTTAAGCACAGGGATTGAGAGGTCAAAAAGCACCTTACGATTCTTACGCAAAGCAAAAATATCGTGATTCACAATCACCAACCCAAAACGTTTCTGTGAATCTTGAGCGATTTTCTCCTTAAAGCTCGCATTATTATAATCCACCATAACCTTTACGCTCTTAGATTCTAAATCCTTTATTGATTTGAGGAACGCGAAATTAGAGGGATTAAGCAAATGGATAAAAAGCTTATTATTTTTGAGATTATCATTTAAAAAAATTGCGTCCTGCACATCATTAAAGATTCTATGTTCGCTTGAAAGCGACATATCAATATAAAGAAAAATATCGCGTCCAAATGGTGCAGGAAACTGCCCTATATCACTTTTTATCTGCCTATACACATCATTAAGCTTTTTTGGGTCTCCAGCAATAAGCAGACTATCATTTGGCTGAATCACCAAAGAATGTGTGCTTAAAAGCAACTTGCCACCACGATAAATGCCAACGATGCGCCAATTTTTCTGCTGTATAGAACCTATGTGCCGATATGCGTATATACTCCCGCTTGGCACACCAACTTCCATAATCTCGCCCTGCCCTAGCCCAAAACTACGCGGGATAAGCGGGACATTTGGCAGACGCTCGATAAATTTATTTGAAATAATCAGCTCTTCATTTAAAATAATCACATTGTTATCATTTTTCATTTGTGCGCTTTTCTTTTGTTCCTCAAGCGCCATTACAATACGCACGTTTTTGCTTATAGCGCGGATAAGCTCATAAGTAGCAATTATCTCACTTTTATCTTCGAGCACCAAAAACACGCTATGAATGTCGTTGTCTATAATCTCCCCTAGACGAAACGAAGAGGTATAATCAAAACAATGAAATTCAAAGGAGCTAGGTGCATTATCGGGCATAAAACACATATCTTTTGTAACGACCACATAATAGTCATTGCTAAAATATTTGTCTAAAATCGTATCAAGAAATATTCTTGCAATACCCCCTTGCGCGACAATAAGCGTTTTTTTCACACTTGCCCTTTGTTGTGAGTTTCAATGAGTTTCAAAGGGATGATTATAGCCAAAAAGTAATAACCAAGCCTTTAAAAACGCGTAGGCTTTTTGATACCCTTAAGGCGCATTTGTGTATAGAATCGACTTAAGGCTATGCTCTCTTTTTTGCCTATACGATAATGAATGTGCTTAAGATATGCGAGAATATCCGCAGCAGCGATATTGCTCTGTCTGCTTCGTTCCTGCAAAATATAATGCGGAATCTTCACAGGCACTCTTATGAATCTTTGCGCGAGTTGCTTATAAAACGCGCTATCTTTATTAAAGCACAATCGCCCAAAGCTAAAACCCAAATGATGTTTGTCCCACCATAGCTTACCAAGGTCGATGCTCTCACCACCACCCAAATTGTAGTGCAAAGCCCTATCACCAATAAGAATCTCGCCCCTCACGCCGAGCACCTTTGCTAGGGCATTTGATGAAGCAGATTGATAATCGTCTTTTTGCGCTCGAGGCAAGGCGAGCACACTCCATACCGCGCCCTTTGCCACAATCCCCGCATTTGTCGCTTTTTTTTGACGCGCACTCTCATATCCTGCGATACTCGAGATAAATCCCGCATCAATTCGCCGATACAAAAAATCCTTATTAAGCCTCGCAGGGTAGGATTTCCTCAAGCCCAAAAAGATTTTAAAATATGAAGGCGTGGGATATTTTTTGATAAACACATCAAAGGGAAGCAGATTCAAATACTCGATTTTACCAAAGCGCATAGTAAGCCCTACAACACCATTTTCACGCTTTTATCTTGTTTTAAATGCACAAAAATATCATTGCGTTCGCTTTCACTCTGCACCTCCACGCTCACATATACACTCACAAAATGCCCCTGTGCCGAGTGTTTGCCAAGCTTTATATTATATTCGCGTGGCATTACCTCAAAGACAAGTTCGCGTAGCCTCTCCTCACTCTCACCGATAATGCGATACTCCCACACACAGGGATAAACGATGTTTGGTTTTTGCATATCAAGATTCATTATTTCTCCATTTTTTAGAATCTAACTTAAAGATTTGCCCTCTAAAATCTCACGCATAAATGTCGGAATCTTACAAGGTTTGCCCTTTTTCACATCGACAAAGGCAAGGGTAATCACCGCGCTAAACACGAGAGCATCACTTAAAGAATGCGCAAGTGCGTCATAGATTCTATACACATTTTGCTTGAGCTTTATGGAAACATTTTTGCACTCTAAAATCTCGTTTCTTACCTCTAGCATATCGCCTAAATGTGCGCTTGCGACAAAATCCATTTCGGCGTGTTTAAGCACAAAGCCACTTTGTTCCACAAAAGGCTGCATATTTTTAGCAAAAAACAATTCGCTTCGTGCGCGCTCACAATATTTAAGGTAATTTGTATGATACACAATCCCGCCACAATCCGTATCTTCAAAATACACTCTCAAGCGATATGATTCCAACGCCCTCTCCTTAGATAACTTTTGCAAATATTGTAGCAAAGTTAAGTTTAGTATTGTGTAATGTTATGTGTCTTGCAAATTGTGAATCAACTCTTAAGAGATTCAAAAATGCGCGAAATTTCTCCCCTATCGCTCGTGCGCGTAAGTGCAAGGATAAGCAACACACGCGCTTTTTGTGGATTCAAATCCTCGCTACTAATAAAGCCACATTCTCTATCCTCTTTATTTACAATGACTTTACCGCAGTTTATCCTCGAACTTATAACGACTACCACGCCCTCTTTGATGAGCTTTTTTTAGCGCACTTTTATGATGTGCGTGTATGCTTCCCGCACCGCTCCCAGCAATAACAAGCCCCCTTGTGCCTTGCTCTATTAGAGCTTTGGCAGCAGTGGCAAGTCCATCTCCTGCATAAGAGCCTAGAATCTCCACGCGAGGCAGAGAGTCTAAATCATTCACACTAAAGGACAAATTGCACCTTGTGGCTGTGGGCGAAAAAAAATGCGATGATTTTCTATATAGCCCAAATCGCCACCATAATACATATTATGCGAATCTGCTTCATCATATGATTTTACAGAATCTAATATGTGCGCTTTGAAGCAAGGTATCAACGCGCTTAGCGAGAGTGAGCCATATCTCTGCGCTCATATCCGCGCTGTCAATGTTGGCAATCTGCTCTGTATGCAAGGAAGCGATAGTGCGAATCTCCTGTGGCAAGAATAGCGATAGTAGGCTTTTGTGTGCTCTCCATAGTCGAGATTCTATGCAGAAAAAAGCTGTGAGATAAAAATGACTAAAATTATGCCGGGCGCGACAATGCGTAGTATCCATAGCCACACGAAAAAAAGCGTATTTGGCAGATAGGGCGTCCATTTTCGCAGATTCTCCACCTTGATATACCAGCCCAAAAAGAGAAGCACACACAACATTCCTAGCGGCATAAGCACGGAGGTGGTGTGGTGAGGAAATCGAGCATATCAAAAAGGTTTTTTTCGCGTATGGTAGGCATATTAAGGTCAGCATTACTCCACAAAATCACAAGAAAGCCGAGTATCAAAATCACGCCGCCTAATGTGTATGAGGCTTTGGCTTGGGAAAAATTAAGCTTGTCGCAGAGGATTCTCACACCCGGCTCAAGCATAGAGATTGTGGAGGTGAGTCCGGCAAAAAGCACAGCAATAAAAAAGAGTATGCTAATAACCTCTCCGCTGCTCCCCAGCGAATGAAATGCAAGGGGCAAAGAGATGAGTAAAAGCCCCACACCCTCGCTTGGCTGCCCGTCAAAATGATAAATAAATGTAAAAATCATAAGTCCGGCGATAAGCGAGATGACAATACCGCTTATTACTACCCACAAGCCGCTTTTAAGGAGATTTTCACCCTCTTTTGCATTTGCCGCATAGACAGCTATCGTGCTTACGCCCAGTGAGAGGGAGAAAAAGACTTGCGCGAGAGATTCTATAAGCGTATCAAGAGTAATGCGCGATGGGTCAAAATGAAACATAAAATGCCAGCTTTTACCAAACTCCTCGAGCGTAAGTGCATAGATGAGTAGTCCCACAAATATAATAAAAAGCAGAGGCATAAGGATAAGATTGAGTCGCTCAATACCCTTTTTAATCCCACGCGCCACAACAAATGCAGTAAAAGCAATAATACTAGCAAAGCAAAGACTCTGCCACAGGAATGATTGTGTCCGAATCTCATTAAAAAGTGCAACAGAGCCTTGAATATCACTAGGCAAATGAGTGCTAACAAAGATGAGATAATACAGAATCCAGCCCATTACTACCGCGTAAAAGCTAAGGATAAGGGGTCCGGCAATGGCATTTATCCCTAGCCACATCAGGGATTTATTAAGGGGTTTTAAATCTTGCACAGACTGATTGTGTATGTCTAATTTATCGTGTGCAGTAGGTGAGGTATTAAGCTTATCAAGGATAGGGTAATTATCTAAAGGGTTGCTTCGCGCAATGTTGCCAAGGAGCATTTCGGCAATCAGCATTGAGACGCCAATACATAGCGCAAGGATAAGGTAGAATATCACAAAAGCCCCACCGCCATTTTCCCCTGCCATATATGGAAATCGCCAAATATGTCCCAAACCAATAGAGCTACCCAAAGTCGCCATAATAAAGCCCAGCCTACTGAAGTTATTCATCTGTATGTTCCTTTTTTGTGTTAGCATCTGTGGATTCTAGCTAAAATATAGCAAAGTTGCGTCTTTCTATTTTGGAAAGTTTAGAATCTTTGATTGTATCTCGCAGATTCTATTTTGCAAAAGTGCAGAATATTTGACTTTGTTTTAAGGCTTTGCATTTTTCCGTATTCCTCTTTGATCCATCCTTGACATATTTATCCTTGGAATATAAAATTCAGCCCTTTGTTGCATATGCAACTATAAGGTTATAATTCGTGCATACTTGAGCAAGACCTTAACTTGTGTGAGATTTTTCAGGCACATATTTTGCTATCTCGCGCCCATAAAAGTTTTTGTAAGGTTATTTTCTATGCTTTACAGAATTTCACAACCTTATATATTTCAATAAGGAAAAAGTGTGCTAAGAAGTCTTGTTCTCTTGCTTTTGTGTTGTTGTCTTGCCTATACATCGGGCTTCAAAATAAATGAGCAGAGCCTTAATTCAACCGCGCTGAATTCTGCTTATGTCGCTGGAGCTTATGGGGCGGATAGCGCATATTATAATCCTGCTAATATGGGTTTTTCTCACCCATTATCAGACACGGCTAAACACGATTTAGATATTACTTTTACAGGCATTTACATTCCGGGTTTTGCTTTTACAACAGATACGAATTTGAAAAATATTGGCGAGGGGTCTATTAATTGGGGCTTAAGCACCACTACGACATTGGGTATTGATTCAAATATGGCAAATTTAGCAAACACTTTTTTGGGTGTGGATTTGAGTGCACCCATTGAAGTGCCCTCTGAAGTGAAAAACCAGCACGGAGAATGGGGATTTAGTGAGAGAGGTGCATTAGTTGAGGGTTCTGCTGACCCGACATTTTTTCCTGTGCCTAAGATTTTTTATAAAAGCAAAACTGCTAAAAATAAGTGGGGAAATTGGAATTTTGGTGCGAGTTTTACTGCTCCTAGCGGATTAGCAATGAATTGGAATGGCGAGGCAGGAGCTTTTTTACGCAATGTGATGATTGCAATGGTGGAATTTAGTCCTTCTTTGAGCTGGAATTATGATGAACGTATTTCTATTGGGGTAAGTCCGCGGATTCTCTATGGAATGGGCAATTTCAAAAACACTGTGTTTGTTCCACTTGGCACAAAAGATAAGCCCGGTGAAGTGATTACAAATATTAAAGATTTTGATGAAATTCCAGAATCTATGGTGCCACCAGCTATGGCGCAGCTCATTTATGCAGTAAACACAGCTCAAGGTAATGCTTTAGCTGCTTTGGCAGGATTAGGAGTTTCTGGTGGAGGACACTTAAATAATAAGCTTCGATATCAAATGCCTACAATATTTAATCCTGAAGCGTGGTTTGGTATGCCTGACCCGAGTGTGTTTGCTCCTTATGTTGATGACAATAAACAAAGCATTGATGTTGCAGGTTATAATGCAAAGGTTGCAGAGATTAACGCAAAAATTAAAAAGAATTGGGAGAACTATCAGGGTGAATGGACAAATGGTAACTTAGAATGGCGGTATAATGATAAGACTTGTGCAAGTCAAACAGCTATTTGTTTGCCCACATTATTCAATAAAGTGCCTAATCAAACTTATAAAACTACTATTAATGGGGTAGAGCAAACAGGCTATAAATTTGTCAATGGCGTAAATTATTGTATTCAAAATGGTTATAGCACAAGTGATTTTTATGGTTGTGGCAATTTGGCAGACACTATGAAAGAAGCTCAAAACTTAGGAGCATATGTGAATTGTTACACAGGGACATTTTATGATTTTAATGGTAATTTGCAAACAAGTAACCCGGGACCTTGTGCTTATCCATCTCCAACAGAAACAGATGCCGATGGAGCCCCACGTGGCTATCTCCCTCTAATGGATGCCAAACAAGTGGCAAATGCCTTTGGTATGGGAGATATGGAGATTACTACAAGGCTTGTAGGAGCGACTAAAGTAGAGCAAAAAAGTAATGGTGCAGATCTTGCCTTTGGCTATAAACTTGCAATGAGTATGCGTCCATTTGAAAGCAAGAAAACTACTTTGAGTGTTGTTTATACTTCTCCCGTAACTTTTAACCTCAAGGGCGGTCTTGATGCTACAACTTATATTGGTGGTTCTGTGGGTAATGTAAATATGAAAGCAGATTTAAATCTTGGTGTTACGCTTCCTTCAAGCGTGCAAATTGCAATAATGCACTATTTTGAGCAATTAAGTGTAGAGTTTGTATATGAGAGAATTTATTGGAGCAAGGGAGATAAATTTGCATTTAACTTTAGCAATCCCAAATTTACGCCTCTTAGCGGTATGGTAATGCAATTTAGTTCGCAACAATTAGAAGCAATGATGGGGTTAGCTGATTATGGTGCAGTGGCTATGGGTGATGGTTGGCAGGATACTATTGCTTTGCGTTTAGGGGTTACTTATTTGACACAAAAGAATCTACTTCTAATGTTTTCTGCGGCATTTGACCAATCCCCTGTGCCTCAAGATAAAATAGGAATCCCCGATAGTAATGCCTATATGTTTGGTGCAGGAGTGAGAAAAACATTTAGTGAGCAATGGAATCTAGGCGTTGCATATAGTCTAAGTCTTAAAGATGGGCGTAAAAGTATTTATCAAACAGGTGGATTTGGACAACTTCATTTGCTCTCTGCCTCTTTGGGTTATCAATTTTAACTTTTTATTAAAAAGGCACAAAATAGCGTAATTCAAGCATTAAGAGAATTCATAGCAAAATAAAAAGTTAAGAGGAAATTATAAATATGTGCTACAATTTGAGTTTTTAAAATCAAGGGTAGAATATGGATTCTTATGAATATGGTGAGTTACTCTTTTGTCCTTACTTACTATCTTTAAATTTCCCTATTATCTGCAAACATTCATAAAGGCTTTATATTCTAAAGTTGTCTATGCAACTATAATAAGATGGAATTGTATTATACCTAGATAAACAAATTTTAAAATCACATTAATATCTTTGAAAAATTTTTGCAATTTCTGCTGAATTTTTGGTTTGAGTAAGGGCAAGCATTAAAAGCACACGTGCTTTTTGTGGGTTCAAATCCCCACTGCCAATAAAGCCAAGTTTAGCATCTGCTTCACTTGCTAATACTATGCCATTATTTATCCTTGAGCTTTGCACGACTATCAAACCCTCTTGCATTAATTTTTTAAGCATATCTTTGTGATTCTTATGGATACTTCCAGCGCCACTTCCTGCTATGACCAAGCCTTTTGTGCCTTGATTTGCCAAAGCTTGAGCCGCTATGGCTAAGCCATCATTAGCATAAGAATAAAGAATATCCACTTTTGGCAGAGATCTCAAAGAGCGCACATCAAATTCACTATGAGTTGTATGAGGCTTATTTGGAAATGTGTAGAAAAATACTTTACCATCTAAAATATAGCCCATATCGCCACTATTAGGGGAGGAAAAAGCATCTACATTAAGACTATGTGTTTTGCTCACATATCGCGCACTTTGGATTCTATCATTCATCACTACCATAACGCCCTTGCCCTTTGATTGCGTATTAGCTGCTAATGCAAGTGCATTGTAAAGATTCTTAGGACCATCAGCACTTATCGCAGTGCTAGGACGCATTGCTCCTGTAAGCACTACAGGCTTATCACTTCGAGTAGTAAGATGTAAAAAAAACGCGCTCTCTTCCATTGTATCTGTGCCGTGAGTAATAACAATACCATCAATCTTTGGATTCTCAAGCAACTTATTCACGCGTTGAGCCAAAGTGAGCCATATTTCATCATTCATATCCGCACTATCAATATTGGCAATTTGCTCCCCTTGAATATGTGCAATCTCTTGAAGCTGTGGCACAGCCTCAATCAATGTATCAACGCTTATTACTCCTGCATTATAGCCTGTTGTTTTAATTTGAGAATCTACCGCCCCAGCTATCGTGCCTCCTGTGGCAAGAATCACAATATTAGGCTTCTTTATTTTGGCATTTTGCTCAAAGCCTTCCAACTTTTCACTCCTTTTTTCTTTCACTTGCTGTGCTTTCTCTTCACTTGAACAACCTAGCATTCCTAATGCCATCACAAGAACACAAACAAAGATTTGAACAATACGCCATATATTCATTGTAATCTCCTACAAAATTGCATCTAAATCGAATTATTGTAGGAGATTTTATCAACTATGTCAAGCGCTTTTAGCCTACTCTACTTCAGCATCAATGACATCATCATCTTTTTTCTTTGTATCTGTGCCTTGTTGTGTGCCACCTTGCTCTTTGGCATACGCTGCTTCAGCAAGTTTATGGCTTACTTCTGTGAGATTTTTAATTTTCTCTTCAAGCTCCTCTTTTGAAGCATTTTCATTTTTCAAAGTCTCTTCAAGTGCAGCAACCGCGCTTTGAATCTTTTCTACTTCGGCAGATTCTATTTTATCCTTAAATTCTTCAAGGCTCTTTTTTGTTTGATACACTAGAGAATCCGCATTATTACGCAATTCAATAATTGCTTTTTTCTTCGTATCCTCTTCTTTGTGTAATTCTGCTTCTTTGACCATTTTTTCAATTTCGGAATCTGAAAGTCCGCTTGAACCGCTAATCTTAATCTCTTGAGATTTTCCTGTGGCTTTATCCTTTGCTGAAACGGTTAAGATTCCATTTGCATCAATATCAAATGTTACTTCAATTTGTGGCACACCACGAGGAGCTGCCGGAATACCGCTTAAATCAAAGCGCCCAAGCGATTTATTATCACGCGCTAATTCCCTTTCTCCTTGCAGTACATTAATGCTCACTGCAGGTTGATTGTCTTCGTAGGTAGAGAATACTTGCGTTTTCTTTGTAGGGATAGTTACACCGCGTTCAACGACTTTGGTTGAAATACCGCCAGCAGTTTCAATACCTAAACTCAAAGGTGTAACATCAAGGAGGAGCACATCTTTGACATCGCCTTTTAAAACACCACCTTGTATTGCTGCACCCACAGCCACAACTTCATCAGGATTGACTGATTTATTTAAATCTTTACTAATAAATGCTTTAACGCGCTCTTGCACTTTTGGAATCCGCGTAGAACCGCCCACCATTACCACTTCGCTTATATCACTTTGTGAAATCCCCGCATCTTTAATCACAAAATCAATCTTTTTAATCGTATCCTCGATTAAATCATCAATAAGGCTTTCAAACTTCGCACGAGTGATTTTTTTCACCAAGTGCTTTGGACCGCTCGCATCAGCAGTGATAAAGGGTAAGTTAATCTCTGTTTCTTGTGCGCTACTTAGCTCTTTTTTGGCATTTTCTGCCGCGTCTTTGAGCCGCTGCAATGCCATTACATCATTTTTTAAATCAATCCCTTCATCACTTTTAAATTCTTCTGCTGCCCAATCAATGATTCTATTATCAAAATCATCGCCGCCCAAAAACGCATCTCCGCCGGTAGCAAGGACCTCCACGACATTATCACCAGTCTCAAGCACGGTAACATCAAATGTCCCACCGCCCAAGTCATACACCATAATCTTTTCTGCTTCTTTCTTATCTAGCCCATATGCTAAAGCCGCCGAGGTAGGCTCGTTAATGATTCTTAGCACATTAAGCCCTGCGATTGTCCCTGCTTCTTTTGTTGCCTTGCGTTGAGAGTCATTAAAATACGCTGGAACAGTGATAACTGCTTCTGTTACATCTTCTCCCAAATAGCTTTGCGCGTCTTCTTTAAGCTTCATTAGAATCTTGGCTGAAATCTCTTGAGGTGTATAAATTTTATCTGCAATTTCCACCGCACACGCGCCATTTCTATCCACGATATTATAAGGCAATCGCTTCTCTGCCTCTTTCGCCTTGTCTTCATTAAACATAAGCCCCATAATGCGCTTGATAGAATAAATCGTCTTTTTGGGGTTGGTTACTGCTTGTCTTTTAGCAGGTTCACCAACTAGAATCTCGCCCTTGTCAGTAAAAGCCACGATTGAAGGGGTAGTATTTCTCCCCTCTTTGTTTGCAATGATTTTTGCCTCATTGCCCTCATACACTGCCATTGCCGAATTTGTTGTTCCTAAGTCAATTCCTATTACTTTTGCCATTTTGAACTCCTTTTGTTGTAAAGTTAAATTTTAAGATTGGTTTTTGACCACGCTTACCATTGCGGGACGCAGCACCCTGCTCTTATATACATATCCTTGCTGCAAGGTGGCAAGGATACTTCCATCTTCCTTGTCTTGACTTGGCACTTGCATTAAACACTCGTGCAAGTTTGGGTCAAACTCGCCACTTGTGTCAATGCGCTCAACGCCGTGCTTGTTAAGCACTTTGTTAAAAGATTCTAGTGTCAGCTCTAAGCCTTGTGCGATGGCTTGTGCCTCTGGATTAGCACGAGCTGATTCTAAAGCCTTATCAAGTGTATCAAGCACAGGAAGCAAATCACTCATCACACGCTCATTAGCGTATTCTAAGCTTTGATTTTTATCTCGTTCTAATCGTTTTTTTGTATTTTCAAAATCCGCAAATGCTCGCACATATTGATCTTTTAGCTCATCATATTGACGCTTATAATCTTCTATGTCTTGCGCCGATTCTACTTCTTGCGTAGATTCTGTATCTTGTGCAGAATCTAACGCCTCTTGTGAATCTGCTTCAAGCTGCTCTTGTAGCTCGTCTTTATTTTCTTGCATACTCGCTCCTTTCTTTAAGATTTTACATACTCAAAAAATTGAGTAAAATCCCTATCTAATGCCCCAACACAAAGCATTCTGCTCTTTTTATCGGGGTAAGTTTGTAACTCTATATCCTGTATAATCGCCACATATCCCTTAGGTAGCACCTCCTCACAATATATTCCATTCTGTAAAATATCAAAAATACCTCCGTCTATAATAGAGTAAAAGCTCTGTTCATCGCTATTTTGATGATAGGCTTGCACTAGAGCTCCAACGCCAAAGCGTGATAAATTCCTGCTTTGTGCATAACTAAGCACATCTAACAACTCCATAGCACGCACCTGATAGGCGATTTTACGCACATCGCTCACCTCCAAGCCCTTTAATTCGCGCAAAAATCGCTCAATCGCATTCGAAAAGGGCAAGGTAATACCAATATGCTCAAACTCTAGCAAAAGCCTCTGTTCATCTAAACGAGTAATCGCACAAAGCCGATTACTCTGCTCAATACTCACCGCGCAAAAGACTTGAGATTCAAAACAAGCCTTTTTGATGCGCTCAAACGAATCTATTTCAATCACGGATTTTGTATCAAACTGCCTATACCAATACGACTTCAAGGCTTGTGGTGTAGGGATACGCCCACTGCTAATGTGAGGTTGAAAGAGTAGTCCCTCATCAGCAAGTGCCTTAAAATAATTGCGTATTGTTGCAGATGAAATTTTTGTATCCATAAGCATTTTTAAAGATTCAGAACCAATTGGTTCTCTATGCTTGAGATACTCAACAATCACGCGAGAAAGCAACATTTCTTTTTTGCTCAAGATTCTACACCTTTACAATAATTATATACAATCTGCATATTTTTCAATTTTCTTTGTTTTTGGTTTCTCTAACGAAACGAAAAGAATTATATCACAAAATTAGCAAATAAAAACAAATATTGCTAAATTTTACTAAACTTTAGTCTTATATTATAAACTTTTATTCGTAAATTTACTTAATAATCCTACATAATATAATTTATATTTGTGAATCTATGCTAATTTGTGGCGGTTTTTTGCACCATTGCCTACAAAATGCTACAATTTACCCTATGGATATACATACTTCTCAAGCTCATAGCAAACTTATTGCGGATATTGCCCATATCTCACTTGCAATGTTTAAAAAGGGATTTTTTGGCATATTTCACGGCGCAATCTCCGCGCGTGTGTCAAAAAATCGCTTCATTATCAACAAACAACAAGTCATTTTTGATAACCTCAGTGAAGATTCTATGATAATGCTCTATCAAAAACAGGATTATCGCTGGAAAGAGGCTAGTTTGCACACACCTATACACGCAGCGATTTATAAGGATTTTAGTGAGGCAAAATTCATCGCTTATGCTATGCCACCCTATCTCGTCTCTTACTCGCTTAAATATGACACACTTGAGCCAAAGGATTATTTTGGGTATAAGTTTCTCGCACCCCGCATTGATATTTTTGACCCAAAAGATTATGATAGCTGGTCAGAACAATCCGATACAGACATCACGCGATATTTCAAAGAGCATTCGCACTCTTTTATGTTGATTAAGGGCTATGGCGTGTATGTATATGCACGAGACCTCTACACACTCGCAAAGGTTATTGCGCTCATTGAAAATTCTTGCAAAATTGCTCACCTCAACGCGGATTTGGGCGAAATCTTTCAAGCAAGTCCAAAATACGATGTATAAGGATTATATATGCCACACTTAGAATCCAAACCCCACCAAGATTCACAAAGCCTCTATGAAAATGCACTCGAAGCTTTTAGCGCACTCTGCGCCATTCCTCATTGTAGCTTTCACACGCAAGATATGTTTGCCTACCTTTGCGACACGCTCACAGCCCAAGGCTATGAAGTGCAAGCCGATGAGGCAAAAAATGTTTATGCCAAAAGGGGCAATCCGCGCATTTGTCTGCAAAGTCACTATGATATGGTGTGCGTTGGGGATTCTACACAGCATTTAGGCGTAGAGATTGTGAAAAAAGACGGATTCTTACAGGCTAAAAACTCCTCGCTTGGCGCAGACAATGGCGTGGGTATGGCGTGTATGCTCGCACAAAAAGCAAAAGACATTGAATTGCTCTTTACCAATGATGAGGAAGTGGGAATGATAGGCGCAAACAACCTTGCTCTTAAGATTCAATCCTCTTTGCTGCTGAATCTTGACAGCGAGGACTTACACGAAATTGTGCTTGGTTGCGCCGGTGGCGTGGATATAGAATGTGAGATTAACCTCAAAAATTTTGCAAAGCCCCTCGATTCTGTGCTAAATACACACCCACACATCTACCATATCACAAGCAAGGGCTTTTTGGGCGGACACAGCGGTATTGACATTCACAAAAATAAAGAAAATGCTATCGTGGAATTTGGTTTTTTCCTCTCCACCCTTGATAGTTATATTGTGAATCTTAATGCTGGGGAAAAGCGCAACTCCATTCCTGTGGGGCTGGAGGCAACTATCCTATGTGCGAAAAATATTGAATCTTGCTTTAGCACTCCACAAGGAGCACATTTTGAAGCAAAATCTCTGCAATCTTTAGAGAATGCACCGACATTTGTCTATCATCAAAATGCCATTGTGCCGCTTATTTGCGGGATTCATAGTGGGGTGTATGCAACTTCAGCACAAGGCACACTCTCATCACTCAATCTCTCCCTCTTGCGTCAAAAAGATTCTTTACTAGAGATTATCATAATGGCACGGGCAAATACCGATTCTTTTTTGCAACGCACAATCAATCGCTTACAATCAAGCATTCACTTTTTGAATCCTCACTGCACTATGCGCACGAGCGGATATTACAGCCCGTGGGAGAAAAGCATAGATTCAAACCACAAAGCCCTAAAGCTTTTAGATTCTATTTATTCTAAGCACTCTATCACACCCCATCTAGCGCAAATTCACGCCGGACTTGAATGCGGGATTCTAAAAAGACAAATTCTAAAGCATAATACAGACTTAAACCTAGAAGTTATCTCTATTGGTCCCACAATACACGAACCGCACAGCTGCAACGAAAGGCTTGATTTAACACATTTTAGAATCTTTTGTGCAATACTTGATGAGTTTATCAATACATACTAAGGGTTATTTATGTTAGATTCAAAAATAAAAGTTGGCATTATCGGCGTGAGCGGCTACACAGGTTTAGAACTCGTTAAGCTCCTTGTCAATCACCCTATTTTTACGCTCGTGTATGTGGCAAATTCACAAGGTGGCGGTGAATTGGGACAGATTCACAAAATGCTTATGGGCTTGTCTTTGGCACATTTGCCTATTCATAAGGCAGATGCAAAAGAGGCTTTGCAATCCTGCGAATTATTGTTTCTCGCCCTACCGCATAAGAGTGCAATGGAGATGGCAAAGGAAATTTTTACTATAAATCCTAAGGCAAAGGTAGTTGATTTGTCCGCGGACTATCGCCTAAATGCACTTAATTATGAGGCGAACTACTGCCCCCATATTGATAAAGAAAATCTCTCTCACGCCGTCTATGGACTACCCGAATATAATAGAGAGAGTATAAAAAAAGCTCATCTTATAGCTAATCCGGGCTGCTACCCCACCGCCACGCTCCTAGCCCTGCTCCCCTTTGCTCCTTATATCGATATAAATTGTGGCGTATTTGTTGATGCAAAAAGTGGCGTAAGTGGCGCAGGGAAAGGCTTTAGCGAGACTTCACATTTTTCACATATTAATGAGAATCTCTTCAGCTACTCGCCTCTTACACACCGCCACCAAATCGAAATTTCCCAAAAATGCGGTGATATAGTCCAAAGAAACTTTGACATCGTCTTTGTCCCTCATCTCACACCGCTCACGCGCGGAATGCTCGTAAGTGTGTTTGCCACGCTCAATTCTACCCTTAGCGCACAGGAAGCAAAAGAAGTGCTTACAAAAGCCTATGAAAACGAACCATTTATCCGTATAAGAGATAAACCCGTGAGTATCGCACAGGTGGTAGGTAGCCATTTTTGCGATATTTTTGTCGCCACAAGGGATAAAAATCTCTATATCAACTCATCAATTGATAATCTCTTGCGCGGGGCAAGCTCACAGGCATTGGCAAATGCAAACCTAATGTGTGGGCTTGATGAAGGCTTAGGTATGCCAAAAGTGCCTTATGGGATTTTTTAGGCTATGAATCCTCTTTCACAGACAAAGCAAGATTCTACAATCATATTAGATTCAAAAATAGAACCATTTTCGCAACTCGCGCACTTTTGGGAGAATGCACCACTTATTTATAATGACGCTATTTTTATCGCAGATTCACATTTTATGCCGCTCAATACGACTTTAAACGATGAAAGTAAAAATGCCTCAATTGCGCTTCTTAATTATTTTAAAAGTCTGCTCGATTCGGTGCAAAATATCCCCTCGCAAATCTTTCTTATGGGCGATATTGCTCATCTGCTGTTTGGTGGAATAAGTTCAAGCCACAAAACACATAAAGAGCTTTTAGAGCTTATCATATCTCTTAGTGCGCATTCCCAAATATGGTGGTTTGAGGGCAATCACGATTTTAATCTCGTGTGGATTGGTGCGTTAAAAAAGCATTTCAATCGTATTTTTATTGTCCCGCGCAACGACCAACCAAAGGCATTTTTATTCGAATCTAATGGTGCAAAAAAGCGCATTCTTTTAGCACACGGCGATTTATTTCTCAACACAAAATATGAACTCTATATACGATGTATGCGAACTCAATTTTTGCAGTTTTGTATGCGTTTTATTGATTTTGTAACTTTTGGTAATCTGTATCACAATATCATTGCAAAAGTTAATCGCAAACATATTAGGGTTGGCAAGGCGCAAATGAGCGAGTTTGCGCCACTTAGAATCTGTGCATATGAAAAATATATGCGGAAAAAGCTCAATATAGACGATTTGGTAAATCTAGATTCCATCTTTGATGCGGTTATAGAGGGGCATTTTCATATCGGGCAAACCTATAGCAATGGGGCTGTGTATGTCTCTCTCCCCTCATTTTATATAAATGGAAGCATTTTTGCTATACAATCCTTGCCTGATAATAAAATCACATAAGGAGAGCATTTGAAAAGCGATAAAATCGATGTTATGCGTATTGCTAGTAATGAAATGGAACTTGTGGATTTTAGAATCTATGAGGACAAAGATGGCGAAACTTATGAAGGTGTGTATGGTATCAATGTCGCTAAGGTAAGCGGTATTGTCGATTATCCTGAGGAAATTTTTGAAACACCCGGTAGCCCAGAATACATGCTGGGTATGTTTGATTTGCGTGGTGATATATTGCCACTTATTGATTTGACGCGTTGGATGAGAATTAAGCCAAAAGAGGATATCAAGTATCAAAAAAAGGTAATTGTTACAGAATTTAACAACAAACGACTTGGTTTTGTCGTCCATGCAACAAAGCGTCTTAGACGAATAAGTTGGGCAGATATAGAATCTGCTATGTTTAGCCTAAGCAATGATGAGCAAAGGGGTAAAATCACCGGCACAACGCGCATAGAGGACGGGCGCACATTGCTTATTTTGGACTTAGAGGGCATTCTTGACGATCTTGATTTCCATATGCCAAGTGGCGATAGTGCCGATGTAGAGCAATTCAAAGCACAGCAAAAATTCAGCGGAACCGCACTCATTGTCGATGATAGCTCTATTGCGCGCAAACTACTACACAACACACTTACAGAGATTGGCTTTGATGTTGTTGATGCGATTGATGGCGTAGCTGGGTTAGAGCGTCTTAATCAGCTGTATGACCAATGGGGAAATACTATAAATCAGCGATTAAAGCTCATTATTTCGGATATCGAAATGCCTAGAATGGACGGATTCCATTTTGCCGCACAAGTCAAAAATGATGCGAGATTTAGTAATATTCCGCTACTTTTTAACTCATCAATTAGCGACAAAGTCAGCGCAAACAAAGGAAAAGAGATAGGAGCAGAGGCTTATTTAGTTAAATTTGATGCAAAACTATTTTATGATGAAATAAGCAGAATTTTGTCAAAATAATAGTAGAATGCCTTTTTTGAAAATTTCGTTATGAGGATTCGCAATGGATGATATACAAGAGATAATGGAAGACTTCCTCGTAGAAGCCTTTGAAATGATAGAACGACTAGACCAAGATTTAGTGGAACTTGAGAGCAACCCTGAAGACCTTGATCTGCTTAATAGAATCTTTAGAGTAGCTCATACAATCAAAGGTTCGAGTTCATTTTTGAATTTTGATATTCTCACTCGCCTCACACACAATATGGAAGATGTGCTCAACAAAGCTAGGCGCGATGAGTTAAAAATTACACCTGATGTGATGGATGTCGTGCTACACTCCATTGACTTGATGAAGTCCTTGCTGAATGCCATACGTGATAATGGCACAGATGCCAATAGTGGTATTGACATTGATGATACTGTGGTACGACTTCAAGCTATCTCTAATGGCGGTGCAGCGAGCGAAGCGGAGGCTACAGCAGCTGCTCCTGCGCCAGAAGATCAAGCGGTAGCCGCACCAAGTAACAATACAAATGCAAACAATCCACTTGCCGATGAACCGGATTTAGACTATGCCCATATGAGCGGTGAGGAAGTCGAGGCAGAAATTGAAAGACTACTCAAAAAACGACAAGAAGCCGATAAACAAGCGCGTGCGGCTCAAAAAGCGAATGGTGGTGCAGCAGCAGTGCAAACACCAAAAGCCCCAGATGCTGCTCCTGCTCCTAAACCCACTCCAAAACCAGCAGCAAAAAAGGCAGGAGATGAAAAAGCACCGGCAGCGAATGTAGAGCAAACTGTACGTGTTGATGTAAAAAGACTAGACCACCTTATGAATCTTATCGGTGAACTCGTGCTCGGCAAAAACCGCCTCATCAAGATTTATGGTGATGTGGAAGAGCGATATGACGGAGAGAAATTCCTAGAAGAACTCAATCAAGTCGTGGCTTCTATTTCATCTGTAACGACCGATGTGCAGCTTGCTGTGATGAAAACACGTATGCAACCTGTGGGAAAAGTATTTAACAAATTCCCTCGCATGGTGCGTGATCTCTCCCGTGAGCTCAACAAAAATATCGACCTTATCATTAGCGGTGAGGAAACAGAGCTTGACAAGTCTATCGTGGAAGAGATTGGCGACCCACTTGTGCATATTATTCGTAACTCTTGCGACCACGGCGTAGAAAGCCCTGAAATTCGTGCGGCAGCAGGTAAGCCAGAAACGGGTACCGTGAAACTTAAGGCATACAATGAAGGCAATCATATTGTGATTGAAATTGCCGATGACGGCAAGGGCTTAGATGCAGATATGCTTAAACACAAAGCTATGGAAAAGGGGCTTATTAGTGAAAGAGAAGCTGATAGTATGAGTGATAAGGAAGCCTTTGCCCTTATCTTTAAGCCCGGGTTCTCAACTGCCGCAGCAATTACAAATGTGTCAGGGCGCGGCGTGGGTATGGACGTGGTGAAAACCAATATTGAAAAACTCAATGGTATCATTGATATAGAATCCGAAAAAGGTGTAGGCACAACCCAAAAACTCAAAATCCCACTTACACTTGCCATTATTCAAGCATTGCTCGTAGCAGTGCAAGAAGAATACTACGCCATACCTCTTGCCTCTGTTATCGAAACCGTGCGCGTGAGCCAAGATGAAATCTACACAGTTGATGGTAAAAGCGTATTACGCTTACGTGATGAAGTGCTACCTATTGTGCGCTTGGCTGATATTTTCAAAGTAGATTCTGTATTGGAAAATACGAGTGAAGTATATGTAGTTGTCATCGGCTTGGCGGAGCAAAAGATGGGTGTAGTTGTGGATTATCTCGTGGGACAAGAGGAAGTAGTTATCAAATCACTAGGCTATTATCTCAAAGGCACAGAGGGTATTGCTGGTGCAACCGTGCGGGGTGATGGTAAGATTACGATGATCGTCGATGTGGCGGCGATGATGGAAATGGCAAAAGAAGTGAAGGTCAATATCACTAAAGCAGCGGAAGAAAATACCGCGGCACACGCGAAACATTCTCCAAGTGATTATGTGGTGCTCGCAATCGATGATAGCAATACCGATAGGGCAATTATGAAAAAATGCCTTAAAACACTCGGCGTTACCGTGCTTGAGGCTTCAAATGGCTTAGATGGACTTGATATTGTCAAAAATGGTGATAAGCATCTTGATGCTGTGCTTGTGGATATTGAGATGCCTAAAATGGACGGCTATACATTTGCTTCCGAGGTGCGTAAATACAACAAATTTAAGAATCTTCCGCTTATCGCTGTTACAAGTAGAAATAGCAAGACAGATAGAATGCGCGGGGTAGAATCTGGTATGACAGAATACATTACCAAGCCATATACACCCGAGTATCTCGTCAATGTTGTAAAACGCAACATTAACCTAACCATAGAGGGAGAATAAGATGAGCGATAACAAACTAAAAGAAGTCCTTGAAAAACAACAAAACAAGGGTGAGGACGCTACATCTGTGGAGAAAACGCTCCATATCATAGGCTTTATGATTGGCAACGAAGAATTTGCGGTGCCAATTCTTAATGTGAAAGAAATCATCAAACCTATAGAATACACGCGTGTGCCGGCAGTGCCTAACTATGTGCTAGGTGTATTTAACCTACGCGGAACAGTCCTACCCCTCATTAGTATGCGATTAAAGTTTGGCTTGTCTGCAATTAAGCAAGATGCGGATACTCGATTCTTGGTTGTAACACAAAGAGATGAGATGATTGGCTTTATGATTGACAGACTCACGAGTGCGATACGAATCCCAGAAAATGACATTGAACCAATCCCAGAGACATTTAATGAAAATCAAAATTTATTGCAAGGTATTGGTAAGCGCGAAGACCGCCTCATCACAATCCTCAATGTAGAAAATCTCTTAAAAAGAGATTTTTAACTTTCTACTATGAGGGGTTTTATACAATTCTTTAGATTCTATGATTATAAAGGTGGTGTTGCATCAAAGCGATTAGGATTCCGCATTATCAAAAAGGATAATGTTGCAACATTGCTTATTGCGGGATTTCCTCTCTTACAAAAGAAAGTGCTTATTACGCAAACAGGGGGGGGGTATAGTGTAAGTGCAGAAATAATAGATGTCATCTATCGTTTTTGTGGCTTCCCGGTATTCAAAACCTTTAAATATAAAAAATTAAATAACAAAACTCCTTATCTCCGCCAAAATTACCTCTTGTCCTTGGGTCTTTGCAAAATGTCGGATTCTGAACTTTTTGAAAAAACGCAGAATCTTTGCAAAAATATGGATTCAAAAAGTAAGCAAATCGTGCATAGGATTATCTCTCGCACCAAAGAAGCGGATCTCTCGCCCACAAACAAAGTCTTTTGTCTCACTCAAGATGAGAGGGAGAAGCTAGAATATATTCACAATGATTATCGTGCAAATATATGCAAAGTTACCTCAAATATCTTTTGTTTATCAGGATTATTTTCTTCCTATAAAGCATTTTGAAACTTCCGTCTTTTGTTACAAGCACGGGCTAGATACATTCTCACCACAAACATTGCAGAAAATAAAGAATCTTGATATTATCGATGTAGGTGGATTTGTTGGCGATAGTGCGCTCATTTTTCAACATTTTACAGATAAAAATATTTATAGCTTTGAAGCCACAAATCGCAGCTACAATCTTATGCTTGAAAGCATTAGACTTAATCACGCACAGCGTATTGTCCCCATAAAAAAGGCTTTGGGAAGTGAGCATACCACGATGACTATTAATATATACGGGAGTGCTTCAAGCCTTATAAATGATGTGGGTAATGATAAAGAAGAGGTAGAAATCATCACACTTGATAGCTATGTCAATGAGCATCAGCTCAAAATAGGACTTATCAAAGTTGATATTGAGGGCTTTGAGATGGAGTTTTTAAAAGGTGCTAAAGAGACCATTTGCCAACAAAAACCAGCAATGATTCTAAGCATTTATCATCAAGCGAGTGATTTCTTTGATATCAAACCGCTGCTTGAATCGTGGAATCTAAACTATACATTCCGCGTTTATAAACCAATTGATGACAATATCTCCCTTGAAACAACACTAATGTGTGAAGTATTGTAAGCCATACATAAATCAAAATCTTACAGATTCTATCTCCTATGAATCTTAGAATCCATATTGTATAAAAAGCTTTTTATACAGCAAAAGCCCTATATATACACTCCATACGCGCGGAGGTCATTATGCTTTGGTGTAGAGAGATAGAGCGAAGCCCCAAACTCTCGCGCCACCTCACGCATTGCTTGCCATAATCGCTCATAGCAATTCCGCACATTTTCCGCATTTGTGCTTGACTTACTCATTTGAGTGTTAAGAGCGGTTTTTTTTGCAGGATAATTTTTACCCGCTACACCCATACTCTCCATAGAAGCTGCATATTGAGAATCTGCACCCGACAACACAGATTCTAAACATTCCATACCCCCCATAGATTCTATATATTCTTGTGGCACTTCAAAGCCCAAATGTGCTTCATTTATCGCTCTTGCACTTTGCAAACTAAAAAGCCCAAACACACCTAGTGATACTTGCGCCTTGTAGCCCCCTGCACGCTTTATGGATTCAAACTCTTGTAAAAATATTCTTGCCTCTGCCGCACTAAAAAAGGGTTGTGTAATGATTTGATTCGCCCCCACTTGTAATTTTTGTACCAATCTCTCTTTGGATTTAAAATCTACCAAACTCCCGCTTCCGCCGATGATATGGGGCTTTTCGCCTAGCACCTCCCGCGCTAAAGCTATCATCTCCACACCGCTAAAGCCCTCTCCTTCCCCACCAATAAGTGCTAGAGTCTTAAAGTTTGCATACGCAAACGCTAAAAGTTGCGAGATGATTTGTTCCCTCCCAGCCGCACCCGCATAGCCACTGCCACTTAATGTGGGCACAAAACATATATCCCTAAATTCCTCCAAGCCTGAAAGCATTTGTGCGCCTACAAGCGCATTCACACTCGGCTTTTTGCGTGGATTCAAAGGGAGGATTACATATTCCACCCTTTGCCCCAAATACTTCCTTGCGCCCTCACACATCGCCCTTAACACTGACGAATCACCCTTAAAATCCTGTGGTAAAAACTCAATCCCAAACATCATTGCTCCGTTTAATCCCATTTTTAATCCCAAATGCTATAATCTTAGCATTTTTTGCAAAGATTAAGGACTAGATTATGAATCTTGTTGTGTTTGATTTTGATTCTACATTGATGAATGGCGAGACGATTGATATACTCGCTCACGCGCACAATGTGAGTGATGAAGTAGCACAAATCACGCATAGGGCGATGAATGGAGAGCTTGACTTTTATGAAAGCCTCAAAAAACGTGTGAGTGCGCTCAAAGGCTTAAGCTACCAAAAGGCTTTAGATATTGCGCATTCTTTACCACTCAATCCGGGAGCAAAATCCTGTGTCGCCTCTCTCAAGGCACAAGGGCACAAAGTTGTATGCTTTAGCGGAGGATTCCATATCGCCACGGATTATTTTGCCAAAATCTTAGGGCTTGATGCGACTTTTGCAAATATTTTGCATCACAAAAATAATATTCTCACAGGCGAAGTGGGAGGCGAGATGATGTTTGCAGATTCTAAAGGTGAAATGCTTTTGCGCTTACAGAATCTCCTGCATATCACGCGCGAAAACACCATTGTCGTAGGCGATGGGGCGAATGATAGGAGTATGTTTGCTCACGCCGATGTGCGTATTGCCTTTTGCGCGAAAGAGGTGCTTAAAAAAGAAGCGAATATCATCATAGACACACAGGATTTAAGGGAAGTCCCCAAAGCCCTGCAAATCCCCATACAAGATATAAAGGAGTAGCAATGACAATTAGCATACTTTGCGGAGGCTCTGGCACGAGGCTTTTCCCGCTATCTCGTGAGCTTTTACCCAAGCAGTTTGTATCGCTTCTTCCCAGTCAAGATGGCGCACCCTCACACTCACTTTTCCAAGAAACGCTTCTTCGAAATGCCTTTTTGCAAAGCTCTCTCAATGCTAAGATTCAAGTTATCACTAATGAAAATCACTACTTCATTGCCAAAGATCAAGCCAAGGAATGCGGATTTGATATTGATGAGTTCATTTTAGAATCCATTGGCAAAAATACCGCCCCAGCTCTTGCTATGGCGGCTTTGAGCGTGTGCAAGGATTCTAAGAATACCCAAAATACAGATGATATTATCCTTGCCCTGCCAAGCGATCATCTTATCAAAGATACACTTCTTTATCAAAAGGCGATTGATGAGGCTATCATTCTAGCCAAAAAGGGCTTTTTGGTTACCTTTGGCATCACACCCACATCGGCTCACACAGGCTATGGCTACATCAAAGCCAACAAAAACAATGTCGAGCAGTTTATAGAAAAACCTACACTCCAAAAGGCACAGGAGTATATCAAGCAGAAATATTACCTGTGGAACAGCGGTATGTTTTGCTTTAGTGCGGAGGTTTTTTTGCAAGAGCTTTGCACCCACGCAAATGATGTATATCAATCCTGCAAGGCGGTTTTTGAATCCGCAAGAGAGGCTAAAGAAGAGCATTTCTTGCGCTTAGATTCTAATTTAAGTGAGAAATTACCAAATATCAGTATAGACTATGCCCTTATGGAGAAAAGTCAGAAAGTAATGTGTGTGCAGGGGGATTTTAGCTGGAATGATGTGGGGAGCTTTGAATCTTTAGCAAATGAATACCCAACTGATAATGCACATAATGCGAGTAAAAATGCCTTTGTGAGCAAAGACTGCGCGAATAACTTTATCCTATCAAACAAACTCGTAGCAGGTGTGGGAATAGAAGACTTGATGATTATTGATGAAAGTGATTGTTTGCTGATTGCCAAAAAGGGGCGCGCGCAGGAGGTGAAAGATATTGTCGCTACCCTTAAAGATTCTCATCCCGAGCTTACAAAGGTGCATAGACTGGTGCATCGCCCGTGGGGAAGCTATGGTGTGCTTTTAGAATCTCAAAATTATAAAATCAAGCAAATTATCGTCAAGCCAAAGGGGCGACTTAGCCTACAAAAACATTATCATCGCAATGAGCATTGGATTGTCGTGAGTGGTTCGGGGCTTGTAACCATAGGTGAAAAAGAGTTTTTTTTGAAAGCCAATGAATCCACCTATATCCCTATGGGCGAGGTGCATAGGCTTGAAAATCCCGGCACACTGCCGCTCGTGCTTATTGAAGTGCAAATGGGCGAATATTTGGGCGAAGACGATATTGTGCGCTTAAACGATGACTATCAACGCGCGTAAATTACGCCTTTTTTCCGTTTTTGGATTAAGCCACCTTGCTTTTAGATTCTATTTTTATTTTATGCGTCCCTATTTTGCCTTGAAATCGTGCTTTTACCTCACAAGTCCTATGCAAACTCTAATCCAAAAGCTAAAAAATATCTTAGTAGCGATTCCACACGTGTTTTTATGTGTCCTGCTGCCCTGCACGCTCAATTCACATCTCTTTGCCAAAGCCTACGAACCGCTCCTTTTGAGCGATTTTGCCCCCTATGCTGACAAGCTAGACTTAAGCCAACCTGCGCAGTGGTTAGTAAGTGAGAAACTTGATGGCGTGCGTGGGCTATGGGACGGGGAACGAATGCACTTCCGCAGCGGCAAAACAATGCCTCTCCCACAAGCATTTAGCGCAAATTTTCCTCCATTTGCTCTTGATGGCGAACTTTATAGCCCACATCTGCATTTTAATGAAATCATCTCAATCCTCAAAAATCCTGCAAGACAAGATGAAATTACCGAGCTTAAATATTATGTCTTTGATGTGCCTTTCGCGAGTGGTGGGCTTATGGAGCGATTAAATATTTTGAAGCAATATTTAGAATCTCACCCTCATAACTTTATAGAGATAATCCCGCAAACTCCACTTGAAATCCTAGATTCTGTATATACCCGCTTAGAATCTATCACACAAAATGGAGGCGAAGGGCTTGTGATACGTTCCGCACTTGCACCCTATGAATCAAAGCGAAGCAAAAACGCCTTCAAACTCAAAAAGAGCAAAGATGCTGAATGTGAAGTGGTAGCACATACAGAGGGCAAGGGTAAATATAGCGGAATGCTCGGCGCACTTGTGTGTCGCTATAATGGCACATCTTTTAAAATCGGTAGTGGATTGAGTGATGAGACACGGCGCAACCCGCCAAAGATTGGCACAATTATCACTTTTAAATATCAAAGCCTTACTCCAAGGGGTATTCCACGTTTTCCTGTCTTTTGGCGCATCAAAGAGGGTGAATAAGAAAAATTAAAGTTTTCTTTATTTATAATCCACTCTTTTGTTTCAAAGGATAATAATGATTTTTTTAAGACAGCTTTTAGCACATAGGGGGGGGGGTAGAATCTAAATCTTCTTACATAAGCTCCGCTCAAAATTTTCATCACTCACCTCATTGTAATGTTTATACACAATCTTATCTCTCGTGGCTTTATCTTTTTCCGCTTATTATCACGCCATTTAGCCCATTTTATGCCTATATAGTTTGTGTATTTATAATGGTGGGACTTTCCGCCACTATAAATACCCATTATAGAATCTTGCTCTCTCTCACACTTGTATTTAATATCGCTGTGATTTATTCAAGTCGCCTCTATTTTAATATCGCCACAGATTTTGATGATGATTTCTCACGATACTATCAAAACTACCTTGATATATACGATAACATTAGCGGAGCTATGTTTGTATGGGGTGGGGGTTTTGAGATAGGATTGCCGCTTTTTTATAAGCTTTTATCACTTTTTTTACCAAAACTCATACCACAATATCTCCTCTTTTTCACTGCCTTAGGCGCAACTTCACTCTTTTATATATGGTGTGAATATTATGGCACAAAATGGGTTAAACCTCATCAAAAAGCCGCTCTTATTGCCTTTGCGTGCTTTATAGGTATATTTTTAGAATCTCTAGGACTCACACGCCAATGTTTTGCTTCTATCTTTTTGCTCTTTGGATTTTTCGCACATACAAAAAGATTCAAAATATTATTTTTTGCGTGTGCTATTGGCTTTCATTTAAGCTCAATCCTTATTATTGTCCTTTTTTACACCTTATATTATTTTCCTAAGCTAAGCCTTTGTATCGCCCTCACATTTTTTGTAGTTTTTGTTGGAGATTCTATATTTACCAACTCCCTTTTGCGTGAGCTTGCACCATTTTTGGATATATTTCTCCCCTCCAAACTTGCCTCTTATTTTACTTACTATGTGAGTGCGCACGGCTACGATCCGCTTACACTTAAATACATACCCATTATCAAAGTCATACTAATGTGCTGTGTAATTTTCTGTCTTTTTATCATTACCCCCCACGATAAACTTACCTATAAATACAAGACTCTTATTTTAGTAAGCTTTGGCATTTATATGACCAATATTGTTCCACACCGCATTGTAAGTCTTGTGTGTATAATGTGCTTTTATTTTATTGTATTTGTTATTTTGAGACGCTTTTATAAACTTGCTCTTTTATTTTTCTTTCCTTATTTTTTAAAGCTTTGTTTCAATTATCTTACTTCGAGTGATAACCCACAAACACAAGCACTTGAGCTATTTCATTCTTTTGATATAGCACATTTCTACCCATTTTATTATTTTTTACAAGGAGGTTTTTGATGAGAATCCTGTCTAATTACGACCAAATAAGACTTATTTTGGTTTTTAAAAAACGCAAATGGCTTTTTGGCATAACCCTAGTTGTATGTATGATTTTGGGAAGTGTTTTGGTGCATATGCAAAAAAACTCTCCTCAAAATACCACACCTTTTGACAGCCCGATACAATCCATAGAACCACAAATGTCTTTTTTCAAAGTGCAAAAATATAGGGAGCTTTCTTTATCAAAAGACATTATTCAAAATACCCTGCAACACTTCTTTAATGAAGATATAATTACAGATTTTCGTCTCTATGCTCAAGGGGGTTTGTTTGATGTTTATATGATTTCTTATGCCGATACTAACCCATTAGCAGAAATTCTAAACACACTCAATGAGCACCCTATCACTCAACTCACATTGCTAAATATCAAAACACTTCTACCCACCCTTGAAAATGATATGAAGCACTATGCCCAGCTTATTATACAAAATGGCTTTTTTGAAACTCTTGATAATAGCCTTCCATTTGACACACACAAAAACCGCCCCATAAACAAACATTATATCTATCTTGATAAGAACAGAATAGCTTCCGAGAAAGGTTACGCTATCCGCTCCACAGAAGTAATAAAGTCTCATCAAAGCCTAAATAGCAAAAAGATATGGATTTTTATGCTTATAGCTTCAGTGATGATAAGCATCTTTGTCATTTTTGGTGTTGAAAGTTTTGTGAAACTTAGGAGAAAACTCAAACAAAGCTCATAAACCCACCTCACCACATTTCATAGAGAAAATTTGTCTGTGGATTTTATATTAAGTTTTCTTTGGATATAATCCGCAGTTTTTAAGCATTGAAATCTATCAAAAGGAAACGTTATGGAACAAACCCTTTCAATTATTAAGCCTGATGCCGTCAAAAAAGGGGTGATTGGTAAGATTATTGATCGCTTTGAAAGCAACAACCTCCGCATTGCCACAGCAAAAAAATTGCAACTTTCACGCGCTGATGCGCAAAGTTTTTATGCCATTCATAAAGACAGACCTTTCTTTAAGGATTTGGTGGATTTTATGATAAGCGGACCTGTGGTGGTAATGGTGCTTGAAGGCGACAATGCCGTGAGCAAAAATCGTGAGCTTATGGGTGCAACAAACCCAAAAGAAGCCGCAAAAGGCACTATTCGCGCTGATTTTGCAGAAAGTATTGACGCAAATGCAGTTCACGGCAGCGATAGCCTTGAGAATGCAAAAAATGAAATTGCCTTTTTCTTTAGTGCGCGGGAGATTTGCTAATTGAAAATCGCAATGAGAAAATTTTCTCATACACCTAAAGACATTGAACTTACCCTTAATAGCGAGGGTGAGCTGGTTGCAGAGCATATCACGCTTAAAGGGCATATAAAGCGCGTAGATTCGAAAATCTTATATTTAGACGCCAAAGTCTTTGGGGAAATTGAGCTTATATGCGATAGTAGTGGTGAAACATATGTGAAAGAGATTGATTATCCTTTGGTTTTGTATATTTCAGATGGCATCTGGGATTCACAAAGCCAAAGCAAAAGCTTTGATAGCTTTGAAGTTATTGAATTTTTTGATGGCTTTGTAGATTTACATTATATTTTAGAGAGTGAAATGACATCTTTACGAAGTGATTATCACACCAAAGACAACTAAAAGGAGAAAATATGGCAGTTCCTAAGAGACGCGTGAGCAAAACAAGGGCGGCGAAAAGGCGCACACACTACAAAATAGCTCTTGCAAAACCTATTAAGGATAAAGACGGCAGCTGGAAAATGCCTCACCACATTAGCAAATTTACAGGCAGCTACAAATAATCTTAAGATTCTTGAGGAGCATTTATGCTAAAGATAGCTATTGATGTTATGGGCGCAGACAATGGGGTAGCTCCCATTGTCGAGGGAGTCTTACAGGCATTAAAAACTCGCGACTTTACTGCCGTAATTGTTGGCGATGAATCTCAAATCACCCCGCTTATCCCCAAAAATCTTGCCTCCCGTGTTGAAATCTTACATTGCACAGATTATATTCGTATGGAAGAATCTGCTTCAAGTGCAGCTAAACGCCCAGAATCTTCAATTTTTAAAGCAATCCAAATACTAAAAGATGACGAGGTGAATGCGCTCGTATCACCCGGGCATAGTGGCGCAACAATGAGTCTAGCCACCCTTAAAATCGGGCGCATTAAAGGCGTATCTCGTCCAGCAATCTGCACAACTATGCCAAATATCACCGATAAACCGAGTATCATTCTTGACGCGGGGGCAAATACAGACTGCAAACCCGAATATCTTGTTGATTTTGCGATTATGGGCTATGAATATGCAAAAAATGTGGTAGGCTTTGAGAATCCACGTGTTGGGCTTCTATCAAATGGCGAGGAAGATAATAAGGGCAATGATCTTACCAAGGCAACATTTAAGCTTCTCAAAGATTTTTCATTTTTTAAGGGCAATGTCGAGGGGCGCGACATTTTCAATGGCAGTGTTGATGTGGTTGTGTGCGATGGATTTAGCGGGAATCTCGTCCTAAAGGCGAGTGAAGGCGTTGCTACCGCTATTTCATCTGTGCTCAAAAAAGAGATTAAATCCTGCATTTGTTCAATGTTTGGTGCGCTCTTTTTGGGTGGTGTCTTTAAAAGATTAAAGAAAAAAATGGACCATAACGAGTATGGCGGTGCACCCCTGCTCGGTGTACAAAAGGTGGTGATTATCAGCCACGGCAGCTCAAATGCACGTGCAATTGAATGCGCCATTTATCAAGCCCTGCACGCCATAGAATCCGATATTTGCACGAAGCTCACTGCGACTTTCGCGCAAAAATAGAAAACAAGGACTAGAATGCTATATGCCTCACTCAAATCAATCGCTTCCTATGTTCCATCCACTTGTGTAAGCAATGCGGATTTTGAAAAAATCATCGATACAAGTGATGAATGGATTACCAAACGCACAGGTATCAGGACACGTCATTTTGCTACAAACACTCAGCACGCAAGCGATTTAGCCTATGAGGCTGGTAAGCTTGCTATGGAGCGCGCAAAGGTTACTCCGCAAGATATTGACGCGGTAATTATCGCCACACTTACCCCCGACTATCTCGCTATGCCTAGCACCGCGTGTATCACTTCCTATAAGCTCGGCATTGAAAACAAACCCGCTTTTGACATCAGTGCGGCGTGCAGTGGCTTTATCTATCTCCTCAATATTGCAAAATCATTTATAGAATCTGGTACTTTCAGGCAGATTCTTATCATTGGCGTAGAGAAACTAAGCTCTGTGCTTGATTTCACAGATAGAAGCACTTGTGTGCTTTTTGGTGATGGTGCGGGAGCTTGTGTGATAGGCACCACAGAAGACAAAAGTGCCTCAATCGTAGATGTGCATCTTGGAGCAAATGGCAGATACCAAGATTTTCTCTGTGTGCCACGCACTCACACTTCTTTTGGACACGAAACACAATATGTGCCCTCCTATGTGCAAATGAAAGGTAATGAGACTTTTAAAATAGCGGTAAAAACGCTTGTGGCTGATGTCGAGGGGATTCTAGAAAAAAATAAAGTCGCACCCAAAGATGTATCATTTTTTATCCCTCATCAAGCCAATTTGCGCATCATCAATGCCGTGGGCGAGAATCTTAATTTCACTCCGGAACAAATCGTTATTAGTGTGCATAAATATGGCAACACTTCAGCCGCTTCTATTCCTATGGCAATGAATGACGTATATGAGGAAAAAAGGCTCAAATATGGCGATTTGATGCTCCTTGACGCTTTTGGCGGCGGACTCACTTGGGGTTCTGCGCTTGTGCATTTTGGCGGAGATTCATAGAATCTCGTGCGCTTAAAGCAAAAACTAAAATTTCACAAAGTATAATACCGCTTCCTATAAGTCTTGTGATTTTGTAACAGGCTTGTAGGATGTAAGGACGCGTAGCTCAGCTGGTAGAGCAACTGACTCTTAATCAGTGGGTCCAGAGTTCGATCCTCTGCGCGTCCACCACTTCCAAGCTTAAAATTTGCACTTTGTTTCTCGTATTTTGGATTATATATTTCTAAAGACTTGTGTTACATCTTGCGCCTCATCTTAAAAATTTTTAGAATCTTGTAATTCCCTCATCAAAATACAAAAAAATAAGGTTGTGTTTTGCAATTGTGCCTTTAGGTTAAGCCAAAAAAAGATAAAATCCCGTAAAACATTGTAAGGCTTGAGACGATGAAATTAATGACTGCACTTGTGGTAGCTTTTAGTTTGATTGGAATTGTTTTAGATGCAATATTTTATGGCTTCAGTTGGCACAGTATCTGCTATGTGTGTATTATTGTTTTTGCCCTGCTTGGTTATTATAAATTTGCACAAAGAGCAAAATTCATAAGAAGGGTAATTAATATATCAAAATGCTATCGAGACGGCAAGTTTGAAAAACGTATGCTTCATATCAATGTCGATAAAGATCTGCACGAACTCGCAAACAATATCAATATTCTCATTGATAATCTCGAAGCTTTTATGCGTGAGATTAGCGCGTCTATTAATTGCACACAGGAGGGGAGATTCTATCGTAAGGCACTCGCGCAGGGACTTAATGGGTCTTTTGCGAGTAACATTCAAGCCATTAATGAAGCTCTCACTAGCATAGAGCAAAACGCGAAAGATAATGTCAAAAATGCCCTTGCAAAGTCGCTTATGGATATGAGTTTAGGCAATCAAAATGCGGACTTGACGACTATTAGCGTGGATTTAGAAAATGATATGGAATATATGAAGCAAGTCGATGCGAATGTTGAAAATATGAAAACACTCTCCACAAACTCTAAGGAAGATGTGTCCTCTATCACAAGCTCCATTAACGAACTCAACGAACTTATCACTGAAAATAGCACTATTATCGATAATTTTGCTGCAAAATCGCGTGATATTAGCGAGGTGCTTGGTATCATCACAGATATTGCAGAGCAAACAAATCTCTTAGCACTTAATGCCGCTATTGAAGCAGCAAGAGCAGGAGAGCACGGGCGAGGCTTTGCTGTGGTGGCTGATGAGGTAAGAAAACTAGCTGAACGCACACACAAGGCGACAAATGATATATCTATTGTTATCCAAACAATGCAACAAGAAATCGAGCAAATCACGCAAAGTTCAGTAAAAATCGAAGGGATAGCGGCGCAAAATCACGAGCGCACCGAGCATTTTGGTGGTGTGTTTAGCACAATGGGACAAAGCACAGAGAATCTATTCATAGCATTTTCACAGCTTACCAAACGACTTTTACTAAGTATAAGCAAACTCGAACACATCGTGTATAAATCAAGCGTATATCTTAGCTTTAATCTAGGCAAAGAAATGCTTGATTTTCATAATACTCTGCCCACAGGTAAGCTTTTATCACAAGAAGAGAATCTTAACGCATTAAAAATTGACATCAATTCGCTTAAGATATTGCAAAAAGATATGAGTGATTGTGTGCAAGATGCCACCGCACTTTTAAGCCAGACAATCACCACGCAAAATTCACAGACTATTATTGACAACCTCACTGCATTGGAAAAACATAGCCAAGAATTTATGAAAAACCTAGACACACACTAGCATTTGCTTGTGATGAACCCACTTTGTGGCAAAATACATAATGTTTTTGCCACACCTCCTTTAAGTAGTGTGATTTTAAAGGGCGATTGCAAAGGTGTGGGTATATCCCCACAATAAGGCACTCCATACCTATCAAAATATATCCTTGCACCCTGCCTTTCCTTGCAAAAACTATCAGATTCTAAAAGCATATGCTCCACCCCAAAATATTCACCCAAGCGCACGAGGGGCAAAGCATTATCCTTGCATTCCTGTGCGGTGTTGGTATTATTATACGCACTCAAACACTTCCTATCCATATTTTTAAGGATAATATCCCCCGCCATAGGACGCGCGTCAAAATGTGTGCTCGTGGCGTTACGCGGCGTATCAATATAGAGGCTGTAACTATGTGTAGTATAGATTTTGCCCAAATGAAATTGCACCTGCCACATCGCATTATGGTGATGCGTGAGGAGGGAGCTTGCATTCAACGAGGGGTAAGAGATAAGCATATCGCGCGTATCTGCACCCTGCAAAAATGCACTATCATCGCTCAAAGCGGTAAGTTGCAAGATTCTAAGATGTGAAAGGAACGTGATATGGGCGATTTCTAACGAGTGATTATGCGGTTTTGGCGACAATGCAAAAAGTATAGCCACAAGGCTTAGGGCAATCATATATTCAAAAATCTTCATAACCCTATAACCCTATGGCAAAAGATTGACAGGAGTGTCTAGACTCTGTGTAGAATCCACTTCATCAGCGAGTTTCTTTGCCTTAAGCTTTTTAGAATCTTTACTCTTTTGCTTTAGTCGCGCTTGGGTAGTCGTCATAGGAGAACTTTGCTTGGAGGGTAACACCACAAATGAGGCGATCTTTTTACCTAGATAAATGATTGGAATCTCGTTTTCATAATGCTCGTTGAGATTCTGCATTGGTAATAAATAAGGCTTTTGGGCTTGTTCTATGCCATAGAATCTTAAAGGCAACGCGAGTTTATCGCTCCCCACACCAATGGCACTAATCCCCATATCGTGCAGAGCGTGAGCAAGTTCTTTGCTAATATAGCGCGAACTCGCAAAGTGATTTTCCGTGCCAAATAAATATAGAATCTTATTGTAATAAAGCACAAAGCTTTGTGCGCAAAGAAAAGTCAAAATCACGACAAATCGCCATACATAGTTTGCCCGAAATGGGCTAAGGCGGATTCTCATATCAGAAAAAAACTGCTTCACCGCTACAGGGAGTGCTACTACACTCATAGGAAATAGATTTTCTAAATCCACCTCCTGCCTAATGGAAAGCAACATAACAAAAAACATAGAAGTTGCGCCAATATCTACGAGAATATTTGTCTGCTTTTTGAGTGCGTTAAAAAGCGTGTAGCAATAATACACGAGCAAAAGTGGCGAGAAAAAGAGTGCCATTTGACCGAGATTTGACATAAAATGATTGCGAGGAATGCCCGAAATATCTAGCCCTAGAAAGTGGAGATTCAGCGCGAAAAACAAAAGCGAGACAAACATTCCAAGCACATTTTTGGTTTTGAGTGCAAAGAAAAAGAGAGCAAAAAACAAAATTGCAAAACTGCCATCGAGAAAAAGGGCAAGAAGCATTACAATGTAGGGCATTTTTTGTGTTTTAAGCTGATAATAGCAACATAAAAGTGTTACAAAAATAATGATTCCGCTCTTTATCACAAAAAGCGCACTAAACATCACGCCGGGCAAAAGCGCATAAATCAACACGACTACCAACGCATCGGAGGGTTTTTTAAGATAGATTCGAGAGATTCTATACAACAAAAACATATTACACGCGTGTATTAGCATAAATGGTGCGCGCAAAGCGTAGTCATTTTGCCCAAAAAGCGAAATACAATAACGCGCGATAACAAATACAAAATCATTAGAGTAAAACACCCCAGCGGCTTCTTTATAGTGGATACTCATACCCCCAATAGCAAAGAGTAAAAGACATAAATTTACACATAAAATCACACAAAAGAGTATATTTGTGCGTAGATTAGAATCTTGAGAGAATATAGAGTTTGGCATTGTTTAGCTAATCTCACTAAAGGCATAATGATTGGCTTTAAGCTTCTCGCGTATGAGGGCTTTATGCTCCTCACCTTTTGTCTCAAGTGCGAGAGTGATAAGTGCATCTCCATATTTAAGCATTACAGAAGTCCTATCATACTCCACCTGCACAATATTTGCACCCACAGAGGTAAGGATATTTGTAAGCCCTTGCAAACTACCGGGCTTATCAACAAGCACCACTTTAAGTTTCATCTTGCGATTTGATTTCAACAAGCCCTTTTCAATAATCACACTAAGCATAGTAATGTCGATATTCCCGCCGCTTAGCACAAGGGCGATTTTCTCATTTGCGCCAATTTTAAATTTCTTATGCAACACACTCGCCACACTCGCTGCCCCCGCACCCTCGACAACAAGCTTTTGCTTTTCAAGCAAAAATAAAATAGCATTGGCAATCTCCTCATCATCGACACTCACAATCTCATCAACACATTGCTTTAAAAGTGCAAAATTATGCTCATTGACATCACGTACAGCGATTCCATCAGCAATAGTGCGCACAGAATCTGCCTTTACAATCGTATTTTGTTCGAATGACTTTTTCATCGCATCAGCCCCACTCGCCACCACGCCAATAACACGCACATTTGAGCAGAGCTGCTTATATACGCTCCCAATCCCGCCAATCAATCCCCCGCCCCCAATAGGAACGACCACAACATCTATATCCTTGCGCTCTTGTATCATTTCCAGCGCGACACTACCCTGCCCAGCAATTACCTCATCATCGGCAAAGGGGTGAATAAATACGAGATTCTGTGCTTTTGCAATTTCTAAGGCTTTAGCATATGCCTCATCATAATTATCCCCGCTTAGCACCACTTCAGCCCCTAAATCCTTTGTCGCGCTTACCTTAAGCAAGGGTGTGGCTTCGGGCATCACAATCACAGCCCTTAGATTAAAATGCTTTGCTGCATAGGCTACACCCTGCGCGTGATTCCCAGCACTCGCTGCGATAACGCCATTTATCTGTGTGGAATTCTCCACCAAAGAGGCGATTTTATTAAATGCACCACGAATCTTAAACGCCCCTGTGAGCTGAAGATTCTCTTTTTTGAGATAAATCTCTGCCCCAGCAATACGAGAAAGCACCGGTGCATAACCTAGTGTGGAGGGCATAACAATATGTTCTAAACGTTTTTGGGCAATCTTTGCTTTGTCATAGATATTTGTCATCTTTATCCTTGTTGTTTTGAGATTTTTTGATTCTATCCTCCTTTGTGTTAAGAGAACTTGAAGTGCTTTTGTATGCTCTCATATCGGCAATAAATATAGGTAGCCCCACGCCAATGCCAGAGAGGATAATAAGCACTATGCCAAGGCTTGTAACCAAATGTGGCATACTATCGCCTAGCATAACACCAAGGGCTACGCTAAACACCAAGCGCGAATAATCAATAGGCGAGACTATCCCAGCGGGGGCTTGCATATACGCATATGTGAGAAAATGCTGTCCTAAAGTGCCAAAAAGCCCTAACAGAAAGATATGTAGCCATTGCCAACCTTGCGGGATAAGCCAAGATTCACTAAAATGTGGAATACCTAAAAAACTCACAATTAAAGCAATAGCACTCATTGCCACGCCTGTGGAAAATATAGCCACCCAAGAATTGAAATAATCCTTTAAGGCGCGTAGATTCAAAAATGCTATCGCCATAGAAAGCCCATTGATGATACCAAAGATGATATTAATCGCATCTAAGCCCTCCAAATGCGGGTCGCAGATAAGTAAAATCCCAACAAATCCTATGATTGTAGAACACACTACACCAAGGCTATATTTTTCTTTAAGAAAAAGGAATGAAAGTAGCACAATATACAAAGGCACGCTTTGGCTAAAAGCGGTTGCTGTGCCAAGGGAAATTGTAGCGATATTATAAAAAAGCACGACAAAGCTTAATCCCCCAGCAAAAGCACGAGAGAATAGAAAGATAAAACCACCTTTTTTATGATTTGGGCTTTTAAAGGGTTGGCTAAAAAATATTGGCAGGAGAAAAACTACCATAGCAAAGGCGCGAAAAAATGCCACCTCCATAGGAGGCAAGGAGAGGCTTAAAAATTTCGCCTCCGCACTCATTAGTGCAAACAAGAATGAGGATAAAAGCATAGCAAGAATACCGCGTGAGATGTTTTGCTGCATTCATACCTCCTATGCTAAGAAGCAAAGTGATATTGTAGCCTAAGTTAATTATTTTTATACCAACAGCCCCGCAAGTGCTACTCCGCACACATTTGTTGTTGCTATATAGAGCTTGTGTCGTAAATAAAAACTTATGGAATACCCTTTGCTTTAACACTCCTTAAAGATTCACATAAAGGACTTTCAATGCGTGAAAAGGGCATATATGTGCTTGGAGCATTCATACTCTCCATAGTATTCTCTCATCAAGGCTTTGGCTTTGAGGCAAATATTGATTTTAATGCGCCAGAATGGGTAGAAGAAAGAGAATCTGCGGATAATGATATACCAGAATTACCACGTGCGGGAAGTCTCTTTGGTAGTGGGGACAGACCACTCTTCTCCGATAGACGTGCGATGAAACCAGATGACCTTATCACGGTGGTTATAGCCGAAACAGCAAATGCGAATTTTACAACAAATAAAAACTACAACGGAGCAAGTGGAGGAAATGTAACACCTCCATCAATCGAATACACAGGCAATGACGAGGAGCATAAGCAATTAATACAAGAGCTAAATGACCAAGCCGCCTACAATCTTACAAAAGCAAACAATACCTCAAATTTTCAGGGTGGTGGGACACAAACGCGTAATGAAGCCCTCAATGCCACGCTCACAGCGCGTATTATCAAGGTGCTTGATAACAATACTTACTTTATACACGGGCGACGTGAGGTGCTTGTCGATGGCGAGAAGCAGATTCTAGAGCTTAGCGGCGTGGTGCGCTCGTTTGATATTAATAAGGACAATGTCGTGCAGAGCAAACACATCGCCAATGCAAAAATCGCCTACACATCATTAGGACCAATCAGTGATACAAATCGCAAAAAGCCTGTGAGTGATGGCATAGAATCCTTGTATCCTTTCTAAACTTCTTAAGATTCATAGAATGTATGAATCTTAAGATTTGGAGGATTTATCAAATCCTCCAAGGAATCACAAAAAGGTAAAAAGAGATGAAAAAAATCGCCCTTATCCCAGCGCGTGGCGGAAGCAAACGAATCCCACACAAAAATATCAAGCCATTTTGCGGGAAACCTATCATCGCCTATCCTATTTGCACCGCCTTGCAATCCAAGCTTTTTGATGAAGTCATAGTTAGCACAGATTCCAAAGAAATCGCCACTATCGCTCAAAGCTTTGGCGCGAATGTGCCATTTATGCGCCCAAAACACCTAAGCGATGATTTCACGCCCACCGCCGCAGTCGCCGCCCACGCGGTAGATATGCTTTGCCTAAGTGAGCGCGATTTGCTATGCGTGATTTACCCCACCGCTCCACTTTTACGCGCACAAACAATCCAAAATGCTTTAGAATCTTTACTTGCAGATTCTACAAAATGCTTTAGTTTTTGCGCAGTAAGCTATGAATACAATCCTCACCGCAGTTTTTATATCAAAAATAACGCATTAGAAATGATTTTTCCCGCACATTATCTCACACGCTCACAGGATTTAGACCCGCTCTATCACGATGCTGGGCAATTTTATTGGGGACACGCGGGCGCGTGGAGGGCGCAACTGCCAATTTTTGCTCCGCATTCTTGTGTGGAGATTATCCCTGCTAATGCGGCGCAAGACATTGATACGCTAGAAGATTGGCAAATAGCGGAGATGAAGTATAAGCTATTCAAAGAGTGTTGATATTTTTCACAATATATCGCACTTGATATGATTTTTAAGATAAAAATAATTCTTATTTTAATACAATCGCAACTTATCTTAAAATCAAAAGGATACGATATGCAAAAAATAGGTATATTTTATGGTAGCGATGGTGGCACAACACAGGAAATCGCACAAAAAATAGCAAACCAAATTGGCAACGCACAGGTTTTTGATGTAGCTTCAAGCAAAACAAGTGATTTAGAATCTTTTAGCAATCTCATTCTTGCCACCCCCACTTATGGTTCTGGTGATTTACAAGATGATTGGGATAGTTTCTTATCAAACATAAATGAAGGCGCATTTGCAGGAAAGACAATCGCACTCGTGGGCGTGGGGGACCAAGAAATCTATGGCGATACATTTTGTAATGGCGTAGCACAGATTTATCACAAAGCCTCAAAACAAGGCAAAATCATCGGGCAAACAGCCACCGATGGCTATACCTTTGATGATAGCCAAGCAGTGGTAAATGGTAAATTTGTGGGCTTAGTCATCGATGAAAGCAATCAACAAGAACTCACCGATGAGCGTATAAGCAAATGGATAGAATCTATCAAAACTGCGTTGGCTTAGTTTGTTTGATTAGTTTTAAATGTGGCGGATTCTAAAAAGTCCGCTAAGATTATAAAAAACAGCAATAACATTCAGACTTTTTATAATTACCTACAACCACGACCCCACAATATTGCTCTGCACGAGAAACATATAACAAATAGTCCCACAAATCACACTAAGCACGGCAATTTTAAAGCACAAATGTATTGACACCACCACAGCCACCGCTATAAGCTCATTTAACCCATAAGGTGCATTGGCTAAATCCACGCCCTTGAGGCAATATACAATCAACATAGCAATTATGGCACTTGGTAAAACTTTGCCCAAAAATATGATAAAAGGCGGGGTGGATTTCGCAAACAGCATAAAAGGCAAGAATCTGCTAAGCAAAGTGTTGAAGCTAATAAGCGCGACAATGGCGATTGAGTGCAAGAAATCAGGATTCAAAAAAACTCCTCAAACGGCAAAATATACTTGAAATATGGGCTTTCAATACAATAAGGCATAAATTATTGAGTTTCAAAACTTCTCCTTTTAAAGCTCAGGGCTATGCAAATACCAAGTAGCGCGGGGAGCAAAAACTGCTCTGCACCAAAAATATAAAGACTTATGAGGCTTATGATAATGCCAAGCAGTGCCGATGTGCGCATAGATTTGTTGCGCCACTGCTCGATAAAAATTACAATAAAAATAGCACTCATCACAAAATCTAGCCCCTGTGGCTCAAACTGAAGTTTTCCTCCTAGCAGTGCGCCAAGAGTGCAGCCCACAATCCAATAGCTTTGATTTAAAAATGAGATAAAAAAATCAAACCACTGCTTATCCACACCCTCCTTTGGACTTTTGAGATTAAGCAAGGCTAAGGTCTCATCAGTCAGCGAGTAAATCATATAATAGGATTTTTTGCCCATATGCTTAAATCGCTCAAGCATACTAATACCATAGAAAATTTGTCGTGCATTTATCATAGAGACAAGTAGGAAGCTCTCCCATAGCCCAGCCCCACTCGCCATAAGCCCCACAGCGATAAATTGCGTTGTGCCTCCATAAATTACTATTGCCATTACTGCCGCCCATAGTGCGCCATAGCCGGACTTAGCAAGCAAAATCCCAAATGCACCGCCCATAAAAACATAGCCGAGTATAATGGGAATTGTGTGTGGAAAAGCGTCTTTGAGAGCAGAGAGTATATGTGGGGGCATTACATTCTTGTCTGTGCTTTGATACCAAGGAGCAATAGCCCAAGCGTGAGGCTGTGGCTCACCACTTTCAACACATAAAGATAACTATCTTGCTGCTCGGTCTGCAAAATCTTATGCGCATTATAGAATCCGTGCAAACTCGCGGCAAGATTCTTTAAATACTCACATATTTTTTGAATCTCTCTATCGCGAAAGCTTATCTCTGCAATATTTGGAAGACATAAAGATTCAAATAAAAGTGTCTTTGCGTCATCATTTAGCTCGAGTTTATCCTGCGTGATATGCAAATCCTGCATTGACACACCAGCTTTGTCAAAAATCGTATGGATTCTAGCATTTGCGTAATTGATATAATAAATTGGATTGCTCGAATCTTGTTTTTTTAGCGCATCGACATCAAATTCAAGATGAGTATCCGCCCTTTTGGTCAAAAATATAAAACGCAACGCGTCCGCGCCAATATCATCAACCACATCTTTCATAAGGATAAAATTTCCCGCGCGCTTACTCATCTTGTATGGCTCACCGCCTTTAAGAAGACTTACCATTTGGGATAATAGCACCTCAAGGGCAGTTTCATCATAGCCTAAAAAGTGAATCGCCGCCTTCACGCGCGGAATATACCCGTGATGGTCTGCACCCCAAATATTGATATAGTGCTTAAACCCTCTGCTAAACTTATCCGCGTGATAGATAATATCACCAGCAAGATAGGTTGGCTCACCATTTTCGCGCACAATCACGCGGTCTTTCTCATCTCCTTGTTGCGTGGAGGCAATCCATATCTTGCCCTCATTTTCATATATGCCATTATGGGCTTTGAGAGATTCTAAAGTCTTGCTCCAGCGCGTATATAGAGCCTTTTCGCTCACAAAATTATCAAAAGTTATACCAACTTGCGCAAGATTTGCTTTAATCTCATCAAGCATTGCATTTTTACCATACTCTGCAAGACGCGCGATGACATCTGTATCGTCTGCAGATTCTGAATCTTTGCTATTTGCACACGATATAAAAATCTCACGCCCAAAGTGCTTTTCGCATTCCTTTGCCAAATCAATAATATACTCGCCTTTATAGTAGCTCTCCGGATAGATAACCTGCTCTTTAAGGATATGTTCGCGCCCGGCGAGTAAAATAGATAACCCAAGCATTTGAATCTGCGCACCCGCATCGTTTATGTAGTATTCTGTGTAAATCTCATAGCCCAAGAATCTCCCCACACGAGCAAGTGCATCGCCATAAACTGCGCCTCGTGCGTGTCCTATGTGAAGCGGACCCGTGGGATTTGCACTCACAAACTCAAGTAAAATACTTTGTTTTTTTGCTCTTTGTGATATATTTGTAACTTGATGAGAATCTAATGTATTTTTCATATATAATTGGGCTTGTTCGTGCAAAAATGCACTAGATAGACTAAGATTCACAAAACCATTTTGTGCTTCCACCCTATCAAACGCTGCGCAAGTAGCAAGACTTTGCGCTAATTCTTTAGCAATTAGCATAGGATTTGTTCTTTTTATCTTAGCAAGACTAAAGGCAAGTGGCGTGGCAAGATGTCCTAAATCCTTATTCTTTGGCTTCTCTAGCACAATAGAAAAGCTCAATTCATTACTCTTTTTATCATTTACTTGTGCCTCACTTGATCCTACATCACACACCCCTGCAAGCAGGGCTTTAATATGGCTATACATTAAGCCTCTTGCTTGGTAGTATCTTTTGCGGTATTTTGCTCAGTTTGTGTTTGTTTAATCTGCGTAGGATTTTGCTCGGTTTGTGCGTTTTGTGCGCTCTCTTCATCATCATCTTTGACCGCTTTTTTGAAATTTTTTATTCCGCTGCCTAAGCCTTTAGCAAGTTCTGGGATTTTTTTTGCGCCAAAAAGAAGCACAACAATGAGTAAAATAATGACTAATTGCGTAATGCTGGGTGGTGTCATAGAATCTCCTTTGTGAAAAATAGCGACATTATACCAAAGTCAAAGTTAAATATAAGATTTAGCTCTGCCATTTACGGATTATCTCGCTAAATCGCTCGATTTGCTGGTATTTAAGCGAACGCGCAATAGCGATAATCGCCTCTTTTGCGCTCTCAATATCATCATTAATGAGCACATAATCAAAATATTGCAAATGTTGCATTTCGCTATATGCCTTTTCAAGGCGGTATTCAATCATCTGCATATCATCGCTTCCCCGCGCGACAAGCCTATCTTTTAGAATCTCCTTTGTCTTTGTGGTGATAAAAATAGACTTTGCAAAATCGCCAAAATGCGCTTTAATGCTTTGATGTCCTTGCACATCAACATCAAAAAGCACGATTTTATCCTCGCTTAGTGCTTTCTCTACCGGTTTAAGCGAAGTGCCATAAAAATTTGTATGCACCTCTGCCCATTCCAAAAAAACATTTTGTTTAATATCTTGCAAGAACTGCTCCCTATCCACGAAGTGATAATGCACTCCCTCAATCTCGCCCTCACGCTTTTTACGCGTGGTGGTGGAAATAGAAAAATAAACATCAGGGACAGATTCTTTTAAAGCCTTTGTAAGTGTGCTTTTACCACAACCGCTAGGACCCGAGATAATCAGCACCGCACCCTTACTCATTTGCTCTTATCCTTAAAGCTAATATTAATTGTTACCTCAAGCCCATCAAGCATAGATTTCAAATTATCATTACGCAAATTCGCAATACTGCTTTGAACGGAACTTGCGATAATATTTTTCACAAATTCTTGGGAAGTGCTGGTTTCTTGTGAATCTTGTGAGATAGATTCTATATGTGCAGATTCTACAGAATCTAAATCCATAGAATCTTCCGCGCCTTGTGAGTTTTCTAGGACATCGTCCATTTCTTGCGTATCTTCGCCCAAATCCGGTATATCCTCGCCTAAGGCTTGGGCTATTTCAGGCTCTTTGAGTGCGCTAAAGTCATCATCGCCGCCACCCATACTCGGCTCCTCAAGAGCATTAAGCGCTTGGCTTACCTCACTCACTTGCTCTTCATCAAACACGGATTTACTCACATCATCTTCTAGCGAGAGCTTTTCTTCATCATCAAACAAATCCTCTCCAGATAAATCCGCCTCATCTTGCGTGCTTTCATCTAAGCTTGCATCAAGACTTACATCTACATCTTCAGTAGATTCACTTGATTTATCATCTTCTGCTGTGGCTTCATCTGTAATAGAATCCTCTGCCACATCTGCGCCTAATTCCTCATCGCCTAATATATCTGCACTCTCTGCTTCTAAAGATTCTAAATCCCCGCTTGAATCTATAGATTCTGCAGATTCACCATCCAATCCACCTAAATCATCTGGGAATTCTAAATCTACATCTAAACCATCGTCTGCACTCTCTGTATCTACGCCAACATCTAAATCATCAAGACTTACATCTACATCTTCAGTAGATTCACTTGATTTATCATCTTCTGCTGTGGCTTCATCTGTAATAGAATCCTCTGCCACATCTGCGCCTAATTCCTCATCGCCTAATATATCATCGTTTGTTTTGTCCTCTATGCTTATATCTGTATTGGCTTTCTCCGCTTTTTGTGCTTCTTTTTTGCATAATTCATCTAAATTGCCAAAATCAAGCTCAACATCTAAACCTGCATCGGTATCCGCAGATTCTAAATCCGCCTCATCTTGCGTGCTTTCATCTAAGCTTGCATCAAGACTTACATCTACATCTTCAGTAGATTCACTTGATTTATCATCTTCTGCTGTGGCTTCATCTGTAATAGAATCCTCTGCCACATCTGCGCCTAATTCCTCATCGCCTAATATATCTGCACTCTCTGCTTCTAAAGATTCTAAATCCCCGCTTGAATCTATAGATTCTGCAGATTCACCATCCAATCCACCTAAATCATCTGGGAATTCTAAATCTACATCTAAACCATCGTCTGCACTCTCTGTATCTACGCCAACATCTAAATCATCAAGACTTACATCTACATCTTCAGTAGATTCACTTGATTTATCATCTTCTGCTGTGGCTTCATCTGTAATAGAATCCTCTGCCACATCTGCGCCTAATTCCTCATCGCCTAATATATCATCGTTTGTTTTGTCCTCTATGCTTATATCTGTCTTTGTCGGCTCATCAAGTGAATCTTCCTCGGCAAGGAGCGAATCAATCTTGTCTAGGCTATCATCAAGATTATCAAGGCTTATATCCTCTCCAGCAAGCAGATCACTCTCCTCGTCTGCGATATGCGCATTTTTCTTTAATTGCTCGGTAAAAATATCTAAAATACTCGTTGGTAAAAATGGCTTTTGTATATAGTCGTCAAAGCCCTCAATGCGCTTAGTTCCCTTATTGTAGATAAGACATTTATGCTTGTCTTTAAGGCTATCAATGTAAGTTTGCTCATCTAACAACAAACAATCATCATCAATAATCACATAATCATATTGTGTCAAATCCCCCATTTTGCTTGATTCGGTAATGCTTGTAATCTTTGCTCCCGCCTTTTTGGCTGTGATTTCAACGAGCTTTTGGACAATTTGATTAGTATTAATCAGCAAAAATTTCATTAGGAACTCCCGCGCTTTATTGCTTTTTTATAATAGAATCCTAAAATTATAGCCAAATCGATACTATAAAAGGAATAAAATGAGGCAAAAATTAACAAAATTGCTTACCTCTTGCGTTTTTGTGTGGATTTGTGGGCTTAGTGCCTTTGGAGCAGATAGTTTTTATATGCTACCCTACGAGCAGGACAAGGCACTTAACGCGCTCAAAAATGCTTTGCAAAACGCGCAAAGTGAGATAAAAATCAGCATTTATAGCTTCACGCATAATGACATTGCTAAAATTTTGCGGGATAGTGCCAAAAGGGGTGTGCAAGTCCATATCATCTACGATAAGGAAAGTAATGCCAACAACAAATCTTCTACAATCGGCTACCTTGCCAAATACAACAACATCTCGGTGTGCCTCCTTAGCGGTGTGCGCGCAAAGGGTAAAAAGCATTTTGGCATTATGCACCAAAAAATGGCAATTATCGATAGAGATACGCTTATCATCGGCTCGGCAAATTGGAGCAAAAATGCTTTCGAAAATAATTTTGAAACGCTACTCATAAGTCACGACAAGGCATTTATCACAAAAGCCTTGCAGGGTTATGACAAAATGATGAATGCTTGTGTGGGATTCTAAAATATTAGTTGTAGAATCGTGCCAAATATAAGCAGGGGCTACTTTCCAATCCTGCACACCAAACCCACATAAATGAGATATTTTCACTTGAGTAAAAGCTTATCGCTAAAGCTTTTTATGCCCTTTTCAAACACATTTATGCCACTATCAAAGGGCGAGGAAGAAAGCTGCAAATGGCATTGCATACACGCATTAAGCATAGTATGGTCTTTGGCTATTTTGGGAGCTTGGATTTTTTTCATATCGTGGCAGGCAAAGCAGTCCGCGCCACACGCACCCATATCAATTTGCGCCATTTTCTCATCAGTGTGGCAAGTCTTGCAAACCGCCATAGGGCTATGTCGGCTGTCTTTTGTATAATCAAGCTTTTGATGACAAGCTTTGCAATCCCCTGTGCAGGCAAAAACCCCTATACATAAAACGCACACAACCGCCAAAAAACGCATCAACCGCCACCTACAAAATCTAAAATCTCAACCTCATCACCATTTTGCAATACATAGCTTTCCCACAATGGCTTTTTTATCACCTGCGTATTAATTGCTATCGCCATTGCCTTATGCGCTATACCCAAATGCTCAATGAGTGCTAAAAGTGTGCAATTTGCGACTAACTCATAATCCTTGCCATTCAGCAAAATCTTACTCATTTAAGAATCCTTTTTACCAAAAAATTTAAAAAATCCATTGGGTATGTGCTTTTGTGGGACGCGTGAAAGCACCAAATCGCCCTCATTGACATCTTTTGTAATCGTGCTTCCCGCACCAATAAGCACATTGGAGGCGATTTTCACAGGCGCGACAAGCTGCACATCGCTACCTACAAAGACATTTTTACCAATAATACTCTTATGTTTGCCCTTGCCATCATAGTTGCAAGTAATAAATCCTGCGCCAATATTGCTTCCAGATTCTACTTCACAATCCCCCAAATAGCTCAAATGCCCGGCTTTCACACCATTAAGCACGCTTGCCTTTGTTTCAACAAAATTACCAATATGCGTATCCTTAATACGACTTTTTGGGCGGATATGCGCCAAAGGTCCTACATCACTTGATTCTATAATGCTTGATTCTATAATGCTATGGGCTTTAATATGTGAATCTTTAATCTCGCATTCCCCACTTATTTGCACACCTTGTTCGATAATGCACTCGCCCAAAAAACGCACAGCAGATTCTATATAAATCGTATGTGGCAGGTGCATAATCACACCCTGCTCCATTGCCGCCTCTCTCAAGCGATGAAGCATTACCTCTTGCGCGGCGGCGAGTTGAGACTTGGAATTTACCCCCATAAATTCCTCTTCATTCACTTGCAAAGCCTTTATCTCCACATTATCCTGCGTGGCAAAAGAAATCACATCGGTGAGGTAAAACTCCTTTTGCGCGTTTGTGTTCTCTAGTCGTTGAAGGTAATCCTGCAAAATGTTCTTTTTGATTTTATACACACCAGCATTGACATCTTGTATAAGTAATTCCTGCGCACTTGCGTCCTTTTGCTCGATAATTTTTTGCATTTTGCCCTCTTTTATAAGCACCCGCCCATAGCCATTTGGGCAAGATAAATGCAATATACTCATTACAATAGGTGCATTTGGCTCACATAGATTCTTAAGCGTTTGAGCGCGCACAAGGGGCATATCGCCATTAAGGATAAGAATCTCATCGTATTTACAGGTAAAAAGCTGCTTTGGGCTAGATTTGCGCGAAGATTCTAAATCTCTGCCCTTTACAAGATTTGCACCCTGCATAAGCGCACCACCCGTGCCGGGAAAATTTTCACAATCTTGGATATGAAAATGCAATACACCATTTTTGTGCGAATCTCCATAATGTTTAAGCACCCTATCCTTGATTAAATCCTTTTGGTGAAAAAGCACGATATGTACATCATCACTTAACTCCAACGCCTCATCAATGCTATAAAAAAGCATCTCCTTACCACAGATTCTATGAAGCACTTTTGGTGTTTGCGACTTCATACGCGTTCCAGCTCCGGCTGCGAGAATCACCACTGATACACTCATTATCTTTCCTTAGAAATAAATTTGCCTTATTTTATGTAATTTTAACACACAAAAATTTATAATCCCTCTCTTTAAATACTCATAATGAATGTGGAGCGAATGTGAAGAGACTTTTATGGATTTTTGTATGCCTTGCGTGTGTGTGCGCTCAAGCCGATACACCAGCTTCCCCGGTGCTTCCCGAGCTATCACAAATCGCACCCGCGCAGCTCCCACCAAGTAACCCTGTTTTGCCCTCTGTGGATTTATCTCTCACCGCACCTCAAGAGCCTACCGAGCTTGTAGCTACTCTCAACATTGTCCTTATCATCACATTGCTTGTGATTGCGCCCTCGCTCATACTCGTGATGACAAGCTTCACGCGCATTATCATTGTCTTTGCTTTCTTACGCACCGCGCTTGGCACACAGCAGTCCCCACCCACGCAGATTCTCGTAAGCCTTGCACTCATTCTTACATTTTTTATTATGGAACCGGTGGTAAGTAAAAGCTATGAGGTTGGCATTAAACCTTATAGTGAGAAGCAAATCTCCTATGATGAAGCATTTGAACGAGCTATCGTGCCCTTTAAGGACTTTATGATTAAAAACACGCGTGAGAAAGATTTAGCCCTATTCTTTAGAATCCGCCACCTTGAAAATCCTAAAAGCGTAGATGATGTGCCACTGAGTGTGCTTATACCCGCTTTTATGATTAGTGAGCTTAAAACCGCGTTTTGGATTGGATTCTTGCTATATCTGCCATTTTTAGTAATTGATATGGTGATTAGCTCCGTGCTTATGGCAATGGGTATGATGATGCTCCCACCGGTAATGATTTCACTCCCATTTAAAGTGCTTGTCTTTGTGCTTATAGACGGGTGGAATCTCCTCGTTGGCAATCTCGTGCAGGGCTTTAAGTAGCTTAGATTCTAAAGTTTGTGTATGGAGTGTCGCTATTTTGGAATCTGCGGGGGTTGTGATAATTTTACTCAAAGCTACACAGAGCAGCTTCAAGGCAAATATAAGCGCACCTTAGAAGAATTTGAACCATTTTTAGAATCTGCCAACACCAATGGCAATATTGAAGTATTTTTATCACCAGAGAGTGGCTTTAGGGCGCGGAGCGAAATGCGCTTTTTTTATGAGGGCAGCAACCTAAGCTTTGCTATGATGAACGCCTCGCAAGCCCCACATAAAGTGCCAATCAATACCTGCACAATTTTACGCCCCATCTTACAGAATCTTATGCCACTTTTATGTGAATTTATCAATACAAAAGAAATGCTCAAGTCAAAAATTTATGCGTGTAATTTGCTGTGTGGTTTTTCAAATGCAACCCAGATAGGGCAGATTATCAATGCACACAACATAAATGGCACAAGCGAGGAAGTCATTATCACATTGATTTATCACAAACATTTAGATGCAGTGTGGGAAAAAAATGCACGCGAGCTACAAAGCGCGCTTACAAACGCGCTCAATACGCCCATACACATTATTGGACGCAGTAAAAATCAAGCCTTGATTCTAGGGGAAAGCGCAATTTGTGAATCTATAAGCCTCTGCAACAATACACATAATCTTTTGTATTTAAAGCAGGAGGGGGCTTTTAGCCAACCAAATCCCTTTATAAATATTAAAATGCTCGAATTTGTCGCAACCTCTTTGCAAAGCCTCTATCCTCACACGCGTTACGATGCTTTGGAGCTGTATTGCGGGAGCGGAAATTTCACGCTTATCCTTGCTGCATACTTTCACAAAGTCCTTGCCACCGAAGTGGTAAAGTCGGCTATTAAGCAGCTTCAAGTCAATATGGCACAAAATCATATTTCAAACATTTATCCCTCTAGGCTTAATGCGCACGAGACTTTACAGGCTCTGCGCAGGGAGAGGGCATTTTTTCGTTTAAAAGATATTGATTTGGATAGTTTTTGCTTTGATTGTGTGCTTATCGACCCACCTCGTAGCGGTGTGAATGATGTGGAGATTTTGACATTTTTGCGAGACTTTAGCACGATTATTTATATTTCGTGCAATCCCACCACACTTTTAAGTGATATGCAGATTCTATGCAAGACACATAGAATCTTCCGCTTTGGGCTTTTCGACCAATTCCCTTACACATCTCATAGGGAGTGCATAGTAATTTTGAGAAAAAATTAGAATATTTCTATTTTGATACGCAATGTGTGAATCTAAGCTTTTGTAGCGAGATTTTAAATCTCATTCAAAACCTCACGCAACAACATCTTGCCTTGAAAATCCTAAGCATTATCGGCTAAAAACTGCCCGCACTCCGCCTTTTTGCAAAATAAGTTCATTATGACTTGCGCTCATTTGACTTGTGCCATCGTTCAATACCTTGATGAGGCTATCCTCCACTGCCATACTCTCATTAGCGCACATCATACGCGTCATTCCAGCTTTAGAGAATTGTATCGCATTCCCACTTGATGTATAACTCGCAAAAAATTGATTACACCCAGCATTACCACTTACTTTACCATTTTCAAAACTCACAAACGCACCGCTTTCACTCGCACTCACATTGATTTGTCTGCCATTATTACTAAGCGTTTGCAAATACCAAGTGCCTGAAATATCCACATTCTGCGCATTTCCACAGCCTATCATAAATAAACCTAAAAGCCAAAAATATTTTTTCATTACAACTCCTTTTTTCTATTCGCACCATTCAAGTTCATTCAATGTATGTTTAATACTCGAATGCACCTTAAGATTGCTCACAAAAGTATAACCAAAATTATCGCTCTTAATTCTTAAATGCAGCTCACGCTCACCCCTAACATTTTGCGAATGTTCCTTGATTCTATCCAAAATGCCACTTGCCACACAGCTTGAATCCAGCACAAGGCATAAAGGCGTGCAGGTATCAATTTCAGTAGGCTTCATATCAATGGGGACAATCTCTTCCTCTTCTATATTCGAGGCTTTAAATTCTACGCGCATCTTTTCTTTTGCTGCTTCTTCGAGTGTAAAAATTTTTAAGATTCTAAAACTTGAGCTTTCTTCCCTTTCCTCTATTTTACATTTTAATGCTAAAGGTTCTTGCAAATCAAGATTTTCAAGTGTTTCAAGGTGTTTTTCAAATACCGTTATTTCAACTTTCCCACCATAATCTAAGAAGTCGATTGTGCCAAAAGGTTTGCCACTTTTTTTGCTAATCCTACGCTTAATATTCAATATTTTTCCCACAAGCATACAAGTAGAATCTACCTTTAATTCTTCCAAATCCATACTCTTAGCCATACCCTTAATCTTTTGTATCTGTTCCTTAAAGTCATCAAGAGGATGTCCCGATATATAGATTCCCATACATTCATACTCATAATCAAGCAAAGTGCGTATATCATATTCACCTTTATGAGTGATAGGCAAATATATATTAATCTCTACTTCACCCTCACCAAAGAGTGAGTTATGCACCATCTCTTGCGCTTTAGTTTTTTCTCGCCCTTTATCACAGAGTATATCTATATATTCAAGCATACTTTTACGCGAGTAGCCTAGATTATCCAATCCTCCGGATTTAATAAGTGGCTCTAAAGAACGTTTTGTGAGCTTAGAAAAATCTACTCTCGCGATGAAATCTTCCAAACTCTTGTATGCACCATTTTTTTCACGCTCTTGTATGATATTTTCAATAGGTGCATCGCCTAGCCCTTTAATGGCGCTTAGTCCAAAAATGATTTTTTTCACTCCATCAAATTCACCCACACCAAAATTGTTTTCAGAGATATTTACATGTGGAGGCACAATCTCAATACCAAGAGATTTTACCTCATCAATGTATTTTGCTATAGATTCTATTTTATTTGTCTCACTTGTGAGCATAGCTGCCATAAATTCGTGCTCATAATATGTTTTTAAAAATGCGGTTTGATAGGTAATCATTCCATAGGCTGCAGCGTGAGATTTATTGAATCCATAGCCGGCAAACTTCACAATAAGTTCCCATAAATCCTCTGCTTTAGCGCGATTATAGCCTTGTTTTTGCGCGCCATCAGCAAATTCCTTTTTTAATCTCAACATTTCATCAAGCTTCTTTTTTCCCATAGCACGGCGCACTAAATCTGCTCCGCCAAGAGAGAATCCACCAATAGTTTGCACAATCTGCATTACTTGCTCTTGATAGACAATCACGCCATAAGTGGGCTTTAAAATCGGCTCTAGCGCGTCTATGAGATATTCAATTTTTACTAATCCGTGCTTACGAGCGATAAAATCATCAATAAGATCCATAGGTCCGGGACGATAGAGGGAAATCATTGCCACCACATCTTCAAAATTGCTTGGTTTGAGCCTTTTTGCTATTGCCTGCATACCTTCAGATTCTATTTGGAATAATCCGAGCGTATTGCCACTTTGGATTGTTTCATAGACTTTGTAATCGTCCATTTCCATTGTGCTAAAGTCAATTTCTTTTTCGTATCGCTTTTTAATAAGATTAATTGCATCATCAATTACAGTGAGCGTTTTAAGTCCTAAAAAGTCAAATTTAATTAAATCCACAGGCTCAAGCCAATTCATAGAATACTGCGTAGCGACACCATTCATTTTATCATTTGTATAAAGAGGGACTTTGTGCCATAGCTCTTCTTGGGAATCTATTACAATAGCTGCAGCGTGTGTGCCGGCATTGCGTTTTAATCCTTCAAGCAACAAGGCATAATCCCATACTTGTTTTGCTAAAGGACTTTTCTCTACAAGTTCTTTAATCCTCGACTCTTTTTCCCACGCACCATCTTTTTCTTTACCATCTTTACCTATGTGTTTTGTAAGGGTGATACCAAGCTCTGCTGGGATAAGTTTTGCAAAAGCATCGGCATCATTATAGGGCATATTAAGCACACGTGCGACATCTCGTATCACACCTTTTGCAAGGAGCGAACCAAAGGTAATAACTTGTGCGACATTAAACTTGCCATAAGTATTTGCTACATATTCTATCATCTCGCCGCGTCTGCGTTGGCAAAAATCCATATCAATATCGGGCATACTTACCCGCTCGGGATTCAAAAATCGCTCAAAAAGTAAATCATATTTAAGCGGGTCAATATTTGTAATCTTAAGTGAATACGCTACGAGACTGCCTGCTGCTGAACCACGTCCGGGTCCCACGGGGATATTATTTTGTTTTGCAAAATTGACAAAATCCCACACAATGAGCATATAGCCGGGAAATTTCATTGAATTAATCACTTCTATCTCGTGTTCTAGACGTTTTTTATACATAGGGTGAGATTCTGTGGGGATATGTTTAAGTCGCTCCTCTAGCCCTTGACGACATTTAAAGGCGAAATACACTGCATCATCAATAGATTCTAAAGAGCAATTAAGAATCTGTGGCAAATTTTCTTTGAGTGCATAATTTGTGGTATGTTTAAAAGTAGGAGGGGTTGCTGGAGTATTTTTTAATAGTATCTCACCTGTATGTTTGTTTTTAATCTCAATATTTTTCAAATCTAAATCAAGTCGGCATTTTTGCGCAATTTCTTGCGTATTTTCTAGCACTTCAGGCACATCACAAAAGAGCTTTTGCATCTCCTGCGGGGATTTAACATAAAATTCTTTAACTGAATGTTTTAGTCTATCTTTGTCGTTAAATGTTTTACCCATTGCCACACACATTGCTACTTCTTGCGCACTTGCATCTTCTTGCAAAGAATAATGCGTATCATTTGTCGCAATCACTTTAATATCAAGCTCTCTGCCAAGCTTTAGAATCTGCTCATCAATGAAAAGCTGGTCGTTAATGCCGTGTCGCATAAGCTCAAGGTAAAAATCTTCACCAAAAATATCTTTGTATTCTAATGCTACTTCTTTGGCTACTTCATAACCTTTTGCTCCAAATCGCACATTGCGTTGATTGCTGATATTAAGCTGCCAATTTATCTCGCCTTGCAAACAAGCTGAAGAGCAAACAAGCCCTTCACTCCTCTCTCTTAGTAAAGCTTTGTTAATACGAGGATAGTAATAAAATCCCTCAATAAAAGATTGTGAGGAGAGATACATTAGATTCTTATAGCCTATTTCATTTTTGGCAAAGAGGCAGAGATGGAATCGCTGTTTGATTGTTTTATCACCGAGTGTATCGCCATTATGCAGATAGGCTTCCATACCGATAATGGGATTAAGCCCCTCTTCTTTCATACTTACATAAAAATCAAGCGCACCAAACATATTGCCGTGGTCAGTAATCGCAACAGATTCCATACCTAATTCACGAATGCGTTTAGCTAGGAATTTAATTTTATTTGCGCCATCAAGTAAGGAGTATTCGGTATGAAGATGAAGATGTGTAAAGCTCATAAGTATGCCCTTTGAATGTAATATTCATTTTATTAAAAGTAAGTGAAATTATAAAATAAACTCCATTAGAAACACTTAAAATGGGAAAGATTCTTTATTTTAACATTAAATTTCATAGTTTATAATCTTGCTATACTTTATGGAAGAGATAGATTAATGAGGGTTTGGTATATTTTTGTCTTTGTGTGGATTTTGCCTTTGGGGGTAAATGCAAAAGATGAGCCTAGAAAGCACCCGTTGGCAGTTTTTGCAAATTGTGATGAAGTGTGCTTTGATAACGCACTCAATGATGACTTAACGCTTAAAGATGATATAGAGCCGATAAAAGCACCAAGTTTTGATTGCACAAAAGCTCACAATGCCATAGAACAAATGATTTGCAAAGACAAAGAGCTTGCTATGCTTGATGCGCTTATGGCACAACGTTATAAATATGTCAAAGATTATATCCCCACACTTGTTGAAAGTAATTCACAACTTCAAGCAATAGGGCAAAAAGAGCTTAAAAATATGCTTTTATCAATGCAACGCGATTGGCTTAAAACTTTACAAAGTTGTCAGAATCTCCCTTCTAATAAGGCTCGCCTTTGTGTGAGAGAACTCCTTGCTCTCAGAGTGCTTTCTCTCGCTATATTTCCTTATGATAGATTTTACCCAGACACTCTAGGAGAACTTGATGATTTTAATAATATGGGTATATCATATTTTAATAATGCGTGGGATTTTATGACATATCTAAGCTTAAACTATGGTTGTCATAATGCTTTGTCAGTGCTCATTACAAATCAAACAGAGGCAAATAAGCCACTTGTTTATTATACATGGGAAAGATTTGAGCCAATGGATGATGAGGGCATGAAAAGTTATTTTTATGAGGATGTTTCCCAAGAGCAAAGTTCTTTAAGAATGACATTTTCTAATGAATTGAGTTTGCAATATCTCCTTGATAAAGGGGCAAAGGTAGCATTTGAAGATGTGCAAGAATTTTTGAGTTACTTTTTAAAGGCTTTTCCAAATAAGGCACAAAATCAAAGAATCTTTATGCGTTTATACAAACCAATCCGAGAGGATATTACTTCAGAGCAGTTTTATACACTTGTGCGAAAAATTGCACTAGATAATACTGCTGATAAAGGATTTGAAAGAGTATCCTATGAATTATTGCCTATCATCTTAAAGGATAAGGGGGAAGATATTGATTTAAATGCTAAAGATGAAAATGGTAATACACTAATGCACCATATTGCATATAATGCAACCTACGGAAGCAATATGAGTGTATTTCATATTCTTAAAGATTTTGGTGTAGATGTGAATGCGAAAAATAAAAATGGTGATACGCCCTTGCATATATTGACACAAAAAGGCAACCCTTATCTCATCGCTCAACTTTTGGCACTCGGAGGGGATTCTTCAGTGCGCAATAATGAAGGATTAATACCATTGCAGGTAGAAATATTTTCTAGAAATTATTATCGTGAAGTGCTTAAGCTTTTATGTGAGCAACAGGCAAAAGAGGAGACAAAAATACAAGAGTGTATCGCGCAACATCTAAATTAAGACTTAAAGAGGGAGCTAAGCGCGTCTATACCTGTTTTTTCAGCTGGGGTATTTTCATTTTCAAGTGGCTTAGATTCTGTAATTTCTTGGAGTTCAATATCGCATTCACATAACATACTTGCAAGACGTATATTTACACCATTTTTACCAATATCTTATTGTAAAAGAGTTTCTAAGATTGCATATTATACAATCGCGCTTTTACATAATAAAAGAATTGAATACAATTTGGGGAGCAAGATATGGCAAAAGATTTACTACAAAAAGCCTTAGAGCGCGATGAGCTAAGCGCAGAGGAGCTAAGCAGGCTTTATGATTATGATATTTTTACTCTAGCAGAGGCGGCACAAAGCATACGCACAAATCTCTATGGAAAAAAGGTATTTTTTAACAACAATCGTCATATTAATCCAAGCAATATTTGCGCCGATGTCTGCAAGTTCTGCGCCTTTTCAGCCTCACGCAAAAATCCAAATCCCTATTCTATGAGCATTGATGAGATTCTCACCCACGCGCAAACTGCCTACAACAATGGCGCAAAGGAGATTCATATCGTCTCCAGTCATAATCCAGATTATACTTATGATTGGTATTTTACGCTTTTTAGAGAGATTAAAAAGGCTCTTCCGCAAGTGCATTTAAAGGCACTTACTGCCGCGGAGGTAGATTATATTGATAGAATCTCACATAAGGGCTACCAAAAAGTGCTTGAAGATATGGTGCAAGTGGGCGTAGATTCTATGCCCGGAGGCGGTGCTGAAATTTTTGATGAAGAGGTGCGCGCTTTTATCTGCAAGGGCAAGGTAAGTTCCAAAAGATGGCTTGAGATTCACACATATTGGCACAGCCTCGGCAAAATGAGTAATGCCACAATGCTTTTTGGGCATACCGAGCAAAGAAAACATAGAATCGACCATATGCTGCGTTTGCGCGAAGCTCAAAGCCCAGATGATAAGGTAGCAAACAAGCATGGGGGATTCAATGCCTTTATTCCGCTTTTGTATCAAAAGGAGAATAACTTTTTAAACATTACAGATTTTCCTACCGGGCAGGAGATTCTAAAAACTATAAGCATAGCGAGAATCTTGCTCCATAATATCCCACATATCAAAGCATATTGGGCGACTTTGGGACTTAATCTCGCCATTGTAGCGCAGGATTTTGGTGCAGATGATATGGACGGGACAATCCAAATAGAATCAATCCAATCTGCTGCTGGAGCAAAAAGCAAAGGCGGTTTAAGCAAAGAAGAGCTTGTGAGCCAGATTAAAGACGCAGGATTTATTGCCATAGAGCGAGATTCTTTATACAATGAACTAGCAGAGTGCTAAATGCGTTGCTCCCATTGTCAGCTTGAATACGATGCGGGTGCACTTTATACGCGCTGTGATAAAAATGGCAAGGAATTGCATTTTTGTTGTAATGGCTGCGAAAGCGTGTATTTTTTACTCCAAGATTCTCAACTTGATAGCTTTTATGACAAACTCACTAAGCCCCTCTCTCCGCCCACACAAGAGGTGCAAAAAAACGATTTAATGCGCTTTGATAGTGAGGCTTTTACGCAAAAATATGTTAAGAGCGTGAAAAAAGATGATATGGAGCTTAGCGAAGTGCATTTCATTATCAGCGGGATTCACTGCGCAGCGTGTATTTGGCTCAATGAAAAAATGCTTCTTAATGCAGAGGGTGTAGAAAGTGTAGCAATTAATTACACCAACAACAAAGCTACAATTATATGGGATAAAAGCAAACTTGCCCTAAGCGAGATTATCGCGCTCATTCGCTCAATTGGCTATGACGCATATGTGTATGATAGCAGGATTCAAGAAAGTGCGGATAAAGCACAGATGAAAGAATATTATATCCGCGTCATTGTCGCGCTTTTTTGCACGATGAATATTATGTGGGTGGCAATCGCACAATATAGCGGATATTTTCTAGGCATACAAGAAGACGCAAAAGATATACTCAATCTTGCCTCCTTTGTCCTCTGCACTCCTGCACTCTTTTATTCTGGCTGGGTATTTTATCGCTCAAGCTATTATGGACTTAAAAATGGCTTTATTGGTATGGATTTGCTCGTAGCAGTTGGCTCTACGCTTACTTATGGCTATTCTATTTATGCTGCACTTACGCGCAGTGGCGAGACTTATTTTGAATCTGTGAGTATGATTATTACCTTCGTGCTTATTGGCAAATTCCTTGAAGTGCGTGCGCGAAAAAATGCTGGAGACAGCCTTGATAAGCTTAATCATCTTTTGCCTACAAGCGTAATGATAGTTGAAGATTCTGGAGCAACGCGTGAGGTTACACCCGAAGAAGTGCAAGTAGGAGATAAAATCTTAGTTCGCGCTGGAGAAAAAATCGCTGTTGATGGTGTGCTTTACTCTCAAAATGCACTTTTTGATACCAAAGCCATAAGTGGAGAATCTTTGCCTTTAGAAATAAGCAAAGGTGGTGAAGTGCTTTCTGGCTATGTGAATCTTAATCATCAAATTTTTTATACTGCAAGCAAAGCGTTTTCACAAAGCCTAATGAGCCATATTATCACCCTTGTAAGCTCCTCGCTCAATCATCGCCCACAGATTCAAAATCTTGCCAATAGTCTTTCGCAATATTTTTCACGTGTTATTTTAAGCATTGCCCTACTCTGCTTTTTAGGGTGGTATTTTATAGGTGATGTAGGAAGCGAAAAGGCATTGATGATAGCCATATCTGTGATTATTATCGCTTGTCCTTGTGCATTAGCTCTTGCTACTCCAATCGCCTCTGTGGTGGGGATTGGAGAATCTTATAAGCATAATGTGCTTTTTAGAGAGGCGAGATTCCTAGAAAGTCTTGCAAAGGCAAAACTTGTGGTATTTGATAAAACAGGCACTTTAACGCTTGGAGAACCAAAAGTGCAAAAATGCCATTTGAATGGGGTGTATGACAAAATGCTGCTTTTGGAATTTGTGCGCTTAAGTAAGCACCCTGTGGCAGAAGGTATCGCGCAGTTTTTAGAATCAAATAAAGATTTGGCATCTCAAACACAGCACTTTACTTTAGAGCATTTTACGCAATATGATGCCAAAGGCATTAGCGCGGTAGATTCCCAATCTCGACTTTTTGGTGGGAATCTCGCCTTTCTCGCGCAAAATGGATTTGATATTCCCATTTTGAATCTTGGCGGAGGTATGATTTTTGGCTATGGGATTCAAAAAGGGGATAAATGCGTGTTATGCGAGGTTTTTGAACTCTATGATGAGCCAAAACCATTTGCGAGGGAACTCATAGAATCTCTGCGCAAAAAGGGTGTGGAGAGCGTCTTGCTTAGTGGCGATAGGGAACAAAGTGTGAAAGAAATAAGCGCAAAGTGTGGCATTACACAGGCTTTTTACACTCTATCTCCCTTACAAAAGGCAGAGTGGATAGAATCCTATAAACAAAATCACCCAAAAGATGTGCTCGTAATGGTGGGTGATGGGATTAATGACGCCCCGGCATTAAGTAAAAGTGATGTGGCTATTTCTATGGGCGCAGGGAGTGATATTGCGATTTTGAGTAGCGATGTAGTGATTCTTGATGATAAATTAAGCACATTGTGTAATGCCTTTGGCATAGCACATAGCACTTTTGGCACGATTAAACAAAATATTATGCTTAGCATTGGCTATAACGCCCTTAGTGTGCCATTGGCTGTGGCAGGACTTGTAATACCGCTTTTTGCGGCATTGTCGATGAGTCTTAGCTCGCTCATTGTGGTGCTCAACTCTATGCGACTAAAGAGATTTAAGGGTGTAGATTCACATTAAAATCCTATCGCATAAAAATGGGTAGATTCTAACTAAGCAATGTAAAAATTATATAAGAATTAAAAAATTGAGCGAATCTTATGAAAGTTTAAAGTAATATGTTGTGTTTTTAAATTTTCACAAGGAGGACTTATGAAAAAACATGTTGTGTTTTTTGAGGCAGTAGGCGGTAGCGACAAAGGCAGAGATGGACACAGAAAAGACACTGTGCCAATGATGGATTATCTCAAAAAGCTTGGCTGGAATGCAGAAGTCGTGTTTTTCACAGATGAGATTCTAAAAGATGAGGCAAAAAAGAATGAAATCTATGAATATGTGAAAAAGTCCGCTGATGCGTATGTTTCACGCGTAAATCCGGGGAATCTCAAAGAGGAGAAACTCTATTTTGATGTGTTGCGCGAACTTTGTGCTAATGGCGTGATTGGTATGCCTCACCCTGATGCGATGATTGGCTATGGTGCGAAAGATGCTTTGACAAAACTCCGCAATACAGAGCTTGTGCCAACAGACACTTTGGCGTATTATGACCCAAGTGAAGCGGCAAGAATTGGCGTGAAATGGGAAGCAGGTGGCGAGCACGACTTCAAAAAGAATTTCCCTAAAACACTTGCAAAAGGTGAGCGCGTTTTGAAACAAAATCGTGGTTCAACAGGTGAGGGGATTTGGCGTGTGCAGATTAAAGATGGTAGCTATGGTAAAGTGAGCGAATTGCCACTTGATACGATTATCCGCTGCACAGAAGCGGTGGATAATCACGTAGAAGAGCATAAGCTTGGCGAGTTTATGGATTTTTGTGAGAAATACCTCAAGGGCGATAATGGTATGCTCGTAGATATGACATTCTTGCCTCGTATTAAAGAAGGTGAGATTAGAATCCTTATGCTTTACAAAGACCCTATTTATGTCGTGCATAAAAAACCAGCTGAAGGCGCGGACGCGTTCTCTGCGACACTCTTTAGCGGTGCGAAATATCGCTATGACAAACCAGAGCAATGGAGCACCTTAGTGGATTACTTCCTTTCAAATCTCCCAGAGATTAAAACTAAACTTGGCAACTATGACTTGCCTTTGATTTGGACAGCAGACTTTATCCTTGATACTGATGCAAATGGTAAGGATAAGTATGTTTTGGGTGAGATTAACTGCTCTTGCGTGGGCTTTACTTCTCCTGCAGAATTTTTGGATAAAACCGCGCGCCGCGTGGCAAATACGATTATCAACATCGTAGAAGATGCGAAGTCATAATCGCCTCTTTTTTCTACTTTCTCATTTCTTGGGCGAGATTCTATAAATGGAATCTCACTTGGGAAGCACTTTTAAGGTAGCAGATTCTATTAAGAATCTGCTCCAATTACTCCACATAAATATACAAAAAACAAGCAATTTTGTGCCATTTTTCCTACACTCTATCATTTCAAAATCTATCCCACAAATAAATATGCTATCATTGCGCCGTTCATATGAGCGCGTATCTCACTCTAAAGGTATCCTATGCTACTCTCCACCGCCATTTCTCACGCTTTTAAAGACTATATCGCCCTGCAAAATGCCATTACACACGACTTCGAGCTAAGCGGTATCGCCCCTTTAGAATCCGCCACCCCCACGCAAGTAAGCTATATAGACCAAGACAAATACATTGTGTCTCTTGCAGATTCTAAAGCCGGAGCAGTGCTTATCCGCGCAAGTCTAGCCGACAAAGTCCCTTCTCACATACAACCCCTTATTGTTGAGAATCCTCATCTTGCTTTTGCCCTACTCTCACAGCTTTTTAGCCAAGATGGCTTCTCGCTCACTCACCGCGAGCCACGCGCTACAAACGCACAAATAGGCGAGAATGTCGTTATAGGCGAGAATGTCAGCATTGGGGAGAATTGCATCATCTATCCAAATGTTGTTATAGGCGAGAATGTCAGCATTGGGGAGAATTGTATCATCTATCCAAATGTCGTTATCTATCGCGATACACTCATTGGCAATCGTGTGCGAATCCACGCCGGAAGTGTGATAGGCTGCGATGGCTTTGGCTACGCACATACAAATGATGGCAAACATATCAAAATCGAACATAACGGGCGCGTTGTGATAGAAGATGATGTGGAAATTGGGGCAAACAACACGATTGATAGGGCGGTTTTTGGCGAGACACTTATCAAAAAAGGTGCAAAAATCGATAATCTCGTGCAAATCGGGCATAACTGCATAGTTGGCGAACATAGCATTCTTGTATCGCAAGTAGGATTGGCTGGTTCTACAACCACAGGTAGAAATGTCGTTATGGGTGGGCAGGCAGGCACAGGAGGGCATATACATATCGGCGACTTCGTGCAGGTGGCTGGTAGAGGCGCAGTAGGTAAGAATCTTCCTCCCAAAACCAAATGGGGCGGACATCCGCTTATGGAGCTTGATGAGTGGATGAAGTTTTTTGTCTCTCTGCGCAGAATGGTAAAAAACAAAAATCAAAAGACAGATTCAAAACAAAAAGAATAACGCACCCTTATCTTTTGAATCTTGTATTTTGTAGTAAGAATTTTTACGCTTTATAACATCACAAATATATAAATCTTTGTTACAAGGTTTAGATATGACTTACACAAAATATTATAACATTCCACTAGGCACAATGATAGGGGCGAGTGATAGAAAATCTCTCTTTGGCTTGTGGTTTGAAGGACAAAAATACATTGCCCCCATTCAAGAAGCACAACAAAAAGAATTGCCTGTTTTCAAGCAACAAAGCAATGGCTAGAAATGTATTTTGCTGCGAAGAATCCGCCCTTTACCCCGCCTTTATTACTGCAAGGCAGCGATTTCCGCAAAAATGTGTGGAAAATTTTGCTTAAGATTCCCTTTGGAGAGACAAAGACTTACAAAGAGATTACAGAGCAAATCGCACGCCAAAGGGGCATTTCTAAGATGTCGGCACAAGCTGTTGGCAATGCAGGGCATAATCCTATCTCCCTCATTATTCCTTGCCACCCAAGTGATAGGAAGCGATAAAAGTCTCACAGGCTATGCTGGGAGGGGCTAAATCGCAAGATGTGGTTATTAGAGCTAGAAAAAGCAATGTGTTGAAACTACAAAATGAAGAATATTTCACAGATAAGCCTAAGCGATTTGCAGGGGTGAGATAGTTTATATCCCACTTATATTTCACTAGCACTAGGGCTTGAATCTTGTGCGAAGATTCTGTAATACCTTATGCGAAATACTCCCAACAAATCAAGCCACAAAGCCCCAAAAGCAAAAGGGGCAAAGTGATGAGAAATGCCGCCACCATATAGCGCAAGAAACCTAGTTGGATTCCATACGCTTTTAATCGAGAGAGCCATAAAAGTGTGGCAAGTGAGCCAATGGGCGTGAGCTTTGCGCCGATATTGCAACCGAGCAAATGTGCAAAAATAAGGGCGTTAAAAGTTTCTAATTGCATCCTCAAATCAGCAAGGGCAAGATTGCCGAGCATTACCATAGGCAAATTATTCATCACACTACTACCTATGCTACTTGCAAACCCCAAACATAGAATCTGCACCTGCTTAGAAAAAGAGGCAAAAAGAGGGAGGGCTTCTGTGAGAAAGCTTAAGATTCCGCCATTTTTGAGCCCATACACAACGATAAAAAGCCCAAGCGAGAAAAACACGATGCCAAATGGAGCGTCTTTGAGACTTGCAAAAAACTGCATTTTTCTTAAGATTTTTCCATAAACAATAGCTAAAAAAGCACAAATAAATGTAAAGAAATAAAGGGGCAAATGAAGTTTATGTGCGTAAAAAATACCAAACAAAAGCACCAATAAGAGACTAAAACAAAAAAGTATGCTGCCGCACGAAAATGTGCTTTTGGTGGGCGCAAAATGAAGCATTTTAGGCAAGAATCTTTTAAGCACAAACCAAAACGACAAAGCCCCCATTATCACAAATATTTGGGGTAAAAGCATAAGCCAAGTAAAGTGCGTAGATTCTAAGCCAAAAAATTGCGCTGTGATGATGTTTGTGAGATTGGAGATAACAAAAATATTAGAGGCAAAATCGCTCACAAAACTCACAAGGAGCAAAAAGAAAATAAGCGGTGTAAAAAATGAGGCACAATTCAAAGAATGCTCGCCTTGATACAAATGCGAGGCAGAAAAAAGCGCGAGAACTAAGGGTGTTAAAATAAGAATTGCGCCATCGTTGGCAAAAAATGCACTTAAAAATGTGCTAAAAAGAATGAGAAAAATATAGAATTTTGCAGTAGAGACTTTGAGAATCTTTGGTGTATTTGTGGTGTGTGAATGAATGTGCGGATTTAGATTCTGCAAAATTTGTGCTTTGTTTTGCGAGGTGAGATTTTGCGTGTTTATATGTGAGGCATTAAGAATCTGCGCACTTTCATTTTGTATTTGTGTATTGAGATGATTGAGCGCATTTTGCATTTGCTCTTTTTTAGGTTCTTTTTGTGCCAAGATTCCTATAATGAGCGAGGAAAGATAGGTGAAAAAGCCAATTTTTTCAAGCGCAAGAGTGAGTAAAATAAGCCCCACGAGTGTGAGTGTGCTCTCCTCTACCATTGCCCACACACGCAACATATCTTCTACACTCACAAGCCCTAGCACAAAAGCAGCCAATGCCCCAAGTGTGCTAAAGACCCACAAGGGCAAATTAAAAGGACGCCAATAGATAAAAAACATAGTGAGGGCAAAGAGGAAAAATATCATCATTTAACCACCTTGAGATTCTATAAATTTTTGAGAATCTAGCCGAGTGTGCGAGTTGCATAAAATGCTAAATCTTGTCTCCATTACAGCAAAAATGTAAGAAAATGCGATACAAATTGTGTTGATAGAATCTTGATACATTCCTTGATAAATCATCTCCGCTCCTCACGCTAAAATAAAATGTATTATTCAATATTTCTGTAAAAACACGCTTAAAAGTTGCTTATTTAGGATTTTAAAAGCCAACTTCCTACCACAACTTTTCATAATTTTTTTAATTTTTCTATCCACAATACAGCCTTAAAGATTCCCCATTAATTTACTTCATATATTTGACACATTTTTTATTTTTATATATATTTGATGTGAAAGTTCAACCCTTAAGTTACAAGGAATCTTAATGCTCTTTAGCTCCTTTATCTTTATATTTGCTTTCTTGCCTCTTGCTCTTTTGGGATTTTATACACTCCAAGCAATGAAGCAATACACTCTGGCTAAAGTCTTTCTCATCGGCGCAAGTTTGTTTTTCTATGGATATTTTAAGGTTGAATATGTATTTATTCTTATTGCTTCTGTGCTTGTGAATTTCTACCTCGCTCGTTTGATTCTTGCTAACGGGGGGGGGGGGATATACAAAGGAAAGATGTATATAAGAGCGAAAGTGAATGTAAAAGGAGAGAAAATCAATATAATGAAATAAATCAAGCAAATGTTTATAACAATATCAATCCTCATATTGCATACGATAAATGCAAATCTCATATGCAATATAGGCAATATCATGAATCTCCTCTAAACATTCAATCTCATAGCCAAAATTTGCCTTACACATATAAATGCACTCAATCTCAATCCAACAATGCTAAACCTTTCCTCCTCCTTGGCATTATCTTTAATCTCTCTGTATTAGGATTTTTTAAATACACTGACTTTTTCTTAGAAAATTTTAATCTCCTTTCCAATCTCTTAAATTTTGATTTAAATATTCCCTTACCTCATATTCTTTTACCTCTTGCACTCTCTTTTGTAACCTTTCAACAAATTGCTTTTTTGATAGATTGTTATAAGAGAATAGATATAAGTGATATGCAAAAGCAAGGAGAACAAGACTCTAACATCAAACAAGATTCATATACTCAAGCACATAAGAATAACTCACATACTATTCACTTTATTGATTATGCTCTCTTTATCTCTTTCTTTCCTCAACTCATTGCTGGTCCTATTGTGCATCATAAAGAGATGATGCCTCAATTTGCTGCTTTAAAAAATACGCGCGCTCTTATTCATTGGGAGCATATGGCTAAGGGAATCTTTATATTCTCCATTGGATTATTTAAAAAAGTCTTTATTGCAGATTCTTTTGCTAAATGGGCAAATTGCTGGATTTAGTGTTGTAGAGAGTGGAGGAGGACTAAATATCTTTGAATCTTGGGCTACTTCACTCTCTTATACCTTTCAACTCTACTTTGATTTTAGTGGATATTGTGATATGGCAATAGGATTAGGATTACTCTTTGGGATAATGCTACCTATAAATTTTAACTCTCCTTATAAGTCTTTAAACATTAGTGCATTTTGGAGAAGATGGCATATGACTTTAGGGAGATTCTTAAAAAAATATGTCTATATTCCTTTAGGAGGGAATAAAAATACAAAGTATCACTCCTCTAAACATTATGATTTTATAAACAAGCTTCTTACGCTTAGAAATCTTTTTATTATAGCCTTTTTAAGTGGTATATGGCACGGAGCAGGGTGGGGATTTGTCATATGGGGAGTATTACACGGAAGTGCAATGTGTGTGCATAGAATCTATGGGCTTATACTAGAGAGATTCCAACTTCAAAAGAAAAGCTTTTTGCGGAGTAAAATCTATAAAATCCTTTGTTGGATTCTTACCTTTAATTTCTTAAATATCACTTGGATATTTTTTAGAAGTGAGAATGTAAGTGGAGCAATCAATCTACTTAAAGGAATGTTTGGGATTACTTGGGTCGAATTGCCTCTAAAGGCACATCGTATGCCTGCACTCTTAGAGCATATAGGAGGGAGGAATGATACTTTAATTTATATCATATTAGCGTTTGTGGTGTGTTTGGGGGTGGGGAATGCCATAAAATATATGCAAAATTATGACAAAAATGCAAATTTAAAATGCCTGTTTGCTATATTTTTTTACTATGAGCCTTCTTACGATGACCTTTGCTGAACGCGCAAATGAATTTTTGTATTTTAATTTTTAGGATTAAAACAATGAAGCATTATAAAATTCAATCTTTCTTAATGATAATTTTACCTTTAATCATCTGCCCAATACTTTATATCTTTCTACATTTTGGCAAAATGACTTATATGAATATCGAGTATCCAACCTACAAAGATGTGCAAAATAAGACTTTGTCATCACATAATGCCGATATTCTCATAATTGGGGATTCTCGTGCAAAAGCTGGTTTTATACCACAAGATAATACTCAAATTAATCTCGCTATTGGTGGGACAACACCTATTGTGGGATACTATACCCTCAAACGCTATCTATCACACAACAAAGCCCCAAAGATTATTATCTTATCATATGTATCGCTACATTATAGCCATATAGGCACTTTTTGGGAAAGGGCTATTAAGTTTGATTTTTTAGATATTGATGATTTTAAAGAAGTTGCTAGAAATGCTAAAACATTAAATGAATGCAAAACTTTAGAAAAATGTGAAATACTTGATTTTTTCGCATATAAAATAAATATTAATAATTTTAATGCTGAAATATTTAATGCTTTTAATGAGCTCATTAAAGGGCGCAGTCGCTATAAAGTCAATCTAAAAACTATGCAAAATTTAGAGCAAAATGGAGGACATTTTTTCTATGGGAAAAATTTAGGCACAAGTAGCCATAATTGGAAAGTAAGCCATAAAGACTTTATGCCAAATCCTCTTATAAGCTTGTATCTATATAAAATTGCCGAATTAGCCAAAGCTAACAATATACAAATTTTTCACTACCAAATGCCCTTTAACCAAAGCTCTTTTAATCATCTTAACGAAAAATTTATGAATGATTACAATGCCTTTTTAAACACTATGCAAGATACATATCATATCATATCATATCACTCAATAAAATATGGGCTTTACCCGATAGCGATTTTGGCGATGCTGATCATTTATATCAAGGCTCACCAAAGACAACAAAAGATATTTTAGATAAAATTAAAATCTATAATGAAACACTTTGAAGCAAGTTTTACTCGTAGTTTTTATTTAATATGACTTCTCAACACAGCAAATATAAACACACTTATCTACCCATCAAAAACTCATATCGCATACCCTCTAGCTCGTGTTTGAGACGTTTATTTTCATCGAGCAATATATCATATTGGGTTTGCAAATTGATAATATCCTTACTTAAGTAATAAATATTGTTTGTCAGGTAGATTTTTGGCACACAAAAAAACAGCACAAAAAGCACGATTAAAAGCCCGTTTCTAAGCTCTTTAAACCCTAAACTTGGCTTTTTTACCTCTTGTTCTTCTAAAGATTCTAAAAGTGCGTCCTTTTCCCACTCATTCACACGCTCGTGTTCTTTTGCAAGGCTCATTCTCTCATTTGCCTTTGTGTGCCACTCACCCCATTGATTAGTGCGCAATTTAGGTAAAATAATGTCTTGCAAAGGGTATTCTTCACTCATTTTCTCTCCTAAAATTCTTGCCCTATTTTATCGCAAAAATGCGTAATTTCGCACTACGCGAACGCCTATTTTGCGCGATTTCTTGCTGTGAGGGGATTATTGGCTTTTTGGTAAGAATCTCCCCTAACGCGTGATTATTCCCACATTCGCATTTATAATTTTCGCTCGGGCAGATACAGGATTTGCCCCATTGCTTAAAATATTGTTTAATGATTCTATCTTCTAGCGAATGAAAGGAGATAATGCCTACCTTGCAGTTTTGAATCTCCCCTGCTCGCGCAGCAGATTCTATACTTGAAAGCAAGGAATGTAGCTCATTTAGCTCATCATTAACTTCAATACGCAATGCCTGAAAGGCTAAGGTCGCCGGGTGCAGCCCACCTATGCGTGGAAAATACCCCTCAATGAGCGCACTTAGCTCCGCACAAGAGCTAAAGGGCTTTTTACCCCTCGCTTCTACGATAAGATGTGTAAGCTTTTTGCTCTGGCGCACTTCACCATAGATTCTAAAAATCTCCTCTAAATGCGTTGGGGAGTAGGAATTTAGAACCTTTTGCGCGCTAAGCTCACTCTCCATATCCATACGCATATCTAAAGACTGCGCGTTGAAGCTAAAGCCTCGATGCTCATCATCAAGCTGCATAGAACTTACGCCAATATCCGCAATAATCCCCCTACACAGAGGCAAAACCGCCCTATTTACAGAATCTAGCGCGGAAGAAAAAGTGCAGTGATGGAAATGTATGCTTGAAGCATATATCTGCAATCTCTCTTGTGCTAGGGCAATAGCAGAGCTATCTCTATCAAAAGCATATACTTCTGTTTGCTGGGAAGATTCTAAAAAAGCAAGACTATGTCCGCCATAGCCCAAAGTGCAGTCAAATAGCACACCGCCTTGCCACTGCAGCCCACTTACTAATTCATCTTTTAAGACTGAAAAATGCTTAAACATATAAAATCTTAGGGCTTAAAGTCATCAAAGCGCAATTTATTATCAGTGATAATTGGGTGCTCCGCGTAATCAGAATATTTAAGACTCAAAACCATCACAAAATAAAGATGTTTGCTTTTCTCGTCAAATTCCATCTTAATAGGAAGCTCCACTTTTACAAAATATGGCATAGAATTTGCCCATTCTATAAAATCCTCTATACTTTGTGAATCTACTGCGTATCCAACAATCTGATAGCGTGTATCGATAATTTCCTGCTCTTTGGTGCTACTTAGCTTTTTTAACTCGACTGCGCTAAATTGTGTTTGAAGAAGTTCAAGTAGCTTTGCCTCATCATTTTTGTTCTTAAGACTTGCCAAAAGCTTATGATTTTGGATAGAAAATGTCCTTAACTGCGCCTCTATGGCAAGATAATCCTTGTTGATTTGATTAAAGGTTATACGCGCTCTCCTGCTCTCTAGGGCTTGTTTTTTGTATTCTGTAATTTGCGGCATAAGAAAACTCATAATACAAAATGTGCAGATCGCACTAAATACCAAAAACCATACGAAATTCTTAAGGGCGTAGTCTATACGAAAATCACTACCCATCGTTAGACTCCTTTTGTTCTAGCTTCAATGGCTTGAGTGTAGGATTTGTCTTGCTTACAGATACAAAGTTAAACCACCCACTCATTAATGGGAAAAATTCTACTTTTGTTTGTGTGAAAACCGCGCGCAAAGGTGCTTCTAAAAGGAATTTATATACCTCTTTTGAAGGCGTCAAGCCACGCATAGCAAGTGTATTATAATCAAGCTCTATGCTTTTTACGACTATTTGGTCTGGTATGAGTCCGAGCAGATTTGACAAGCCATCTTTAAGGAGTTGATTTTGCATTTGGATCTCCTTACCAAGATTCACTTCATAATCAAGTCGCTCAATATAATCTTTTACCACAATCGCCTTAAGCTTCGTGTGCTGTATATCCTCTTGTATTTTTGTTTGTTCGTTGATTTTAGCCACACCTTGCAACTCTAGCACTTTTGCAAAAGCAAGAATGCTCAAAACTGCTAATATGGTATAAAAACACCAAATCTTTGTGTAACGTTTGAAAATACTCTTTGGTTTTGGTCGTATAAAACTATAACTCATCGCTAATCCCTTTTTAATTCTGCTTTTGCAAGTTCAATGAGTGCATCTGGGATATTTATCTCACGCACTTCTAAGTCAATCATCAATGCGTTGCGTATATGCGTTTGGGCTTGTTCTGTCATACCATAACTATCAAGTATCACTATAGATTCGATAAACTGCGCATTGTAAATTGGATTGCTATAAAATTCATTAATAGAATTTTTAAGAATCTCCACTGCATTTGAGGCACGAGCCAAGTCTTTCAAACCCTCTAAGCGCGATATTTCAGCCTGTTGTTGCTCTTGCGAATCTACCTCATCAGGTGCAAATTCCTTGCGGATAAGATCCTCGTCCAAATCCTCTAATTCGCCAATTTCATTGAGTTCATCAAGTGAGCCGAGTATAGAATCTAAATCGCTCAACTCCTGCAATGAATGCACTTCTTTCATCGAGCTTTTGTCATCATCACTCTGCTCTAGCTCTCCTCCCACCATAAAAAAACCACCAAAATACACGTTCTTTTGATTCGCCACAAGAAGCGTCATACTACCACGCTCCTGTAATACATAAAGCTTTATTTGAGAATCTAGCTTTTTTTTGATATTTTCATACACAATCACAAATGGAGAAAAGAGATAATCTAAGCCCAAAGCACGGATAAACTTCACACGATTTTCATCTATGGCGAGATTTTGGATATAAAAAAGCCACTGATTTGGCATTTCTATGATATGTGAAGTTTTTGTATTAATACCAAATTTAATCAAATCGCCCTTTTTCGAGCAATTTGCCAAACCCTGATTATAGGTCTTACTCATCGCACTTAAATAGGTAAAGGGGTATTTGCGCTTATAGTCTTTAATGAGTTTTGCTGCCTCCATTGGTAGCTCTTTATCCACAATTTTAAATTCTTTTGTAATGCTATTTTTTACGTGATTACTTTTTATCACCACGATTTTTAGTGAGCACACTTTGGCGTCAAGATTCACACCAATTAGAATCGTAGAAAAAAATGGACGAAGCAAAAATTTTAGCAACTCCTAGCCCTCACTTTATGTTAAATCATTATGAGCAAAAACATATTTGTGAATCTATAAGCACTTAGAGTTCCTTTTCTAAAGCTTTGCGCACTAGCTCTTTTGCTTCATCAAGATTCATATCTTTGTTAATGACAAATTCATCAAGCATATAATAATCTATGCGCGAAAATGGCTTAGGAATGCGGAATTTATCCCAGCTTTTAAATTCCCAATATCGGCTATATACGACGCGCAGAGGTATGATGGGCTTCCCTGTTTTTTGACTCATCGCCACCACGCCATTACTTATAGAGTGATAAGGTCCTTTTGGACCATCGGGGGAAAGCGAGACATCATAGCCCTCCCTTAAAAGCTTAAAAGATTCTATTAATGCCTTCAAACCGTCCTTAGAGGTGGAGCCACGCAGATTCTTTAGCCCAAACATCGTACATACATCAACCATTAATTGAGCGTCAAAATGATCGGATTGGAGTATATAAAAACCCTTATCGCGCTCCTTGCTTACTTGTGTTTGAAAATGATTATACAAAAAGGGCAGCATTAGGAGTTCGCCGTGCCAAAATGCACCGATGAAATTATGCGTTTTGCTGTATTCGTTGAGGTGAAATCTATGGCGAGTAAAGAAATACAAAAAACGCAAAAAGCCGTAAATAAGCGGAGGAGCTACCACCCCCATAATGCGCCGTTTTTGCTCTCTAGTTAGCATTGCTACCCTCTTCTTTTGCGCTTTTTTGCGTAAGATTTGAATCCTCATATAATGTATGAGATTGTGTGCTTGTTATGGGGGCTTTTATGTATGCTTTAAAATTGTGCGCGTTAAGCATTGTTGCGCTATTTAGATGCAATGCTTCTTGCAAGGATAGCTCTTTTATAAATTCTCCCATAAGCGCACCACCCTCACTTTGTGTAACTTTCACTTGCACAATAGAGCCAATCTCACATTTCCTGCCTAGAATCTTAATGAGTTTATTATTGCTACTTCGCCCTTCGCTCCATATTTGTCCCTCATTATCGCGGTGATTTTCAACAAGCACCTCGTGGAGTGCGCCAATCTCTTTTATCGCCTTTTTGCCTAGAATCTCCTTATGCAGATTCTGCAATCTCGCTAAACGCTCTTTAGCGACTTCTTGCGGCACAAGCAAACTTTTATCATATTCATATGCGCTCGTGTTCGGACGCGGCGAATACACAAAGCTATACAACGTGTCAAACTCCACAATACGAAGCACATCAAGCGTATCTTCAAAATCCTGCTCGGATTCAGTAGGAAATCCCACAATAATATCCGTGCCAATGCCTACATTAGGCAGCAGGGATTTAAGCTTAGCAATCCTATTAAGATACCACTGCTTATCATAGCCGCGTTTCATCATTTTGAGAATCTCGCTCGAGCCACTTTGTAGCGGGATATGTATGCCTTTGGCGATTTTTGGATTAGAGGCAAATTCCTCTAAAAATTCATCGTCCATATGCAGCGGGTGCGGGGAAGTAAAGCGGATTCTATATAATCCTTCAATCTCGCCCAAATTACGCAAAAGCTGCGTGAAGTTTGTCTTAGGGTGCGGGGTAGAAAATCTCACGCCATAGTGATTGACATTCTGCCCCAAAAGGAGCAATTCTTTCGTGCCATTTTGCACGAGCTTTTGCGCCTCCTGCATAAGCAAATGCGTGGGTATAGAAACCTCCTTGCCACGCGTGAAAGGCACGATACAATAGCTACACTTTTTATCACAGCCAATAGAGATGTTAAGCTGGGCTTTGATACCCATATTTTGCGGCGAGGCAAAGACATAGGCTGAATCATCGTAATCAATATCCACCTCAACAGCTTTTGGCGTATCAAGCACCTGCGTAATTTTAGACACATTACGCGCCCCAAGCACAAAATCCACACTCGGTGCTTTTTTAATAATCTCCTCTCCCAAATGACTCGCCGTGCAGCCACATATACCGATTTTTGCACCTTTCTTTTTTGTCTTTGCAAACGCGCCAATCTCCGAAAATAGCTTTTTTTCCGGCTTTTCGCGCACCGAGCAGGTATTGATGAGGATTAAATCCGCTTCTTTAGAATCTTGTGTGAGTGTGTAATCCAGCTTTTGTTCTAGCTCCGCAATCATATGTGCACTATCGCGCTCATTCATCGCACAGCCTAGAGTTTGGATAAAAAGCTTCATAAAATATTCTTGGATTGTGCTTTAGATAAATTTAGATAATATGAAGCTCATAAATATAGCTCTCCTCATCAATCCCATAGCGCACTTCGTGTAGATGTGTGCTATGCCCAGCTTTTTGGAAGAATGCGCAGGCTTTCTGCATATCTTTGTGTGAATTTTCTTTATCAAAGTAAAAAATATTGATCCCTTGAGTGCATTTTTTTAACACATCTTCGCAAGTAGTTTTTGTGGTTACCTTGCTTTTGTGCGCGTTTTTTGCGAGTTTAAGCTCCATTTACTATCCTTTTTAATTGTGATAAAGTTGCCCATTATAGCTAAAAATAGGCATATTTGTAAAACTTTAAGCAAAATTTTATTATAATCCCTGCTCCTCTAAAATAAAGCCCTGCAGATACAAAAGGGCTTAATCTACCTCAAATAAGAGAATCCTTAAAAGTTTAGGAGTGTTGTTTTGGAAAAGATTTTGGATATTATTGATTTAATTGCCTACGAAAAGGGCTTAGAACATAAGGTCGTGCTCGATATCGTAAAGGACGGACTAATAAAAATCGCACAAGATGAGATTAACCCCCTGTATGATTATTTTGTCGAGGAGGATAGCAAAGAGCGCACTTTAAAGCTTTTCTATCGTATGAAAGTATGTGCCGATAATGAAGTACTCAATGAGGAACAAAAGGCGCGTATGATGCCGCTCTCGGTGGCGAAAAAAGAATTAGGCGATGTGAGCGTGAATGATGAAATAGACTGCGAACTACAGCTTGATTCTATGAGTCGTGGGGCGATTAATAAGCTTTTTTTGAATCTTGAATACAATTTGCAACGTTCCATTGAAGACCAAATCTTACAAAATTTTCGCGCCCAGCTTGGCAAAATCGTGAGCGGACAAGTCGTAGGCGTAGATAGCCTAGGCAATACCTTTGTAGAGATTGATTCTATTCGCGCAGTTTTGCCGCAAAAAAACCGCATAAAAGGCGAGAGTTTCAAGGTGGGCGATACGATTCGCGCGATTTTGAAATTTGTAGGTATTAATCGTAATGGACTGCAAGTGGAGCTTTCCCGCACTACGCCTAAATTTTTGGAAGAGCTTTTAGCATTAGAAGTGCCAGAGGTGAAGGATAATGAGGTAATGATACACAAGAGTGCTAGAATCCCGGGTGAGCGCGCAAAGGTAGCAGTGTATTCGCATAATCCTAGGATTGATCCTATTGGCTGTTGCGTGGGCGTGAAAGGCGTACGCATTAATGCAGTGAGCAAAGAACTTGCAAACGAAAATATTGACTGCGTGGAATATCACAACAGCTTAGAAATATTTGTCGCCAAAGCCCTCACTCCAGCACAGATTCTAAGCGTAAAGATACAGGAACCACAAAAAGATGATAAAAATATAGAATCCACGCAAGATTCTAAAGAAAATCAAAACAACGAAAAAGCACCCGAAACAAAGCGCAAAAAAGCGATTGCACAGATTAAAACCGACCAAAAGAGCAAGGCTATTGGCAAAAATGGCGTGAATATTCGCCTAGCGAGTATGCTGTGCGAATGCGATATTGAGCTGCAAGAAATTACAGAATCTAAACCGACAGAGAGTGAAAAAGTAGGTATTGACGCGCTAAGCTCATTGTTTAAATCTTAGAATCTCAACTCAAAGTATATTGAATCTGTCAAGATTCAATATTTTGTTAATTCCAAGAAGTCAAATCACAACCAAAGCAAAAGGAGTGGGAATGAAAAAATGGCTTATATTGCTATGTATGATAAGTATATTTGTAGGGTGTGGTAATGAAGAAAATGAGATAAAGCAAAACCTGCAAGAGAAAAATCAAGAAGTGCAACAAGAAAATGTGAGCCAAACCAAAGAATCACAAAATCAATCCAAAGAAACTTTTATCAATGAAGAAAGAAGTTTGCGCTCACAAAGTCCTCAAAAGTGGTTAGAAAAATATGATGTTAATGCTAAAGATTCTAATGGAGAGACTTTGCTTATGTTTTTTGCAGCCTATGGGAGTGATGATGAGGTGAAATATCTTCTTGCACAAGGTGCAGATGTGAATGCTACAGATAAGCAAGGACAGAGTGCATTATTTTACGCGCTTTTTTGTGGAGCAGAGGGTTGTATATTTGATAAGGTTAAAACTCTTGTAGAAGCTGGGGCTAATGTAAATGCGAAAAATGTAAAAGGCGATAGTGTGTTGCGCGTGGCACTTGGTTCAAGTGAGGAGATAGAGGAATACTTAAAAAGCAAGGGCGCACTAGATTCTAAAAGCTTTGATGAGAGTATAAATAATTTGAGTGAGCAGGAGATAAGCCGTATTGCTAATCCTCGTTTGGTAGAGGTAGTGCGCACATATAATGGCAAAGTGGGTATAAAGTGTATAGCAGAGCTTTTGCAGAGTGATAACATTGATGAAGTTTTAAAAGAGGAACAAGAAGTTTCTAAAGATATATATGCGTATGAAGGACAGAGTGCATTGCTTCTTGCTGCAAAATTTGGCTATGATGAGTTAGTAGCTATACTATTAGAGCTTGGAGCAAATTCAAATGTTATAGGATATTATACAACGCCACTCCTTGAGGCGGCTACAAACAATTATTATCATATCTCAAAATTGTTGCTTGAACACGGAGCAGATGTAAATTTACGCGCACAAGATAATGGAACTACACCGATTATTGCACTTGTAGAGGGTGAAAGCAAAGGACTTTTATCTATTAAAGATGAAAAAGAGCGCACAAAAGAGGAAGATAAAGCCCGCATACCGCTTTTAGAATTGCTTATAAAATCTGGGGGTGATGTCAATGCACAAGATTTTGTACGTGAGGGGGATAACATAAATGCACTCTCTTCAGCATTAGAGTTAGAGAGGGAGAATCTCGCAGTGCTTTTAATACAATCAGGCGCAGATATCAAAGATGAAAGGTATCCACCTCTAAATGACGCGGTCAAATATGGGCTAGTCAATGCAGTAGAGGCATTACTCAAAGCAGGTGCAAATCCTATGCAAAAAGATTTATTTTATCAAACAAGTGCATTAGATATTATTGGTGAGAATAAGCTTGAACGAATGAGTAGTGAATATGCAAGAACACTTTTTCATTCTTTGGAGCCAGAGAAGCAATCGCGTATCAAAGAGCTTATCAATCAAGCGATAGAGACTATAAATCCCTAAAATACGAGAAGGAAGAGATATTGTGCGAACATAAGGCACGTAAAGCAAAGGTAAAGCCACGAACCCACACTTGCATATTTTTGTCTCCCCTTTTGTGTGAAGCAAGATTTTTATGCAACAAAAAAACCTAAAGCTTAAACCAAAGCCTATATCTATTTCTTTAGCGCTAAAATAAATGCAGGAAGTGCAAAAAGCGAAGCAAAAAGAGGATTAAACCCCACGCCTAAAAATGGTGCAACAACGACTAAGCCACCAATTTGATTTGCCAATGCGATACCTACATTAAAGGCTGCTTCATTCACACTCACCGAGCTATCCATAGAATCAGGTGTGTATTTGCGCGCCATATTCATCGCATTGACTTTGAGCGCTGGGATTGAGGCAAAAGATAAAAAACCCATAATCGCTAAATTAATCACAACAAACACTTGTGAATGGGCGCTCACACTCACAAGAGCGTAAAAAATAATTTGTAAAAAGAGCACGATTTGTAAAGCGCGTCTTGAGCCTTTATTGTCTGCAAGCCTACCGCCAAAAAGATTCCCTAAAATTGCAAATATGCCATAAAGTAACAAAATATATACAATGCTCGCCTCATTAAAATGGCTTTTTTGTGTGAGTAAATCTGTTACATAAGTATAAAGTACAAATGCCCCACCACAAGTGCATATCGTAATTGCATAGGCTTTAAGTAATGGAATATGTAAAAAAGCCTTAAAAAGTGCGTTTATATGCGTTTTGCAGCCTTGCAAATGGCTTGGCATAAAAGCAATTGCGCTGATAAAAGCAATAAGTGTGCAAAGGCAAATAAGCAAGAAAATAGATTTAAAGCCAAAAATCTGCCCAATAAATGTCCCCAAAGGAACGCCACTTACAAGTGCAATCGTCAAGCCTGATACCATTAATGCAAGATTACGAGATTCTTTTTCCTTAGAAGAAACTTGAATAGCCGTAAGTGTAGCAATAACAAAAAACACTCCGTGTTGTGTGCCTGCAACAAATCGTGCAATCACACTGAGTATAAAATTATCGCTCACATAAATCACAAAATTTGCCAAAGCAAACACGCCAAGATTGAGTAAAAGTTGCAATTTACGATTAAATCCGCTTAAAGGAATACTTAAAAGCGGCGCACCAACAACTACGCCTACCGCATACAAAGTCGTCAGCAATCCCGCCTGATTAGAATCTACGCCAAAATATGCCTTTACATCTTGTAAAACACCTGCGATAATAAACTCTGTAACGCCCATACAAAAAGAGCTAAGAGCTAAAACTAAAATTGTTTTACTTGCTGTATTAGTTGTTTTCATATTTTATACCTTTTGTCTCATAGAATCTTTTATATGCTCCTGTTATAGTTTTGTGTGAATGATACCTACCATTTCTACAATTTCAAAGCCAAAGAGTTTTTCATCATAATGACGCATTTGTTTTATAAAATGTTCTCCAAAAATTGTAATTGTAGTCTTTTTACCCTTACTTTCAAAATCAAATATGCCCACCATACCAAAGGCAGCTTGCTTACTCCTTGTATCATATTTGAAAAAAGCATAGTGGTCGCCATCTGGATAGAATGTAGGAAAGTAATAATTCACATCTTCATTTGCCTCATAGTATGGGTTACCTACATAATACTCTTCTGCCTCATCATAATATGGAAAACACTCTCCGCTAGGCTTTTTAGGATAATAAGCATAGCAAGAGTGTTGCCAATCAAGCACAATAACCTCATCTGCTGCTTTTTGCTCCTCTTTTTGAGCATAGGATTTTAAATTTGTAAGAGCATATTTATCTAAAACTTTCGCAAAAATTTGTGGCATTTTTTCTTGAAAGGCTTTATGATTGACTTTATCAAAATCCGCAATATAAATAATATGGGGCAATTTACGCACAATCTTTAAAATGTTCCAATGTGGCATCACACAAAATCCAATTCTTCCATACATAAAATCTGTTTCCTCTTCCCCTAACACTTCATAATTCTCATTTGGCACAATAAGCCTATTTTTATAAAATCTCTCTTGCTGAAGTTGCGCCCTTTTGCTCAATATACTCTTAATCAATATCGCCTCCAAATATTACTTTATCATTTCCACAATAATTGCAAAAGCGATATTATATTATAATTGAATGAGAGATTACAGATTTATAGAATCCTCTTTGTTGCTTATTGCTTTACATATGATAAAATATGCTTTTGCAAAGGATACAAATGAAAGCTATCGTTTATGTATTATTAATATGCGCGGGGGTTGGCTTGTATGCAGAGGTGGTAGCTGGGGTTGCACTGCGCGTTAATGGATATGCTATCACACTCTATGAGATAGAAAAAACGCAAAAAGAACTTAGAATCTCAAAACAAGAGGCAATTGATATACTTATCAACGAGCGACTACGAGATGATGAAATTGAACGATTTAAGATTAGTGTCGATGATTTTAAGGTTGATGAGGAGATTGCGCATATTGCTGCAAATATGAATCTTAGCAAAGAGCAGCTTCTGGCAAAAGTAACAAAAGATATGAGTTTGCAAGAATACCGCGCACAAATAAAAAAGCAGATTCAGACAAGGGATCTTATGCAAAGAATTCTAGCCTCAAACGTTAATATTTCAAGCGAAGAGGAACTGCTCAACTATTACACACGCAATAAAAAGGAGTTTATGGTTCCATCTTCTGTGCGTGTGGTGCGCTATCTCGCACAAAGTGATGATGAGCTGCAAAAAGCCATAGCTGCACCTAATAAAAATATCAAAGGTGTGCAAAAATTTAACGAAACAATCACGCTTTCCTCGCTTAGCCCGCAAATTGCACAGGTTTTTCTTAGCACGCCAAATAATGAATTCACACCTGTGCTTGCCACCGGTGGAAATGGATTTGTGTGCTTTTTAATTAAGGAGCGTTTAGGCGAAAGTCTGCTTGATTTTGAGGAGGCTAAACCAATTATCAATCAAAAAATTATGGCACACAAAGAGCAGAGTATCATTGCCGAGCATTTTAACAAAATCCGCTCAAGTGCAAATATCGTTACCTTAAGAGAATAGCAATGTTTTCTTACAAAGACCCACTTGTTGGCATTATTATCATTGTAGGAATCATTGCACTTGTAGCATTAATTGACTATTTTCGTAATCGCTACAAAGAGAGGCAAAAAGACATTTCCCTACGCAACCTTACAAAATCATATGATTTTATGGGGCTTAAAGATGGCGTAGAGGAATTTCTCGCCCTCTCGCAAAATCCCATTCCCACTCTGCAATTTATTGCAAATGCCTATATGCAAAGCGGCAATACACAAGAGGCAATTAAGATATATCTGGGTATTTTAGAGAATCTAGGGCATTCCGCCGATAACACGAAAGCAAGGATAAAGATTGAGATTTTACAAAATCTTGGTAGCGCATATTATCGTGCGGGATTTTTACAAAGGGCAAAAGATGTATTTTTGGAGATTCTCAAAAATTATCCCCGAAATCCACAAGTACTCATTTTTTTACTCAAAATCTACGAACATCTGCACGAATACACAAATGCCATTGACACACTGATGTGTATCGAGGAAATTTATGAAAATATGCCACCAAATCAAAACGAACGATTTATATATGGTTTGGAGCTTAACAAGGCGTATTTACAGACGCTACTCATCATCAATAGTATTGAGCTACCAATTGCGGATAAAATCGCCAAACTTAACGAAATAAAGAACAAAGAGCCAAGGCTTGAAAAAATCATTTTTGCATTTTTTAAAGATACAAATCCCAAGCTGTTTTGGGAAGAGATAACAAAGTGTGCACATAAAGAACATATGATTGATATGTTATGGCTTTTTGATGATAAAAATGTGCCACTGCAACAAATAAAAGATAAAGCTATCCTTGATATATATCGTGCAAAGGGATTGGTAATGGACGATCAAAGCTGTGATATTTTTGAGCTAGAAAATATGAGAATCTTAAAGCAACACTCACATATACAAGTAGATTTGGACTTTGAATATCGTTGCCATAGTTGTAAGCAGATTTTCCCTTTTGAAAACGCTCGATGCTCTCACTGTGGGGAATTACTCAATAATGATGTGCTACTGAAAATACGGAAGGTTGATAATGAAGCAAGTTACCCTTTATTGTGATGGTAGCTCGCTTGGGAATCCCGGTGCTGGCGGCTGGTGTGGCATCTTGCGCTTTAGGGAGAAGCAGAAGATTCTAAGAGGTGGCGAACCTCACACGACAAACAATCGTATGGAACTTTTAGCCGTGGTAGAATCCTTAAAAGCACTCAAAGAACCTTGCATAGTAAATCTTTACAGCGACTCCTCCTATGTATGCAATGGTATCAATGAATGGCTCAAAAAATGGCAAGCAAATGCGTTTAAAGATGTCAAAAATCCCGACTTGTGGCAGAGCTATTTGCAAGTATCCGCCCCGCACAAGGTCATAGCCCACTGGGTAAAAGGACACGCAGGAATAGCTGACAATGAGCTATGTGATAGCTTGGCAAGAGAATCTGCAAGAGAGTTTTTATCCAAAGGAGAGAATAATGCTTAATATTTTGCCAAAATCTCCACATTTACTGGAGGAAAAAATTGGCTATTCCTTTCGCAATCCTAAGCTTTTACTTGAAGCCCTTACACACAAGAGTTGTAAAAAACCCTATAACAACGAGCGTTTAGAGTTTTTGGGCGATGCGGTGCTTGACTTACTTGTGGGGGAATATTTGTTTAAAAAATTTCCAAATGCTAAAGAAGGGGAATTAAGCAAACTTCGTGCGTGTATCGTCAATGAAAAAGGCTTTATGAAACTCGCTAATTCACTCAATCTTGGGGATTTTCTGCATATTTCAGGGAGTGAGGAGAGCAACAAAGGGCGCGAGAAAGCCTCTATCCTCTCAAATGCCTTTGAAGCCCTTATTGGCGCAATTTATATGGAGACGCGCCTCACATACTTAAGTGAGATTGTGAATGATTTGCTCGAACGCAATTATGCAAAAATCGATTTGGCATCTTTATTTATGGACTATAAAACTGCCTTGCAGGAGCTTACACAGGCAATTTATGAGGAGATTCCAACCTATGAGTTAGTGAGTGAGAGCGGACCTAGCCATAATAAAATATTCGAAATCGCCCTCATCGTGCAGGGCGTGGAATATGCACGAGCTAAGGCACATTCTAAAAAAGAAGCACAACAGCAAAGTGCGCAGATAGCATACGAGAAACTAAAGCACAAAGACAAAGATTCTAAATCTATAAAAGGCGCAGAAACACAAAACAAGGCGGCGCAAAAGGTGGCTTCCAAAAATCCTAAAAAAGCGCAAAACCTCACAAATCTACCCCAAAACCAACATTTTAAAGCAAGGAGTAGAGAATGAATACCTTTGGCGTGGCATTTCGTGTAAGCACTTTTGGAGAATCTCACGGCAAAGGCATAGGCTGTGTGATTGATGGAGTTCCTGCTGGGTTAGCCATTGATGAAGCATTTTTAGAATCTGCTATGCGTGAGCGTGCACCCGGAAAAAATATCTATGCCACAGCGCGTAAGGAACCTGACAAAGTAGAGATTCTAAGTGGTGTATTTGAGGGAGCAAGCACTGGCACACCTATTGGACTATGGGTGGCAAACACAGCGACAAAAAGTAGTGATTATGAGAATATCAAAGATATTTTTCGTCCCGGACACGCAGACTTTACCTATTTTAAAAAATATGGTGTGAGGGATTATCGCGGTGGAGGGCGCAGCTCGGCGCGAGAGAGTGTAGCAAGAGTAGCAGCAGGTGCAATCGCGCAAATGCTTTTAAGAGAATGTGGGATAAGCGTTGAAAGTGGTATCTGCGCCATTGGCGATATTGTGGCAAAAGAGTATGATTTTTCACACGCGAGACAGAGTGAGATTTTCGCGCTTGACAAAGAATGCGAGGAAGCGCAAAAGACACTTATTGCAAGTGCAAAAAACGCTCACAATAGTATAGGTGGTGTGACACTTATCCGCGCGTGCAGACTTCCTGCTGGATTAGGAGAGCCACTCTATCATCGCCTTGATGGTGCATTAGCAGATGCGCTTATGGGATTGAATGCAGTCAAGGCTGTTGAAATTGGTGATGGTGTGCGTTCAAGCACACAATATGGCAATGAACATAATGATGAGATGAGCGCACAAGGATTCACAACCAATCATAGCGGGGGCATTTTGGGTGGTATAAGCAATGGCAATACACTCGTGATAAAAGTCCATTTCAAGCCAACGCCAAGCATTTTTATCCCACAACACACGCTTAACACACAAAATGAGGAGCAAATATGTCATATCAAAGGACGGCACGACCCTTGCGTGGCGGTGCGTGGAAGTGTGGTCGCTAAGGCTATGGTCTCGCTCGTGTTAGCAGATATGCTCCTTTTGCATACAACTTCACAACTCACATTTATCAAAAAAGTATATGAATGTTTATAGCTATTTTAAAGCAAGAAGATTCTATAATGCAAGGCTTTAAGGAGATAAAATGATAACACTCAAAAATGCGCTTACTAAAAGCGAGGGCGAACTCAAAGAAATCAAACAAGACCTTATCAAAAAAATAAAGGATAATATCGAGCTAAATGCCTATATCGGTAATGTGCAAGAGAGCGGAAGTGGTGTGCCAATCCTTATCAAAGATAATATCAATGTCAAGGGCTGGGAAATTACTTGCGCAAGTAGGATTCTAAAGGGCTATATCTCTCCTTATGATGCGCAAGTAATTACAAAGATTCATCAAAATAAGATGTGTGCCTTTGGACGCGCAAATATGGACGAATTTGCAATGGGTAGCACAAGCGAATCAAGCTGTTATGGTAGAGTGAAAAATCCCTTTGATACTTCGCGTGTGCCCGGTGGGAGCAGCGGAGGTAGTGCGGCGGCGGTGGCTGCTGGAATAGCTATTGCCTCGCTAGGGAGTGATACAGGTGGCTCAATACGGCAACCTGCAGGATTTTGTGGCTGTGTGGGGCTAAAACCTAGCTATGGTAGGGTAAGTCGCTATGGTTTGGTGGCATATAGCTCAAGCCTTGACCAAATAGGACCGATTACGCAAAATGTCGAGGACGCCGCACTTTTGATAGACGCGATAAGCGGATATGATGAACGAGATTCTACAAGTGTGAAACTCCCTACCCTTAGCACTTTTATGAATCTTGATAGTAACAAACGATACAAAATCGCTGTGCTAAAAGACTTTTTAAAAGACGCAACACAAGAGGTGCAAGAAGCCTATGAGAAAACAATTAAGATTTTAGAATCTATGGGGCATACAATCATTGAAAAATCTATGCTTGATACGCGCTATCACATCTCTACTTATTACATCATCTGCACTGCGGAGGCAAGCTCAAATCTTGCGCGTTTTGATGGTGTGCGCTATGGCACAAGGGCGCAAAGTGAAAATCTCAAGGATATGTATTACAACACGCGCAGTGCGTATTTTGGTGAGGAAGTCAAAAGGCGTATTTTACTTGGAAGCTTTGTTTTGAGTAGTGGATATTATGATGCCTACTATCTCAAGGCGCAACAAGTGCGGAAAAAAATCTGCGCGGAGTATGAGGAGATTTTCAATGAATGCGATGTGATTTTGCTCCCTATTGCGCCCTCTGTTGCTCCTAAATTTGGCGCGACCCATTCCCCACTTGAAATGTATTTAAGTGATATTTATACCATTGGTGTGAATCTTGCCGGACTCCCTGCTATATGTATGCCCGTGGATAAAGATAGCAATGGCTTAAGTATTGGTATGCAGCTTATAGGAGCGAAATTTGCCGAACAGACAATCCTTAATGCCGCCTATGGATTAGAAAAAGAACTCGCATAAGGAGAAAAAAATGAAAATCATACAAAAAGCTCTCACTTTTGAAGATGTCCTGCTTATCCCTGCGTATTCTCAAATCCTCCCCCAAGAGGTCAATACACAAACGATGCTAAGCAAAAATATCGCGCTTAATATCCCCCTTATAAGCGCGGCAATGGATACGGTTACAGAATATCGCACAGCTATTGCTATGGCGCGATTAGGAGGGATTGGGATTATTCATAAAAATATGGATATTGCCACGCAGGTAGAGCAAATTAAACGCGTGAAAAAAAGTGAAAGCGGTGTGATTGTTGATCCTATTTATATCCGTGCGGATAGCACTTTAGCTGATGCGAAAGCAATTACTGATAATTATAAGATTTCAGGTGTGCCGGTAGTTGATGAGTATGGCAAACTCATTGGAATCCTCACAAACCGAGATGTGCGCTTTGAACACAACCTCAATAAGCTCGTGGGTGAGCTAATGACAAAAGATTCACTTGTTACTGCTAAGGTTGGCACAACACTAGAAGAAGCAAAAGAAATTATGCATCAAAATAGAATCGAAAAACTCCCCATTGTCGATGAAAACTACACGCTAAAGGGACTTATCACTATTAAAGATATACAAAAACGTATAGAATATCCTAACTCCTGCAAGGATAACTTCGGGCGATTGAAAGTGGGGGCAGCTATTGGCGTGAAGCAGTTTGAGAGAGCAGAGGCACTAACAGAAGCTGGGGCTGATGTGCTCGTGCTTGATTGTGCGCACGGACATTCTGTCAATGCCATTAAAACTTTAGAAAAGATTAAATCCAAACTCGCCATTGACATCATCGTAGGCAATGTCGTAACAGCACAAGCCACACAGGATTTGATTAATGCAGGGGCTGATGCGATAAAAGTCGGTATAGGTCCGGGCAGTATCTGCACCACGCGCATTGTCGCGGGAGTGGGTATGCCTCAAATCTCTGCTATTGATTCGTGCGCACAAGTGGCAAAAAAGCATAATGTGCCAATCATTGCTGATGGAGGTATAAAATATTCGGGTGATATTGCTAAAGCACTTGCAGTTGGGGCTTCAAGCGTAATGATAGGCTCACTTCTAGCAGGGACTGAAGAATCACCGGGTGATTTGATTATCTATCAAGGCAGACAATACAAGAGCTATCGCGGTATGGGGAGTCTTGGCGCGATGACAAGGGGCAGTGCGGATAGATATTTCCAAGAAGGCACAGCACAGGATAAGCTCGTGCCAGAGGGTGTAGAAGGGCGTGTGCCATATCGTGGTAAAGTGGGCGATGTCGTTCATCAACTCATCGGTGGGCTCAAATCATCAATGGGCTATTTGGGTAGCAAGGATATGGGTGAATTGTGGGAAAAGGCGCAGTTTGTGGAGATTACCTCTGCGGGACTTAGAGAATCTCACGTGCATGATGTGGATATTACAAAAGAAGCACCAAACTACCACGGCTAAGGATTGTAAATGTCAAGCAAAAAGCAAAGTAAAGCAAAACCTACACTTTTAAGTGCAGAGCCTAACTCTCAAGCAGATTTACAATATACAGATGATATAAGCACAGATTCAGAATCTACACAAAATAAAGAGCCCGAGGACATTGAGGAGTTACTCGAAAAAGCAAGGCTTATTCTCACTAAGCTCAATTCGCAAGAAATTACACTTAAAGAATCTCTCGCTCTATATGAAAAAGGTATGCAAAGTCTAAAAAGTGCGCAAGAAGTTTTAGAGCAAGCAAAATTACGCTATCAAGAGTTTAAAGACTAGTGAATGGAGCTTGTCGCTTACATTACTCAACCATATAATGTCGCGGTTTTTTTGCTTTTACTCGCACGTTTTGGCGGAGTGTTTGCGTTTTTTCCCTTTTTTGATAATCAACTCATTAGCATTAATGTCCGTGCGGCAATGGTGTTTTTTATGAGCGTGGCGTTTTTTCCTTTAGCAAGTGCTAGTTTGCCAGATATGACTATGGTTGAGTTTCTTATTGCGGCTCTGTTTGAGGTAATGCTAGGCTTCATCGCCTCTATTTGTTTGCAAATCGTATTTGCTATGCTTAGTTTTGGTGGGGAGCTTATTAGCTTCACTATGGGGCTTACAATGGCAAGTGCTTATGATCCTGTGAGTGGGACACAGAAGCCTATTATTGCGCAACTCATTGCAATTTTGGGCTTGTTGATTGCTTTGAGTCTTGATTTTCATCATACGATTTTTCTTATTATATCGCATAGCCTTAATGCCACGCCACTTGGAAGCTTTGTCTTTGAACCAAAAAGCGTGGCGTATTTTGTAAAGGCTTTTGGCAATGTCTTTGCGGTGGGATTCTCTATGGCTTTTCCTGTTTTAGCCATTATTTTATTTTCTGATGTTATTTTTGGTATGATTATGAAAACTCATCCGCAGTTCAATCTCCTAGCTATCGGCTTTCCTGTGAAAATCGCTATTGCATTTGTCGTGCTAATTCTTACGATTTCTACGATTATTTATACCTTTAAAAACGAGTTAAGAGAGGCATTTATAGCTGTAGGTAAATTATTTTTCGGGCAGTAGGATTAAAATTTGACAAACCTTACCTTGTAAATCCACCAAGCAACCAAACAAGATTCTAAAAATGCAATTTTTAGAATCTAAACCACCCTACTCGCCTTTATCTTTAATATTTGTATGCACCAAAACAGATTCTATAAGCGCGTCTATATCCCCATCTAGCACGCCATTTGTATCGCTCGTGGCAAAGTTGGAGCGCAAATCTTTAACCTGCTGATAGGGAGCGAGGACATAGCTTCTAATTTGATGTCCCCAGCCAATCTCACTTTTCTCGCTATTATTGCTCCCCTCACTCATTTTTTGCCTCTCTAACTCATAGAGCTTAGATTTAAGCATTTTCATTGCGGTGGCTTTATTTTTGTGCTGACTTCTATCATTTTGGCATTGCACGACTATGCCTGTGGGGAAGTGCGTGATTCTAATCGCAGATTCTGTTTTATTGACGTGCTGTCCGCCCGCACCACTCGCGCGGTAGGTATCAATGCGTATATCCTTATCCTCAATTTCAATCTGTATATCATCATCAAGCTCTGGGCTTACCTGCACACTCACAAAGCTTGTGTGTCGCTTGGCATTAGCATCAAAGGGTGAAATTCTCACGAGCCTATGCACACCATTTTCGCATTTTGCATAGCCATAGGCATTTTCACCCTTGATGATAAACGCTACACCCTTAATTCCCGCTTCCTCACCATCTTGCAAGTCTAGCAACTCTACCTTAAATCCCCTGCGCTCACTCCAACGTAAATACATACGATACAACATACTCGCCCAATCCTGCGACTCTGTCCCACCCGCTCCGGGTTGAATCGTGATAATGGCATTCGCGCTATCACTCTCGTCACTAAGCATAACATCAATTTCACTCTTTTGGATATGCTCCTGCAGGGAGGGAGCAGATTCAAAAAGGAGCTCCAAAGTGCTAGAATCCACCTCGCTTGTGGCTATTTCATAGAGTTCTTGTGCATCATCAAGCTCTTGTTTCACTGCATTAAAACTACCCAAGATTCTTTCAATCTTGCGCTTTTGCTTCGCCACCTCTGTGGCTTTTTGCGCATCATTCCAAAATGCCTCATCACTTTGAATGGCTTCAATCCTCTCAAGCTCTTTTTGCAAATCCGCAGGATTCAGAATCTTTGCGATATTCTCGCATTTTATATGCAAACTCTTGAGTAATTCGCCATATTCATAAGAATCCATATCTTTCCTTTGTGATTTTAGTGTATATGAGCCTAAGACACGAATTTAAAAGCCTTAGTGTTGTTTCTAACGAGATGATGCAAAATGGAGCAAAGATTCTTAAAACTCTAGAATCTTATAATCCCTGACATTTAGAGCATTTCACAAAAAGGCGCATATCGTGACTGACAAGATGCGCGCCAAACTGCTTTGCTATCTCTACCTGCAATCGCTCAATATCACTATCGACAAACTCCACAATATCGCCACAAGTGAGGCAAATGATATGGTCGTGATGTTCTTTTGCTGCGATTTCATAACGTCTGCCACTCTTATCGGCTTCAAGCGCGGTAATGAAATGCTCTTTCTCAAGGAAACTCAGGATTCTATACACCGATGAGATGCTCGCATTTTTATCCTTTGTTTTGATGACATTTGTAATCTCCTCTGGGCTTAAGTGTGTGCCACTCTTATAAAGTACAGAAATAATCTCCTCACGCTGTTTGGAGTTTTTAAGTTCATTTTTCTTTATGGAAGTGCGCAAACGTTCAAGTATAGAATCCAAAGTTTCTATGCGGTGATTAGCATTCATATTCATTTGTGTCTCCTTACAAAATGATAGCTACGATTCTTATTTTGTAAGGAATTATAGCAATAATGTATGCAAAAATGCAAATAATAAATCTTATCATAATAAAGATGTGCAAAATCTTATGTAAAATATACCGTAAATATAGAATTTATATATGTGGAAGTTAGGGCATATTTTTTGATACGATTACATATCCTTATGGATTTGCATTGAATATTTAGCCACATTTGAATTTTTTGTTTCAAAAAAATGGTATAATGTTTGCTGTGGCTTTAATTTGTAGTCAAAAAAAGGAGTCTAAAGATGTTTGGTTCTAGCAAGGCAACGCAACAACAAATAATGGAAAGAGATGCGCAAATAGCGTCTCTTACAAAAGAGCTTGAAGCTTATAAAATGCTCGTAGGTTTCTCTCAAGCAGAAGCTATCGTGGGGCTTAAGGGTGGTGAGATAGTGTATAAAAATAATATTGCACAAGACTTTAAGGGGCTTGATTGTGTCGTCAAGCAACTCAATGAAGAAGCCAAAACCGTGCATTGCAATCGTGATGAATATAGTGTGGTAAGCTCACGTTTCGAAGATGTTGTGTATTACTCTATTCTGCCACTTAAGATTCTCACCGATACAAGCACGGGCACAAATCTCTTTGAAGTCTATACAAAAAGCCTTAAAGAAGGGATTACAGGCACTCAAGAATCGTTGCAAAATGTTCTTAAAGAATCTGGCGAAGTAGCAGAATATTCTACAAATGCGGCACAATCAGCTGATGATGGCTTAGATATGAGTAAAAAGGCATTAGAAGAAATTGAAGTTTTGTATGAAAAAATGCAAATCGCTTCTGATTTGGTGGATTCACTCACACAAAGAAGCAATGAAATTACAAGCGTAATCTCGCTTATTGATGATATTGCGGAACAAACAAACCTCCTTGCGCTCAATGCAGCTATTGAAGCAGCGAGAGCTGGGGAGCACGGACGAGGCTTTGCCGTGGTCGCTGATGAGGTGCGAAAACTCGCCGAAAAAACACAAAAGGCTACAAAAGAAATAGCAGTTGTTGTAAAATCAATGCAACAAGAGGCAAATGATATTCAAACAAGCACAGAAGAGACAAATGAGGCTACTGGTAATGTGCGTGATGGCGTGGTAAAACTCCACTCTATTGTGAATAACCTCAAAATAGGTAGTCTCATCACCAAAAATAGCACATTCAACCTCAGCAATAGAATCTTCTGTGTGTTGGCAAAGCTTGACCACGTGGTATATAAGAACAATCTTTACTCTTACATATTTGGCTTAAGCAATAGCTTTAACTGCGTAGATCATCGCAACTGCCGCTTAGGTAAGTGGTATTTTGAAGGCGATGGTAAGACTACATTCTCTAATACTCAAGGCTACAAAATTCTTGATGCTTTCCACGCTGGTGTGCATACTGAAGCAATCTCCTTAGCACAAACATTTGCCGACCAATCACAGCCTTGCCCCAAAACGCTTATAGATTCTAAAATCGTTGCAATGGAAAAAAGCTCTGATGGCGTAATGCAGGCGATCTTTGATATGTATATAGAAAAGCACGATGAAATAGCGCACGAGATTAAAAAGCTAGAGACACAACTCCTGCAGGATATATCTGCGCCAATCTCACAAGAGAACCAAGAACAGGCATAATAAAGACGTAGGATATAAAATTTTATGTGGCAGAGGATAAGATATAGTTTTTTTGTGATTTTTGTCATAGTAAGCGCGGGTGCCTGTGGCTACCTCGTCAATCTTTTTTACGAAGTGGAGACAGAGATAAGCAAAATCAAAAATTATCAATTCGCCCTTGCCTCACAGATTGTAGATAGAAAAGACAGGCTCATCGCTAATGTCTTTACCGATGAAAATTTTAGATTCTATGCGACTTTTGATGAAATCCCACCACGCGTTATAGAATCTCTTTTGGCAGTAGAGGATACGCTCTTTTTTGAGCATATCGGTATCAATCCCGATGCTATCTCACGTGCTATGCTTAAAAATATTAAGAATATGCGCTATGTCGAAGGTGGCAGCACACTCACACAACAGCTTATCAAAAATATTGCATTAAGCCCAGAAAAAACCCTCAAACGCAAACTCACAGAGGCAATGCTTGCTATCCATATCGAGCGGCATTTGAGCAAAGAGAAGATTCTGGAGCTTTATCTTAATCGTATTTCGTTTGGGCACGGTTATCACGGCATTAAGACTGCGGCATTTGGGTATTTTCACAAATCCCTAAATGAGCTTACTCTCAAAGAGATTTGTATGCTCGTAGGACTACCTAAAGCCCCTAGCTTCTATGACCCCACAAAAAATAAAAACTTCTCAATGGCAAGAGCAAACGATATTATTGATAGACTTTATGACATTGGATGGATTTCAAAAGAGGAACAGCAAACTGCGCTGAAAGAAACTCCGGATGTATTTAACGAGACATTGACGCAAAATATCGCTCCCTATGTAGTTGATGAAGTTCTGCGTGAGTTATCTCACATCAAGGATCTCAAAACCGGCGGGTACCATATCAAGCTCAACATTGATCTCGACTATCAATTAGCCGCACAGGAAGCCCTCATTTATGGTTATACAGAAATTAACAAACGACTCGTGGAACGTTACCCGAAAACTTTTGATGGCGATTTGAGCAATGATACCTTAAATGGTGCCATAGTTGTTACCGATACACATAATAGCAAGATTCTAGCACTAGTTGGCGGAGTGGATTATGTGAAAAATAAATTTAATCGTGCCACTCAAGCCAAAAGACAACTTGGCAGCTCTATAAAGCCATTTATCTATCAAACCGCATTTGATAGGGGCGATTCTCCGGCGACTTTTGTCCCCGATGTGCCACGTAAATTCAACACAAAAGGCGCGAATGAAGCAGCAGCCGATACCACAGAAGAGCGTGAAGGCAAAGTATGGCGTCCCTCAAACTACACGACAAAATTTAATGGATTTATGACACTTAAAGACGCTCTTCGCACTTCGAGCAATCTTGCCACAATCAATCTCGTGGATCAAAATATTGGCTTTAATAGCCTCTATCAATCCCTTCAGCACGATGGCTTTGAGAATATCCCAGACAATATGTCTATCGTATTGGGTAGCTTTGAGCTCTCTCCCCTCGAAGTCGCAAAGCAGTATTCTATGTTTTCAAACTATGGCACAATTTTAAAGCCAACACTCATACAAGCCACGATTAATAGAAGTGGTGAGAATGTGTATAGCTCCCCTACAGAATCTAGTCATATTACCACCGCTGCGCAGGCGTTTTTGACGATTGATATTTTACGCGATGTGGTCAATCGTGGCACAGGCTCAAGGGCGCGTATAGTTGGTTTAGAGGTGGCTGGCAAAACAGGGACATCAAATCGCAATGTGGATGCGTGGTTTTGTGGATTCACACCCGATATACAAGCAATTGTATGGTATGGACGTGATGATAATACACCCATAGGACCAAATGAATCTGGCGGTATAGTCGCTCCCCCTGCATTTGCCTACTTTTTCTCTAAAGTCCTCACATTTGACCCTGGTATTACGCGTAGATTCAAAGTGCCCGAAGGTGTGAGGCAAAAAACGCTCGACTATGGCGATTTTTATTACACCGACAATTCACCAATTCCTACCAAAACACCCATTGTGAATCTTGACGAAGATATTTTGTTTTAAAGGCATTTTTACTTAAAACACGTTACAATATGCGTCATTTTAAGCAAGGATAAATTTATGAGGTTAAAAATACACCACGCACCATATATCGCAAATAAAATCAGCCTTGATTTAGGCAACTCCCCGCATATAGAGTTACACTCCACCATTGATAATATCGCAAAAATCGCCCTTGAATGTTTGGAAGAAAATATCCAAAGAGAAATGAGTATTAATGAAAAAGTGCGTGAGATTCTCGAGGCTCGTAGTGATGAGATAGAAGATTTTAATATGGACGAGCGAGAGCTTTTTAGAATGTGTAAGCGTCAAATTGCGAATGAGCAGAATTTTTATCTTGCGTGGGAAGAGCGATGTAGCGACCTCTCTCATCAAATTTTAGATAAATTACGTTCTGCCTTGCGGTTTGAAGTATCCGAAACGATTGTGAAAAATATCATTTTTAAAGCCATTAATGAGTATTCAAAAATCTATGACAAGGCAGAAGAAGCCGTGAGTGAAAAACTCAAAAAATACAAACGCAAACTCATCTATGGCACAGAAGAGTATGAAACCCTCTTTTCTAAGCTTTATGAGGAAGAATTACGCAAGAGAGGGATTTTATGAGCGATACTCTCTGTGATGTATATTTATACTTTGCAAATGGCACATATATACAGGCAAAGAGTTTTGGTGCAAGCGGGAGCTTTGTAGGGGAGGCAGTATTTAATACCTCGATGACAGGCTACCAAGAAATCATCACTGACCCAAGCTATGCAGGACAATTTGTCGTATTCAGTATGCCTGAAATAGGTATAGTAGGCACAAATAGCAAAGATTCTGAATCTACTCGCGCCTCTTGCACTGGCGTAATATGCTCCTCTTATAATGACTTCGTCTCAAACTTCCGCTCACAGCAAAAGCTGTCCGCTTTCCTAAAAGAACACAATATTATGGGAATCTGTAATGTCGATACACGCGCCCTTATCAAAATGCTTACCACACAGGGTGCGATGATGATGATTGCCTCCACAGAGATGGCTGATATAGGAAAGCTCAAACACACTTTAGAATCCACACCATCCATAGGCGAAATTGACTTCATCAAAGAAGTCTCTACCAAAACCCCTTACACGCACCCAGATTCTATTTTTGACTTCACGCATTTTTCTTTTGCCACTCCGCCCACGCCTCGTGCTAAGGTGGTGGCAATCGATTTTGGAGCAAAAAGTAATATTCTCAATGAATTGTGCGCAGTAGGCTTAGAAGTAGAGGTAATGCCTCATCATTTTAATGCCGATGAGATTATCTCGCGTTTTGAAAGCGACGAGATTAGCGGTGTATTTTTATCAAATGGACCGGGTGACCCAATGGTACTCCATAATGAAATCGCCCAAATCAAAAAGCTTATATCCGCAAAAATCCCTATTTTTGGCATTTGTTTAGGGCACCAGCTCCTTTCTATCGCACACGGCTACCCCACCTATAAGCTCAAGTTTGGACATCACGGGGGCAATCACCCTATTAAAAACCTTGAAAGTGGCTTAGTGGAAATTACCGCACAAAATCACAACTATTGTGTGCCGGAATCTATCGAGGAAATTGCTACTATCACTCATCGCAATTTATTTGATGGCACGATTGAGGGTGTGAAATATAATAATGAGCCTATTTTCTCTGTTCAACATCACCCGGAAGCAAGTCCGGGACCAAAAGAGGCGCGTATTTTATTTGAACAATTCGCCACACTTTGCACCGCAAAATAGAGCCATAATCACCATAATTGTGATATTATAAGGATTAAATCCTTATAGAATCTCGCACAGATTCTATAAAAATATACGCGCTTTAGAATCTACACAAAATTTCAGCCTAACCATTCAAAAAGAGCTATGAAAATCGCCCATTGTGTGCTAATATCCGCACAAACTTTCATCTTTTATGCTTATTTAGCACATAGACTATCGCACTTTACTCTATTGAGTGAGTGAAATAAAGTGAAGCGCAAGAATAGGCGTGATATTTTAAAACCAAAGTGCTACTTGTTTTTTGATATTTTTTACACTCTTTTATTATTAAACTCTACTCAATTTTGCGAATATATATTTTACTCTTTAAACTACTTTAAAGGCTATCAGGATTCTAGCTTGATTTTACCTCATAGCTCCGCTGATTTTTACCCATATTTTACTCTACCTCTGCTCTCTATTCATCACCTTACCATCTTGCAAATGCAATACCTCATTCGCAAGTTCTATCGTGCTTGGGCGGTGGGCTACGATGATGACAATCTTATCCCTGCTTAAATATCTTATACTTTCTTTTATTGCCTCCTCAGTCTGCGTATCAAGGGCAGAAGTAGCTTCATCAAAGATAAGCACTTCGGGATTCTTATAAATCGCACGAGCAATAGCTATTCTTTGCCTTTGTCCGCCACTTAGATTTGTGCCAAACTCATCTAAAAGCGTATGTATGCCCTGTGGCATTGCCTCTACAAACTCCCACGCATAAGCAAGCTTAAGTGCCTCAATCACCCTTTCTTCATCTACCACCCCGCCATAGGCAACATTATTTGCGATACTATCATTAAAAATAAAGATTCTTTGCGTTACCACAGCCATATTGTCGCGCACGCTCTTTTGTATGTAGTCCTTGATATTGCGCCCATTAATGCTAACCTCACCACTATTTGCATCATAAAGCCGCAAAATAAGATTGATAATCGAGCTCTTACCGCTACCACTCTTACCCACAAGCGCGGTAATTTTATTTTTATGAAAACTTACGCTGACACCCTTAAGTGCGTGAGTATCGCTATTATAATGGAAACACACATCTTCTAACTTAATCTCATTAATTGCCGAATCTAGCGGCAATGTGCCATCGTGAATCTGTGGCTTTTGATTGAGTATTTCAAAGATTCTATCACTTGCAACAATAGCAGACTGCATTTGTGCGTAGAGATTGATAAGACGCTTGAGTGGCGTATAGATAAAAAAAAGCGCACCGACAAAAGAGGAGAATTGTGCCGCACTCAATACCCCGCTATTAATATCTGATATCGCCATATAAATGACAACTGCCAACATAATCGCACCCAAAAGCTCCATAAGGGGTGTCGTGAGCTCCCCTACACGCACCGCTTTCATACTGATTTTAAAAAACTGCAAATTCTGTGCGAAAAAGCTTTTATGCTCGAGCTCCTCGCCATTACTTGCCTTAATCACCTCGATATTATTAAAAATTTCATTGAGCTTTGAAGTGATGTCAGCATTTTTTTCTTGTATGCTACGCGAGTATTTTTTGAGTTTTTTAATGATAAGATTGAGAGGAATAAGTGCGAGAGGAATGACAATAAGCCCTATGAAAGCATATTTTGGGCTTTGATAAATAGTAATTGCCACAAGAGCTAGAATGGTAACACTCTCCCTAATAAATTCTGTAATGTAATTTGACACAGCCGAGCGGATAACACCAATATCATTTGTAATACGCGCTATTAGTTCGCCACCGCGCATTTGATTAAAAAAGCTCATCTCAAGGCTTAACATATGCCTTAACATTCTATCGCGGATTTGTCGCACGATGTCCTGCCCAATAAGATTCATAAAATAAGTTTGGATATATGTCCCCACAGATTTGCCAAAATACACACCTACAAGCAAACAAGCCATAACCAAAGCCATATTGCTATTTGCCGCTAATTCCTCAAAGCTAAATAGCGGATTAGCGCGAGGTATCTTGCCAGAGAGTGTATCAAGCAATGGCTCAATAAGATATGTAATCCCAGCACTACACAGCGCAACAACAAGCACGGAAGCGATAGCTATGGCAAAAGAAGCATAATGCCCTCTAATGTATGGAAAAAACTTCCTAAAAAAATCAAGAATTGTTCGCATTAACTTCAAATCCTGCATCAAGGATTGCTTCGATGATAGCCTCCTGTGTCGCAGGGGTGTCAAACTCTACTTTTACTTTTGCTTCCTGCAAATTCACATCTATAAGACTTACCCCCTCTATTTCTCCTACAAACTTCTCTATTTTATCCACGCATTTACCGCAATGCATTCCACCTACCAATAATTCAATCTTCATCTTTGCTCCTTTATATAGATATTTATAGAATCTTAAATTTCTTTAGCCTTGCGGCATTAAACACCACGCTAATGCTTGATAAACTCATCGCCAATGCACAAAACATCGGGTGCAAAAATATATCAAACGCGCCCAAAGCACCCATTGCCAAAGGAATAAATGCGACATTATAGCAAAAAGCAAAGCCAAGATTCTGCTTTATGTTTAAAATAGTCGCCTTTGAAAGCGCGTATGCGTTATAAATACTCATCGCCTTGTGATTATAGATGATAATATCTGCACTCTGTGTAGCAATATCGTGCGGAGATGTGAAAGCCGCCGAAGCAAAGGCACTAGCAAGGGCTGGAGCGTCATTTATACCATCGCCCACCATAAACACCTTATACTTAAGTGCTTTTTCTTGCAAAATACGCATTTTATCAGCTGGTAGCACCTGTGCGTAAAAATCACTTATACCAAGCTTAGCGGCTATTTTTTGTGTGTTATTTGCATTATCTCCGCTTATGAGCGAAGATTCTATATTGCAATCTTTGAACCTAGAAATAGTAGCAATCGCATCTTCTTTGATATAATCTTGCAAGGCAAATCGCGCCAAAAGATTCTCATTTGTGAAGAGATACAACACGATTTTATCATTTGTAGTATCATCGTGGATAGAATCTTGCAAATGTGTAGGTAAAAGTGTGGCATTTCCTAAAAAATATAGAGTATTGTCTATCTCCGCGCTAATGCCTCTCCCTATGATATTTTGCACATTTTTTAAGGGTAAAAGTGTGGCATTTTGACTTAAATGATGTGTCTTAAAAGCCTCCGCAATGATATGGTGGCTACTCGATTCTAAACTTAAGGCAATATTAAAAATATCCTGCTTCGTTTTATTCTCATCAAATATATCTATTTGTTCTATGCTTAAACCTTGCGTAAGTGTGCCTGTCTTATCAAAGGCGATATGCGTAATCTCACCCAGCTTTTGCAAACTCTTTGCATCTTTGAAAAATACACCCATTTTGTTTGAGATGCTTTGAGCGTGTAAAATTGCCATAGGTGTGGCAAGCCCCAATGCACAAGGGCAAGAAATAACGAGCGTGGCGATGAAAATGCTTAAACCAAATTCAAAATCACGCATTCCCCACCAAAATGCCCCAGCACATAGGGCTAGACTTATTACCAGCGGCACAAAAATCGCAGCAATTTTATCAGCAAGTGAAGCGATAGGAGCTTTGCTTTCTTGTGCGTTTTGCACAAGAAATAGAATCTGTGCGAGAGTAGATTGCTTTGCATTTTTTTGTGCGCGGACATACAACACAGAATCCACATTGATGCTACCAGAAAATACTTCATCGCCGCTTTTGGCTAAGGTTGGCAAAGACTCGCCATTAATCGCGCTTGTATCAAGATGTGAGCTACCCTCCAGCACAACACAATCTATCACAACCATATCGCCGGGTAAAATCTTTAATATATCGCCCTCTTGCACATCTTGGGCGAGAATGCTCTCGCTTTGCGCATTAGGCAGACTTTTGTCAATGCCAGATTCAGAATCTAAGCGCAGTCGTAATACATTTTTTTGATTGAGCTTTAAAAGTAAAGAAGCGCTATCAAGTGCCTCTTTTTTGGAATTATTTTCTATACTTTTTCCCACAAGCACAAGCGTGATAATCACACATACGCTATCAAAATATGCGTGAGTATGCAAACCAAAAAGCCCCTGCAAACTATATAGGAATGCGCTTGTTGTGCCAATAGCGATAAGCGAATCCATATTTGGATTTTTCATCAACAATGTTTTGAATCCTCGTATATAAAACACCCTCCCCATATGCATTACTACTAAACTCAAAAAAAGCATAGCAAAATAGCTTATCTCATAAGATAAATGCAGCACACCAAACATCTCGCCCCACGACAAAATAAGTGTAAAAATACTCGCAAAAACACTAATAATAAGCTTTCTTTTGGGTGGCAAAAAGCGATTATCCAAAGATTCTATAAGTGCATTTAATGCACTTAATGGATTTTTTTTAGGTGGATTCCGTGCAGAATCCTGTTCTTTATGCTGTAAATCCAAATATGGCTCATAGCCCATTTTCCTTATGAGCGCAAAAATATCCTCTAGGTTTGCTTGGTTCTCATCATAAGATATACGCGCCTTTTTACTCAACAAATGCACCTCTATGCTCTCGCAAAAGCTCTTACGCCCCAAAGCGCGTTCAATCCCACTAGAACAAGCTTGACAAGTCATATCATCTATAAAAAACAAGGCTTCCTTCATCGCCGCTCCTTGCGAATCTCTGTATCTTATTTTATATTCTGCAATTCTAGCACAAAATAGTAAATATACATATAGGGGGTATATGTATTAGATATGATGAGATTCCAAAATAGTCAATAGTTCCTAGATTCACATCTTTTGATTTGTGCCTAATAGAGACTTCGCACAGGAAAGGATTATAAAAAAATGAAACCTTAAAATCTTTGAAACGAGCAAAAAAGATTCTGTATTATCCTATATTTGACTTTCTGGCAGAATCTTTGAGAGCATTTTAAGCAGTCTTGTCCAAATGCCCGTGTCAGGTGGATAAGTAAAGGTTTGCATACTACCCTCGTGCTCACCTTCCCAATATGTTTTGTGTCCCTTTTCATAAACACGCCACGCACTTTTTAAGTCCTCATTTAAATCATCTCTTAAGGCTCGTGCAAATTGTGGATTATTAAAAACTACCACAGATTCTGTATTGAGATTAAGCGAACGCGGGTCAAGATTAAAGCTACCAATCCAAGTAATCTTATCATCAAATACAATACTTTTGCTGTGCAATGAGGCTTTAGACTTTGATATTTTATCGCGTAGCTTTGACTTACCCTTACCAAAGTATTGATACTCATATACTTTTGCCCCTTTTCTCACAAGTTGATTGCGGTAACGTTCCCACGCGCCATACACAACAAGAGAATCTGTGGAGGCAAGAGAATTTGTAAGAATCTGCACCTCTACTCCGGAGGATATGAGCGTATCAAATATCTTCATACCCTCTTTGCTAGGGACGAGATAGGCAGCAGATATATAAAGATTATCTTGTGTGTGATTTAAAATCTCAACAAGTGCATTGGCAATGGGCTTTGGCATTTGCGAATCTTGCACTTTTTGTGGCTTATCACCTATATAGAACGCATCGCCCCAATAAAGTCGATTGTGTTTGTGTTTAGCGATGAGAGACTGCATGGCCTCCTCGTATTTTTCCCACTCTGGATTAGCTTTAATCTTTTCTATTGAGGCTTTAAATTTTTTTATGGGAGCCTTGAGAGGCAACAGCGAAACGGGTATAGAGCGGTGAAAGTCCCAATATTCATAGAAATTTGCCATAGCATCTAAAGAAGCTTTACCGATAAAAAGCACATCGGTATCTACAAAATTTACATCAAGATTTTGGTCGAAATAATTATCCGCAATATTGCGCCCACCGATGATAAGAGCAATATCATCGACAATAAAAAGCTTATTGTGCATACGATGATTAATGCGATTAAAATCAAATACCATTTCGGGATAGCGCAGAATCTTAGAGCGATTTTTATAGGGATTAAAGATTTTGACTTCGATATTAGGGTGAGAATCAAGCGCAATGATATCAGAAAAATCAGAATCTAGCCCATTATCATCAATCAGTATTTTCACAATAACACCTCTTTGAGCCGCAAGCCAAATCTCGTGCATAAGAATGCGGGACGCCATATCGTTTTTATAGATATAAGTCTGCACAATAATGCTTTTTTCCGCCATACGAGCCAAATGCGCACGATGCAAAAATGCATCGAGTCCATCGGTTACAAGCATACCACCTGTGATATGAGGATTGTCTTTTAACTTTTGTGCATAAGGCAAACCAATTTTAGTTTGCAAAGGGTCAAAAATGGGTGCGGGATTTGAATGCAGGATTTGAGGATTCTTAATATCTTTGGTCGATGCCACAATAGAGGAACAACCAGCAAAAATAAACAAGCATAAAAGTGATAATATTGCAAAATTTGATGATGAAAAAAAAATGGATTGGATAAATTGCATACTTTACCTAGAGAATCTGCCCTCGCAGATTTACACAAGGGCAGAAAAAGGGGATTATTTCTTCATACCAACGCTTACCATTTTGCGGCGCAAATAAGCAATTTTGCTTTGCAAAGGAAGCTCTTTTGGACAAGTATCGTGGCACGCAATAAGGCTCATACAGCCAAACACACCATCATCATTGCCCACAAGCTCATAATAATCCTCATCGGTGCGCTCATCGTGTTTATCAATCATAAACCGCACTACACGATTCATACCCGCAGCACCTACAAAATCCTCACGCATAATCTTTGTCGCACAGCTTGCAATACAGCAACCACACTCAATACATCTATCAAGCTCAAATACCTCATCTGCCTCTTTGGGCTCAATAGGCATTTCGATTTTAGAAATATCTGGTTGATGTTGCGTATGAATCCAGCTCTCAACGCGTTTAGTCATACCTGCAAACCACTCGCCTGTATTAACGCTCAAATCTTTGATAAGCTTAAACGCAGGGAGCGGCATAAGTGTGATAACGCCATCTGGGAAATCTTGAGTGAGTGTTTTACACGCAAGTCGTGGGCGTCCATTAATCATCATAGCACAGCTTCCGCATATACCAGCACGGCACACGAAGTCAAAGCTCAAATCCGGGTCTTGCTGCTCTCTAATCATGCCAAGCGCAATGAAAACCGTCATAGAGTGAGCCTCTTGGACTTGATACTCACGGAAGTGTGGTTTTGAAACCGCACTTTGAGGGTCAAACTTTAATGCTCGAATGGTGATTGTCCTTCCTTGTTGTTGTGTTGCACTCATTTTTTATCTCCTAGTCGTTGATTTTTTGCTTTGTAATGTGGCTGGAGATTAAAAGGCATAAGAGCTTCTTGTAATGCGTATCTATCGCCACCTTTTGCTTGAATCTCTTGTGTGATTTTTTCAATCTCTGCTTGGCGAATGGCACTATTTGGGTGCTCAATAATCATACCCTTAGCCCCATATCCACGGAATCCCGGAGCAATCTCCATTTTCATAATATCCAAATCTTCATAGGTAACTGTTGGCAATGTTTGACTTGGATCTTCCCAGCTTGTAAGTGTGCGTTTTAACCAATTTGCATCATCGCGTTTTGGATAGTCTTCGCGTGTATGCGCACCGCGAGATTCTGTTCTATCAAGCGCACCTTTTGCTACACACAGCGCGATTTTAAGCATTTTTGGTGTGCGGTAAGCATCTTCAAGCTCTGGATTGTTATGAAGCTTTTTGTTTTGCACACGCACATTTTTACTGCGCTTATAAAGCTCTTCAAGCTTATCAACCGCTTCTTTCAAGCTATCGCCGTGGCGGAAAATACCCACATCATTATCCATAATATCTTTCATTGCATTCTTTAGCACATACACATCTTCGTTGCCTGTGCTATTGAGTAATGAAGCAATATAATCTTGCTCTTTTTGCACGAATTTTTCTAATGTAGCCGTTTGCACATCAATTTGCGCACCTTTGCAGTATTCTGTGAAATATTCACCGATAATCATACCAGATACCACAGCTTCGCTTACAGAGTTACCACCCAAACGATTGAATCCGTGTAAATCCCAGCACGCTACTTCGCCTGCCGCAAATAAGCCTTTGAGATAAGTCTCGCCTCTGTAATCTGTACGGACTCCACCCATAGAGTAGTGTTGCATTGGTCGCACAGGCGCCCAAACTCCCGGAGTAGCAGGGTCAATACCCGCAAAAGTCTTACAAATATCTTGCACATCGCGCAAGTTTCTCTCCACGTGAGCACGCCCTAGAATTGAAATATCAAGCCACAAGTGGTCGCCATAAGGAGATTTTACACCCTTACCCTTGCGGATATGTTCAAGCATTCTTCTTGAAACAACATCACGACTTGCAAGTTCTTTTTTTTCTGGCTCATAATCAGGCATAAAGCGATAGCCATCAACATCACGCAACACACCGCCATCACCACGACAACCTTCAGTAAGCAAGATTCCGCTAGGCACAATTGGAGTTGGGTGGAATTGCACCGCTTCCATATTGCCAAGTTTTGCAACGCCTGTTTCCATAGCGATTGCCGCACCTGTTCCCTCGCAAATTACGGCATTTGTAGTATTGCGATACACTCTACCATATCCACCAGTAGCAAGGAGAGTGCCTTTTGAGACATACGCGCTTAGCTCACCTGTTACTAAATCACGCACTACGGCACCATAGCATCTACCATCTTGGTGGATAAGAGAAATTGCCTCTTTTCTGTCTTGAATATCTACACCGAGCTTATAAGATTCATTTGCCACCGCGTAAAGCATTGTATGCCCTGTCGCGTCAGCAGTGTAGCAAGTTCTCCATTTCTTTGTGCCACCAAAGTCGCGAGAGTGAATGTAGCCGTGCCTAAAGTCATCTTCTGTGATTGTTACTTTTTCACCATTAATGACAGCAGGTCTATCACCTTTTTGAATCCTCGTCCAAGGCACACCATACCCAGCTAATTGACGAATCGCCTTAGGTGCGGTTGTAACAAACATTCTTGCCACATCTTGATCACAACCCCAGTCGCTCCCTTTTACCGTGTCTGCAAAGTGTAAATCTTCATTATCACCATCACTCTTTACCGAATTACCAAGACTCGCTTGCATTCCACCTTGAGCCGCTGCGGAGTGGCTGCGCTTGACAGGCACGAGAGATAGCACAATAGTATTCAATCCCGCTTGTTTTGCTGCAATAGAAGCACGAAGTCCTGCTAGTCCTCCGCCAATAATTAATGCGTCACTATAAATCACTTTCATTATTTACCCCCAAATTCAATTGCATCGTAATGCTTGTAGTTGATATCAGGATTTGTTTGACTGATACCATACATCATATAAGCAGCAAATGTCGCTAATCCTAAGATAATGAAAAATGCGCTCATAAGCCATTTGATTGTGCGGAGTGCCTTTAATCCTAATCCATCGAGCCAACCCCATTTAATGCAAAGACGATAAAGTCCAATAGAAGCGTGAAGCTCTACTGCAAAGAGAAGCACGATATATAGAATCCAAAAATGCTCACTCCAAAAACGATACGCAGAGCCATTTGGTCCAATTGTATCAGGCTGTGTAAGCATAATAAAGAGATGCACGGTCGCTGTAAAGAAAAGCACAAAACCAGTGAATGCCTGAATCGCCCAAAGCGATGTATCGCTATGTTTCATAAGACTCTTATGCACTTTCAAAGCCAAAAACTGCCTATAATTTATAGGGAATTTCCTCACAGCCAAAAATGCGTGTGCCACAAGCGCGATAATAATCACTACTGCGACTACACTTACGATGTAAGGATTCCCACCTTCTATGAGGAAGCTACCCTCAAAGAATTTCGCAACAGCATACATCGCATCACGACTAATAAGAATAGAAGCGACAAAAAACATATGCAGAATCATAAACAAAGCTAGGAATAATCCCGTTGCACTTTGCCAAAAATCAAGCTTGGCTGGATTTTTACTTTTCTTTCTTTGAGGTGTTACTCCTGCGTAACTCTCAATTACCTTATCCTCTCGCATGTATCCTCCTGTTTGTAGTTTGACCCATCAAGCTCACACAAGCACTCCAAAGAAAGCTAATAAAAGACTTTATAGGCTTACCTTAAACCCTTGTGAGACTCTCAAAAAAGGTTATGTTTTTATTATAGGCAAATAATTATTAAAGTTTTTTTATACTTCATATGCTTAATATTTCTCACATTACTTTATGTGATATATTTTGCTAAACAATAAAAATATGTATAAAAACGCATTGTGCTAGTTTGCAACATAAGAATGTGGGAGATAAAATCCCGTAAAATGAAGTTGTGCCTATTTAAAATCCTAAAAATATGTGTATTACAAAAAGAAGCACAAGGCAAGATTCTCATTTCCGCATAAAGCATTGCACCACAGAATCTTGCCCCTAATTTTATAGAATCTGTAAAACAGAATCTAGAGTTTGTTATTTCAATGGCGCTTCAAGGGCAATTTCTACCTGCGACCAAGTCAAGCCCTCGTGCAAATCCGCTACCGCCGCTTGCAAACTCGCTCTTGCGTTCTCCGCACCAAATGCACCTATATCAATCACGCCTTTTACGATAAGTTTCTTATTCTTATCGCTTGTTACCTCAAACTGCATAGGTACTTTGTTTGTTTTGCCATTCATACGCACATTTGCTAGAAGTGTGCCCTTGTTTTTACCCTCAATCACTTCTTTGAAAGTTACCTTAATGGGCTCTTTCTTTTGAAAATGCCCGAAAAAATGCGTGCGTATCGTATCGTCTCTGTCTTTGTCGGCGGTGTTGATTTTATTCACATCAATGGTCGCCGTGGCATTGTTGAGCTGGGATTCTAAACTTTGTGTCTTGTTTGGTGTGCCGAATTTAAACTGCACATCATCAAATTTGCCATTAACTCCTATTTTCGCTGGCGTTTTGAAAGCCGTCCATTTTACCTCTGCCTTTGAAGTATCAATGCTTGCACCATATACCAAACCACCTGCAAGAATCATACCCACAATAATCTTTTTCATTCCGTCTCCTTTAAGAAATATTAAAAACACATTCAAGTATAGGATAAAAAAACAAATAGTTTGCACAAATTCTAAACTTAACAGAATCTACATAAGGTTATAAAAACGATTTAAAAGGGGTTGCTATAATGCACCCATATCTTAGGGCTAAAAGGATAGCAAAATGAATATGTTGCAAAGCATTAATGACTTCAACGAGGCAAAGCAGGTAATTCCCGGTGGGGTAAATTCTCCTGTAAGGGCATTTGGCTCTGTGGGTGGCACACCGCCATTTATCGCTAGGGGCGAGGGAGCATACATATATGATGAGGATAATAATGCCTACATCGACTTCGTGCAGAGCTGGGGACCACTCATATTTGGACACACTGATAAAGATGTAGAATCTGCACTCGCAATGGCAATAAAGGACGGACTAAGCTTTGGCGCGCCCACGCAAAAGGAAACTACGCTTGTTAAGCAAATTATCTCCCTTACGCAAAGTGTGGAAAAAATGCGCCTTGTCAATTCCGGCACAGAGGCGACAATGAGCGCGTTGCGTTTAGCTCGAGCCTACACAAAAAAAGATGATATTATCAAGTTTGAAGGCTGCTATCACGGACATAGCGATTCGTTGCTTGTGAGTGCGGGAAGCGGCTGTGCTACATTTGGGACACCAAGCTCACCGGGTGTGCCAAGCGATATATCAAAGCACACGCTTGTAGCGCGATACAACGATATAGAATCTGTGCGCGCTTGCTTTGAGAGTAGTAAAAATGTAGCCTGTGTGATTATCGAGGCATTAGCTGGAAATATGGGCTTTGTCCCCGCCGATAAAGATTTTATGCAAGATTTAAGGGCAATATGCGACAAACACAACGCTCTTTTAATTATCGATGAAGTGATGAGTGGTTTTAGGGCTGGGTTTGATGGCGCGATTGGTATCTATGGTGTAGAGGCGGATTTAGTTACTTATGGTAAGGTGATTGGTGGGGGTATGCCTTTGGCTGCCTTTGGCAGTAGAGCGGATATTATGGATATGCTCTCCCCTGTGGGTGGCGTGTATCAAGCCGGAACACTAAGCGGAAACCCTATCGCAGTAAGCGCGGGAATTGCCACACTTGCTAAAATCAAGGCAAATCCGCATTTATATAAGAATCTCAACGCTCTTGCACAAAGACTCATCAATGGTTTGAAAGACGCTGCATTAAAGCATAAGATTCCATTACAGGTGGATTGTAGGGGCAGTATGTTTGGATTTTTCTTTAATGAAAATGTGGTGAAAAACTTTGATGACGCGAAAAAAAGCGATACTAAAATGTTTGCAAAATTTCATCAAAAAATGCTTGAAAAGGGTGTGTATTTCGCCTGCTCGCAGTTTGAAACAGGATTTATTTGTAGCGCAATGAATGAAGCAATGATTGATGAAGTCATAGCAAAAGCAAATGAAGCCTTTAATGAAATCGTATATGAGGGCTAAAAGAGGCAACAATGAGTGAAAAAAGCACATCTCCCAAGCAAGATTCGAATCTCTCCATAGAATCTCAAGCACAAGATTCTACAAACGCGCAGGAGCGCGGACATAGCACAAATGAGGACAAAGCTTTAGAATCTAAGCACAATGATGTTTTAGATTCAAAGCCGACTTTAGGTATTGTCGCAAGTGGAGCAAATGAATTAAGTGTAGGGATTTCTATCGTTGTGGCGGTGCTTTTGGGTATAGGTATTGGCATACTCTTAGAGCGAGTAAGCGGACAAAAATGGCTCTTTTGGCTTGGTGTTGTTTGGGGCATTGCCGCAGCGATTTTAAATCTTTACCGCGCGTATAAAAGAGCGCAAAAAGAGGCAGAAGAGTTAGCCGCACACCCTCGTTATAGCTACAAAGGCGCACAAAAAGATGATGAAGAAGATTCACAAAATGGCGTATATTACTAAAACATCGTGCAAATTTTTAGGCATACTCATTATTATCGCGTGTGTGGGTGGAGCAATCGCCTTGATGCAGAGCGTGGCATCTTTAGCGAGTTTTGAAGTAGGCTTTGTGGGCTTTTCACTTATCGTAGGGGGTTCATTTATCACTTTATTGAAGCGTCTAAAAAATCAAGATTCCACAAAAGACAATGACAGAAAAGAATCTAAAAAACAAGAGAGCAAGGAGCAAGAAACACAAGAAGCGCAGGAGAAAATGCCAAGCTTTTCAACGCGTTTTGTGATTGGTGCACAGATAAGCTTATCATTTTTACGACTTGTAAGCTATGTGCTTTTTGCCCTTATGCTGATAGCATTGTTTGAATATCAGCTTTTTGCCCTTAGTGCGTTTTTTGTTGGGTTGTGTATAGCGGTGGTTGTGTTTGTGGGGCTAGGGCTTTGGAGCATTAGACAAGCTAAGGTGCAATAGCTTTGGGATTATGTCATTTTTAGAAGCATATTTTTTGCTCCTATTAATGATGTAAATACACCACTTTCGCCTACATTTAATCCTATACCTAGCATAACAGAGCGCAAATACAAAGCCTCTTGCAAATGCGCTTGTTTTTGATGCACACTTGTGTTGCGGATTTTTTGGAGGATTCTAATATGTTGTGGCAAAGTAACACTAAGGTAGAATTTCAATGGATTTTTGCTAAAAAGATTCTCAATATGTGCTTTTATAGAATCATTTTTGAGTAATGTATTATAAGTGGCTAAATTTGGTTTAGACTTAAACATATCCTTTATGCGAAAGCTAACGCCCTGCACTTCATAGGGAATATCTAAAACACTCTCATCTTTTGTGCCAAGAAATGCAAAAAGCCTTTTAGCAAACTCCCACATTTCTTGCTCAAAACTTCGCGCATAAAAAATGATAATAGATGAGCAATCTGCACCATTTTGCTTCTCTAGCTTATCATTGTTGCAATTCTAGCTCGGCTTTTGTGAGGTTTTCTAATGTGCTTACAAGACAATGCTTCATAAAACTCTCGCCTAGATTCAAATCCACAAGTGCTTTTTTCATCTCTATAAATTCCTTGCTTTGCAAGGCGTCAATATAATATTTTTTTGATTCTATAAAGTAATTTTCAGGCTTTTTAAGCTCTATATGCAATGGATATTCATAAGGATTGCCATAAATGGTAAAAGTGCGGTTATTGTATGTGGGCGTGGTGAAGTTTGCCAAATATATATCACGCACTTTAGCAAAATCCCCGCGCACCAATTCACGCAAATCCTCTATGATAAACCACACTTCAACATCAAGCTTTTGATAATAATCTGGCGTAATGTGTGGATTCTCTAAGCTTTCACAAACGCGGGAAACCTTTGCGACAAAGAGATGCTCATAATCTGTGAGGAAAAGCTGCAAAGGACATATATAGTCATTAAGATGTGAGATTTGCTTAGAATCTGCATTGTCTGTGCGCAGTTTTGAACGCACTTTGCCAAAAGCTACCTGCCCTTGAGATTTGAGAATCTCCAAATGCTTACCAATCACATTTGATTCATAATATGGATTGTAAAGAATGAGGTAGTTTTGCATAGGGATTCCTTTACAAAATGAGAATCCAATCGCAGAATGCGGAGATTCTGCAGTATTGTATCAATATTATGGCTAATGCTTTAGAAAGATTTTCCCAGCAAGATTGCCTATGAAGCCAATTACGCCGCTAACTACTTTTGGGACAAGCATTGGCACTACCGCAGATGCCACATCTTTTATCACCTCTGCAATCGAACCCCAAAAAGATGATTCATTTTTACTACCATATTCTCCTTTATAGACTCCTTCAGTAGCACTTTGGTTAAGTACAGCTACTTTACGTGGGGGCAAACCCTTTTGGATATAATAAAATAGCTTATCTATATTGTATGATGGATAGTGTTTGTTTTCTTTCTCATCATAAAATCCTGCACTATAATAAATAGGCTCTGTTTTTAATCCAGTAGTCTCTAAGATTCTATATTGAATCTCCGCTACTTTTTTACCCAGCACCAGTTTTAGAAAATTATTAGGCTCTGCCTTTTCATAATCAAATTTGGCTTCTGGGTGAGAGCCTGCTTTATCACATTTATTAAGAGCTATAAGGATTCTCTCTTGTCTATCTTCTGTTTTAAGAACCTGATCTACGACTTTGATAGTTTCATAAACACTTCCCAAATCGCGCTCTGCTGAAGCATCAATAAGAATGAGTGCTAAGTCAATGAGTGCATCGCCGTTGTCATCTTCGGCGGTAAGAATATTTTGAATCTTGCGTTTATGTTCTTCGTCTTTTTGTCCATCACCTAGCCCCGGACTATCGTATATGGTGATATTATCACTTACTTTATATTCTTTTACCTCCATAGTTACGGGACTTCCACCACTTTTTATGGATATATCCATTTCTTTTTCTGGATTGCAGTGTTTAAATAATGCCTTGATAGTCGTGCTTTTGCCAACACCAGTGCCACCTACGATGAGTATATTAAGCCGAGTTTTTCTTATTTCTTTCTCAAATGCTTCTTTGAGTATAGAAACATTCTCTGCGCCAATATCTCCCAAATGCTTCCACAGATTATCATTACCTACATTTCTTGTTTTTATTTCATTTCCCATTTTCTCTCCTTTGATTTTGCTAGCATTCTCCTCACCAAATATGCTTGCCACGCTAGTCAAATTTTTAGTCAAATTTTTGATTACATTTTCCGTTTCGAGGAAACTTTTTATTTCATTAACGATTTTCTCTCCTTTAAGATAAATTTTGTATTACCCACAATAAAATGTGAGCACTATCAAATCTGTCTCCTATGGCATTTTAAAGCCACTCATTTATCCACCATCGCCCCATTCACCATTTTTACAACTCTCTAGGCTTTCTTTATCCTCTGTGATAATCTCGCAGCGCCCCATATCTCCAATAGTGATGTTGTTTTTATCTATGCCAATAGCATTTAAATCCAATGTATCAAAGTTGCTTTTAAGCCCACAAGCCTTACTTGCCCATATATCAAGCAGCATTTGTTGTTTTAGCATATAAACATCAACCCCTTGTTCGTTAGCCATTTGGGTAAAAAAGGTTTGTGCCACTTTTTTGCAATACCAATTATCTAAGCCCGTATTTGCTAGAGAGTGAAGTGTATGGACATATTCTTTAATAGCGTTACTTAATGCCTTTTCATCTTTATAGTTGCCTGATACATAGAGGTCTAAATCACTTGAAAGCCTAGAATTAAGCTCTGATTCGTCCTCAATGGCATTTGTTCTTAACAATAAATCAGCATACACTAAATCACAAATTTTAGCTCCCCTTGTCTCTAGACATTTATTTGAGATTCTTTCTATATCCTTTTGCTTTAACTCCTCATCTGCACCACAGATTGAGATAAACACAAAAGCTATTACCAACACTTTGCATATATTTTTCATAAGCATTTTGACTCCTTTTTAAGAAAATAAATCTTTTATGTTTTTGCGTAGCATATCAAGCCCATTAGGAGTTTGTTTCTCACTCATTATTTGCCCACATTTTGGGCAAATGGGCATATCTTGTGCAGTGAGTGCATCGCTTTTTGGCGAGACAATCTTGCTTGTGCCACATTTTGTGCATATTACTTTGTAGGGTTGGGGCTGCATCATAGAGAATCCTTATGCTTATTTGATTTGCTCATCTTTTTAGTCAAACTTGCGGTGAATCTATCCTCCATTTTCTGACTCCTTTATGCTTGTGATGAAAAAATACACTATCCCCACGCACACAAGGAATACGCCAAGTGGAGGAATAGCTATGGCAAGTATCAACGCGAGTGCAACAAAAAGTGTTTTTGCATTTGGCAAACTTGAGTGATAAAGCAAAAAGAGCAAAATCGCTGCTATAACACCGAGTATGAAGACACTCATACAAGACTCCTTATGATTTGAGATATATCTGCTTTTTTGTTTTTTGCCACGAAAAAGATAGAATCTAATACCTCTTCAAAATCTGCTCTATGGGTATCTCTATATGAACCTATGAGGTTGATGATTGCTAAGATATGCTCGTGTTGTTCATCTTGTGCGCCCAATCCTTGCAAATGAGGCTTTATTTTGAGCCATAAACAAACCAAAGGAAACATTTTGGTTACCTCCCAGATTTTAAAGCTTGAAGCTAAGCTAAAAATTGCCTTTAGTAACTCCATAAGTTCTCCCTCGCTCATATCTTTAAGATTCATCAACTCTCCTTAATCTAGTGCTTACTCTTTGATAATATGTCAAGAATCTCATCTATGTTTGATTCGTATTTATCAAATGCACGACCAAGATTTTCCAAATCATCTATTTCTCTGCCATCAATTGCTTGAGTGCAACTTGCAATATCTCCTTTAAACTGCTCCCATTTTTGAAACCATTCATTTGCTTTGCTTAGGGCTTCTTTGTCATCATAATTCCCTTCAGCAATCCCTCCCGCTACACTAAGGGCATAAGCTGACTTGTCTGAAGGGTCTAAAAATGAGCTTTTGGCTACAAACTTATCAACAGCATTAGAACCCGCATCTACAATCTCGCCCACACCTTCTAACATCTTAGTGATTTTCCCGCCAAGGATAGAATCTATCTTATCCAATGTGCTAAAGTCCGCATTTTCAAGATAGCCATCTACCTTTTTTGATATATTTTGGCATTTGCGTTCAACAGATTCAAGTAAATCCAAACCTTTTTCGCACACATAACTCGTGGTGTCTATACAACCTGCCTTTTCTGCCTTAGAATCTAAAAACTTCTTTGCTACCAAAGTAACTGCACCAATTGCGATACTGCCTAATATTACCTTTTTCATCGTTGCTCCTTAAGAGTGAAGTATTCGCTTTAAAAGCTTGTGGAATAATAAACAAGCCTTGCGACACATAATGTCGTTTCGATACAAACAAGTGCAATTTGTAAAATATATTGATATTTTGGGCATTTGTAGATTCATAGAATCTGCCTTTTAGCTTTTTGTAAGTAAGTTTTTAAAAGATTTTCAAGGTGTGTTTGCAATTCTTTTGGTTCTAAGATTCTTATTGCGGGTAGCCACATTTTTGCGAGATTAATCACCTCATCTTTAAAGGCATAGCTCACTTCAAATATCGCTCCACTCGAATTTGTACGTAATTGTTTGAGATTTTTTGGCATACCTTTGCGCGTGAAAAACTCTAGCGCACTGCTGGATATATGGATAGTTGCTTTGTATGAGCATTCATTGCGAAACTCTGTATTTTGAGAATCTATGAGGGCGAGGATTTCTTTCTTTGGTTTAAATTGTGTGCTGTTTTGACGCAAAGAGTGTATTTTGCTTAATGTAAAATGCTTTAATTTGTCTTTTTCCGCAGCTAAAAGATACCAAATACCTTTAATATGGATAATTTTGTAGGGTTCGACAAGTCGTGTTTTGTCTTTATAGGCAAAGCTTATTTTATGCGCAGTAAGAATGGCTATACTTAGCTTTTCAAATGTATCATAATCTGGCATTTGGCGATTTGGCGGAGTGATAATAAAAGATTGAGTGATGTTGGGATTGAGCAAATCCACAATAAAATCAGCATCTAGCTTTGGATAGAGATTTGCAAGTCCGCTTTGCTTGGCAAAATGCTTTAGGTCTTTATAGCTAAGTCTTCCTAAAGCGTAAGGTTCTAATGTATAGATTCCATTAGATTTTTGGATTGGTAGATGTTTGCACAGCTTTTCCATATCGCGCTGTATTGTGCGCAATGAGACATTAAATTCTTGAGATAATGCCTTAAGGTCTATACTTTGCCCAAGTAAAAAGAGCTTTAGAATCTCAACAATGCGCGTTGATGTATTGTCCTTGTGTGCCATTTACCAACTCTTAATTTTACCTTATGTATAAAAAATCATACTACAAAAAAAAAAAACGAGTCAAGCTTAAAACAATGAATGTTTTTGTTTTATTCTATTAAGGATAAATGATGTAAAATGTTAGCTTTTTATCAAAAAAGTGCAAAATCAAAAAGAATGAAAAAAGGAGAAAGTTATTATGGGCATTGAGAAATTTAAGTTATTTGTTGATGAATACCAAAAGTCAGCAACGTATAAAGAACCATTAGGTTTTGGTATTGCGCGTGTGGAGATTGGTAAAAAGTCTAAGGCAGTGTTGTGCGCAACTTATCCTACGATGAATTGGAAAGGAGAGAATCTCGGCACTTATGCCGTGCTATGTGAGAGTGCAAAAGCTGGTGAACTCATAGCTCAAAGTGATAATGAAGCGGTGTATGGCATTAATCAGGAATTTGTGCATAAGGCACTTGAGCTTTACACTCCTTTCTTAAATGAGGCATTAAGCGATTCTCAAACGCACAAAAATATTCAAGTGATTTTGGAGCTTCAAAAACAAGCAAATAAAGGCAAGCTAAAAACAAAGGGTGGTAGAGCTCGGTATAGATTCTGTGTTATCTATAAAGATGAAAAATGCGAAAGCGTAGAATCTGCATATCTTAAACTTTTGGCTTTATCTTTAGGCAAAGCGCCTTTGCGTTCTTTGCAACTTGATGGTATTTTTGGATTACTGCAAAATGTCGCTTGGAGCGGCAATAAACCCTATGAATTGGAATGGCTAAGAGAAAATGAGGTGCGATTAAAAATAGAGGGCGAGTTCCCCGCAATCGATTTTGTCGATAAATTCCCGCGCTACCTTATGCAAGTCATTCCACAATATGACAATATCCGCCTTTTAGATTCTGCTAAAACGCGCTTTGGTGCGTATCTTGGCACAGGTGGCTATACGCAAATGCCCGGCGCGAGTTATGTGAATTTTAATGCCGGAGCAATGGGAGCTTGTATGAATGAGGGGCGCATTAGCTCAAGCGTAGTAATAGGCGAAGGCACAGATATTGGTGGTGGTGCGAGTATTTTAGGTGTGCTAAGCGGTGGTAATAGCGATCCTATCAGCATTGGCAAAAACTGCCTACTTGGCGTCAATAGTGCCACCGGTATTAGCTTGGGCGATGGGTGCATTGTCGATGGTGGCATTGCTGTTTTAGCCGGAGGAGTATTCTATATCAAGCCCGAAGAGGCAGAGAAAATCGCCGAAATCAATGATACTTTTGTCGTCAAAGAAAGCAATCTCTACAAAGGTAGGGAGTTATCGGGCAAACACGGCATTCATTTTCGTTGTGATAGTCAAAGTGGCAAGATGATAGCTTTTAGGAGTAATAGAAAAATTGAGCTTAATACAGCTTTGCATTAAGAATCTAAAAGAGTGGTATTATTTTTGCTTCTAAAGCCTTGTCTTTAGTGCAAATTATAGATGAAGAGGGTATATGATGAGAACGATTTTTGTGCTTGTGTGGGCGGTGTGTGTCGCCGTGATAGGTTTTGGTGAGCCATTAGAAAGTGAGGGCGCACGCGCAAGTATTTCTAATGACTTTGATAATACCGCATCAAATCTCACAGATTCTAATACAATCCCACCTACGCAAAATGCCTCTCCCTCTGGGCTTTTAGGCTCTGCCCCCCTCACTCCCGCAAATCAAATTGGTAGCGAACCAATTGAAAATATGCTTGATAATGTAAATCAATCAAATACCTTACTTAAAGCCGCTATGGGCTTTGCAAAAGATGGTGATTATGAGAGTGCATTGGGACTATTCGCACAATCTTGTGAGCAAGGTAATGCCGCAGGTTGCTTTGGCACAGGACTCATCTATATGTATGGCGCAAATACCGGTATGCCTAATCCCCAAAAGGCAGTAACTTATTATTACAAAGCTTGTGTGGGCGGAGATGCGGTAGCTTGTGCAAATCTTGCAATGGCATATGATAATGGAAATGGCATCAAAGAGGATAAAGAACAAGCCGCACAACTCTACGAAGTAGCGTGTCAGGGCGGAGATTCTCTAGGTTGCACAAATGCTGGTTGGATGTATGCTAATGGTGTGGGAGTAAAAAAGGATTATCAAAAATCACTCGCTTATTATAGTAGTGCGTGTCAGCTCGGCAGCGATTTGGGCTGCTACAACTTGGGGCTAATGAGCAATACTTATAATGTCTATGGAATGACAAAGGATAAAATGAGTTATGTAGAGATGAACTATGTTGCTTGTCAGCAGGGAGATATTGTTGGTTGCGGGAATCTCGGCTGGATGTATGCCACAGGCTCAAATGGAGCGGAAAAAAGCTACTACAATGCTGCTAAATACTTTACTCTAGCGTGTGATAGCGGATATATCCAAAGCTGCAACAATCTCGGTGTGCTGTATGATGGCGGACTTGGTGTGAGACAAGATAAACGCAAGGCAATCGAACTTTTTGGGTTGGCGTGTGATTATGGATTAGAATCTGGTTGCAATAACTACTCACTAATGAAAACAAGAGGAAGTGTAAGCGCGGGTAACAATATATTCTCCGGCTTAAAATAATGCGCCTTAATCAATACATCGCTCATCACAGCACCTATTCGCGCAGAGAAGCGGACAAACTCATACAAGAAGGGCGCGTAAGAGTTGGGCGCGTAAGGGCAGATTCACACTATGTGCTAAAAGAGGGTGAAAATGTATTTATAGATAGTAAAAAGCTCGTGCCAAAGGAGCATTTTACCTGTATCGTGTATCATAAGCCAAAGGGCGAACTCGTCAGTAAAAGCGATACGCGTGGCAGACGCGTGATATACGAGAGCTTAGGGGAAAAATTTAAGCACTTTACTTATGTGGGGCGATTAGACTTTGCAAGTGAGGGTTTGCTTATTCTCACAGATAGTGTGCCTGTGGCAAAAGCCCTTATGGAATCTCCCCTAGAGCGAAGCTATATTGTTAAGATTAATGCCCCAATCACCCAAGAAATAATAAAGGCTATGGAAGAAGGTTTTTCGTGTGAGAATGCGCGCACTGGTGGGCATAGCAAAAGCAATATTACGAGTATGGACTTCGCACCCTTTTCATCTTATAAGATTCTAAAAAATAATCCCAAACATAGTCGCATTAAAGTGAGTATCACGGAGGGAAAAAACCGCGAGTTGCGACGATTTTTTGGTGCATTTGGCGTGGAGGTGCTAGACCTACGTCGCATAAGCTATGGCTTCGTGAATCTCAATGCACTCCCTTGTGGCAAGAAGCGATTTTTTACCAAAGATGAATATAAACATCTACATACATTTTTGCACGAGAATAATGTAAGCACTGCGGGTAAAAACTACAATAAAACTAAAACAAATCAAAGCTAAATTCTAATAAATGCAATTTTTTGGATATTTTTACATTTTTATAGAATCCCTTACGCATTTTTGTGCCTTTGTTTGCAAAAATATAAATTTACATATTGTATTTTAAAAATTTTGTGATATAATCTCGGCTCTTTGTGCTTAAATTTATATCAAACACATATAATTTAGCAAGAAGTGCAAATCTTTAAGGAACGCGAGTGATAAGCTTAAAAGGCATTCATAAAACTTACCCCAATGGATTTGTTGCCCTTAAAAATATTGATTTGGAAGTATCAAAGGGCGATATAATGGGGATTATCGGCTATTCTGGTGCGGGGAAAAGCACACTTATACGCATTATTAATCGCCTTGAAGAGCCTACAAGTGGAACATTATCTATTGATAGCGTAGATATGCTTACACTCAAAGAAAAAGAACTACAAAAACAAAGACAAAAGATAGGTATGATTTTTCAACATTTCAATCTTTTGAGTGCAAAAAATGTCTTTGATAATGTCGCTTTTGCTTTGCATATTGCCAAATGGGACAAAAAGGCTATAAAGCCGCGTGTTGATGAGCTTTTGGAGCTTGTGGGTTTAAGTGAGCGAGCCAACTTTTATCCGAGCCAATTAAGTGGTGGACAAAAACAGAGGGTAGCGATAGCAAGGGCATTAGCCAATCACCCTAAAGTGCTACTTTGTGATGAAGCTACAAGTGCACTTGATACAAAAACGACACAATCCATTCTCGCATTATTGCGTGAGATACAACAAAAACTAGGTTTGAGCGTGGTGCTTATTACGCATCAAATTGAAGTTGTGCGCGAAATTTGTAACAAAATGTGCGTAATGAGTGATGGTGAGATTGTAGAGAGGGGCAATGTGAGCGAGGTATTTGCTGCACCCAAACATCACATTACACGCGAACTCATTTCTTTTCTCCCTCAAGATGAAGAGCATATTATCTCGCATTTGGAGGATTTGCATAATGTGTATAGGGTAATTTTCACAGGTCCTTACGCGCAATCTCCGCTTGTGAGCCAAATGATACGCAAATTCGATATTGATGTGAATATCTTAAGCGGACATATTGATGAGTTTGCTACGAGTAAAATCGGGCATTTGGTGCTTAAAATCGTTGCTTCAGATTCTAAAAAAGATGAGGCACTAGCGTGGCTTAAAGGGCAAGGAGTGAGTATTATAGATATAGAATCTAGCAAAGATTCTAAGCACACTTTAGAATCCATTCTCATAAATACACAAGATTCTGTATCTGTGGCGCAACAAGGAGGGGGCAATGCTTGAGTTTTTGGATTTATTCGAACGGCATTTTCTACTTTTTTTACGCGATATTTTTACCAACCCAATCGCCTTTAGCCTCGCAAAAAGTGTGTGTGAAACTCTCTATATGGTGAGTTTTTCTGTATTTTTTGCTTGTGTGTTTGGGCTGCCTTTAGGCGTGTTTTTAAGCGCAATTAAACCTTCAGGCATTATGGCAAATCCTATGCTGTATAGAATCTTAGGCTCACTTGTGAATATCGTGCGTTCATTCCCTTTTATTGTGCTTATTTTCTTGCTTTTGCCTTTATCAAAAGCTCTCATTGGCACGAGTATTGGAAGCACAGCAGCGATTATCCCACTTGTAATTGCGGCTACGCCTTTTATTGCACGGCTTTTTGAGGGTGCATTTGATGAAGTAGATAAAGGACTCATCGAAGCTACAATAAGTATGGGTGCTAGTAAAATGCGCGTAGTTATGATGATGATTAGCGAGAGTTTGCCCTCACTCACAAATGCTATTACCATTACGGCAGTAAGCCTAGTAGGATTTTCAGCTATGGCAGGGGTTGTAGGTGCTGGAGGTTTGGGGGATTTAGCCTACCGCATAGGTTTTCAGTCTTTTAAACCTGATATTCTTACCTATGCGGTGATATGTATTATCATTTTGGTGCAGTGTATTCAGTCATCAGGCGATTTCATCGTCAAACGTTTGCGCGCACATCGTTAAATCTAATATAAAGGAGAAGTATGAAAAAATTTGTTAAGTTAGCTCTTTTAGGGGGCTTGATTGTGGGCTTTGTAGCCTGTGGTGAAAGTGGTGATAGTGCCAAAAATACTACACAAACAGAAAGTAAAGCAGAGGTAAAAACACTCAAAGTTGGTGCTACACCTGTGCCTGCTGCGGAGATTTTGGAATTTATTAAACCACAAATGTTAGCAAAAGGCGTGGATATGCAGATTCAAGCTTTTACAGACTATGTTGTGCCTAATGTGTCTTTAGCAGAGGGAAGCAGTGATACAAATATGTATCAGCATAAGCCATTTATGGATAAGACAAACGAGGAGAAGGGCTATAAGCTCGTGGCATTAGCACCTATTTATGTTGTGCCACTTGGATTTTACTCTCATAAAGTAAAACATATTGATGAGTTGCCAGAGGGTGCAAATATCGCAATTCCGGGTGATGCGTCAAATATGGCGAGGGCTTTTATATTGCTACACGATAATGGTGTGATTACACTTAAAGATTCACAAAATCTTAGTGCAACAGAAATGGATATTATAGAAAATCCTAAAAAACTTATCTTTAAGCCTATTGAAGCAGCTTCTTTGCCTATGGTGCTTGATAGTGTTGATGGTGCAGTGATTAATGCAAACTACGCACTTCAGGCAAATATGAGCATTAAAGAAGCACTTTTTCACGAAAATGATAAAAGTGCTTATGTAAATGTGCTTGTCGCGCGCGAAGACAATAAAGACGATGAGCGTATAGCCGTGCTTAAAGATGCGCTTTTGAGCGATGAAACAAGGGATTTTATCCTTGAAAAATATAAGGGTGAAATTATCCCTGCAAATACAAAGGAGTAAATAATGAAAAAACTAGCTGCATTATTATTAGTAGGATTGGCATTTGTTGGCTGCGGTGATGGAAAAAAAGATGGAGAATCCACCGCACAAGAACAAAATGTAGGGCAAGATTCAAAAGTTATTCTCAAGGTTGGTGCTACGCCTGTGCCTCACGCAGAGATTTTGGAAGTTATTAAGTCTGATTTGGAAAAAGAGGGCATTGACTTGCAAATCGTGCAATTCACGGATTATGTAACGCCAAATAGCGCACTTAATGATGGCTCACTTGATGCAAATTTTCATCAACATAAGCCTTTTTTGGATTCACTCAAAAGCGACAGAGGATACACACTAGAGCCGATTGCAAATATCCACATTGAGCCTATCGGGCTGTATGCAAGTAAGTTTAAAAATATTGATGAGTTGCCAAATGGCGCAGTTGTCGCTATTCCTAATGACCCAAGTAATGGTGGGAGGGCGCTTCTTTTGCTTGAAGCAGAGAATCTTATCAAATTAGCAGATTCTGCAAATCTTCAGGCTACCGAGCTTGATATTGTTGAGAATCCTAAGGAATTAAAGATTAAGCCTGTGGAAGCTGCACTTTTGCCACGCACATTAGATGATGTTGATGCAGCTGTAATAAATGGTAATTATGCCTTACAAGCAGGTTTAAGCAGTGCTAATGCGCTTATTTTGGAAGGTGCGCAATCCCCTTATGCAAATATTCTAGTTGTGCAAAGCACAAGAGTGAATGATGAGAATCTCCAAAAGCTTAAAAAAGCTTTGCAAAGCCAAAAGGTAAAAGATTTTATTCAGCAGCACTATCAAGGCGAGATTGTGCCTGTATTTTAATATTCTTAAGAGATATAGAATCCTTAAAGCTAGATTCTATATCTCAAGGCTAACTACACCTATTTTTTCTCTCGCATTTATGCACTTTATAAAGTCTTTAAAAATGCTTCTAAAGCTTCAATTTCATCACTTGTAAGGTTAAGTTTTTGTAAGAGTGGGTCAGTGTGAGGAAATGGCAAACTTTTAAGTGCCTTTGTGTTTTCTTGATTGTCTATATTTTTGGGTGGCTTAGGGTGAAACATACCTGCATTGTAGGCATTAAGCACCCCTATTAAATGTGGGAATAATCCGTTGTGCATATAAGGAGCTGTCCTTGATACACCTCGCAAACTTGGAGTTTTAAATTTGCCAATATCATCATTATTATGTGTTACTTCATATCTCCCTAAATCCTCATATTTACGCCCGATAAAATGTAATCCTAGATTATGATATGTCCCATCGCTAAAGCTTACTCCATTGTGGCAATTCATACATCTACCTTTTGTACGAAAAAGATGTAACCCCCAAATCTCCTTGTCTTTAAGGGCATCTTTTTTACCATTTAAGAATCTATCAAATCGCGTGGGATTTAGCATAGTGGAGCGTTCATAGGTAGCTATGGCTTGTGCCATAAGCTCGGGAGTGATTTTCTCACTCCCAAAGGCTTCTTTAAATTTTTGCTTGTAAGCTTTAATCTTGGCAATTTTTTTAGCAGCAGATTGTGGATTGTAAGCCATTTCTTTAGGGTCAGATATGGGAAAAAGGGTTTGAGATTCTAAAGTGTCTGCTCTGCCGTCCCAAAATAGCTCCTTGCTAAAGGCACTCATCGTTATACTTGGAGCATTGCGCTTACCACTCTGACGATTATGTCCATAGCTTACCTTTCTACCATCGCCAAAGCCTAATTCTTTCTCGTGGCAAGAAGCACAGGCAATTTGATTAGAAACAGAAAGTTTAGGGTCATTAAAAAGCATTTCGCCAAGTTCTACCTTGGCTTTTGAGTAGGGATTAGAATCTGGATAGGGTGGGGTTTTAGGCAATGGAGCAAGTTCTTGCCATTTTACTCCCTCATCAACAAAAGGCTTTTGCCATTGTGATGAGGGTTTGAGATACATTTGTCGCAAAGATTCTATATTTTTTGGCAGGGCATAGACATATGTTACCCACAGCATTAAAAGATAAATGCAGTATTTCATATTTGCTCCTTTATTAATACTTGTATCCTACTTGCATCCAAAATTGTCGTCCTATTTCATATACGGGCACAGCGGTGCTAGTTGAATATATGAGAGTATTTAAGGAACTTGTTGTGGTCATATTTTGTGTATTAAGCATATTATACACATCAAGATTCATAAAGAATATATTGCCTTTATAAACATTGACTTCAAAGCCTATACGCATGTCCCAAGTAAAAGCACCCTTAAAGTGCATTTTTCCATATTGATTACCACTAAAGCTAGGGTCTCTATCGGGGCTATTGTTAGGAATAAGCACCATTCTGTCATATCCTGCCCTGTATCTAAAAAAGTTATTCAATAGCCACTTAGTGCGTCCAATGCTAAAACTATGCGTAGTATTAAGACGCAGGGTGTATGGACGCGTGTAATTATCTGTGGGTCTATCGCGGTATTTTATAATCTGCCCATTATACATAATATCCGTATCATCATAATAAGCTTCATCAGCAGCAAAAAGATTGTAAGTGCGTTTGGTATTTGTCAAATCAAATGCTAAAAAATAATAATGTTTAATATTGAATATATTAATAGGGGCAATATTGTTGAATGTAAGAGTGATAATATCGCTTTTTGAACTGCCGTCATTGGTATAAAAATTATAGCTGTTGCTATATCCGGGAAGTGCAGGGGCATTGCCACTTGATGCGCTTCTTTGTCTGCGCATTATCTCATCTTTACCATTACGATGAATATACTTAAGTGTGGTGGTAAAATGATGTATATTTTGGGAGATTCCTACCATTAGCTCATCATCATAAGGCACATTGAGTTGGCTAAATTTTGTGCCTTGAGTGCTTGTGTAAGCTGTGTTGAGTTGCCAATCACTAAGGACATTGTTGTTTAAGCTTCTTGTATATCTGTTTTGTTGTGAAAGTGTAGAATCATAAAGACGATAAGAGAAAAGATTGCGTCCATAGTAGCGATTTACCCCAAATATAAAGGTGCTTTTATAGGCATTATCCCAAGGCGCAGTATAATTCAGCGAGAATCGAGGCGCTAGGGTATGCTTATCCATATAATTATCACCATCAAGCCTAAGCCCAAAGCGCGTATTTACCTCCCCATATCCTTGCAAATCAAGCTTTACATCATCTTCAGCATAAATGCCATAGGAGAGGTTATGGAGATTTACTTTACCACCATTGTATATTATGATGCCATTTATATATTGCCCTAGATATAAAACACCATTTCTTGAAAAAGGAGCGTTAGAGCAGGTATCCAAGCCAAAATTATCTATTCCACAATTTGAAATGTTTTGAGTAAAGCCTTGCGGTGCACCATTGCTTGAGTATGTATTGCCTAATCTATGCTGACTCACATCTTGGTAGATTAGCTCCCCACCTACGCGGAGGGTATGTGCGGTTTTCCATAACTCTAATGACTCAAAAGTCATATCACTTTTATAGTTTAGAGTGTTTTGTAATTGATCTATATTTCCATATCCACCCTCATATACGTATCCTGTATTCGTATTTGTAGGGATTGTCCAATTCTTATCTCCTGCACTATAATACCACCAACGATAAAAATCTGAATCACTGCGCCTTGAATTTTGCAGTCGTGAATAGCCTAAGCTATTTGTCCATAGCCCTCCTTTTGTATCCAACAAAGTTTTAACCCCAGCTTGATAGCCGCCCATTTGTATAGTATTATAACTATCCCTTGCAAGATTATTGTAGTAGGTATTAAATTGTGGCATATAGCCCAAATTTGCTTCTAAAGTAAAGTTTTCTGTGGGATTGTAATGTGCCTTGATATAGTAATTATCGCTAATGCGCTTTTGTTCGCGCTTACTATTTAGCTCTGTGCCACCTACAAAACGACTCACATTATAGCTATTAAGCGGAATATAACTTTGTATGGTTGAAAATGAGCCAATAAGCCCTAGATTCTTTGTTGCATATCCCTCTGCATTTGTCCTTATCAAATGCTTTATAAAATGGGGCTGATAATTTTCATCGCTTGAAGTGGCAAAGGCAGATTCCTCACTCTCTTGGATATGATATTGCGTGAGTTTATCACTTGTGTATTGATAGCTAATGTTCCCGTGAAATGAATCATTGCGAGGTTTTCGGATATTTGCTTCTACTACGCCACCAGTAAATCTCCCATAGGCAGCAGAGACATTAGAATCTTGCACAATGATGGATTCTAAGAGTGAGGTATCTATATTTATTCCTTGTGGGCGTGAGCTAGGCAGCCCGATTAAATTGTTTGAATCTGTCCCACCAATAGTATTCAAATCATTATTCATATTAAATCCATCAAGCATAAAGTTGTTTTGATAAAAAAGCCCTCCGCTGATGCTAATATTTGCGGGGTCTATTTCTCCAGGAGTTGTGCTTTTTAGCTGTGCATTATCATATTGCACATTAGGAAGGATTCTAAGGATTGAAGTTATATCGCCATTGCCACTAGGATTAGATTCTAAAATATTTTTTGAGAGAGAATTACTGCTTTGATAAGACTTTGTTTCATCTGTGGTAGTTATAATTGATGTGGGGAGTTCAACTTGTTTTGTCTGTTTATTTGTTTGTAAAAAGGTTGGAATCGTAAGACCATTGTCTGCATACATACTCACTTGAGCTATAAAAAGTATATTTATAGTATTTATTTTCATTACTTTTACCTTTATTAATAAAATATCGCATACTAATATATTATTCTTAAATATAAATAAAAATCATTCTTATTTTATATAATAGAATCTTATTTTTTACTTTATTATTATCTTTCATAGTGTAAAGTCAAAAAATATATTTATAAAAGGAGTTCATATTGAAAAAAATTGGTTTATTTTATGGAAGCGATGGTGGCACTACGCAAGAAGTTGCTCAAAAAATTGCTGATAAATTAGGCGATTGTCAAATATTTGATGTTGCTTCAAGTAAAGCTGATGATTTAAGTGCATTTGAGAATCTTATTTTTGCTACACCTACTTATGGTTCAGGTGATTTACAAGATGATTGGGATAGTTTTCTTTCTAGTATTGATGAAGCTGCTTTTTCAGGTAAAACTATCGCTCTTGTAGGGCTTGGCGACCAAGAAATTTATAGCGAAACTTTTTGTAATGGTATTGCACATATTTATGAAAAAGTATCAAAACAAGGAAAAATTATTGGACAAACAAGCACAGATGGCTACACTTTTGATGAGAGTTTGGCAGTTGTAAATGGAAAGTTTGTAGGCTTAGTCATTGATGAGGTTAATCAAGAAGATATGACAGATAGCAGAATTCAAGCGTGGGTAAAGACACTTAAAGGTGCTTTTGCTTAATATTTATTTATACCCTAGAGATTTTTGATTCTAGGGTATAAAATCTAAAATTGCATTTTGTATTAATATCATATAAGTGATAGTTCCACATACAATGCTTAAAACGGGAATCTTAAACACTATATGTATGTAGCTTACTACTAAGACAGCAATAATTTCATTAAGTCCATATGGAGAGTGCTCTAAATCCATATCTTTAAGGCAATATATAATAAGCATTGCAATAATTGCACTTGGCAGCACTTTACCTAAAGAGACAATGAATGTGGGTGTAGATTTAGCAAAGATAATAAAAGGCAAAAAGCAACTTAAGAGAGTATTAAGCGCAATAAGTGCAATAAGAAGGACCGAGTGCAAAATTTCAGGCGACAATGGGTTTTCTCCATAGGCTTAATATAACACAAATGCCCACAAGTGAGGGGATTAAAAATTGTTGTGCCCCAAAAATATATAAACATATTAAACTTATTATAATGCCAATGAGTGCAGGAATACGCATTGTTTTATTACGCCATTGTTCAATAAAAATCACAACAAAAATAGCACTCATCACAAAATCAAGTCCATTAGAATCAAACTCAAGCTTTCCACCAAGTGCTGCTCCAAGAGTGCAGCCTATAACCCAATAGCTTTGATTGAGCGCAGCGATAAAAAAATCAAACCATTGTTTATCTACTCCTGTTTTGGGAGACTTAAGATTAAGAAGTGCAAGGGTCTCATCAGTGAGGGAATAAATCATATAATAACGCTTTTTGCCCATACGTTTAAACCTCTCTAACATACTTATAGAGTAAAAAATTTGTCGTGCATTAATCATAGAAACAAGCACAAAGCTCTCCCATAAGCCAGCTCCACTTGCTATGAGCCCGACAGCAATAAATTGTGTCGTTCCCCCATAAATAGCCACTGCCATTATAGCTGCCCATATCGCACCATAACCTGTTTTTTGCAATAAGATACCAAATACTGCACCCATAAAAATATAACCAAGCATAATAGGAATTGTATGTGGAAAAGCATCTTTAAGAGCAATAAATGCTTTTGAGCTCTGGCACATATTACATTCTTGTTTTTGCTTTAATTCCAAGCAGAGATAATCCAAGTGTGAGGCTTTGGCTGACAATCATTAGCACATAAAGAATACTTGATTCATTTGGACTTTGCAAGATTTTGTGTGTATTATAAAAGCTGTGAAATGAAGCAGAGAGGCTTTTAAGATAATCACATATTTTTTGAATCTCTCTATCGCGAAAGCTAGATTCTATTTTTTAAATTTCTTAAATTATGAGGATTTTAAGGGCTTGAAAGATTTTTAAAAAAGATATAAAAGCCCCATTAATGCTATTTTATAAATCCTTTTAGAAACTCACATATTTCTTTATTCAAAAACTCAACATATTTTATCATCATCTCGTATGCGGTAGTGGAGACTTTGATACTTCGCATAAACTACCTGTGCGCCCGGTGCTGCCTTGACAAATTTCCTCCTCGTATAATCTACCACAAAATCCCCTACGCCCTTTCGTGCCGCATACAACCCTACTAAAACACTTCCGGCTTTGCGTAAAATAGCCTCACTCGGGGCTTTCTTGCCACAATGGATAATCATATGCGCACTTGGCACATCGCGTATATGCAGCCACATATCATCAGCCCGTGCAGATTCTAAAAGTCGCTGATTATCTTTGACATTGCGCCCCACACTCACTTTGAATCCCTCTATAAAAAAACTCTCTCCCTCTTTTGAATGCAAATCTTTTTGCTTTTTAGGCGGAGGCGCAAAGACTTCAGCCATCTCGTCAAAACGTTCTATACAGGCGATTTGATGTGCGATAAATTGTATCCGCTCTTCTAAATTTTCAACCTGTTTATGCAAATGTGCCGCCTTTTTTTGATATTTTTTGCTTTGATTAAAATACCAATTCCCCGCCTCTTGCAAATCTCGTAGCTCGGGGAGTGGCACACATACATTGTTTCCATTCACATCTTGCAAAGTAATAGAATCCGCAGTGATTTTATGTGTAGGCAAAAGATGAAGTGAGCTAAAAATAAGCCCACCATACTCGGCATATGTTTTTGCAGATTCTAAAAGCCCTTCCTGCTTAGGCAGCGTCTCTAAGCTCCGCATAAGCGCATTTTGCTTTGATTTGAGGGATTTTAGAATCTGCCCTCTTTTGCGCTCCTTTGCCTTAATATATGTCGCCTTGTAAGCTTCATAAAGCAGAGTCTCCACAGATTCTATTGCGATAGGCTCATAAGGCTTAGGATTTGTAGGCTGTGACAGAGGTTTTAGAATCTTACCCACGCGCACTTCACGACTTGACTTATGCTCGGGGATATGGCGCAGAGCCTCACACACGACAAAATTCTTATCGCACAAAACCACATTAGTATGCTTACCTGTAAATTCACATACAAGCCAAAAATACTGCTTTTTATACTGCTCCTTTTGCTCCAACAAAAAGCGCAGGATTCTATTCTCCCCATCAACACTGATAGATTCTATACGCGCCTTTGTCGTGCATTGCGCGAGTTTAGCATCAAATGGCGCACAAAAAACCTTTGGGCTTATAACTTCCTCATCACTCATAAATATGCCACTCTGTGAGCGCGTCATATCAAAACAAATTCTGCTTCGCGCGCCCTGCGCGTTTTCGCATACAAGCACAAAGAGATTATCACCCTTGCGCTTAAAGCTAATGATAGTTTTCATTTGCTGCATATAGTTGCAAAAGCCTTTGAGTAAGGCAATATTCACGATTTTGCACCCTTATTTAAATGCGCTCGTGCAAACTCGAGGGCTTCATCTGTGATATTTGAGCCACTAATAATACGAGCTACTTCGCGCACACGTCCTTCAAAATCAAGCTTGGTAATCACGCTATTGCCCTCTTTTTTCTCCACTAGATAATGCGTATCCGCAAGGGAGGGCATATGCGTTTGATGAGAGATAGCAAAGATTTGATAAGTGCGTGAAAGTGTTTTGAGAATCTGCGCCACCCCCTCGCTCTCCTCACCACTTAAATTCGCGTCAATCTCATCAAGCACCAAAATACCGCTTCGAGGTTCAATCTCCATTTGGATACACATCATCGCAAGGCGCAAACGATTGTATTCCCCAGAGGAGAGGACATTCGCATCGCTTTTTCCTAGCATAATCGCGCATTCACTTATGCCATTTTGGCTTAAAGGCACTTGCGTGAGATATAGCACACTCTCTTTAAGGCGCAACTTCGCGCAAAGCTCGTTAATACGCGTGTTAAGCTCTGCGAGGTGCTTTTGGCGATTTGTGTGTAATGTGAGTGCATTTACCTCACAAGATTTAGCAAGTGTTTCAATCTGCTTTTGCAAAGCTTGTTTATCAAAGCTTAGATTCTCATACTCTTGCAGTTTCTGCTTCTGTTCCGCGAGATACTCCAAAGTCTGCGTAATGCTCCCAAAACGGCGAATAAACTCGGCTAAGGCAGCAATTCTATCAAGCACTTCTTCGGCATTAAGCTCATCTAAACTCTCTAGCTGCTCCTCGTGCATTTGCACGATAGATTCAAACTCATTCAAGCCTTCAACGAGGCTAGGGCAGGATTTATCCACGAGATTTAAAAAACCCTCAAAACTCTGTGTTAGCTCAAGTGCTCGGCGCACCTGATAGAGTTGCTCTTTAATCTTTTCCTGCTTGGAGAGCATTTTTTTGAGTGATAAAAGCTCCTCATACTCACCCTCTTTAGGCTTTAAAGATTCTATTTTTGAAATTTCAAATGTCGCAAACTCCTTTAATGAGGCAATATGCGCCTCTTTAGATTCTAGATCCTTAAGCTTATTTTGAGCCTCATTAAGATGTTTAAAATCCGCTTCATATTGTGTTAAAAGCACACTATGCTTAGAATCTTTGCTTCCCACAAACACATCAAGGATTCTTAAAATATTGCTATTTTTAAGCTCATCTGCGCCCTTGGTGCTGATATGCTTGGCAAATCCACTCACAATCTCATTTAATCTTTTTTTCGAGCTTGAGATATGATTTAAAAAATAGCGCGTTTTATCCTTTTTAAGAATACTAAGCACGATTTCATCATCATCGTTTGGAATCCCATTTGTCTCCCAATCAAAGTCAATGCTATCTAGCGCAATATTTGCCTCAATGAGGTCTGCATTACTCTCTTTGATACCAAAAATCGCAAGAAGAGATTCCATAAATACCGACTTACCGCTACCACTCGCGCCGCTGAAGACATTAAAGCCCCCCTGCATATACAATTCTACATCTTTGAACGCGGGAGAATTGTGGATAAGAATCCGCTTAATCATTAATGCTCCTTCATATCACCTTAAAATATGCCAGATTCTGCCATTATAAAATCCTTTGGCAAAGTCTTTATTTTAGATTAAAATTCATCGCCCCATTTAAATTTTTCTTTCAACACACTAAAATAATCCCTCGTGCGCGGATAGATGAGCTTTGCCCCCTGTGAGAGAGCCTGAATCTGCACGCGATGAGAGGGTGTTATATCTATCATTTCTTGCCCATCGATAATAAGCTTTGCTCTTTGCTGTGCCTGAAATTCTAACACAAATTCATCATTTAGCACCAATGGACGCTGTGTAAGCGAGTGTGGCGCAATGGGTGTAAGCAAAATATTGCGACAATAGGGATAAATCACCGAGCCACCCGCGCTAATATTATACGCAGTCGAGCCTGTGGGTGTGCCGATGATAAGTCCATCACAACCATAGGTATTAAAATGCTTGCCATCAATGCTCGCGCCAATTCGCACCATACCGCTTAACTCGTGCTTTGAGATGAGGAATTCATTAATGGCAATAAATGTATGCAAAAGATTTTGCGCTTCATCATACACATTTGCTTGAAGCAGTAGATGCTCTTGCAAAATGTAGTCGCCACTTTTTAAGCAGGGGATAAAGGCACTAAGGTGTTGAGGCATAAATGCTGTGAGGAATCCTAATCGCCCGGTATTTATCCCCATACAAGGCAGCTTATACTCAAAGGTGCGGCGAAGCATAGAAATTAAAGTCCCATCGCCACCTAAGCTAAAAAATGCATCACATTGCGCAGCAATCGAGGCAAAATCCTGCCCCAAAAGTTCTATCATACCCCCACTAATGCTTTCTAGCACTACCTCAATACCCGCGTTATCAAGCTCTTCACGCACCTGCAAAAATGTGCTTTTAAGCTCTGGTGTGGAGGGACGCAAGACAATGCCGACTTTTTGAATACTTGGATTTATCTTATCCATATCTCCCCCTATTTAGTTCTCATAGCAGATTCACAGCGCATAGCGACTTTACAGAATTTTGCACTTAAGACTTTGGGGATTCTATCAAAACTCCTCTAATGTGCGCTACCCTTACTCCACATAAAACGCCCGAACAACAAAGCCCCGCTCTCTTGCTTTTTGCTGACTTAAGCCCTCAAAGACCGCGACATTAGGTAGCTTTTTGCCAACAACATAAATTGCCTCTCGTGCGCGAAAACTTGCTAAGCCCTCTTGCTTGAGCTCTGGGCTTGAACCCGCATAGGGGAGATTATCCACGATGCCAGAAACTTCAAAGGCGACAATTTTATTATCCTTTTGAATCATATCTATAATACCGCTACTTAGCTCACTAAAACATTCTTGTGGCATACCCCAACGTCCTATTTTCATATTTTTACAATACGCAACAATTTTATCCTTTGGCTTGATTGAATACTTAAGTTTCACAGAAATATTATCACGTTCTTTTTTGAGGGCATTACTCTGTGCTTTCAAAAGCTCAATTTGATTATCTTTGGCATCAAGCTGTGATTGCTTGATAGAATCTTGCTCAAGGAGGCGAGATTCTATATTTTGTGTAATCTCATCAAGTGTTGAGTTTGAAAACGCTGCCATATAGTAATATCCGCCACCAAGCACACATAAAAGTATGATAATAGCAACTAAAAAATACCATTTCGCTCTACTTGCGTTATTTGCACTCCTTGCCATCAATAACTCCTTTACAAATCCTGTCCTGCCGTGAGGCTTGTTTAGAGTGAAAGTAGCAAAAGTCATTCCTTTTGGGATAATGCCTTGTTATTTATAACGAGGTAGATTTCTAAAAATTATAGAATCTTATAAGAATCCAAAAATTGCGAAATTATGCACAGCTTGTTTCTAAATGTAAAAAGATTAAAAAAAATTTATCTAAAGTGTAGATTTTCTACACATCAAAAGCAGCAAGCCTCTTTTTACACCATAGCATTAAACACACTTGTTTATGATTAAAACATCTCAATATTGAATCGGAGGAAATACTATGAGTTTTATCGATAGGCTCAAAACACAGGCAAAGCAACGAAAAAAGACAATTGTCCTGCCAGAAACCACTGATGTGCGCACGCTTGAGGCGGCAATAAAGATTCTAAATGAGGATTTTGCCCATCTCATCTTGCTCGGCGATAAGGAGGAGATTTGCGCCAAAGCAAAAACAGAGCTTGGCAATCTCCCCACCGATTTACTGCAAAAGGCAACTTTTCTTAGCCTCAAAGATACCACGCTATTAGACGAACTTATAACACTCGTGATCAAACTACGCGAACATAAGGGCGTGGATAGCACGAAAGCAAAGGAGCTTTTACTCAATGATTCTTTGTATTTTGGTGCGGCTCTTGTGAGGGCAGGAAAGGCTGATGGAATGGTGGCTGGAGCTACTCGTGCGACTTCTGATGTGCTACGCGCCGGACTACAAATCGTAGGCACTGCACCAGATTCCAAACTCGTCTCAAGCTTTTTTGTAATGGTCGTGCCAAATTGCGACTATGGGCTTAATGGCACACTTGTGTTTGCCGACTGCGGATTATGCCAAAATCCAAATGCGGAGGAACTCGCACAAATCGCACTCTCAAGCGCAAAGAGTTTTGAATCCATTATCCACAGCGAACCATTTGTAGCTATGTTGAGCCATTCTACCTATGGCAGTGCGAAGCACCCCGATGTCGATAAGGTAGTAGAGGCGACAAAAATCGCAAAATCCCTAGCCCCCAACATTAAGATTGATGGCGAATTGCAACTTGACGCGGCAATCGTGCCAAGTGTAGGCTCATCAAAGGCAAAAGGTTCAAATGTCGCAGGAAAGGCGAATGTGTTGGTATTCCCGGATTTAGATTCTGGAAACATCGGCTACAAGCTCGTGCAAAGATTTGCTAAGGCTGAAGCTTATGGACCAATCACGCAGGGTATGGCTGCACCAATCAATGATCTCTCAAGAGGGTGCAGTGCAGATGATATTGTAGGTGTGGTAGCTATTAGCGCACTCCAAGCAAAATAAATACAAATTAAGGAAAAAAAAATGAATGTTTTAGTTATAAATTGTGGCAGTTCGTCTTTGAAGTTTCAACTCATCAATACAAATACTGAAAAGGTCCTTGCCTCAGGTATTTGCGACAGAATCGGTATTGAGGGCAGTGTGCTTAATTACAAAACAGGTGAAGGCAAGAAATATGAGAAAAAAGAATCTATGCCAAATCACACAAAAGCCATAGAAATGGTGCTAGAAGCCTTGACAAACAAGGAATATGGCGCGATAAAATCGCTTGATGATATACGCGCTATCGGGCATCGCGTGGTGCATGGAGGAGAGTTTTTTAAAGAATCTGTGCTAGTAAATGACTATGTGATTGAACGCATTAGAGAATGCTCCGACCTAGCACCCTTGCATAATCCCGCGCATTTAATGGGGATTGAAGCGTGTAAGGCAAAAATGCCCCATACACCTATGGTGGTAGTTTTTGATACCGCATTTCATCAAACTATGCCACCAAAAGCATATATTTATGGTGTGCCTTATGAATGGTATGAAAAACACAAAGTGCGCAGGTATGGATTCCACGGGACAAGCCACAAGTATGTATCGCAAAAAACAGCGGAATTTTTGGGGCTTGACTACAATGAGTCAAAAATCATCGTGTGCCACCTAGGGAATGGCTCATCAATCTCGGCAATCAAAAATGGCGAGTGTGTAGATACAAGTATGGGACTTACCCCACTTGAAGGCTTGATTATGGGAACGCGCAGTGGGGATTTAGACCCGGCGATTATAGAGTATATCTCTAAGCGCGAAGATTTAGATATACAAAGCATTCTTAATATTCTCAACAAAAAATCAGGTGCGCTTGGTATTTCTGGCATATCGAGCGACTTTAGGGATTTGCTTGATGCGGATTTGGGAGGAAATGAGCGCGCTAAACTTGCTCGCCACGCCTTTGCTTATCGCGTAATGAAATATGTCGGTGCGTATTGTGCGGCAATGAATGGTGTCGATGCGGTAAGTTTCTGTGCAGGCGTGGGAGAAAATGCAAAATTTATACGCGGTATGATTGTTAATAATCTTGCATTTTTAGGTGTAAAGCTTGATGAGGAAGCAAACAATGTTTGTGGCAAAGAGGCAATTATCTCTACACCAGATTCTAAAGTAAAAGTATGTGTAATACCCACAAATGAGGAACTTGTAATTGCACGAGATACGAAAACAATCGTTTCCCAACTCAAAGATGAAAAATAACTCTACAAAAGGAAAATAATGCGAAGCATACTAAAAACCAAACGCACACTTTTTGTGTGCGTAGATGTGCAAGAAAAGATCATAGAGCATATGGCATATAAAGACAAGGTGATAAAAAATACCAATATACTTTTAGAATCTGCCACACAACTAGGTATCCCTACGCTCGTTACCGAGCAGTATCCAAAGGGACTAGGTAAGACACATAGCACAATTACAATCCCCAAAAATGCACGAGTCTTAGAAAAAACAAGCTTTGGCATATTTGGCGATGAGAAAATCGCCTCATTTATCGCACAAAGTAAGGCAAAAACGCTTATATTCTTTGGCATAGAAACGCATATCTGTGTGCTGCAAAGCATTATAGAAGCGCGCAATCTAGGCTATGAGTGCCTCCTTGCTGCTGACGCGTGTAGCTCAAGAGATGAGCAAAGCCACCAACTTGCCCTTAATTTTTTCAACACACAAGGCGTAGTAATGCTCCCCACCGAATCTATTTTATTTAGAATCTTGGGCGATTGCAAACATTCTTCATTCAAAGCAATCTCCGCACTTATCAAGTAGCAAAATTCTTATTATGTGATTTTTATTTTGCAAAGTGCATATTTTAGAATCTATGCTTATTCAATCAGGATAGAGGGAAAATGATAAGTTTGCGCACATATCAAGTAATATGGATTCTATGCTGTATTCTTGCACTTTTTGGCTGTGCGCAGACTAGCCCTCAAGCCCTCACTACCACTACACCCAAAACTTTCTCTCAAAGCAAGGCAGAGCTAAAAAAAGCCTATATTGCACAGAATTTTATTGCGGGATTGATTTTAATCCACACACTCTTACTCTCTTGCCTACGCAAGATTATACGCCGCGTAGAGCCACCACGAGTAAGGACAAGAAAAATGTGCGTGCCAAGCACATTGAATTTGAACATATAATGCCCGCGCACCGCTTTGGCAAAGATTTGCAATGTTGGAAAAATGGCGGACGCAAAATGTGTGCAAAAGACAAACAATTTACACAAATGGAATCCGATAAACGCAATCTCGTCCCAGCCATTGGCGAGATTAATGCTGACAGAAGTAATTTTGAATATGCAGATTTAGATTCCAAAACTTCGCAAAAATTAGGGCAGTATGGCAAATGCGCTGTTTATACGGATTTTAAAAATAAAAAATTCTATCCGCGTGAAAGCGAAAAGGGTATTATTGCGCGCATTTATTTGTATATGAGTGAGCATTATGGTATCACGCTTACAGAGCAAGAAGAAGCACTAATGCGCAAATGGGATAAAGCCCATCCACCCACAGCATACGAAAAATATCTCCTTGCGACACAAAATCCATAGAATCAACAAAAGCACAGAATTGTGCTCTAAGGATTCTCACACAACAGATACAAAATACAAAATCTGTGGAACTTAAACAAATCTTTGGGAGATAAACCCCACAGCCCCAAAATCCCATAAGAGATTGGATTCTGTAGGTAGGAGTGGAAAAATAGAATCTACGCCAAAAAGGCGCAATTAGAGCAGAGGATTAAGCTTTATGCTCTTTGCGATATTCTATAATCATCGCATAAGCTTCGTCTTTTAAACGCAATTTTTGCTTCTTAAGCACCTCAAGCTCCATATCACCCATCACTTCTTCACCTTCTTCAATTTTTTTGATTCTATCATCAAGCTCATTATGCTCATCAAAAATCTTTGCAAAATGTGCGTTGTGCGTCTTTAGTGCGGTAACCTCATCTCTATATTCGTGAAACATAACTACTCCTTTTATGTAAAATGATTTTTATATTGTAGGATATTTTCGATAATAGCCCACTTAAGATTTACTTACCGCAAAATTATTGAATCCATAAGCCTAATTAGCTACGATAATCTGCATTAATCTTCACATAATCATAGCCCAAATCACAACCATAGGCGACAAAACTCCCGATTCCTACACCTAAATCACAGCTTATCCTAAAGCTTTCTTTTTGCATAACCGCCGCGGCTTTAGATTCTGTGCTTTCATCAAAAAGAATCTGTCCCTTATCAAAAACCACTACATTTTCAAAGCTGATACAAAGGCTCTCCTGCGCACATTCTACACCACTCGCACCGATTGTAGAGGCTATCCTCCCCCAATTTGGATCTCCACCAAAAATAGCAGTTTTTACCAAAAGCGAATTTGTAAGAGCCTTAGCTGCCCTCATTGCCTCATCTTCATTTTTTGCACCCTTTACTTCAAAGGCTACAAGCTTTTTTGCTCCCTCGCCATCGCGCACCATATCGGTGGCAAGTTTATGCATTACTATTTTGAGCGCCTCTTTGAATGCTGCCTCATCATACGCCCCACTGCGCCCATTTGCAAATAAAAATACTGAATCATTCGTACTCATATCACCATCTACGCTAATGGCATTAAAGCTTGTCTTTACGCATTCTTGTAGGATTCTATCCCCGTGCACTTTGGGTAGTGCCGCGTCTGTGGTGATGAAACACAACATAGTCGCTAATGCCGGCTGTATCATACCCGCGCCCTTTGCCATTGCGCCAATGCAAAATCTTTGACCAGAGGGAAGTTTCACTTGTAGAGCAATTTCTTTGCTAAAGGCATCAGTCGTGCGTATCGCATCGGCGGCACGAGTGTGGGCGTTTTCATCTTTTGCGTGAGGATTAAACGCACCAAAAGAAGCAATAATTTTCTCCTTTGGCAAATACTGCCCTATCACACCTGTGCTTGACATAATGGGATTTTGCACAAAAGGGAATTTTTGTTGTAAGACATTTAGAATCTCACTCACATCATCTATGCCCCTTTGCCCCGTCATTGCATTTGCATTTTTGGTATTAATTAACACAAAATTACTCTCCTTGCCCTCCACAAACCGCTTATAATGCGTGATTGGCGCAGCTTCAAAGGTATTGCTCGTAAAAAGTGTAAAGGGCTTGAGCTTATCCTCGCTATACAAAAAGGCTACATCAAGTGCGGGCGTGCCATCAGTCTGCTTTGGCTTTAGTCCCGTACTTACACCATCGGCATAGAATCCTTGCGGTGCGTTAATGCCACCCTTGATAGGAATAATATCAAACATAATCAACCTCCCTTGGTTTTTGCTTTTTCATAATCAATCGCTTCGTATCACGAATATTATCACCCGAGCCAATCACAAGGAGTTTGCACTCGCTCGAAACAATCGTATTGCCATTTGGCATAGTGATGTAAGTGCCGTCCTTTTGTGTAAGTCCCACGACAGACACATTTGTAATATCTCGGAAATGTGCCTCCTTGAGCTTTCTTAACACAAGCCACGAATATTTAGGGACAATAATCTCCTCCAAATCAAGCGGTGTATCGTGGCGATACAAAAATCGCTCAAGCAGATTCTCCATATCAGGACGCACTGCCATAGCGGAGATTCTCTGTGCCATAAGTTTAGGAGCAGAGATTACAGAATCACAACTTAACTTTTTGAGCTTTTGGCTCTCTTCCTCGGAATTTGCAGTAGCGATGATATAGTAGGGTTTTCTCTTTAGCTCCTCCTCAAAAAGTCGCGCACTCACTACCATTGTAATATTATCTGCTGCATTCTTAGAAAAGCTCACAATACCCTTTGCACTTGAAAGATGAGATTTCAGCATAGCAATGTGTGTGTGCGGGTCATCAACGATATAATGAGGATATTTATGTTTTTTAGCCTGAATCTCAAAATCCGGCGCATTATCCACCACCACAAATGGAATATGAGACTTCAAAAACTGCTGGGCTAACTGCATAGTAAATTCATTGTGATAGCAAATCACATAATGATTCTGCAAACGCGCAATTTTATATACCATTTTCTGCTCCTTAATCAATGCTATGAGTACGCCATTATTTACCACACCCATAATAAATGCCACACTAAATGTTACAACACCCGCGCCACCTATCATAAGTAGCACCGTGAAAATAATGGTGATTGTGTTAAAAGTATCCTCGTTGAGTGAGCCAAACCCGGTGTTTGTAAATGTGTAAGAAGCCTGAAAAAATGCGTGCATTAAATCATAATCTTCTAATATCAAATACCCCAAAGTTCCAAAAAGAATAAAAAGCTGGACGAGAATAAACGGGAGACGAAAGGGTTTGAGCTGTTCATACAGCTCCCCTGAAAGTGAAATATCCGGCTTGGGTCTATTACCCCAATTAAGAAATTTCTTAACCTTTAAAAACAAGGTAAATTATAGCCCTATGAGTATTTTTTCATTGTGCGTAGTGTAGAGGCTGCTACTCTTACACGCACACTTGTGCCATCTTCAAGCTTGAGTGCAATACTGCGGAGATTAGGAAGTGAGCGTCTTTTTGTCTTGTTATTAGCATGGCTCACATTATTGCCTACCATTGGTCCTTTACCCGTGAAAAAACATTTCTTCGCCATAGAAATCCTTTATATGAAATAAGGCTGGATTGTAATAAAACTAAGCACAAAACTACCTTAATCCTAATCAATAAGCACACTCATACCAACTCTTAACCCATCAACAGGCATAAGCGGATACGCCTCTACTTCAAAAGTCCTCACATCATAGCCTTTATGCGCACTTGTCGCTCTCCAAGTCGCAAAATCTCCCATAACAGACACAAAAGTTACTTTAAACTCCACTTCTTTGTTGAGTGCGGGAATGTATGCCTTAAATGTGCGGTCTTTTGGGAAGTCTTGGAGCCGATACTCTGGCACATAAAAGCTAATCCACGCGTCATTCATATCAATCATCAGCACCACTGGGAATCCACTAGGGGATAACTCACCCTCGTGTAGTAAAACATTGCTAATCTCACCATTTGCAGGAGCTATGGCTTGGGTATCTTTTGCATAGCTTTCTACCTCGCTCACCTGCCCTGCTGCAGCGTCCTCTTTAGCTTGAGCGGCAATTTTTGTCTCACTACTTGCGCCATCAAGGGCTAGTTTATACTGCTGATAGGCTACACTTTCGTTATGTTTAGCTGTCGTATAATTTGCATATGTTTCATCACGTCTTTGTTGGCTCACTACGCCGTCTTTATATAAAGATTCTATGCGCTCATAGGTGCTTTTAGCGAGATTTGCCATAGTTCTTGCACCCTGCCATACATCTTTTGCAGACTGAATCGTCTCCACCCTCGCACCCCGATTTGTCTCTGTGCTTAGAGCCTTTGCCGCTTCGTATCCTGCCCTTGCCTGTTCAAGTTTCGCCTCAAGCTCTGGAGAATTAATGCTATATACCAAATCACCCTTTTTTAGCATATCTCCCTTTTTAACAAAGATATTCTCCACACGCCCCGCGACTTTCGAGCTAATAGCATACTCGCGCGCCTGCACTTGGGCGTAAATTCTATTCTCTTTTGGTTCATATGCTCGTGTAAAGCTAATAATAAGCCACAGCACAAAACATAGCGCAATAACAGCCAATGCAACATACTTTAACGATATTTTCATTCCATTTCTCCTACTTTGTTAAAAAAGCCATAGAATCTTTCTATTTCATCACTAAGTGCGAATAAACGTGATAAAGCGATAACATAGTTATACGCCACGCTTTGACGCTCAATGATTGCAAGAGATAGGGCATTTTGTGCATCACTTACCTCTGTGCTCGTGCTTAAGCCTTGCACAAACGCGCTTTTTCGTAGCTTCAAATTCTCGCTTGCAAGCTCAATAGAGGAGCTAAGGCTAAAATATTGTGTCTTATAAGAAAGCACCTCATTATAGGTTTTTTCACAAAGCGTTTTTAAATCTTTTTGCGCCTGTGTAAGCGCGTATTGCGCTTCAAGGGAGGCAATTTTACTCGCTTGATATTTTTGAATCCGCCCATTTGGGCTAAGGAGTGACCACCGAGCCCCTACACCCACATACCAATTAGGCAAAGCCTTCTCAAACAAAGAAGTGTTATCAGTAACCATATAACTACCAAAAAGCCCTACATCTGGTAAAAATGAAGAAAATTCAATGCGTGAAAGTTCGTCTGCACCTTTCTTTTTATTATCTATCATACGCAAGGCGGGATAGACTTCAAATGTCTTATTCACAAAATAATCCACCTTTTCTAGCCAAGCCTCCTGCTTAATATCAATATTTTTGACGAGATTTAAAGCCCCTGTGCCATTGCGTCCAAGCATTGCATTAAGTGCTATATAGGCAATATCAAGATTATCTCTTGCTTTCTGCACTTCAATATTTGATTTATCATAATTCACTTGTGCTTGAAGTGTCTCTAACCGCGCAATCTGTCCTTTTTCTTGCAATTTCTGCGCGTTTTGATAATGCGCTAAATGCCCCGCATTTGCCTCCTCGAGCGTGTTTAGAATCTGCTGGGCTAAGACCGCACCATAGTAGAGCTTCGTGCAGTCCTCAAAAAGGCTTAATTCTTTGAGTTTTAATGCCAAAGTGGCGTCCTCTAGTGCGATTTGGGATAATTTATTTGCAAAATACCTCTTCCCACCCGTGAAAAGTGGATACATAATATTAAGCACACCAAAGACAATATTTTGGTCTTGCAAGGCAACAGGTTTAAGTCCAGCCAAAAGTGGCGGCAAAGCAGAGGTATCAAAAAACGGCAGGTGCATTTGTTCGTTTAAATGTATATACGAGGCATTCAATGAAATCTGCGGGAGATAAATCATTTTCGTGGCACTTCTTAGCTTTTCTTGTTTTTGGAGCGCACTCTGGGAGCTTTTTAATCCATCATTTTGGGCTAAAACCTGATTATAGGCAGATTCTAAACTCAAATACTCTGCGTGTGCATATGCGAATATCATAAGAAATATCCACTTTTTCATCGTGTGCCTTTTGTGTTAAAATGCCGAGATTCTAGCGCAAAAACATCAACAAAGGTTCGCTGTGCAAAAGCTTAAAAACACACTTGATGAATGCTATACGCGCCATAATACAGAATGCGAACTCAATGAGGATAAGCCTGACCCGCTGCTTGTAGTAAAATCTTTTGAATCTAGCTCCATTGTCGCAGAAATCGCCCTTATATGCGCCCTACTCTCCTATGGCAACGCAAGTCTTATTGTCAAAATGCTTCAAAGCCTTGATTTTTCGCTTTTAGAATCTAAGGATAAGATTAGGCAGAGTGATAAGGAAAGCTTCCCCTATTACAGATTCCAAACGCGCACAGATATAAAACATCTCTTTCTCATCATCGCTACTATGCTCGAAAAACAATCTTTAAAGGCACATTTTATCAATGCCTTTAAGAATCCTCCCACAAATCTCACACATTGGCGACAAAGCAAAAATTTCTATCACGCGCGTATGCTTTATAGCATCTCCTCTTGCATAAATTTATTTCACCATTATGCAAATAAGCTTAATATTCCCATAAGTAGCGGACTAAGCTTCGCACTCGGCACATCTTGTAGTGAGATTCTAAAAATTAAAGGCAATCCGCCTAGTGGCACAGGCGCATTCAAAAGGTGGAATATGCTACTTCGATGGCTCGTGCGTAAGGATAAAGTCGATATGGGGCTATGGCAAGATTCTTTATCCCCTCGTTATCTTATCTTGCCCCTTGATACACATACTTTCAAGCTTTGCAAGAGGCTTAACATCATAGATTCAAAGCAATACAATCTCAAAAGCGCATTACAAGCTACCGACAACCTCGCACTTTTAGACGAGAATGACCCTGTGAAATACGATTTCGCGCTTTATCGCTTGGGGCAAAGTGGCGAGTATAAACATATCCTTTCTTAAAAAATTATACTTAGAATCTTTAAAATCCCGCACAGATTCTAAAGATTCTACAAATCGCTACTTATCTAAGATTCTATCGCCAAGCTCCTTACACAAAGGTGCAGAGAGGACACAGGATATTTTTGGATTTATTGCGAGATTTGGCGGGTCTATGCGGAAAACAACATTCTGTGCGCCAATATGCGCAATAAGTGTAGAATCTTGTAACACAAAGGCGCATTGATGTTTTGGATTAAGAGTAAGCTGATGAAACACATTTCGCGCGTGAGCCATAGATATAGAATCTCCGCGAATGAAGCTATCCGCGTAATAGGCACTCAAAATATACTGCGTATGTGAAAGTTTAGATTTGAGGTGCAAAATGCACTGCCTCTGCGTGATGTGTCCCATATAGCGCACTCCCACACCTGCGACAATCGCTACGATGATAATCACACATAGCAACTCAAACGCACTAAATCCCGCCCTACTGCAATATCGCACCTTAAAACTAGAATATTGCATTTGATGTGCTTAGTGGCACTTCTCGGCGCGTTTTGTGTCGCTCAAGGAGTTTGGCACAAAGCGTAGAATCTGCCTTTGGTTGCACAAAAAACACAATCTTACCTTGTTCTTGGCTAAGGTGAATACAATCATTTTGTGAATCTACCGCGCCATTTTTGGCAAGCTTTATACCATTGCCCTGTGCTATCCAACGCGAATGGCTAAGCCCAGCTAAATCAATCATCTGCGCCCCGTCAATACTATTTGGCTCAAGGTTTTGACTAAAAACCTCTCGTTGAATAGCATTAATTGCACTGACAATATCATTCTCTACTGCGATAAGCTGTGCATCAGCGCGAGTAAATGAGAGACGCGGAATGGCGATAGCCGCAAGGATTCCGAGTATGATGATGACAAACACGAGTTCAAGCATACTAAACGCGCCACGCGTGATGCTTCGCCATTTATTTCTGCGCTTAGACAATGCTTTCATTTACGAATCTATTTCCCAAAGCCTTCAAGCATAAATGGAGGCACGATAAAATCAAGGCTTCCCATACCCTCGAGCGTGTCGCCCTCCGCCTGTATAATAAATCTCATTAGCACACCTTTAGGCACAAGAGCGCGAAAAGAGGGGCAAAGATAAGTAGCAAAGCTTTTTAAATCAGGTTGGTGTCCTACAATAAGCACATTTGAAGCCTTTTGAAATGCTTTTGTTTGTGTTAGCTTCATATATCCATCAAGCCCACAATCTGGCGCAATATCATCACTTATCACAATATAGCTTGATTTAATGTATTTTCTTAGCGGTTTTAAAGTCTGCGTTGTGCGCTTGGCAGGGGAGCAAAATACCATATCAAAACCCAAATTTTTCTTAGCAAAACGCGCAATGTCCCTACTTTGTGCCTTGCCCAATTTGCTAAGAGGACGAAAAATATCGCTCTTATCTTTTGTGCTATTTAAGCGATATTCTTCCCTACTTATCGTATCAGCGTGTCGCAAAAGTGTAATTGTTTTCATAGCCTACTCCTTTAGTTAAAATCTATCTTGCAAATCTTATCTAGCGTAAAATCCGCTCACACATACTCGCCACAAAATCTGCACTTCTCTTTGCAGAACTCTCCAAAAACTCATCAAAACTCACATCAGCACTTCCATCAGCACTATCGCTAATAGAGCGTAAAATACAAAATGGTATCCCGCACGAATCACACACGACAGCCACCGCTGCGCCCTCCATTTCTACCGCTACCGCATTAAAATGCTCCACAATCCACTGCTTTTTCTTACTATCTGCAATAAAACTATCGCCCGAAGCGATAATGCCCTCTTTGAGTGCAATACCCCGCGCTTTGGCGACTTCTTTTGCAATATCATTTAGCTCTGTGGCAGATTCCATATAGAGCTTACTCTCTGGTATGAATCCTAATGCGTGTCCAAAGGCGGTAATATCCACATCATATTGACATAGTTTGCTGCCAAGCACCAGATTACCCACCTTTAAATCTGCGCTTAAACCTCCCGCCACACCGCTAAAAATAATTTTCTCGCAGTTAAATTTAAGAATCATTACACTTGCGCTTAATGCCGCGTGAACCTTGCCTATCTTGCTATATGCGATAAATATCGTGTGATTTTCCCGCGAGATTTCATAATATGTATTACCCCCGATAGAATGCGTTTTGTGTTCGCCAAATCGTTCAAGTAGTGGTGTGATTTCCTCTACCATAGCACCTATGATACCTATTGTCATACGAACTCCTTTTGTGTTATTGTCCTTCAAGGCTACTTAAGCTTAAATTTGAGAGAAAATTCTATAAAAACAAGAGTATTTTTAGAATCTGCACCTTAAGCTAAATTAATTTAGCCCTACGCGTTTTCTATGCCCTCGATACATTCTTTCAAAGTCGCGAGATTGCTTACATTCCAAGTCGGTGCTTGGCTTAGACGCTTATTAAGCCCTTTTAACACACTGCCATTGCCAAATTCTATAAATGTATCTATATTATCTAGCTTTAAAATTGATTGCTTATACAGCACGGGCTTTGTGAGCTGACTGCTAAGCAGCTCTTTTGCCTTTTGCTTTGTGTCATAAAGCTCAAGGGTAGCGTTTGAAAGGATAGGGGTATTGAGGCTTTCATTCAGGCTAGATTCTAAAAGCGCGCTAAAAGGTGCGCTCGCAGATTCTAAAAGCGGACAATGACTTGCAACAGACATTGGCAAAAGCAAGGCGCGTTTAGCTCCTAGTGCCTTTATATCTGCCTCTAATGCGCTTAAATCATCTTTCTTGCCGGCTAAAACGATTTGTCCATCGCCATTATAGTTCGCACACCAAATGCTTTTACCCTCCTTTTGCTTATTTTCACAAAAAGATTCTAATTTCTTGTCATCAAGACCTACAACAACCATCATTCCGGCGTTTTTACCCTCACACGCCTCCGCCATAAGCTCACCCCGCCTGTATATCAGCTCTATGCCCTTTGAAAAACTCGCTCCACCACTTAGCACGACCGCGCTTACCTCACCAAGTGAATGCCCCATCGCTACACTCGCCTTAAGTGGCATTTCATTTTGCAAAACATTATAGGCAATCGCACTCACAAGAAAAATCGCACTTTGTGTGTATTGCGTGAGATTAAGCTTGTCATTTTCCTCAAATAAAAGTTGCTTCATATCTAAATGTAATGTGTCTCCTGCCTCCTCAAAAAGTGTCTTTGCGATGGCAAAATTATCGTAAAACTCTTTACCCATACCTACACTTTGTGAGCCTTGTCCGGGAAATATAAAAGCATATCTCATCATTTAATCCTTTAGATTCTATTTTATCCTCACAGAGAGATTCTAAAAAATGTGATTGTAGCAAACTTCATATAAACCAAGCATTAAACATTTTTTTACCATTGCTTTAATGCCTTTTTATGCCCTTAGTAATTTAAAGATATAAAATCTCAAGCAAAGGCTTTGGTTAAGTGTAGTTTTATGAATTTTTCCATACAATAACGCTCCTTTTTGTTTCTGCAATTTTGGTTTCTATAAAAATTTTAGATTCTGTAAAAGCGCAAAAAGTCTATGGACAGGTGGGTGAGTTGGCTGAAACCACATCCCTGCTAAGGATGCATAGCCGCAAGGTTATCGAGGGTTCGAATCCCTCCCTGTCCGCCACCCTCTTACCTCATCACTTTTTCACATATATTTTTAGTGCGCAATCAAGTCGCGTGAGTTAGATTCTGTGCATTTCATAAAACTACACAAATTCATTGATAATTTGTGTATAATCACAGCTATGAATAAACAAGTTAGTATGAATTTTGCCAAAGTGAATATATGGCATTTAGCCGCCACAATAGGCATTTTTTGCCTTATTGTTGGTATGTTAAGAATCTTTGGCTGGAGTGAGCCGGAAGTATATCCGCAGATTCAAAAGGATATTTTCTTAGCCATCAATTCGCTTTGGTCCAATGTCCCATCTCTCGCACACAATCTTACCCAACTCGGTGATGCGAGTGTAGCATTCGCACTCTTGCTAGTGTTATTCATCGCACCTAAGCTTTGGGAAGCACTTATCGCAAGCTCCTTGCTTTCCCTTGTGCTTTCTGCATTATTCAAGACAATCTATGCAATGCCACGTCCAGCACGCGCTTTTGAGAATACTTTTAATATCATCGGTGAGCGACTAGCAGGCACAAATAGCCTACCATCAGGGCATTCGATCACTATATTCACGATACTTTCTGTGCTGCTTTTTGCTTTTATGCCAAGCACTCGCAAATGGCGTTTGCCTTTTATCATAGGTATCACTCTTTTGGGTGTATTTGTGGGGCTTTCACGCGTGGGCGTGGGAGCACACTATCCGCTAGATGTCCTTGTGGGCGCGTCCCTTGGGTGTGTGTGCGGAGTCTTTGGTGTGCTTGTGGCGAGTAAGACGCGTATTTTTGCTTGGCTAGATTCACATTTTGGTTTGCTTATTTTTGCTACTTTGGGCGCAGTTGCCGTGGTGATGGCGATTCAAAATATCAGCAAATATAATCTTGCGGTATTTTATCTTGCACTTATTTGTGCGTTAGGCTGCTTATTTATGATACTCCATAAGTATTTTACTAGCGCTCAAAGATTGGATTTACAATGCACCATTCAACCCCCCCCAAGCCAATCTATTGTATTTATTTTCGTCATCTCCGCACTTCAAGTAGCGTTTTTCCATTTTCCTTTTTTAGGATTCGTGTGGGTAAATCTCACTTTAGATTCAATCAATGCAATTGTGCTATTTGTCTCACTCGTGCTATTTTTGTTCGCACTTACTACACTTATGCCACTCTTATTAGCACTCATCTCTTTCAATCTCACCAAAATATGGTTCGCAATTACCTCAATCACAAACGCCATAGCGGTGTATTTTGTCTCTGTATATGGAGTGTTTTTAGATAAAACGATGATGGGCAATCTCTTTAATACAAACCCAGCAGAAGCAGGAGAATTTCTATCTTTGAAAATGGCACTATTTATAATTATACTCGGTATTCTCCCAGCGTGTTTTCTGCTCTTTGAAAAGGTGGCAAGACCTACACGCAAATCACTTGCTAAGAGCTTAGGCTTGATATTTTTTACGCTTATTGTGCTTGCTGGAGTTAATTTTCAAAATCTATTGTGGTTTGATAAATACTCTAAACAACTTGGCGCACTTATTATGCCTTGGTCATATATAGGTAACTCGGTGCGGTATTTTCAAGGGGAGTTAGCAAAAAATAAAAAAGAGATTCCACTCCCTGATGCACGCATTACAAATGACAAAAAATCTGTAGTCGTGCTAGTGATTGGTGAATCTGCGCGTGCAAAAAACTTCTCATTCTATGGTTACTCACGCAATACCAACCCTCTCCTTTTAGAAGTGTCAGGACTTCGACATTTTTATGCAAAATCAAGCACGACATATACGAGTGCATCTGTGAAAAATATGCTTTCATACAAGGATAGCACGAATCTGTATGAAATATTGCCAAACTATCTTGCACGCACTGGGGTAGATGTGATGTGGCGTTCGACAAATTGGGGTGAGCCTCCGCTTCACCTACCGAGTGAAAATATTATGCGATATTCGCAACTTGCAGAGAAATATACTCATCTTGATGATAGCTATGAATCTGCGCTTGTGGCGGGACTAATTGAAGACATTGAGTTAGCAAAATCGCCTAAAGTGCTTATCTTCATTCATACAAGCACGAGCCACGGACCAACATATTATAAGAAATACCCTCCTCAGTTTGAAGTGTTTAAGCCTGTGTGTAAAAGTGTCGAACCAAAGGGCTGCTTACAGAGTGAAATTATCAATGCGTATGATAATACAATCCTCTATACTGATTTTTTATTGCACTCAGTCATTAGTCAGTTAAGCAAACTTGATAAATACGACAGCACAATGATTTATGTAAGTGATCACGGCGAGAGCTTGGGTGAAAATGGTGTATATATGCACGGGATACCATTAGCATTTGCACCAAAGGAGCAATATGAAATACCATTTTTTGTGTGGAGTTCTAATGCTAGTAGGATTAAAGATTTGAATGAAGCAACACACTTTCATATCTTTCATAGTGTTTTGACATTTTTAGATGTGGAGAGCGAAGTGCTTGATGAAAAGATGAGCATATTTACTAAGGAGGAATAGCAAATTACTAGCGTTTGTATAATTTTTGCATTTTTGGTAAAAATTCCCACACAAATAAGGTAAATATAAAATCAACAATGCGCAATAATACTTTGTTGATATTTTTCATTATTATGTGTATTTCCCCTTGACAAACACTAGGTATCAGGATTTATAATTACATTTTCAATTTTAGTCATTTAAGGAGTATTTATGCTATTAAAAGAGAATTTGACACAAGCACAAAGTGGGCAGAGAATCACTGCCAAAGGCTATGCAGTCGCACATAAAAGTGATACTTTTAAACCCTTTAGTTTTTCGCGCCACGCTTTGGGAGAAACTGACATTTTGATTGAGATTCTATATGCTGGAATCTGCCATAGCGATATTCATAGCGCGCGTGAGGAATGGCATAAGGGAATTTTTCCAATGGTGCCCGGACACGAGATTGCGGGTAAAGTCGTGGCAGTAGGAAGCAAGGTAAGCAAATTTAAAGTTGGCGATTACGCAGGGGTAGGCTGTATGGTTAATTCTTGCGGTGAGTGTGAGGCGTGCAAAAGAAGCCAAGAGCAGTTTTGTGAAAATGGCAAATGCGTCTTTACTTATGATTGCCACGATTGCTTCCACGATAACGAGCCAACTTATGGCGGGTATTCAAATAATATTGTAGTGAGCGAAAAATTTGCAGTCAATGTCCCACAAGATGCGCCGTTAGAAAAAGTTGCTCCCTTGCTTTGCGCGGGAATCACCACCTATTCGCCGATCAAATTTAGCAATGTCAAGGCGGGCGATAAAGTCGCTGTGGCTGGATTTGGTGGGCTTGGTGTAATGGCACTCAAATACGCAATCAAAATGGGTGCGGAAGTGAGTGTGTTTGCGCGTAATAAAAATAAAGAAAAAGAGGCATTAGAGCTTGGTGCAAAGGCGCTTTATACTGATACAAAGGGTGTGAGCGAACGATTTGATTTTATCATTTCTACGATTCCAACCGCGTATGATGTGAATGCCTATGCGGAGTTGTTGAAATTTGGCGGAGAAATGGCGATTGTAGGCTTACCACCTGCAGATGAGAAGCTTAGCATTGATTTAACGAGACTTGTATTTGCCGCGGGTAAAAAAGTCTATGGCTCACTCATTGGCGGAATAAAAGAGACACAAGAAATGCTTGATTTTTCGCTCAAACATAGAATCTATCCCGAGACAGAGGTTATTTCTGTGGAGCAAATCAATGAGGCGTATGAGAATCTTACAAGCGGCAAGGCGAAATTCCGCTATGTGATTGATATGAGCAGTATAGAGGGGCAAGAGTAAGTATTGGATTAATTTAACCGCTCTTAAAGTATATCGTGTTACACTCTCATCTTGTGTCAAAGAAGGTGTGCGTAAAAATGAGACAATACAGGCTTTCAATTTTGTGGATAAAAATGCAAAAAATATTTTTGATAAAGCATTGGGTGTAGCTTATATACTCACTTGTTATATAGAAAATAAAGAACATATTATAAAATTTGGACAATCCCGCACTACTTTTAAAAAGCGTCTTGGCTCTTATAATTGCGGTGTAGTCAATAATTGGCGGACTGCTTCTACAACAAATATTAAAATGCTTCAATCACTAGTTGCCACTCGTGCGACTTTAAATCTTTATCTTTATGATTGTAGCGATGAAGTGATGATAATAGAATGGCGAGGCGAAAAATCTGTCCCTTTTGCCTCGCCAAAATCATTAGCCGTTGAAGATATTATGATTAAAAAATTTATGTCCCAATTTGGCACTAAACCATTAGCAAATATACAAAGTGATGCAACTCAAGTAAAGCAGGATTTACAAGATACTTTTAAAGCAGCACAAAAAAATAAGAGTATAACACTTTCTAGTGATGAATAAGCCAAAAAAGCAAAGGGACAAAAGCTTTTACACTAAATGCTCAAATACACTGCAAGTGTGGTGATAATAAATCCTGCACCTAAAACGCCAAAGGATACCTTGCGTTTGCCTTTGCAAAATGAAGTCATAATTAAGCCAGAGAGATAAAAAAGCAGCATTGAAATGCCAAAACCAATAGCAATAAAATCAAAAAAAGAGAATTTAAATCCCCCTAGCTCATATTTTGTTCCTGTGCTTTTGTGCATAAGCATTAAGATTCCATACAAACCCCTATCTATTGTGCGGATTATAGGTGTGCCATCTTTATCTTTGACTAGACTAACTCCATATTTGATATCGCCCATAGTGAGATTGCCTTTCATTGAGTGTAAAGTCGTGTCTTTAGGCACTTTGAGCTGATGTTCCTGTAGAGTTTTAATGATAAATTCTCTCTCTTCTCCCTTTTGTGGCATAGAATCTAGTTTAATTTCTATAATGTTTGCCCCTGAATTTTGACGAATTTCAAAGATATAAAGTGCTCCTGTAATCGCATAAATTAATGCTGCAGGTAAAAAAAACAAACTTAAATATAAGTGAATTTGCATCCATAGTTTGCGATGAAGTTTCATTGAAAGTCCTTTCGTGCAAGATTTGATATAGATAGTTTGGAATCGTATCTAAAGAATGTGAGATAAATGTGAAACATCAAAAATCCGCCCTAAAACTTATCCAATAATTACGAGAGGGTAAGATTCTCTGATACGCATTTTGCGCACTTTGATTGTTTCCACTTGCATAGGGTATATAATCCATAAAATACACATCAAAGAGATTATTTACTGCCAAAGTAAGAGCGTATTGTTTATTAAATTTATAAGTTGCAGCAATATCCACAAGTTGATAATCTTTATAATATTGCCCTACGATTTGGCGCACATCTGTTCGTGCATTACTTCCAGCATAAGGCGTGGGAGTTTTGTATTTGCCGCTCCAGCGGATATACATATCAAAGTTGCCGTATTGATATTTTGGCGTGATTGTGAAATTATGGCGAGGGATAGAATTAATCGGTTCTCCTTTGCCCGAGCCGCTTAGAGCTTCTGTGTAGATGTAGCCATACCCCGCATCAAGTGAGAATCCAAACATAGGTTTTATTTTTGCGCTTAGCTCTGCGCCGCTTACAAGAGATTTATCTACATTGCGATAAGTGGTGCAAGTAGCATTACTACAGATTTGATTGTCTGGAAGTGGAATGTTTGTCCCACTTAGAGTTTCAATTTGATTATTAAAATCTGTGTAATAGCCTGTGAGGATAAACATAGCATTTTGCGTATCTACAATCGCACTTAGCTCATAATTCCAACTTTGCTCGGGTCTAAGGTTTGGATTCCCATAAGTTTCTGTTGTAGTGCCTTGAGAAGTGGCTGTGGTAACTATGCCATCAATAGTTTGCATAAGTGTGGGGATAAGCATACCATTTGCCACTCCAGCTTTGAATGTAAGCCAATCTGTGGGATTAAAATTTACATAAAAGCGTGGATTAAGCGCACTCGTAGAGGCATATCTATCACTATAATTATAGCGCAAACCCAAAGTTGTGCTAATTGCTTCGTTTATAAAATATTCTCCTTCAGCAAAGAGTGCGGCTTGATTTTGGTGCATATTTCTATATTTGCTAGAGATTGTTCCTTGTAAATTTTCAAACTGATAATAAACGCCACCATTAAAAATCAAACTCCCAGCATCGCCAAAATAAAAATCATTGGTATAGGTGCTTTGAAACACTGCTGTTTGGGCGGTGCGTTTGTTTGCCCAATTAATATAATCTCCCTTGTTTGCACCTATGGGAAGCCTTCCATTAGGAGTATAGCTTGCGTGTGGTGCGATAAGATTATAAGAATGCTGTGCGTAAGTGGAGAGTTTGCCCCAATCATAATTGCCATCGTGACTCAACACAGAATTTACCTTATAGAGCTCATGCACAGAGGTAATGCTATTGGAGGAAGTATTCAAAGTCCCTAATCGTCCATTATACACTTCAGAATCTAAATAGATATAATCTTTTGTGGTGGGTGTGTAGTTAAGCCGAAATCCTGCATTCCAATTTTGTGAGCCTGTGAAAGAGTGTGCTGCATAGGGATTGCCATTACGAATCGCATAAGTTGGCTGCAAAAACGCATTTGCCTCATTAAATCTGTATGAGCCACGGAGATTAAGAGAGAGTTTGTCTTTCACAAGCGGGGTGGTAAGATAAGCATTTAGCCCATAAGCATTACCCCATTCATTGTGTGGTTCAAAAAGTTTAGTTTCTAGTTGGATTCCGCTTTGGATTTTATTCGTATGTTTTTTAGTGATAATATTAATAATCCCTCCCATTGCATCAGAGCCATAAATAGTTGAAGCCGGTCCTCGTATGACTTCAATGCGTTCAATCATACTTGCTGGAGGCATAAATGAGGTTTGATTCCCTAATCCATTTTGGATAAAGCCACGTGTGGTATTTTGCCTTTTGCCATCAATGAGGATAAGTGTATAAGCAGAGCCAAGTCCGCGCATAGCAATGGTATTTTGCCCCGTTTTATCCTGCTCCACATATACACCGGGCACATCTTGCACTGCATCACCAATATCCCTAATAGGACGGGTCATAATTTCTTCTTTTGGAATGATGGATATAGATGCTGGAGCTTCTTTAATATCCTGTTCATAACCACTTGCAGTTACGACAGAGCGCCCAAGATTAACTTTTTTTATACTATCCCCCCCCCCCCGCTAGAATCTCTAGATTCTGTGCCAGATTCTTTAAGCTCAAGTGAATCTGCAATTAATCCACTAAAGCTTATCAGCGCTACGAAAGGTATGTGTGTCAATGCTTTCATAGAAAATCCTTTTAAAGAAAGAAAATATACAAATAATAATAAGAATGATTTGTATAAATATAATATTAATGGTAATTAACTTAAATATTTATAAAAATATTGATGATTATTCTAAAAGTTTAATAAGAAACGAATCTGCACTCAAGCAGAGCATTAAGGATGTATTTGATTATAGTCTTACAATGCGCGAAAGTGCCGAATCACTGACCAAAATTCTTAAGGATGACAAAAAAATAAGAGGTAATTTTGGGGAAATGCAGCTTAAAAGTATTTTAGAATCTAGCGGACTTATTGAAGGAGAACATTATAAGATTCAATCTTCATTTAAGGTTGAAAATCAAACATATATACCTGATGTTGTGGTATATTTGGATGGAGGCATAGAAGGCAAATAAAGAAATATTAGTCTTGATTCAAAATTCTCCTTGCCTAGTTCTTTTACTCCAAATTTATATGTAGATTCTAGTGAATATGTTGAAGAAATACATCTCTCTAAAGAGATAGCTCAAAATCTTAAAAAACGCATAGATGAGCTTTCTAAAAAGCCATATGAGCAATTTTCATTATATGCTTATGATTTTGTTTTGCTTTTTATTCCATATAATAACATTTTAGATTTAGCACTTCGGGCAGATTCTAATATTTATAAATATGCGTATGACAAACAAACTTTTTATGGCACTAAAAACTATCAATATAAGTTGGGTACATATTCAACGAGACAAGAATGTCCAAGAAGCATTTAAAGAGATTGGAAAATGTTATGATGATGACAGCAAGATAACTCTTGCAGATATTTGTTATATACTTGAAGATATATATTATGCATCAAGTTCAACATTATTCGCAGATGACCTTGACACTTAAATAATTGGCTAATTTATAGTGAAAATGAAAAATAGAAAATAAATCAAAATGGTAAAAAAGCTTTTTATTATGAAGCAATTTATTAACTTTATACGAGAGGGCTTAAGCCTACTCTACCGCTTCCCTCTTGCGATAAATCAAAATCCCAAAGATTAAAAAGAGCGTGAAAGGCAAAATTTCAAGCATTGTTTTGAATGCGCCAAGAAAATCTATCCCATAGTTTGCTACTTGCACATAGAGTTTCAAATAATGGCTAATAGGCAAGATTGTATGCCAAAATGTTGCAAATGCTCCCATAGAATTAACCGGAAAGGTAAGCCCTGCAAAGGCAAAGCTTGGCGCACAATAAATTGCTGCGATACTTAAGGCACGTGTATGATCTTTAAAAAGTGCATAGACAAAAACCCCTACCCCTGCATACGCTAAAAATGTAATCAATGCCCCAAGATAAAGTGTGAGATAGTTTCCACGAAACTCAAAGCCAAGAGAATGAAAAAATATCATCATCATTATCCACCAAAATGAGAAAATTCCCGCATATGCTAAAATTTTTGTAAGGATATAGACATACGCATTAATTCCATCGGGCATTTGACTTTTTTTTCCCACCACAAAGCCCACATCACTTTCATCGCGTGCCAAAGAATTAATCACACAAACGATAATAAGCATAATCCACGAGCAAGGTAAAATCCCTGTAAGCAAGAATTGCGCGTAGCTATTATTGATATTATAAAGTGGCGTAATTTGCATTAGAATCGGTGAACTTTTTGCCAATGCGGCATCAAAATTTTGCGTTTGGATAAGATTCTTACCAAGTTTTGCCTTGACATTACTCGTGGCGACAAGCTGCTTAAAAGAGCTTTCAATAGATTTTGCTATAAGCACAAGTTGTGCGTTGTAATAGATTGGAATCTCACTTAATACAGCTTTTTTGCTTCGTGCTTCAAGCCCATAAGGAAACACAACCACCGCATAAATTTTGACATTGCTTATATCGCGCTTTGCCTCACTTAGGCTCGTGTAATAGCGCGTAACGCTTAGTGCTGGGATAGCATCTAAATTGCGCGCTAACTCTTTGCTTAAAGGGCTATTATCTAAATCCACAATGCCAATGGGTGCGCCTCGCACGAAACTTTGTGAAAACACACCCCATACAAAAAGCGCGATAAGAATAGGAGCAAGTGTGCAGAGAAAAAGTGAGAATCTATCTTGTATAAAGCCATTAAATTCGCGTTTGAAAAATGGAATGAGTGTGTGAAAATATTTACGATAAGAGGAAGCTTTCACTTATATATCCTTAAACAATATCGCAATTAGCATTATAGAATCTCAAGCCATATCCTTGCTAAGCTGAGCTTGTTTTTCGCATTTTAAAAGCCATACAAAAACTTCTACCACAGCATTATACATCTCTGGCGGAATATGAGAATCTAAGGGAATTTGCAAAAGTGAATCTACAAGCAAGGGATTTGCAAAAAGTGGCACATCAAAGGCTTTTGCCTTAGCGATAATGCGCAAGGCGAGTTCGTTTTGCCCCTTTGCCACCACACGCGGTGCGCTGTCTGTTTGCTTATCATAGCTTAGCGCAACTGCTTTTTGTGCTTTCACTGCTTTTTCTCCTTGAAATATTAGAATCTAATAACTCAAACTCTGCGCGTCAATATCGCCCCAAGATACATTACCTAAGCGATTATTGCGATGAGATGAGTTTGCACCATTGCCATTTTGCGCGAGAATGCCTAGATTCTGTAAATGTTGTGAATCTAAAAATTGTAATGTGCTAACAACACTACGCGTGATAACATCTGTTTCGATATTTACCCTCCTGCCTACTTCAAAGCGCCCAAAAAGTGTATTTTGCAAGGTATGGGGAATGATTGTGAGCTTAAAGCTGTCATTTATGCGCTCTACTATGGTTAAACTTATGCCCTCCACACACACAGAGCCTTTGGGGATAATACAAAGGAGGCTTTGCGCGGGGGCTTGTATCCAAAAATCACTTGAATCTGCATTGTGTTCTATGCGCGTGATACGCCCGATACTATCGATATGCCCCTGCACGATATGCCCATCAAATCTATCGCCCACCTGCAAGGCTGGTTCTAAATGCACGAATGCACCCTGTGCGTAATTTTCAAGTGCGATATGCTCCTGCGTGTGTTTGCTTAGCTCCATAGCCATACCACCGCTAAAAAACGACACTGCAGTGAGGCACGCACCATTTATGGCAATAGAATCTCCAAGCTTCGCCTTATATGGAGTAAATACCTCAAGCGTATTATTTGCGAAGTTTTTTACCTGCGCTATCTCTCTCACTAATCCACTAAACACAACTCGCCTTTCTTTTTGTAAAGATAATTATGCTAGAATCCTTTTCTTTGAAATTCTAGCATAATTATACACAATCAAAGGATTTTGAGATATGAGCCAAGCGCGAGTGCAGTTTGATTATATGATAGACACACATTGCCACTTAGACTTAGAACATTTTGATGATGATATAGAACAAGTCATTAGCCGCGCATTAGCCCAAAATGTGCGAAAAATCATCATTCCGGGTGCGGATATACACACATTGCCCAAAGCCCAAGCCCTAGCGCATAAATATGAGGGTGTGCATTTTGCCGCTGGTGTGCATCCTAACGATATTGATTTGTTTGATGTAGAGATTCTCAAATCCTTTGCAAAAGATAGTAAATGCGTTGCTATTGGCGAGTGCGGATTGGATTATTACTATCTACCAACAATGCAAGATTTGCTTAAAGAGCAAGATTCAAAAGAAAATGCAAAAGAACAGAATCTGCCCACATTAGAGCAACACGCGTTGGGACAGGAGCTAGAGCGACAAAAGGCAGAGATAAAGGCAAGGCAAAAGGCAGTTTTTATCGCACAAATTGAACTCGCCCTTTCACTTGATAAGCCTCTTATTGTGCATATTCGTGAGGCAAGTAATGATAGCTTTGAAATATTAGATTCTTATAAGGAGGCGCGTGGTGTATTGCATTGCTATAATGCAGATAGAATCTTACTTGAATTAAGTGAGCGATTTTATTATGGAATCGGTGGCGTTTGCACCTTTAAAAATGCAAGGCGACTTATTGAGGCACTACCACTCATACCAAAGGAACGCATAGTGCTTGAAACAGACGCACCCTATCTTACACCTCATCCACACAGAGGTAGTCGCAATGAGCCTTCTTATATACCGCTTGTTATGCGACAAATCGCACAAGTTAAAGGCATAAGTGAAGAGGAAGTGATAGAATCTAGCACACACAATGCACAATCGCTCTTTGCGCTGGGTGGCACAAAGGCGTAAGATGACGCTAGGCTATGAGAAAAATACACAAAAGGAAGATATGATGTTAAAAAAATACACAAAATATATCATTTTCGTGCTGATGGTATGTGGCACACTGAATCTTTGGGGTAATGAGGGCGAATTTTACGCGCTCAATCATAATAAGAAAGCAAACAATGTGCTTAATGCTTTCGGGGTGCATACGGCATTTATCGGCAATGTCGCAGATAGCGAGAGGGCACAGAGGATTCAAGACAAGTGGCAATATTTTCTCAAGCAGTTTGAACACAGCTATGAGTTTATCCCCACTCTCAAAAATATGATGGCAAAAGAGGAAATTCCACAAGAATTTCTATTTCTCGCTATGACTGAATCTGCATTTGCTCCCACTGCAAAAAGCTCCAAAAAAGCCATCGGTATTTGGCAAATTATGCCCGCTACTGGCAAAAGCTTGGGGCTAGAGATAAATTCTTACATTGATGAGCGCAAAGACCCTATAAGAAGCACGGAGGCAGCGATAAAGTATCTCAAATACCTCTATGATGCCACAGGCGAGTGGTATTTGGCTGCTATGGCGTATAATTGTGGGCTTGGGCGATTAAAAAGGGGGATTGAAGAAGCAGGAGGAGATATGCGTATAGAGACCTTGCTAAATGAGGAGGCGCAATATATCCCAGCTGAAACGCGCAATTATATCCGCACGATTCTAGCGATGAGTTTGCTTTTTAACGATGTGGATTTTCTCAAAGCACAAAATGCTGATTATCTCCTTAATCGTGGCGCAACCGATAGTATAGCAAGTGTGAGCGTTAAGGGTGGTGTATCCCTTAACGCAATCGCACAAAGCGCAAAAATGCCATTAGATGAGCTAAAAAAATACAATCGTCATTTTGTTAAATCCACTCTACCAAATAACAACAGACGCTACAATGTCTATCTCCCATACGACAAACTTCGCAATTTTAAAAAGCATTTTGGTGGTAAAAGCTATGCCTCCACAGATTCTATATCTATCACACATATCGTGCAAAAGGGCGAGAATCTAAGCGTAATAGCACAGATGTATAATGTCTCTATTCAAGATATAAAAGCACTCAATGGTATTGAGGGGGCGCAAATTAACATTCATCAAAAGCTCTCCATTCCTAAATCTCAAGGCAAACCTACAACTATCGCTGATAGCAGATAGGATAGAGTGCATATAAATTAAGGGAACATAATGAAAAAATATTTTTTTGTATTTTTATTTGGTAGCTTAGTATGTGGTGGCTTGAGTGCCTGTGTGGAGAAAAATGCCGATTGGAGCGAAAATACCAGCAGCACAAAGGGTTTTAACGCGAGTTTTGACGATTTAGATGCGTTTAATCAGGGCATTACGCCAAATATTGGCGGAAATTCTATGAGAGAATCTCCTGCGATTCAAGAAGCTACTATGCGCCCTTATCAAGTGGCAGGAAAGTGGTATTACCCCGAGAAAGTAAGTCTTGGCGATAAGTTTGATGGCTATGCGAGTTGGTATGGTCCAGATTTTCATTCTAAAAAAACATCAAATGGCGAAACCTACAATATGTATGCGCACACTGCCGCGCATAAAACTTTCCCTATGAATACAGTCGTAAAAGTGCTGAATGTCGAAAATGGCAAAAGCACAATCGTGCGCATTAACGACAGAGGACCATTTGTGGAGGGGCGCATTATCGATTTGAGTGCTGCTGCAGCAAATGATATTGATATGACAAAAGTCGGCACGGCAAAGGTGAGATTAGAGGTGATTGGCTTTGGCGGTGTGATTAACAAAGATTCAAAGCAAGAAGCACAGAATGTGCAAAGTGATGATGTGCTGAAAAAAGAATTTAAAGTCGCAAATACGCCAAAATCGGTAAGTGGCGGGGACTTTGCGATACAAGTGGGTGCATTTAGACGATATGAGGGAGCGCAAATTACCCAAGAGCAGTTCTCGCATTATCCACCATATCAAAGCGTGATAAAAGAATTTGTGCTTGATGGTGTGCCTATTTATCGCGTGTTTTTGCGAGGATTCCAAAGCGAGAGTGAAGCGCGAGATTTTTTAAAGAAAAATACGCGCATTAAGGGTGGATTCTTTATCCGCGATTAAAGACAAAGCAGTTGCCAAAATAAAATGTGAGGAGTTAGAAATGGCACAAGATTCAAAAATGACCCAAACAATACAAAAATCGCGCAAGACAAAAGAGACAGATATTACCTTAAGCCTACTCGTGTATGGTAGCGGACAGGCGAAGATTCACACCGATATAGGCTTTTTCAATCATATGTTAGAATCTCTGACCAAGCACTCGCTTATGGATTTGGACATTAATTGCAAGGGTGATATTTTTGTCGATGGACATCATAGTATTGAAGATTGCGGGATACTTTTGGGCGAGGCATTGCGCGAGAGCATTTATCCGGTGGCAGGCATTGAGCGGTTTGGCAATGCGAGTGTAGTAATGGACGAATCTTGCGTGGAGTGTGATATTGACATCAGCAATCGCGCGTTTTTGGTTTTTGAAACAAATGCGTATAGGCTTCCATTTAAGGGTAAAGTGGGGGAGCTTGATGTAGAGCTTGTAGAGGAATTCTTCCGCGCATTGTGCTTTAATGCAGGGCTAAGTGTGCATATTGTGTTAAAAAGAGGCAAAAATCTCCACCATATCATCGAGGCAATGTTTAAAGCCTTTGCAGTGGCATTGCGCCGCGCTCTAACACTCAATTCTAGAATCTATATTCCCTCCACAAAAGGCGTATTATGATAAAACTTCTCGTTTTTGATGTCGATGGCACATTGAGCGATGGCAAGGTATATTTTTCTCAAAGTGGCGAAGAGATAAAGAGCTTTGATATACGTGATGGCTTAGCGATAAATGTGTGGAATCATATCCTAAAACGCCCGAGTGCGATTATCACAGGAAGGGAATCTAGCATTGTCAAGAAACGCGCAAATGAGCTTGGCATAGAACATATTTTTATGGGTGTAAAAAATAAGGGGCAAGTGCTACAAGAGCTAATTCAAATGCTTGGCTTAGGGCAAGATGAAGTCGCTTGTATCGGTGATGATTTAAACGATTTAAGTATGTTTAGAATCTGCCCTTATGCGTATATGCCCAAAAATGGTGATAAGGCTCTGAAAAAATATACCTTTAAGGTTCTAAAACACTGCGGTGGGAATGGTGCGGTTCGCGAAATGATAGAAGATGTATTAAAGCGCAATGGGGATAAAAAGCTTGAAAAACATTTCTTATAGAATCTATATTTTTTTTATCGCGCTTTTGTTGTTTAGCCTTAGCAGTATTGTATTTTTCACGCGCGATAATGAAATCCACGCTGCCATTGGCAAGGAAGTGCCAAATATAGAGATGACAGGTTTTGAACTCTATATTATTAATTCTCAATACACACAAGCGATTTCTTCGGGTGCAAAAGCTCTACGTTTTGAATCTCACGAGGAAATTTATGAACTCTTTATCAATCAAGTCAATAATGCTTTCAATGAATATATGTATGCACCTTTCGTGCATAGCAAAAATAGAATCTACACATTTTCGCAAGGTGTGCATTATCTACGTTTAGATGGGCTGAATTTTTGGAGCAAATGGGGAAATTATAATTACATCACGGGCATTTTCACGGGCAAGGGAGATTTTACACTCAACAACACAAACACGAAAGCAAAAGGGATGAACCTCTACTACGATGCAAGGCAGGATAACATCAGCGCGGATTCTATAAAAATCAATATGACTTTGGGGGACAAATAATGCAACTATGCAAGATATATGCGATTGTATGCCTTGTAAACTTTTTTGCACTAAGTCTTAGCGCAACAGAAACACTTCAAGTGAGCGCAAAAAAAATCAAAAGTGATTTAAAAAATGGTGAGACTACACTAAGTGGCGATGTTTTTATCACAAAGGGCGAGGATAAGCTATGGGCAGATAGTGTGATAATAGAGACAAACAAAAAGAATCAACCGCTGAAATATACCGCGATAGGAAGCGTGAGATTCTATGTAAAAATGCCAAACAAAGAAATAAGCGGTAGAGCAAAAAAGGCAACCTATGATGTGCAAAAAGATGAATATAAACTCCTTGATAATGCGGTGATTGAGGAAAAAGGCAAGACAAATATCATTCGAGGCAATATGATTGTGCTAAGCCCTGCCACAGAGGAAGCCTCCATACAGGGCACGAAACAAAAGCCTAGTGTGGTAACATTTAGCCTAGACAATGAGAAATAATGATACAGGTGATTCAATCTCATTTTGTGAGTAGTGCGAGCAATGTGCGCAATGCGCCGCCCCCAAAGGATTCTGAAATCGTGTGTTTGGGACGTAGCAATGTCGGCAAAAGCACCTTTATCAATGCCATTTTAAATAAACCCCTTGCAAAAAGCTCCGCCACACCGGGAAAAACACAACTCATTAATTTTTTTGCATCTACTTGGACTAACAAAAATGATACTATTCCGCTTACTTTTATTGACTTACCCGGCTTTGGCTATGCGAAGGTAAGCAAAACAATAAAGGCACAATGGGGGGAGCATTTGTTAGAATTTTTACATACGCGCACATCAATTAAGCTTTTTTTACACCTCATCGACTCTCGCCATAGAGATACGCAAATGGATACAATGATGAGCGAAGTGCTAGATTCTATAATCTACAATGACCAATGTATTTTTAGAATCTACACCAAAGCTGATAAACTTACACAAAATGAGCTTAACGCATTAAAAAGCAAAGTAGAAACTCTACATAGGGCAGATTCTAAAAATGATATAGAATCTACAAACAGCGCAATAAACGCGAGTAACAATGCAAAGAATATCTATCACTTTATCTTTAGCGCGAATGCAAAGAATCATCGCAAAATGACCTCCACAGCGCAAATGCGTGAGGAGATTCTATCCCATACTTTAGGACTTAACAATGAGCATTGAGATTATACGACCAACAATAGCGGATATTCCAGCTATGCGTGAGATTGTGAGTGTTGAGGTAAAAAATGGCATTATATTAGAGCGAAGCGAAGATGAAATGGCAAATGCCATTCGCTCTTATCATCTTGCTAGAGATTCACAAAGTGGCGAAATAACAGGATTTTGTGCGCTATATATTTATTCTAAAAGCTTAGCAGAAGTGCGCTCTTTGGTGGTAAAGGAATCTTTTCGAAGTAAAGGCATAGGCAGTAGCCTTATCCAAAGTGCTTTAGAGGAGGGGAAGAATCTAGGGCTAAAGGAGATTCTCACCCTCACTTATCGCGCACATTTGTTTCAAAGGCTAGGTTTTGTTATAATAGAGAAATCATTTTTACCAAATCACAAAATATGGGCGGATTGTATCAAATGCAAACATTTTCCAATATGCGACGAAATAGCTCTCATAAACAAACTCTCTTAAGTATTCTCCTCTTTGTAGGATTCTATATTTATGAGAGTATAGCGAGTATGAATATATGGCTACCACCGCTCGTGGGCGTGTGCCTCGCACTCTTTGTAAGATATGATAAGCAAGATAATTTATACAGATTCTTAGCGATTATTGGCTATATGGTTGTTATAGAATCCGAGAATGAATTACCTATGGGAATGCTTTTGGCATTATTCTTATTGCTTGCCTTTTTTGTAATACCGCGTATTAGAATAATGTTTGATTCTGTGCGTATCACGCGCATTGCCTGTGTTATTTTGGCATATATTGGTTTATTAATCGCATCTATTGCGACAGATATACTCACGGGTAATACAACCCCTAATGTGTGGATATTGCTTTATTATGCCGTATGTGAAATCATTATAGTGATGTTTATGAGATGAATATTCGATACAAGTTTTTTATATTTTCTATGCTCGCGGTGTGGTCTATCATCTGTCTGCGCCTTATTGTAGTAAATGTAATCAATAATGAATATTATGAAAAATTCGCTGAAAAAAATGCCCTAAAAACAGAGGTTTTGCTTCCTATGCGAGGAACGATTGTTGATAGGAATAACGAACCTTTGGCGATTAACGAACTTGGATTTTCTATCTCCCTTCTACCTAAGATTCGTAATAGTAGTGTAGTTGAATCTGAGATTGATCATATTGTCTCGCTTTTACCTTATCTTGATAAAGAGGAATTATTAAAGACTTACAAAAAAAATAACCACATATACAATCACGTGCCTGTGGAACTTGTGCGCTTTATCCCCTATGCAGAAATGCTTAAGGTATATGCGTACTTGAGGCGTTCCCCTAATATCATTATCGCCACCAATGCAAAAAGATTCTATCCCAATGATACCGCGGCTTCACACGTTATAGGCTATGTATCAAAAGCGAATGATAAGGATATGCAAAATAACCCCCTCTCCGCTTATAGTAAAATCATCGGCAAAGACGGCATAGAAAAGACTTACAACAGCTATTTACAAGGTAAAGCAGGATATAGAAAGACGCAAATCAACTCCCTTTATAAAGAAACAAAGCTTTTGCAAGAAGACAATGTGCTCAAGCGCAACGATTTGCGTCTCTCACTTGATTTAGCACTACAAGAAAGCATAGATAAAGAGTTTGTGGATAAGTATGGTGCGGTGATTGTGATGAATGTGCATAATGGCGAGATTCTAGCCGCAGGGAGCTATCCAGAATATAATATTAATTATTTTGTCGATGGCATTAGCCATAAAAATTGGCAAGACTTGACAGACAATATACACAAGCCCCTTATTAATAAGCTCGTCTATGGACGCTATCCACCCGGCTCTGTGATTAAAATGGGTATGCTACTTTCTTATTTGGAGTATGCAAATATCCACGAGAACACGATTATACAAACGCCACCATTTGTGGAGTTTGGTGGGCGTAAATTCCGTGATTGGAAAGCTTCTGGGCACGGCAGTGCTGACGCATTTAAGGCTATTAGAGAATCTGTTGATGTATATTTTTATATACTCTCTCAAAATGCGGGTATTGAAAACACTGCTAATGTGCTTACTCAAATGGGCTTAGGGGAGCTTACAGGGGTAGATATACCAAATGAAGTAAAGGGTATTTTGCCCACACCAGAATGGAAACTACGTCGCTATGGGGAGCAGTGGTATAAGGGTGATACTTTGACAACTTCCATCGGGCAGGGATACTTTCTTGCTACTCCTATGCAGATAGCGCGCTATACCGCGCTGATTGCTTCAGGCAAACTTGTAACACCACATTTTGCTATGGATTTTAATGGCGTGGATTCAAATTTTCCACCAAAAGATGTGCTCAACGACTTTCAAAAATCAAAGCTCGATGTGTTGCGCAAGGGTATGTATCAAGTCTGCTCTATGCCCGGAGGCACGGCGTATTATCGCACACAAGGCGCAAAAGTAAGTCTTGCTTGTAAAACAGGCACAGCGCAAGTAATCAGCATACCCCAAGATGTGCAAAAGCGCGTGAGAGAAGCGGATATGGAGTATTTTCACCGCTCGCACGCGTGGATTACCGCATTTTTACCCTATGAGAATCCACAATATGCTGTTACAATTCTTATCGAACACGGCGGTAGCGGAGGGAGTGGGGGACCTACGCTTGTGAAAATCGCCAATAAGCTTAAAGAGTTGGGTTATATCAAAAAGTAAAGGGGAGATATGGGGCATTTAGTGGATAACAAGACTATTCTTATTACCGGTGGCACAGGGAGCTTTGGCAAGAAGTTTGTAGAAATCGTTTTAAAACAACACAATCCAAAGAAAATTATTGTTTATAGCCGTGATGAACTCAAACAATACGAAATGGCGCAAGTCTTCAATGACAAAAGAATGCGTTATTTTATCGGTGATGTGCGTGATAGGAATCGTTTAGAATCTGCGCTGAATGGCGTAGATATTTGTATTCACGCTGCCGCACTCAAGCACGTCCCCATTGCCGAATATAACCCAATGGAGTGCATCAAAACAAATATTGATGGCGCAAGTAATGTCATAAGCGCGTGTCTTAGTAATAATGTTAAGCATATTATTGCACTTAGCACTGATAAGGCGGCAAATCCTATTAACCTCTATGGCGCAACAAAGCTTTGCTCAGATAAGCTCTTTGTAACCGCAAACAACATCAAGGGAAACAAGAATTCTAAATTTAGCGTGGTGCGCTATGGTAATGTCGTGGCTTCTCGTGGCTCTGTGATTCCATTTTTTCAAAAGCTTATCTATGAGGGTGCAAAGGAGCTACCAATCACTGATGAACATATGACAAGATTTTTCATCACTTTAGAATCTGGTGTGTGCTTTGTGCTCGATAATCTTGAACGAATGCACGGCGGAGAGATTTTTATCCCCAAGATTCCAAGTGTGAAAATTACGCATTTAGCCCACGCGCTCGCTCCGCATTTACCGCATAAAATCATCGGCATTCGCCCGGGTGAAAAGCTACACGAAATAATGGTGCCAAAAGATGATTCTCATTTATGTATTGAATTTGATGAGTTTTTTACCATTATGCCAACGATAAATTTCCAAACGCCTGTGGATTATCACACTACACTTAAAGGCGAAAAGGGCGTGGCTGTGGCTCCCGGCTTTGAATACAGTAGCCAAAGTAATTCTTGGTGGCTAAGCAATGAAGAGATTCTCAAAATAATCCAAAAATGATAAAGTTTTAAGGAAAATATTAGAAAACACATTTTAGAATACCGCGTTTAAATTCTCATTAAAGGAATCAAAATGGTATTAGAAAATGTTGTAAAAATGCTCAACGAGCAAATCGCAAAAGAAATGTATGCGGCAAATCTCTACTTAAGTATGAGTTCTTGGTGCTATGAAAATAGCTTTGATGGTGCAGGATTGTTTTTGTTTCAACACGCAGGAGAGGAAAGCGACCACGCAAAACGCCTTATTACTTACCTCAATGAGACAGATTCTAAAGTAAAGATTGCACGCGTTGATGAGCCAGAATCTCAATTTAGCAGCTTACTTGATGTATTTGAAAAAACCTACGCTCACGAGCAAAAAATCACGCAATCTATTAACGATCTTGTGGATTTTACGCTCACAAATAAAGATTATCCAACATTCAATTTCTTACAATGGTATGTGAATGAACAACACGAAGAAGAAGCACTTTTCCGCGGCATTGTAGATAAGATTAGACTTATTGGCTCTGGGGATAATGGACTCTATTTGGCTGATAGATTCATTAAAGACCTCACAAAATAACCTCAAAATAAGCTTTTATTTGCTAGATTCTTGTGCTTAAAGCCTCTTTTAAGGGGGCTAAGCCCCAAAGGCTCAAAGAGGAGATTCTATGCAGAAAATTTTTACCCACAAAAAAATTCTTATCTGTGTAAGCGGAAGTATTGCCGCGTATAAAATGCTCGAATGTATCTCGCGACTTTATAAATATGGCGCACAAATAAGAGTGATTATGAGTGCGGAGGCGTGTAAGTTTGTGAATCCTCTTAGCTTTGAAGCATTAAGCAAAAACATCGTGCTAAGTGAAAATAACCAAATGTGGGCAAGTGAATGCGTTAATGAAAGTATAGACAAAGTCGCAGACAAGACAATAGTTGGGGTAAATCACATCTCCTATGCCAAGTGGGCAGACATCGTACTTATCGCTCCAGCCACCGCAAATAGCATTGCAAAAATCGCCTATGGCATAGCAGACTCTGTAATGTTAAGTGCGATTTTAGCTACCAGCGCACCCAAGATTCTAGCCCCCGCGATGAATACCGCGATGCTAGATGCTCCTCAAACCAAACGTAACCTTGATACGCTCATATCTATGGGTTATGAGATAATTCCCTCTCGTTCTAGCCTCCTCGCCTGTGGAGACTATGGCAATGGCGCGTTAGCCGAAGTTGATGAGATAATTTTCTGCCTCGCCCGCGCCTTATATTTGCAAGATTCACATTTGCAAATCTCATATTTTCAAAATTCTAACACACACAATCCCCCCGCACAAATAGCCTTTTGGCGCGATAGAGAAGTAATCATTACTGGTGGAGGCTCAAAAGAAAATATAGATTTGGTGCGATACATTTCTAATCACAGCAGCGGCAAACAAGCAAGTGCCTTGGCCCTTGCCCTTTATATGTTAGGCGCGAGAGTGAGGCTTATCTCAAGCGCATTTCCCATAACATTACCACTTGGCATAGAATGCAAAAGGGTGCAGAGCGTGCGCTCCTATGATGAAGCCATTAGTGAAGCCATACATACTGCATTGGATTTAAAATCCACAAAAAAACCAGCACTTTTTATGGTGGCAGCCCTTGCAGATTATGCACCCACAAGGCAGGAGGGCAAACTTAAAAAAGAGCAAATTGGCGATGAGCTTATTTTAGTCTGCCACAAGACAAAAGACATTCTTTCACACATTTGCGCGGATAAAATATATAAAATAGGTTTTAAAGCCGAAACTGATGAGAAAAACGCTCTAAATCACGCTCAAAATATGCTTAAAAACAAACATTGCGAGGCAGTATGCCTCAATGTGATAAACGCAAACAATCCATTTGGTGGCGAAAATAATGCGCTAAAGATTATCACATCTCAAGGCATAGAAGAAATAAGCGGGAGCAAGTTTGATGTGGCACTCAAAATCGCGCTTTTTATCGCACCTCTCCTTACTTATAAAGATTTGGAATCTCAAGTCAAATAACTCACTATGCTCAACAAGATTGCTCAAATTGCCGCCACACTTAAAAATACACAAACACCCACGACCTATAATGCCGCCCTGCCTATACTCATAAAGGTAATTGCAAAACTTAAGGGCGATATGTATTTGTTGCAGATTGGAGCACAGAGGATTGAAACTAAAAGCCATAAGCAACTCAATGTAGGTGAGCGGTATTGGGGTGAAATGGGCAGAAGTTCGCTTGGGCATATCACGCTTAAAAATCTTATCGCACAGCCTAAAATCATCGATATGTTTGCTAATGCACCGCTCAAGCTTTCCTTGCAAAACTTACAGGATTTGGGGAAGCAGAGCGATATTTTTTCAGGATTTAAGGACTTTTTGAGTCAAAAACTTGCAGATTCTGTAAGCAAAGATGAATTTATCTTTCTAGGTAATCTCCTGCTTGGACTAGAAAAAAATGTGTTAAGCCTAGTGATTAGCGAAAAAGACGAGGTGCTACAAATGAAGAGAGTTGGCACAAACAAGGTGCGATTTAGCGCGATAATGCCTTCTCTTGGGATTATTGAAGGCGAGATAAACATTGCAAAAGGCGGAAATGCCTTAAGCCTTAAAGTGATGTATGAAAGCACCAAAATTTTGCTAGAGCAGAATTTTGCGCTCCTTAAGGGCTTTGCGGTAAGTAGCATTGTGCTTGATTCTGCGCTTAAGCCCTTGTATGAGTTTCAAGAAAGCTTACTTGATGTGCGAGGATAGATGGCTTTGCATCGCTTGACTTAGAAAGTTTTTATATTGAGATGTATTTATTTTCCAAATAAGTAGCTTCCAAACCAAAATACCCTGCATATTTTAGCTTTTTGGTTAAAGTCATTGTATTTTTCCTGCACGATAGAATCATCAAAGTAGAGTTCCCTTGCATTTTTTAAGGTAAGGGCAAAATCTATATTTTTGGCTTTATCTATACGCCTTTTGGTTATTTCACTCCCTTTCTCATAGATAAAGCCTATGTGGATATAGTTTTGCCTTTCATCGTCATAGAATTTTTTGTAAAATCTAAGCACAAATAATGCGCGATTTCTAGCGGATGATTCTGTTCCTTTTCTTTGCTCTCTCCAAAAAGCATTTTAGCTTTTGAATATGAGGTGTCTATTTCTAAGGGTATGCTTTGGTGTGTAGGGATACCCTCTTTATAATTGGCGGCAGTGAATATTCGCTCTCCTTTGAGATAATCAGTGCAAGCTTTTGCATTGTCTTTTGGCACAAAATCATATACACTTCTCACCCAAAACCAACGATATTCTTTGAATACAGAATCTTTAGATTCAATAGATAATATGACTTGCTTATTCATTCTAACTCCTCAAATTGTCAATATAATTCTACCATTTTTTGCATAAACTTCTTAGGTATTCGCACGCAGTTCGCTAAAGCTTAATTACTGATTGGATTTGTGCGAAAATGTGAAAAGATAGAATCATCAAAAGGCACTTTACAAAAAAAACAAAATGTAAAGGGAGTAGCTTTTAGAGATACAATAAAGCCAAAATGCAAAGTTATATCAAGCTAAACGAAGTAAAACTGCTATAATCATCTTTGCAATATGAGAAATAAGGAGAAATTATGTCATCACACAATCCACACGATACTAAAGAGCCACAAATGAAAGCAAAAAGCCCCGACTTTGATGGATTTATACGCGAGGCAACCCATATTTTTGAGGATAGAATCTACACAGATTATCTCCGCCGCTTTGCTTATGGCGTAGATGCTTCTTGCTATGCCTATGTACCGCGCGTGGTGGTAAGGGCATTTGATGAACGTGAAATTATTTTGCTTTTTACCCTAAGCAATAAATACAATACGCCTCTTACCTTTAGGGCAGCAGGGACAAGCCTAAGCGGACAGGCGTGTAGTGAATCTGTGCTTGTTTTAGCAAATGCAAGGTGGCAGGAAATCAGCATAACACGCGAAGCACAAAGCATTTTTTGTGATTGTGGCGTGATAGGAAGTGAGGCAAATGACGCACTCAAGCCATTTGGTAAAAAGATTGGACCTGACCCGGCTACGATTAATAATGCGATGATTGGCGGGATTTTCTCCAACAATTCAAGCGGTATGTGCTGTGGCGTGAAGCAAAATAGCTACAACACGATTAAATCTGTGCGTGTGATTTTACACAATGGCTTTGTGCTTGATACGAGCGAAAATGCAAATAAAAACGAAAATATAGAATCTTTTATGCGATTGCATAAGGACAAGGCGGAAGCATTACTTGCTTTGAGAGGAGAAATTCTCAAAAATAAGACGCTTTGTAACCTCATTAAACGCAAATTTGCCATTAAAAACACGACTGGTTATAGCATTAACACTCTACTTGATTTCGCAGATATAAAGGATATTTTGAATCACATTTTCATTGGCGCAGAGGGGACGCTGGGCTTTGTCTCAAGGGTAGAGTATGAATGCGTGGAAAATAGTGCGTTTAAAGCCTGTGCTTTGCTCTTTTATAAAGATTTAGAATCTGCGGCAAAAGCGGTGCAGATTCTTGCAAAAAATGATGACAAGGTAAGTGCAGCAGAAATAATGGATTATGCGTGTTTGAAATCAGCCCAACATTTAGAGGGCGCGCCAAAGGAGCTAAAGAGTATTAAAAGCGGACAATGCGCTATTTTAACGCAATTAGAGGATAGCTCACAGGAGGGATTGGATAGCAAAATCGCCTTTATTAGCAATGCGCTAAATTCTGCGCCTAGCCTCTTTGGGGTGCATTTTAGCAGTGATGAGAAAGAAATACAATCTTGGTGGAAAATACGCAAAGCCCTTTTGCCATTGTCTGCGAGTTTGCGCCCAAGCGGGAGCATTGTCATTACAGAGGATATTTGCTTCCCCATAGAATCTTTTGCGACAGGCATTGAGGAGATTACAAAACTCTTTAAAAAATTTAAATATGATGGCATTATCTTTGGACACGCACTATCGGGCAATGTGCATTTTATCATCACGCCATTTTTGGGTGAAAAAAGCGAGAGTGAGCGATTTGGTGGCTTTATGGAAGCTATGGTGGAATCTGTCATAGCCCTAAATGGCAGCACAAAGGCAGAACACGGCACAGGCAGAATGGTTGCGCCATTTGTTGAGAGAGAATGGGGAGCTAAAGCCTATGAGATAAATTGTCAAATCAAGCGCATTTTTGACCCAAGCGGACTTATCAACCCCGATGTGATTATCTCAAGCAATCCTCAAATCCATTTGCAAAATCTCAAAGATTCTACGCAGGTGGAGGATTTTATCAATCAATGTATGGAGTGTGGATTCTGTGAAAAGGTATGCCCGAGCAAGGAGCTTACCCTCACTCCTCGCCAACGCATTGCCCTAAGGAAAGAAATACAAAGGCTAGAAAATATCACAAATAGGAGCGCGGAGCAAGAGGAGATACTCAATGGGCTTAAACAAGGCTATAAATACTATGGTATAGAAACTTGCGCTACTTGCTCAATGTGCGCAACACTCTGTCCTTTGGAGATTGATACCGCACGCATTGCCCTAGAGATCAAATCTCGTGTAGCGCAAAATGCAGATGTGGGAGGTTTTAGCACATTTGTAGCGCACCAAAGCAGTAAGCATTTTGCAACAACCATAAAAGCACTTAAGGGCGGAATAAGCCTTAGCAATACACTTTTTTCTGCCTTTGGCTCAAATGTGATGAGTGGGCTAAGCCTCAAAGCACACAAGAAAATTCACACACCCTATATGCCTAGCACCTTACCACAGGCTAATACTTATGCTTTAAAGTCTAAAGCGATAAAGGCAGATTCTAAAGACAAAAAGAAAGCACAAAAAATAGAGAAAGTGATATACTTTACAACCTGTATCAATCGCACCTTTGCACCGAATAAAAAAGCCCTTGACAAGCGCAGTTTGCAGGAGGTTTTTGAATCTGTATGCAAAAAGGCGAATGTTAGTGTTATTTATCCGCGCAATGTAGCAAATCTCTGCTGTGGCAAGGCATACAAAGACTACAAGCAGAGTGCGGAGGGCAAGGTAAAGGAGCTTTACGCCACCCTTAAAGCAATGCAAAAAGAACACGGCGATATAGCCATAGTGTGCGACCATAGCGCGTGTAGCTATGAAACAATGCAGTATGTGCGCTCACAAGAGGATTCTAAAAATGGCTTAAAAATCTATGATATGCCTCAATATATAGAATCTGTGCTTTTAAAGCGACTAAAAATTACGCCTAAGAGTGAAAATATTGCGCTTTATGCAATGTGTGCCACCAAAAAAGGCAAGTGGAGTGGCTCATTAGAACAAATCGCAAAAACTTGCGTAAGCGGAGAAGTAGCGATACATCACAAAACGCAATGCTGTGGTTTTGCCGGAAACAAAGGCTTTATCTGCCCGGAACTCAATGAAAGCGCATTGAGGGAATTGAAGGATTTTTATAAACAAAAACAAAAAAATACAAGCCATTTTAGGGGTATTAAGCACGGATTTGCAAGCTCAAGCACTTGTGAGATTGGACTCAACGAAAAAACCAATATTGTGTGGCAGAATCTGCTCTATCTCGTTGATGAAGTGAGCGAGGCTAAATAGAAAATTTGGCAAAGCACGAAATACAATCTCATCAATAAGGTTAGATTCTAAAGATTTTAGGCGCGATAGAATTTAGGGCAAAAGCAACACATAACGTTTGCTAACGCGCAAGGTGTTAGCATTTGAGGGATGCAAAACCTTGCCGTGTATATCAAGCAAAAATGTTTGCGGGGCAATTTCTGTAAGAGTCGTGCGGAAACGATAATCCTGCGGAAAAACAAACTCCTGCCTTTTACAACTATTAAAATCACGCTCTTTGAGGCAAAGCGTAAGCATATTGGCAAGACTTCGTGTGTAGAGCTGAAGCTGAATCTTGGCGTGGAGTGTGCTATGAGTGTATGAGCGATGGTGGGATTGGCTAAGGTAAAAAGCACAGGCAAGCCCGAGCGAGAGAATAAACAAAACTGCATAGACAATATAGAATCCTCCGCGCATTTTGTGCTTTTTATAGGAATTACTTATATTTTGCTTTTGCTTCGCACACGCAGGATTCACAACAATATCCTTACTATATCATCAAGCCATACACCACCATTTTCACATCGTGCTTTTGTGGGGGATTTCACACATAATTCTAATGCAAGAAAAGTGCCTTGTGCAGAGACTATGGGTGTAATAAGAAATGAAAGCACATCATCAAGTAGCAACGCATTATCAAGCCATAGCGCATTACTATGAAATGCGAGATTGTGCGTCTTTATAGGTAGAATTATGCGCGGCGTGTGAGTTGGCGCACGCTCTAGCACTATAGCATTGCCCTGAATACGCGTAATTGTGTAAGGCTTAAACGCTTCTTTTGGATTACTCGGTATGTAGGCTTCCTGCGCACTTTGCCAGCCTTTGAGCGATGTAAAATAAAGTGTATTAGCGTGATGTGAATCCACCACAAGCGATACATTAGGCAAAAGCGTATCATTTTGCACCTCTTTGGTCGTATTTTTCGCTCCACCGCCAAAAAACAAGGAATATTCTATGCTAGAAAAACTTATTTGTGAGCTTGGAGTGGTGAAAGGTGTGCCATTTGCGCTAAGGGATTCAATAATAGCGTATTCGAGGAGATTTTGAATCTTAAGCAATGCAAGATGTGGGCTAGAATCGCTTGTATTCTTCGTATAGGCGACATTTTTACTTATCTGCAAAAGCATAGAGCTGCAAATAATACCCACGATACCCAAAATAACAATACTCACAACGGCTTCAAAGAGTGAGAAAGCATTGTGTTTGTGTGATAAACGAGACATTATCGAATGGATTGAGGTATGTAAAAGCGCAGTGTTTCAAGGCTTTTTGAGCTTGTGTAGCTATGCTCTAAAAGCTCGTATTGAATCTGACTAGAGTTTGGGCTACTTGATAGACTTGTTTGGATAGGATTGACAAAAAGCCCTTTATAAACCTCGTAGCTTGTAGGTGTGTGTGTCGGTGTGAGTGCGTATAAAAACATAAAGGCAAATACAAAAGCACTCGCACAAATACAAATCCCCATAACCGCATCAAGAAGCATAAAAGCAGAATGGGATTTGCGAGAATGCTTCGTTATGGGCTGTATATCCTGCTTTATTTGTTGTTTTACACCTCGCTCTAAAAAATGTATATTACTTGGAATCTGTACCCCTTTAAAGCGCATTATCGACTTTATCCTTGATAAACACTGGGGATTCAAAATAAGCCTTTAGCTCGGTGCTATTTTGCTCTATATCTGTCTCATAGCTGATCTCAATCACAAATTTCCACCGCCCCAAAGGTAAGTTGGTAAGCACTTCACTCTCCCATAGATTATTTTCTACATTTGTGAGCTCACCTAGATTCTGTAATTTATCCGCCTCGCGGTTAGAATCAAGATAAAACCAAATCCTATTAATACGAGCAGAGGAGAGCTTTTTATGAAGCTCTATGTGTAGCCTTACCCCATTGGGAGAGATAATGCTTGTTGGTATCTTGGCTTTTATGTCAGGACGATTAGCTGGGGCATAATATGGAAAAATAAAGCTATTATTAGCATATATTCCTTTTTCATCACTTAGCCAAATCTTGTAATCATAAATGTTGTGAAAGAGAGTTTGTTCTTTGATTATTTCATTAATATTCTCATCTACAATACGTTTTTTTGCAAAATAGGTATTTTCATCTTGGATAGGATTTTTCATCGCAATGGTGATAGATACACTTACCATAAATACGCCAAAAAGTAGCACACCTATAATGGCGTGGGGCCAATAATTCTTTTCTTTCATTTTTTATTCCTTGTGATTATTTCTTGCGTGTAAGATAAATAACGCCAATGATACCAAACATAATGAGGAGCATAGCATACATACTGAATCGCACAAAATCTCGACCCCCGCTTTCATCTACGGGCATATTGTTTTCAAGTTTCACATCAAAGTGCTCGGCAATCATATCTGCCGCTTGTGCATAGCCATTAAGGACAACAGCCGATACAAGTTGAGGTGAGAGTGCCTCATCTTTTTGTTTTGGTAAAAGCGGCACCATATATTCAAAATATACTTTGTCCTCATTGAAATACTTATGAGGCTCAGAGCTGATAATACCCATTTTCTCATCATCTCTCATAAAAAAAATAAGCGTATATGGCGCTTTTAGATGCTGCAAAAGAGAATCTTTGTATTGAGTGCGCCTAAGTTTTGCTAATTCTTTAGGTGGTAATGTTTCATCAATGATATTTTGTTGAGATTCTGGGGTTTTATCAACAACGGCTACATACAATGAGTAACCTGTTTTTGAGAAAAGCTCATTTGAGAGAATCTCCACAAATTCTACACTTTTTGGGACTAAAAGAAAACTTCTATTGTCAAGTATGTAAGATTGAAAATCAAGAGATGTAGAACCACCTGCAACCTGAGAATCTAGACTATCTGCATAAGAGAGCGTAAGGCACAAGAGGCTAGTAAAAACTAGCCTCTTTAGTAAGCAAAGCATTGAATTAAACCAAATGCAAGAAGAAATTAGGAATAAATGGAATCACAATTGTCGTAATAATGGTGATGACGATGAGTGTGCCAAGCAATTTTTCAATAAGTGTAAGTTTCATACCAACCTCCTAATTCGCGCTTTTGTGATATTGGGCATTATCAGTGCTGATTTGCTTGATTGAATCTATATGCTCAATCTTGTAATAGCTTGTCGCAACATCTTTTTGAGTAAGAATTGCGCAAGTGCCTAATCCTGCAACGATGCTAAGTAAAAGCACCACAGCGATAATAAACCCTGTTAAACCATTGAGTCCAAATAAACCATTCATCGCAATCCTCCTTACTCTATAGATTCTAAGTCGCGGATAAACGCGTTAAGTGCATCTTTTTGCTTTTGCGCAAAGTTAGCATACTCGAATGAAGGCATAACACCAATCATACCCTTTTTGCCTTTTTCAAGCACTTCCGCCAAGAAATTTGTTGTGCCATATTTTGTCAAGTCTGGCGCAAAGCCATCGAGTCCGCCACCATTACCTTTGCCCTCATCTCCGTGACAAGCTGCACATTGCTCTGCAAAAATTTCTTTACCCTTACTTACTTCAAGTGTGTATTTTGTGCTTTTTACACTTGAAATTTCTTGCATTACATACGCTGCTACTGCTCTTGCATCGCTATCGCTTAGCTCCACAGGCACCATTTCACCAGCAATGTAATTTAAGCCCTTGCTACCTGTTTTAATAGCTTCGATAATACCCTCTTCTTTACCCCATTTTGTGAGGTCTTCTGCCTTGCCATTCATACCTCCAGCATTGATGCCGTGGCATTGTGAGCATTGTACTAAGAATATGTTTTGCCCCATATTCTTGAGTTCTTGATTATCAAGAGTTTCCCAAGTAGATGCGTATTTTTCATTGAAGCTTTGCACTTCTTTGTTGTATTCACCAATTTGTGAATATGCGTTAAGTGGATAGCCTAGGAATATATACCAAAAGCCCCAAATAAGCACACCTAAAAAGCAAGCAGCCCAACCAACAGGAAGATTATTTGTTTGCTCACCTATGCCGTCCCAGCTTTCGCCGACCGACTCTCCTTCAGCCTTGCCATCTTTAATTTTTTTGAGATATACACCCATCACAAAGATAGTGAGTACCAAGATAACAAAAGCACCTAGCAACCCTAGTGTTGTTATATTATCTGACCAATTCATCTGTTTCCCCTTTATTGGATTTTTGTTTTCGTGGCTCAACGGGTTCATCATCAAGATTATCGTTTAACGCTAACTTTGCATACTTCTCATAATCCTTTTTGCCTTTAGCTTGTGAGGAGTAGAGATGATACACATACCCATACAAAAACGCTACGAGCAAAAGCGTAACGATGAGATAAATCTCTTTTTGATAGGCGATGATAAACCGCATTATGAATTCCTCCATCATTCTGCTGCTTCTGCCCGTGATACTGATACTACAGGTGATGCTGCACGGCGAGATTGCCCAAGACTATTCATATAGGCAATAAGTGCTACGATTTGTTTTACTTCGCCTTTTTCGTAAGCCTCTTTTACATCTTGGCTTATCATCTCATCTACAACAGCTTGAGCTTCTTGTTTAAAGATTTCTCTCGCTTTTGCAAGTGAATTTACATCACCTTTGACATAAGAATCCGCACCAATTTGCACACCACCTTCTACATCATAAGGCACACCAAAAACAACTTTTTGTGTATATGCTTCAGCAAATGCTGTTTCAAAATCAACATTTTTTGTGTAGAGATGCTCATACGCTGGCATAATTGAGCCGGGCACACGAGACTTTGGATCTCTCATATGTCCATCGTGCCAATCCACTGCATTACGGCTATCACCTACTCTATGCAAATCTGGTCCTGTACGCTTTGAACCCCACAAGAATGGTCTGTCATACGCATACTCACCGCTAAGGCTGTATGAGCCATATCTGTCTGTTTCAGCCTTAAACGGACGAATAAGCTGTGAATGGCAGTTATAGCAACCTTCAGCTATATATACCTGTCGCCCTGCTGTTTCAAGCAGAGAGTAAGGCTTTAGCCCCTCAATAGGTTGAGCTTTCTTCGCAAAGCCCGGGATTACCTCCACGAGCCCAGCAATAGAAAAAACCAACAAAAACGCAACCGTGAAAAAGAATGGATTTTTTTCCAAAAAACTAAACATTGCTTATTCCTCCTTTATGCTGCCATAGGTGTAGCATTTTGAGGTTCTTTGTCAAGAACCCTACCTGATGAGATAGTCATAAGAATGTTGTAAATAAACATAATGAATCCTATCAAATACATAAGCCCACCAATCGCACGAATAAGATAGTATGGGAAGAGCGCAGTTACTGTGTGAATAAAGCTATAAATAAGACTTCCATTCGCATCATAATCTCTCCACATCATACCTTGTGTGATACCTGCAATCCACATACTTGAGAAGTAAAGGATAATACCTGTAGTCATAATCCAGAATTGCGCGTCCATAAGCTTTTTAGAGTAAAGCTCTCGCTTGAAGATTCTAGGCACCATATGGAAGCACGCAGCAATAACCATAAATCCTACCCAACCAAGAGCTGCATCATGAACGTGTCCGATAATCCAGTCTGTAAAGTGAGCCAAGCCATTGACAGAACGGATAGACTGAATCGGTCCTTCAAGTGTGGTAAGCATATACCAAGTTGAAGCAAGGATGAGGAATTTTATCATTGGAGATTCTTTAATTTGATGCCATTGACCACGCATAGTAAGCAACATATTGATTGCTGTCCCCCACGAAGGCAAAATCAAAATAACTGAAAACACAGAACCAAGTGTCTGAATCCAATCAGGCGTAGTTGAGTAAATAAGGTGGTGTCCGCCTGCCCAAATATAAATAAACATAAGTCCCCAGAATGAGAATAATGTAAGCTTATATGAGAATATAGGCTGTCCAGATTCTTTAGGGAGGAAGTAATAGATTAACCCAATGATACCTGAAGTAAAGACGAATGCAACAGCATTATGTCCCCACCACCATTGCACCATCGCGTCATTTGTCCCAGCATAGAATGAAATAGAGTGCAACATACTCCCTATACCCGCGACGAAATAAGTTGGAACCGAAAGGTTATTGAAAATGTAAAGCGCAGAAATACCAACAAATGTAGCGATGAAATACCACAATGAGATATAAATTGTTTGCTCACGTCTCACACCCATACTTCCAAATAGGCTCACGCCCCACAATACCCACACAACAACTACAAGAATATCAAGAGGCCAAATAAGTTCAGAATATTCTTTAGATTGCGTTAGTCCAGCAAAAAGTGTAACCACTGCAAGCACCATAAGCACAATGTATATCCAAAAATGCGCTAGTCCCACTGCATGCAAGAAACAATGCTCTTTATAGGTAATCTTAAGCACCCTTTGCCCTAAATAATACCAAGAAGCCCAAATCCCACTAAGAGTAAAACCATAGATAATACCATTAGTATGAAGAGGTCGAAGCCTACCAAAAGTTCCATATTCTGAAGCTAGATAGTTTAAATCTGGGAATGCCATTTGAAATGCAATCACTACCCCGATGAGCAGCCCTACAAATCCAAAAGCCATCGCAGAGAAAACAAATAACTTAGCAATTGAGTAATCATACTCGAGCGTGTTTGTCTGCATTGCAGTCTCCTTATTTTGATTTAAATGCGGTATAGATTGTAGTATCTTTGAATTTATAGCCACCTTAAAAAGTTAATAAAGAAATAACAAAAAATTTTTAAAGAGTAAAAAAGTTTTTTATTTTGCACTCAAAACTATCATTTTCTTGCTGCGTTTTGTGTGAGGGTAGAGGGTTGTTTATAGAATCTGCACCAGATTCTATATGTGTGCTTATAGCCTGAAATTCCCACCAGATAAGCTTTCTTATCTTTGGTGGAATATGATATGTGGCGCATAAAGTTTTGAAAGGCTTTGTCATAGGCTCTTTGGTTACGATTTGAAACATACTAATACTATCCAGCGCAATAAACAGCAGCTTATCATTTTTAGCGATGATGAGATTGTGAATCTTACAATTAAAATGGCTTTTCACTATCTCCTCTCGTTGCTTACTGCTTAGCACATAGCCGCAGAGTTTAGCCGCCTTATCACACGCGAGCAAGAGCAAATACTCCTCATTAATGTTAAAGGCAAAAATCGCACATTGATATTTTCCTCTCTCCGTCCGCATAGTCTTAGAAAATTCACAAATATTTTTAGAATCTTTATACAAAGACTCTCTTGCCTCGCTCACAAACTTATGCAAAGATTCTAAAAACAGAATCCGCGGGGCAATCTGTGAAAGCAAATATTCCTTATCCTGCGCGAGATAATTGAGACTCTGTGCTATACCTACACCAAAGGTATTTACAAGATCATTACAAAATCTATGCCGAAAGAAATTTCGCCTAAAGCGCAAATCCGCATTACTCGTATCCTCAAAGTATCGTAAATCACGCTCTTTACAGAATCTATAAAGCTCTTCCTTTGGGGTAGATTCTAAAGGGCGGACAATAGGATATGTGCGCCCCCAATCAAAACCCAACAAATTACCTAGCCCACTGCCAAGCGTGAGCTGCATCATAAACCACTCGAAACGATCATTGAGCTGATGAGCGAGAATAAGCGACTCGTAACCATAAGATTCTATAATCTCATCAAAGAATCCAAATCTAAATATCCTTGCTTGAGTTTCAAAATTATGAGAAAATTGCGGCGCGTGGGCGACAAAGCATTGTTTGTTGTGAATCTGTGCCAACTCTTGTGCATACGCCACCTCATCATCGGCTTCTTTGCGTGTATGATAATGCACGATAGCGATGTCAAAAGGCACATTTGCTTCAAGGAGCAAAAAAAACAACGCCACAGAATCCACCCCGCCAGAAAATCCAAGCAGATGTTTGCCTGTGTAAAGAGATTGTGTTGCGGGGGAGAGCTTCAAAATGCGCCTTTGAAGTGAGATAGCGCATTATAGCATATCTTAGATTCTAAAGACACACCAACATTGTTATAGAATCCAAGATGATAGAATCTAAAATTTTAACGCATTTTATGAGGGATTGAATGAGGATTGCCCCCGCCTGTGCCAATTTGCTTAATCTCGCCACTAGGCAAAATATCAAAAGCCGCGCCAAAGCCCTTTACAAAGCGTCCCAAGCCAAGCTGTAACTCGATGAGATGAAAATCCCGCATTTGACGAATGGTCTTTATGCCACCAGCACCGCCCATAGCAGATTCTAAACTATTAAGCGCGGCATTAAACTCCTCGCTATCACGCTCAATAAAATGCGCATTTGCGCGGTATTTTAAACGTTTGCGCAAGATGACAGACTTTGCTTTGCCCTCATCTTCGAGGAAAAGCACCTCAATTTTTTGGGGATTTGCAGAGATACTCGCAAAATGTTCGGCAACCTCGCTAATGTAGATATAAAGTTTGTTATGAATCTGCATTAAAGGCGCATAGGAGGCAATTGCCTGTCCGTCTTTATCAATACTTGCAATAATGATTGAGCCAAAGCCCTGCTTGAATGCAGCAATTTCATCAGCTATATCTTTGCTATCATCGGGCTTTGCACTTTGACAAAGACTGATGATAGCGTCCTTTAGGCTACTTTCATCAGTCTTTTGCGGAAACTCCACGCGCAGGGAAATGTTATCATTATAGATAATATCTAAGCCCTCAAGATCAATGCCTGTGAGCGTGGCATTTTTTACCTCACCATTAATGAGTGCCTCTTTTTTGCCATATTTTTTACAGAGCGCAATAAGCTCGTTTGTGTGATAATTATTCATATGTGAAATGATGGTTTGTGGATTCATAGTTTGCTCCCAAAGTAGAATTGTGCCTTCATAGGCTACCACGAAAGTAGCCTACTTATGCAATCAAACAACAAATAAGGAAGGAAAAGATGCTCCTAACCCAACCCGCCCAACCAAACCAAAAATGATTTTGCTAAAAGCATCACTTAAAAGACAGGTGCATTATAATGTAAAGAAACTTAAAAATAAATTAATAACTATTCTTATTTTATAAAAATACAGAATCCTGCTTTAGAGTAAGCCAAAACTTTGGGCTACTTTCCACAATGTAAGAATAATAGAGAATGCGTATATGCCAATAAGCGCATAACGATGATTATGCAGTGTAACCTTACTGATGAGATAGATTCCAAAAGACACTCCAATCATTGAGGATATACCGATGATAATACCGGCTCTAAAGTCAATCAAATCGTGCGCAGCAAGTGAAAGTGAGCCAGAAATCGAAGCAAAAATAATAAAAAAAAGCGAAATAGGCACAACCTTTTTAGAATCAAAACCTAGATAATACGCCAAAATAGGCGCGAGGATAAGCCCTCCACCAACTCCCAAGCTCACAGCAAATATGCCCGTTAAGAATCCTGCACCAATCATCAAAAACTTTTGCTTGAAAGGATTAGTAATAGGTGGCGTGGGGTTAGCTTGTGTTTTGACATTAAAGACATATTTGTAAAAACTCACCGCAGATAGGAGCAAAAAGAGTAGGAGGAGGATTTGCGAAGAGAGTGAATCCACGATTATTCCGCTAAATGATGCCCCAATAAGTCCGCCTAGCCCCACAAAAACGCCGTGATAAATGTCAAGCTTTTTTTGAAAAATATTAATGAGTGAGCCAAAGGTTGAGGAAAAAACCATTTGCATAATGGATACACCGATAGCATACTCCATTTGCATACCCAGAATAAGCAAACAAGGCACGATAATCACGCCTCCACCTATACCAAAGAATCCAGCCGCCACGCCACTTGTAAAGCCAAGAATAATGAGTATTTCAACAGCCATTTTCTCCCTCCAATTACCCTTTCATATGCTTAGAATCCTACTCGCCTTACGCTCTTGTAGCATTTGTTTATGTTGCACTTTTGTGCGCCCAACTTTGACAACGCGCGTATTTTGCGTGTTTATTTTACGCCACTACGCCTACTTATTGTGCCTGCATACCGCTAGAATAATGGCTTATCCATTTCTTTTGGTATATCTAAGCCCATAACCTTAAGTATGCTCGGCGCAATATTGTTTAATCCACCATTTGCCACTTTTGTTACGCCATTAGCAAGGCAGAAGCACCACACTTGCCCAATCGTATGATTTGTGAGAACATTACCCTGCTCGTCTCTCATCTCCTCGCAGTTGCCGTGGTCGCTTGTGATGAAAAGTGCGTATTTATGAGACTTTGCGGATTCTATAATGCGTCCAAGCTCCTTATCCACTGCTTCTACTGCAGCCTTTGCCGCTTCAAAGTTCCCTGTATGCCCCACCATATCACCATTTGCAAAATTCACAACAACAAAATCAAACCCCTCTTCTATACCTTTTAGCACCTCATCGCCCACCGCCGCCGCACTCATTTGCGGGAGCAAGTCATAGGTTTTTACATTTGGCGAGGGGATAAGCACGCGCTTTTCTCCCTCAAACTCAGCCTCACGCCCACCATTAAGGAAAAATGTAACGTGTGCGTATTTCTCTGTCTCCGCAGTATGGAGCTGCTTCAAGCCATTTGCTGCAATCACTTCGGCAAGAGTATTTTGCACCTTTTGCTTAGGAAAGAGAATAGGATAAGGAAAATTTGCATCGTATTCTGTCATTGTGGCAATGTGGCATTTCACTACGCATTCTCTCTTAAAGCCCTCAAAGTTAGGATTCCCTAGCGCATCGACAATCTCTCTTGCCCTATCAGAACGGAAATTGATAAAAATAAATCCCTCATTGTCCTTGATACCTGTGAATCCGCCAAAACTTGCAGGGACAATAAACTCATCATAAATACCCTCTTCATATAGAGAGCACACATATTCTTGTGGGCTAAGTGTGCTAGGATTTGCACCTATTACGAGGGTATCATAGGCTTTTTGCACCCTATCCCAGCGTTTATCCCTATCCATAGCGTAAAATCGCCCGGCAATACTTGCTATGGAGATATTTTTACCACATAGATTCTCAATCTCTGTTATAAAAGTATTCGCACTTTGGGGTAAAACATCACGTCCATCGGTGATTAAATGCAAAAATACCCTTTTGTTTTGATTTTCCAAAATCTGCGCTAAAGCCTTAAAATGCTCAATATGTGAATGCACTCCACCATCACTCAATAATCCGCATAAATGCACTACCTCCACATTTTGCACTACTTGCAAAAAAGCGGGATTTTTTTGAATCTCACTCTTTGCGATAGCCTGTGAGATTCTTACCAAATCCTGATAAAGTATGCGCCCAGAGCCAATACACATATGCCCCACTTCGGAATTTCCCATTTGCCCCTCTGGTAGTCCTACACTCATTCCAAATGTATCAATCATACCATAAGGCACATTTGCAAAAAGATAATCATAAGTTGGTTTTTTAGCGTGGTAAAAGGCATTGTATTGTGTTTTTTCACTATACCCTATACCATCAGTAATCACAAGGATACTCTTCATATACACCCCTTAGGAACAAAAATTAACTAATTGTAGCTAAAATCTAAAACCTTTCATAAACCAAAAACTGCCTTAAAACCTTTCGCAAGGCTTAAGATAAAGGACATAAATATGCTGTATTGGCTCTATCAAACTTTTGGTATCAATATCTTTTCTTATATTACTTTCCGCGCGGGGGTGGCATTTTTTTGTGCCTTTGGCTTTAGTATCGCCCTAATGCCTTATTTTATCAAATGGGCGAAGGCAAAAAAGGCAAATCAGCCCATTTCTACCTATGTAGCCGCGCACGAGGGCAAAAAGAATACCCCCACAATGGGCGGAATCGTATTTGTTATAAGTATGCTTTGTGCCTCTTTGCTCTGTGTGAATCTCTTTAATCCCTATGTATTGCTCGGGCTTTTTTGCATCATTAGCTTTAGTTTCATTGGCGCAAGAGATGATTATATGAAAATTTCAGCCAAAAGCAATGCTGGAATGAGTGCAAAAATGAAGTTTTTTCTCCTTTTTGTTGTCTCTTTAATCATTACCGCTTTACTTTTATACATAGGGCATAATACAAACCTTTATATTCCATTTATGAAATATCCGCTCTTTGATATGGGTGATTTTACAATCGCAAACATTCCTATCATCGCCCTTGCCTTTTGGATTCTTGTATTTTTGGCTACAAGCAATGCCGTAAATATTACAGATGGGCTTGATGGATTAGCCACCGTGCCGAGTATTTGCGCTCTTTTTTCATTATCAATTTTTGTATATGTGGCAGGACACGCGGGATTTTCTGGCTATTTATTATGGCCCAAAGTCGTAGATAGTGGGGAGCTCGTTATTCTCTCTGTGTCGCTCATCGGTGCACTTTTTGGATTTTTATGGTATAACTGCCACCCCGCACAAGTCTTTATGGGGGATAGTGGTAGCCTCGCACTTGGAGGCTTCATAGCTTTTATGGCGATTGTCTCAAATAACGAGATTCTGCTTTTGCTCATTGGCATTATTTTTGTGATTGAAGCTCTTTCTGTGATTTTGCAGGTGGGAAGCTACAAGTATCGACAAAAACGCATTTTTGCTATGGCACCTATTCATCATCATTTTGAAGTGCGTGGCTGGGCGGAAAATAAAATCATTGTGCGCTTTTGGATTATTGCAATTTTGGCAAATCTCATCGCACTTTTAAGTCTAAAGATTCGCTAAAGGAGCATTATGCGTATAAGTATTTTTGGCTATGGCGTTACGACCACGCCTCTTGTGGCATTTCTCAATGCGCAAGGACATAAACTAAGTATTTATGATGATAAATTTCAAACTCTACATTACGATGAATATGGCAACACTCTGCTTCCCTCCTCACATTTTGAAAGCAGCAAAAGTGATATGGAGATTCTCAGTCCAGGTATCCCGCCCACACACCCTTTAGTGCTTAATGCAAAGAATCTCATCAGCGAGTATGATTATTTTACAAATCTCTTGCTACAAGATTCACAAAAAAATGGTGCAAATAAAGCACAAGCACCCTTTATGATTTGGATTAGCGGGACCAATGGCAAAACAACGACAACCGAGATGACCACACTTTTATTAGAATCTTTTGGTGCGCAAAGCGGCGGTAATATCGGCACACCCCTAGCGGAACTCTACACGCAAAAGCCAAAAGTATGGGTGCTAGAGACAAGCTCCTTTAGTTTGCATTATACGCACAAAGCCTATCCTCGCATTTATGCACTTCTACCTGTAAAAGAAGATCATATTAGTTGGCACGGCAGTTTTGAAGCCTATATAGAGGATAAGCTAAGCCCTTTAGCGCGTATGGATTCTCACTCTGTCGCCTTTATCCCCGCGCAGTTTAAAGACCACCGCCTAGTGAAAACATTTCAAGGGAAAATGATATACTATGAAGATAGCGCGGATTTAAGCCAAAAATGCAGTATCGCTATGGAAAAGATTAGATTCAAAGAGCCATTTTTGCTTGATGCAATTCTTGCGCTAAGTATCGCCAAATACGCCTTTGGTGCGGATAATATCGATTTAATTAATCGCTTTTGTATTGGCGCACACAGAATCGCGGAGTTTTATGACAAACATCATCGCTTATGGGTTGATGATAGCAAGGGAACGAATGTCGATGCGACCATTCAGGCAATCGCGCGATATGAGGGAATACATATTATGATTATCCTCGGTGGCGATGATAAGGGCGCAAATCTCACGCCACTCTTTGAATCTATGCGTGGCAAGGATATTGAGATTTTTAGCATAGGTGCTAATGAAAAAAGACTCATCGAGTATGCAAAAAACTATGGGATTCCAATCACATCTTGTGAAAACCTGCAAAATGCTATGCAAAAAATTCACGCAAAACGCACACTAGATTCTAAAGATGTTGTTTTACTCTCTCCAGCTGCTGCGAGTTTGGATCAGTTTAAATCTTATAAAGAGAGGGGGGAAATTTTCACCCACCTTGCTTTGGGAGAATCTTAGCCATAGTGCGTCAAGCTAAAAGCCTATACAGATTCAAAAATACCTACTAAGCTATGGACAAAAATACGAGATTCTAAAATAGAGCAGAGTAAAAACAAAGGCAAAATGTGTTATCTTACAGTATTCTACAACTTAAGCGACATTTAATACAGTAAGTCTTAGAATCCGTGACATATTTCTTTCAAAAGGAGCTTTTATGAAAAGATTAAGTGTAGGCTTGTGCGCGGCATTGTTTCTTTTGGGCTGTACTGAGCCAACTCCACAAGCAAAAGTAGAGGAGAACGCAAGGGCAGAAATATCTAAAAGATTGCAAAAACCACTTGAAGTAACCTATGGCAAAGTGCTTAAAGAAGATGAAACAGAAGCGATGAATAAATGTCTCTCTGCTGATTTGGTAAGCAAACTTACCACAGAAGAAAAGCTATTTTTGGGTGGAAACACAGCAGAAAAAACAAAAGTGGCTAAAGAAGCCGACAATGTGGCTAGCAAGCTTCTTTTCACAAGCAATGAGTTCAAAGGCTCTCTCAAGACCTGTTCTGCTGTTGTGGGCGTAGTCAAGGCAATTAATAAAGTCAAATAAATAACCTCTTTAAATAGTCAAAGCATTGCAACCTTGTGTTTTTATGCTTTGACTAGAATCCTCTCTTACTTTTTACTCCTTGTATGTTTATCACAAAACCTTAACCAAATTTAGCAACTTCACGATACAAGCCAAGAAATTTACTAGGCTTAGATTCTCTATTTTTGTTTAGTTCCTAAATCCTACCTATGAAGATTTTATCCCAGCGCGGATAATTTCACCAAAACCCTCTAGTTCGAAACTCGCCGAACCTACAAGCACACCATTGACATAAGGTAGAGACAGAATCTCACTCGCATTGTTAGCATTCACACTACCACCATAAAGCAATGGCGCGTCTGTGAGCTGTGAAAGCATTTTATGCGTAGATTCTATTTGCTTGAGGCTTGCACTCACACCCGTGCCAATCGCCCAAATAGGCTCATATGCGATAATAAGCTTAGAATAACTCGTATCAATACCACTAAGTTGCTTACTCAAAAACTCCTTTAGCGCGTTTTCACCTTTTTCTCGCACCTCCAAAAACTCACCGATACAATAATATATACTAAATCCTGCTTCTTTAAAGAATCTAAACTTCTCGTTGATAAAATCCTGACTTTCGCCAAAAAGTGTGCGCCGCTCACTATGCCCGATAAGCAAATGTGAGATGCGAAATTCCTCTAGCTGCTTGAGTGTAATCTCACCCGTAAAACCTCCGCTTTGCGCAAAGTAAGCATTTTGCGCACCGATATGAAAATGCGCAAAGCTATCATCTAAAAGTGCGGTGGCAGAGGGAAAAATACTCACTTGCAAATGCGATTTAGGCTGTATAGCAGAATCTTGCAAACCCTCCCCCAAAGATGCATTTTTGCAAGTCTCACTTTTGCAAGGCACATTTAGAGATTTAAGCAAAGATTCTAAACCTTCTGCATATGCACACACTTTGGCGCGTGTGAGATTTGATTTAAAGTTTGCAGCGATGATTTTTGACATTTTTACTCCTTTGAAATGTAGAATCTGCCAAAGTGAGGCATTTAATACCATAAATATGAGATTCTTAAAAACACAGAAATAGCATTTTATCTTAAAGTCGCAAATATCCCCTAGTATTGTTAAAACTCCCGACAAAGTGTCAGTAGTGGCAATTTAATATTTTGCGTTACAATCTTGCCCTTATAGTCTTAATTTGGCAATGAGGAGATTTATGAATACTCTAAGCGTGATTGATACTTTCGGTTTTTTCTTTAGGAGTTTTTATGCGCTCCCTCCGCTCAAAAATTCACAAGGCTTCCCTACCGGACTACTCGTGGGATTTTGTAACTTACTTCAGTCTTTATACAAAGACCCCTCTTGCACCTATGTTGTTTTCGCGTTGGAGGGCGGCGGAGAGAATAAGAGGCGCGAGATTTATGACGCTTATAAACGCAATCGCCAAGCCCCACCCCAAGAGCTCATTATGCAGCTACCTGTGGCGATTGAGTGGATTAGCAAAATGGGCTTTTTAAATATTAGCATTAATGGCTATGAAGCCGATGATGTGATTGCCTCTATTAACAAAATCGCAAACAATCAGCACATAGCAGTTAGAATCATCAGCCACGACAAAGATTTATATCAGCTCATCGATGAAAACACCTATATCTACGACCCCATTGGCAAAAAAGACATAAAAGAACAACAATGTATCGAAAAATATGGTGTGAAACCTGCGCAGTTTGTTGATTATCAATCGCTTGTGGGCGATACTAGCGATAATGTGGCGGGCATCAAGGGAATAGGCGCAAAAAGTGCGCAAAAGCTTATATCACATTTTGGCAGTATAGAATCTATGTATGCACGCGAGCAGGAACTAGACGACATTGTAAGCCCTCGTATTGCAAATCTCGCTCGCGAAGGCAAAGAAAGTGCGCTTATAAGCAAAAAGCTTGTAACCTTACACGATGATTTGTTGCAAGAGCTTGACTTAAGCAAATGTCTTATGCCGCAAACCAACCCTATGCTTAAAATCCTCGATGAACTGAAAAAATATGAGCTGAAAAATATCATCTCAAAGGTGCAATCTCCACACGAGCGACACGCACAGAGGAGAAGTGCGCAAAGAGGCGTAGGAAGCAGTCTTGATTCGCTTTCAAAAACAACGCAAAGCTTTTATTTCAAAGCGCACTTGCTCGATAATGTGGCAGATATAGAATCTATCCTCTCGCGCGTGGAAAAAGGCACAAAAATTGGATTTGATTGCGAGAGTGATAGCCTCAATCTCCAAGAGGCGAATTTGGTTGGATTCTCATTTTGCTTTGACGGAGAAAATACCTACTATGTACCAGTGGGGCATAATTATTTGGGTGTTGGCAAACAGCTTAGTATAGATGAGGCAAGGCATATTATTTCACGCATTTTTGCCTACCCGCTTATCGGGCATAATCTCAAATTTGACTTAAGCCTTATCTATCGCACTTTGGGGCTAGAACACAATAATGAAATTTATGATAGTATGATTTTAGGGTGGCTATATGATTCTATCTCGCCAGTGGGGCTTGATAAACAAATGCTAAAATGGTTTAAACACACAATGATAAGCTTTGATTCTATTGTGTCAAAAGGTGAAAATTTCTCGCAAGTCAATATCAATACTGCTATGCAATACGCCGCCGAAGATGCTGCCGCGACTTTCGCACTCTATCATCGCTTAGAGGAGGAGTTTCACGCAAGGAATTGGGGTGAGATTTTGGAGTTAGCCTATACTTTGGAATTTCCATTCATCAAGGTGCTTATGGCAATGGAGTGTGAGGGGATTAAAGTTGATATGGCACTTTTAGAATCTCTAAGAGACAAGATGAGTGAGCAAATCGCACATTTAAGCGCACAAATTTTCGCCCTTTGTGGAGAAAGCTTCAATCTCAACTCGCCCCAACAACTTTCTCAAGTGCTTTTTTCACATTTAGGGCTAAAGCCCGGACGCAGTGTCAAGGGAGGTTTAAGCACCGATGAAAAGACGCTTTCAGCCATAGCACACAGCCACGAGGTCATACCCTTGATTTTGGATTATAGAGAGGCAAACAAGCTTAAAAGCACCTACATAGAACCGCTTTTGCGCTTTGGTGCAACAAATGATGATCATAGAATCTATACATCATTTTTGCAAAGTGGCACAGCCACAGGACGACTAAGCTCAAAATCGCCAAATTTACAAAATATTCCGGTAAGACGCGAGGAGGGACGCAAAATCCGCGAGGCATTTATAAGCAAAGACAGGTATAGCCTCATAAGTATTGATTATTCTCAAATTGAATTGCGCCTTTTGGCACATTTTTGCAAAGATGATTCACTGCTTGAATCTTTTAGGCAAGATAAAGATATTCACTATGAAACAGCTGCGCGACTTTTTGGTAAGGAAAATGCAGAGCAAAAACGTGCGATTGCAAAGTCAATTAACTTTGGACTTATCTATGGTATGGGGAGCAAAAAACTTTCTCAAACTCTGCAGATTTCACTAAAAGAGGCAAAAAGCTATATTGAAAGCTACTTTGCACTTTTCCCCACAATAAAGGATTTTCTCAACGCGCAGGAGGCATTTTTACTAGAAAATGGTTATTCGCAGACATTGCTCGGGCATAGACGATATTTTGACTTTGAAAGTGCTACTGATTTTATGAAAGCAAACTTTTTGCGTGAGGGCATAAACTCTATTTTTCAAGGTAGCGCGGCAGATTTAATCAAGCTTTCAATGTGTGAGATTCACAAAAAATATGCAAAAAGTGATTTAAAAATGCTCCTGCAAGTGCATGATGAACTCATTTTTGAAGCACCTAGCAAAAAGGCGCAAGAATATGCACAAGAAGTGGCGCATATAATGAATAACATCTACACGCTTGAAGTGCCTTTAAAATGTGGCGTGAGTATCGGGCATAACTGGGCAGAGCTAAAATAAAGCGCAGATTCTAAAACTTATGAATCTTGTGTGTTGTGGATAGCGATTTATCAACATTTAGCAAAATTTTTGTAAAAAATGTATAATACGCGCTATTCTACTTAAGGAGGCAGTTATGGCTAAGATTTTAGAGGGCAAAAAAGGACTTATTGTAGGTGTGGCAAATAATCGCTCAATCGCCTATGGCATTGCTAAAGCGTGTAAAGAGCAAGGGGCGGATTTAGCTTTTACTTTTTTAAATGAAGCCTTAGAAAAAAGAGTGCGCCCTATTGCAGAGGAACTAGGCAGTGAAAAATATGTATATGAACTTGATGTAAGTAAGGAAGAACACTTTAGCGCACTTGCAGATGCACTTAAAAAAGATTTTGGCACATTTGATTTTATCGTGCATTCTGTAGCTTTTGCTCCTAAAGACGCATTAGAAGGAGATTTTGTCCAAACAAGCAAACAAGCCTTTAATACTGCTATGGAAATCTCTGTGTATTCACTCATTGAACTTTCTCGTGCTATGCTCCCGCTGCTTAATAAAAATGCGGCAATTCTCACCCTTACCTATCTTGGCAGCGTGAAATATGTAACAAACTATAATGTTATGGGTGTGGCAAAGGCAGCTTTAGAATCTAGTGTGCGCTATTTAGCGTATGATTTAGGCAAGCAAGGCATTCGTGTGAATGCAATCTCTGCAGGTCCAATTAAAACTTTGGCAGCAAGTGGGATAAGTGATTTTAATATTATGCTTAAATGGAATGAAGCAAATGCGCCATTGCGTGAGAATGTGAGCATTACACAAGTAGGCAATGCCGCAATGTATTTGCTAAGCCCTCTTGCAAGTGGTGTTACCGGAGAGGTGCATTATGTAGATGCGGGGTATAATATTATGGGAATGTGCGCCACCGAGGAAGTCGATGGCAAAATCACACCTCGTTGGGATATTTTACGCTCTTAAAAAGCAATCATAATATTTGCGAGGTAGCTAAGCTGCATAGACAGAGCTTCATTATTACTCACTCCTAATTCCTTAAACTTATCGCTCAAAGGGAAGCTACCTCGTCCCATTACTTCAAGGCTTACAAAATCGCTTAACACAAAACCTAGTCCTAGATTCACATTCACGCCAAATCCTTTTGCACTCTCATCATTGAATTTGAGTTGCGCATAATGCACACCCGGTCCGCCAAATGTATAAAATCGTGGAGTGAATCTATATCCTTCTTCCCAAGTGATACCATAGCTTCTATATGATGGCTTTGAGCTGCTATCAAGGATATTTGATTCTGCGACTTCAGCAAGGATACGCGTAAAAAGCTTTTGGCTTGTATTTATCTGCAAGCCCAATGCACCACGTCCGCTTAAACCACCCTTTTCATTATATAAAGTTTCACCCATATTGCTCCATTTGACATTTGTATCAGCATTTTTAAACCAAGTCGTTTGAGAACCTATGCTTCCGCCTACTATAAAGCGATATTTTTGCTCCTCTGCTCCAAAAACACATAATGCAAAAGCAAATGGAATAAAAGCAAGAATTTTCTTCATTATTTCTCCTTTTTGTGAGGTTGTTATAAGCTTATCAGTTTTGCAAACCACAGCTTAATATAAAAATCACATTTTTTGATTAGAATTTTAATATATAAGGTAACCAATCGAATAAATACCATAACATATTTTCCTCCTTTTTATACTATTAAAGATGTAATCGTAGGGTAGATTTCTACCCTGATAGATAGCCTCAAATTAGAATTGAAGACCAATGAGTATTCCAGCGACTAATGCCCACATACTACACCTCCTTTTAAAGATTATCCCAAACCAAAACTTTATGATTTGATTGAATGATTATACTATAAAATATAATAATTGTTATTATTTTATATATCAATATTTTGAGTAATGTAATTTTGTAACATAATCTTTTTTAAGTCAAATTTGCCTACAATGTGTCTTTTATTTTCATAAAGGATTCAAAAACAATGCGTTTTAGAGAACGACAGAGCCTCCACCTCATCTCACTTGGCTGCACAAAGAATCTTGTAGATTCTGAAGTAATGCTTGGACGATTACAATCTTATACCCTCACACAAGAGCTTGAGAATGCTGATGTGATTATCATTAATACTTGCGGTTTTATAGAATCTGCTAAGCAAGAGAGCATTCAAACCATACTTTATGCGCTTAACTCTCGTAAAAAGGGTGCGGTGCTTGTAGTGAGCGGGTGTTTAAGTGAGCGTTATGCTAAAGAGCTCAAAGAGGAGATTCCAGAGATTGATATTATTACGGGCGTGGGCGATTATGACAAGATTGATGTAATGGTGAGAGAGCTTAAATCCATGCAATCCAATCAAGTTTTTTTAGCCAATGAAACCCACGAGCGCAGTATTATCGGCTCAAATTTTCACGCATATATTAAGCTAAGCGAAGGGTGCAATCAAAGTTGTAGCTTTTGTGCGATTCCTAGTTTCAAGGGGAAGCTCCACTCTCGCAGCCTAGAATCCACCACAAAAGAGCTGCTTCATCTCTACGAAAAGGGCTTTCGTGATTTTAGCTTTATCGCTCAAGATTCTAGCTCATATATGCGTGATTTAGGGCAAAAAGATGGGCTTATACAGCTTATTAAACGCATTGACTCGCTCAAACTCCCCATTAGCTGTAGAATCCTCTATCTCTACCCTACGACAACAAGCCTTGAACTCATTGCCACGCTTGGAAACTCGGCAAGTTTCTTGCCCTATTTTGATATGCCAATCCAACATATTTCAGATTCTATGTTGAAAATTATGCGGCGTGGGGCAAATAGAGCCAAGCACATAGAGATTTTAAAAGCAATGCGCGAGATTGAAGGCAGCTTTGTGCGCACGAGCTTTGTGATTGGACATCCGGGCGAGGGCGAGGCGGAGTTTGAAGAGTTATGCGCATTTGTGGAAGATTTCACATTTGATAGGGCAAATCTTTTTGCCTACTCGCCGCAGCTTGGCACAAGAGCGTATGAGATGAGTAATCGTGTGAGTGCCAAAACGACTAACGCACGACTAAATAGGCTCAATGCCATTATCAAAGCGCAGGTAAAACATCACAATAAAGTACTTGTAGGCAAGGAATGCGTGGCAATTTGTGAGGGTAAAAGCGAGATAAGCGAGTATTTTTATAAGGCGCGATTAAAACTTTGGGGTAAAGACATTGATGGGGAGATTCTGCTTAATGATAGTGAGATTTGCGATGAAAGTGGGCAAATGCTTCCGCTGAATGAGGGCTATTATCGTATGCAAATCACAGAATATAAGCAAAACTTTCTTTTTGGTAAAGTTCTTGCGCACTAATGTGTATCAAGACAGATTCAGAATCCCTATGGTATTTTTGTGCGTATATTCAGCAATTTATGGGGTTTTAGTCTATGGATAAAGAAATATTGCTCTCAAACATAAACAGGATTCACACCACTACAATGGGACTTGAAAGGATAAGGAAAAATCTTAGAATCCGCACAAACAATGTCCTAGGATACTGCAAGGACAAAATATTAGATAAGCATTGCCACATATACAGGCAAGGCAAAAATTGGTATTGTGAAGTCGATAATATAAAAATAACGATTAACGCATCAAGCTACTCTATCATCACAGCGCACAGTATTTGATAAAACATATTAGCTCTTTGTGCATTACTCACAATAAGTAAAAAAATACTTACACAATCAAAGAAAATTAAATATTTTTTAATTAACTATGACGTATAATTACACCCGAGATTTGATGAAATTTATCTCTACCTCTAACTAACGCTCAAGGGGTTTTTATGCTTTCACTCATTCGTGCCTTAGGCATCAAAAAACAAATTCTTATCTCATTAGGTATCCCTCTCATCGCCCTTATTTGCTTTCTCTTTCTGCAGCTCTCCCAAACCTTTGCTTCTATGTCTCAATCTCAAATACTAGAAAAGCAAATTTTAATATCCGAACAAATCTCAAAACTCGTTCATGAAATGCAAAAAGAACGTGGGTTGAGTGCAGGATTTGTCGCGAGTAAAGGCACAAAATTTGCCAATGAGATTAAAGAGCAACGCATTCTTACAGATAAAGAGTATAAAACTTTGCGTGATATGGTTGCAGAAAACAATGATGTAGATTCACGTTTTCTTTCCGCTTTACAACAAGGATTGGAATTAGTGGAAAAAATTTCCCAAACAAGGCAAAAAGCCGATACTTCTATGAATACCCAAGAGAATGTGGGAGGGCAAGTTGTAGGGTATTACACAACAACGATTGCTTTTTTACTTGATAGTGTTTTAGAATCTACAAAAATTATTAATGACGCACAGCTTGCTAAATCTATGGTGGCTTATACAAGTTTTCTTTACGCAAAAGAGCGCGCAGGGCTAGAGCGCGCCACCGCAAATGGAATCTTTGTCGCTAATGTCGCCCCAAACAATGCGGGCTACAACAAAGTAGTTTCACTTATTGCCGAGCAAGAAGCATTTTTAAAGATTTTTCTTTCTCTTGCCTCACAGCAAAGCCTTGATTTTTATCACAACGCAATCAAACATCAAAGTTTTGCTGAAGTTGATAAAATGCGTAATATCCTCCACGAAAAGCGTCATAGCGGAGATTTTGGGATTGATGCGAAAGTATGGTTTGATACCATTACACAAAAAATCAATGTGCTTAAAGACATTGAGGATTTCATCGCATCTTATATTAACAAATCTATCAATGCGCATATTGATACCCTACAAAGTAGCTTTAGGCTACTCCTCACCATATATAGCCTTGTGCTTATTTTTACCATTATTGTTAGCATAGCAATGGTTAGGAGCATTCTTACTCGCCTTAATAATGTCAATCTCAAACTTGCCTATATCACACAAAACAAAGATTTGACAGGACAGGTAAAAATTCTTGCAAATGATGAAATTTCAAGAATGGCGCGCTCTGTAAATGCCTTTATCCGCTATATACACGATGTATTCTTGGAGGTAATGAAACTTATCAAAAACAATCTCTCCATCACACAAATGCTTGTTGAAACATCATCTCATCTTGATAGCAACACTAAAAATATTGCCAAAATTTCACAGGATAACACCGAGCTAGGCGAAAGGAGTGTGAATATCATTGAGCAAAACATCACCCTTTCAAATGCAACAAAAGAATCTTTAGAAGATGTGCTTAATACGATGCAGCAAACTCAAGCACTCATAAGCTCTATCAACGAAGAAATCACAAAAGACGCACAAAAAGAAGATGAAAATATGCAAAAGATTCTCTCTCTTGCTAATGAGGCAAAAAATATTCAAAGTGTACTTGTAACTATTACCGACATAGCAGACCAAACAAACCTCTTAGCACTTAATGCAGCTATTGAAGCAGCGAGAGCTGGGGAGCACGGACGAGGCTTTGCTGTGGTGGCTGATGAAGTGAGAAAACTAGCGGAGCGCACACAGCATTCCATTACCGAGACAGGTAGCATTATCCAATCTGTCTTGCAGTCTATTGATGAAGTATCAAGTGATATGGAAACCAGTGCCAAATCAATGAATAATCTTTCAAAGCAGGGTGAAGTGATGTATGGCAATATACAATCTCTTGCCACACTCGTGCAAGAAACAATGCAAAAATCATTGCAAAGCCTAGAGGGAGCACAAATGGCGAATGAAAATACATCAATGATTGTTGATAATGGTGTTAAAATCGCCGCTTGTGTAAGCCAAATCGTAGAAATCAATAATAATATGCAAAAAAGCTCACACGAACTCGCCAATCAAAGCAATGCGCTTGATGAAATGATAAGCACCTTTAAAACATAATCACGCTTTGCTAGAGAGCTTGTTTATTAGGTTGCATTTTACAATCAGGCGATTGGTTGCTTCTATTCCTATTTGGTGGTATGTTTATAATTGATTTAGTAAAGTATGATTAGCAGCATTACAATAAACAAATTATAGTCTTTGGTTTTTTAGAGACAGATAGAAGCATAAATGTAAATGGGGAAGAGTGGTAAATTTAATGTAAGTATAGGTATGTTTGGGAATATACAGGGCAGAGACTCAGGCGTCCATAAAGCCTTAGATTTATTCGCACAAACAGGAACAAAGCTTTATGCTCCATTAGATTGTGAAGAGTTTTTAAAATACTACAATACCGATAGAGCAAGAGGTTTAATTATGTTTAGATATTATTTTATACAATATTTTAAACCATATCAAAGACAAATAAAAATACTATACAACACCTTTTTTGCTTATTTTTTACTTGAGTTATTTGTTGGAGTTTTTGGAACTCTAGTGCTTATGGCATATTTTAAAAACGATACTGCCTTAGAAATTCAATTTATGCAAAACCTCCCTATGAGTGTGAAAATACTATTTATACATTCTTGTTGGTTTTATGTAGCAACTTGTATTTTAATCATTTTTAGCTTATTCTTTACTCCTAGTTTCGCAAGAGCAAAAAATCATAATGTGGGCAAGATTCTAATGGAAGTAAAATGGCAAAGGTGGAGATTTACAGGTTGGATTTATATATTTTTTCTTGCTGGATTTTTGATATTTATAGTATATGGCTTAGGTTTGAAACTCTACGCTTTTGGCTTAGTTGTGTCGTTGATATGCTGGAATAAGTCATTGGAGTATATATCTCAAAATTCTCTTAGTATCACAGAAAATGGTTTATTAGTTGGGCGAATCTTTAGTGATGTCTTTATTCCTTATGAACATTTCTACCTTTTAAGTGAGAAAGATATACAAGTTGCTTTGAATGCCAATGTGATATATTTTAGATATGGTGAGGGAAGCAATGATATATTAAGTTTTGAGTTGATTGTTAAAAATGGAAGCCAAGTAAAGGAATCTTTTATGAATTTTTACAATGAAAAAGTAAAAGAATATAAGCAATCTCACCAAGAGGATTCTACAAATGCAAACTAACAACACAAATACGAATAATAGCGAGGAGTAAGCAACTTGATTCAATATATAGACAATGGAGGCAAGAATATGGATACAAAGCAAGATATAAGATATGATGAGTTTGGAGAGGAGATTATGTATGAGCTGAAACATAATCCTAATTAGTGGGATTATCTCATACTTTGTTCTATGATTCTAAAGATAAATATAATCACATTCTTTCAGCAGAAGTTATAATGTGCGGTATTGATTGCAAATCATTGCTTAATAATATAACACTACCGACACAAGAAAACACAGAAATTCAAAGCGATTTAGTATCACAAGAAAAGATGGAAGGAGCACAACGATGGCAGTAGCGATGGGCATTGTCCTTTTTATAACGCTTATGCTTCCTATATCTACAATATTTTACACTGCTGCCACAATGCTTGTGCTGTGGCTACCCTATCAGCTGCGTTACTGCATTGATATATATTTTCTCTTAGGAATGCTTATAGGCTATATTGTGGTGGGTATTCTTGGCTCTACCTTCTTTTTCTTGTATATCAGAGATGTATCATTCATTCGTTTTTTGCTTATCATTGTGGGTATCTCAAGCCTTTTTATCGCTTTTCCCCACATTTGCTATGTGTTTTATAAATTTATCAAATCCCCAAAACAAGCGCAACATCAGCCCATTGCAACAGATGTGGCAATGCCTCATTCTATACCCCGTGAATCTTTTGCCTCATCTTGCGCTACGCCCTCCAACAAAGCCCCGCTTTTTAAAACAATCCCGCCCAAAATCGTGCTTGGTGCGTGCGTAAGCGGACTATGGGGGATAATAGTATTGGCGACTATGTTCTTTCTAGTGGGATTATTTAGATTCTAGTCTCTCAAACTGCGCAAGAAAGCGGTATAGATGCTATCTAGCTCCTCTCTTTCCTTGCGAAGTTTGTCGCTGCATTTTTGTTCGCCCTCTGCCTTATTAGAATCTTTACTCAAATCCGCTGCACAATCTAGCACAGATTCTAGAATCTGCATTCGCTTGAGGAGATATTCAAACGCCGCCTTGTCAATATCGGGCAGCTTGTTTATGGCATTTGCTTCTTTTGCCCTACCTTTGATTATCACACGCGCGGGGATTCCCACAGCAGTGCAATCTTGTGGCACATCTTTTATTACCACAGAATTTGCACCAATTTTGGCATTTGCGCCAATGCGGATATTTCCTAGAATCTTCGCCCCAGCACCAATGACAACGCCATCTTCTATGGTGGGGTGGCGTTTGACTTTTTCAAGGCTTGTGCCACCTAGCGTTACGCCTTGATAAATCATCACATCATTGCCTACTTCGGCAGTCTCGCCAATGACTACCCCTGTGGCGTGGTCAATAAAAACACGTCTGCCAATCGTAGCCGCAGGGTGAATATCCACATTTGTTATAAAGCCCGTAAGCCCCATAAGAATACGCGCTAAAACTTTGAATCCAACCTTATGAAGCCTGTGCGCAATACGATAATGCACGAGCGCAATCAGCCCGGGGTAGTTAAAAAATAATTCTATGCTCTTATTAATGGCGGGGTCTTTTTGTCTGATAATGCAAAAATCCTCCTTGATAGTCTGCCATAGTCCTATGGGTTGGGTGGCGTGAAAGGGTGTAGATTCTATATTATTTTCTATGTGATTTGGTGTGCGTGATTCTTCCACCCTTTAATCTCCCTTTGTCGTAATCGTGCGCAAATAACCATTCTCACTTAGCATTACATAAAGTCGCCCAAGCATTTCTTTCTTGCCCTCGCTATCGAGGTTTTGATTATCCTCGATATGCTGCTTTAGCCTACGCTCTATGTCTTTAGTATCATAATCCAAATCATCAAGCACATCTAAAATCGTTTGAGCTTCAATGAGGCGAGTAAGCTCATAGCCCTTATTTAAATCATCATCAAATTCCACGCTAAATTCTGTGGGGTGCGTGAAGAGATTATGCCGCATTCCAAGCACCTCCTGATACGCACCCACAAGGAAAAATCCCAAAAAATATTCCTCTTTTGTAACATCTACATCGTGCAAAAAAAGCGGCTGTGTCGCATTAAAAGCAATCTCACCATCAGAATCACAAGTAATATCCCATAAACTCGCGCTTCGATTCGGTCGGCGATTGAGCCTATCAAGGGGCATAACAGGAAAGTTTTGCGCCAACCCCCAATAATCAGGCAAACTTTGGAAAAAGCTACAATTCAATAAGTAACGCTCCTGCACCTGCTCTTGAATCTGTAAAATCTCATTAAAATTCTTATGTTTTAAAAGCTTAATAACTTTTTTGATGATGAGATGCACGAGCACTTCGGTATTTGAGCGGTCTTGCAAATCAATATAGCCCAAATCAAAAAGCGTAAGCAAAGATTCCATATGGTCAAGACTATCGTGGAGATATTCAATCGCATTTTTCTCCACCACGCTATTATAGAGATCAAAAAGCTCTTCAATAAGCGGAGGATTGCTCTTTTTAAGCTTGAGGGCTTTTTCGTCATATTCTTGTGAAAAAAGCTCCAAAACAGGCGCGATAAGCACTGCGTGGCTTGCGGCGATAAATCGCCCAGATTCTATAAAAATATCAGGCTCTGGCTCTTTTTTGTTTTTAGCAATCTCGCGCAAAGAAAACACAACATCGCCGCTAAATTCATTCAAAGTGTAGTTGCGATTATTCGCGCCCTCGTGTTGCGTGTATTCCACAGCGAGCCCTCCACCGATATTGACGCATTTTAGATTTTTTGCTCCCTTTTTGCGTAGCTCCGCATAGATATTTCCCGCCTCCCTAATAGCGCGCTTCAGCGGTGAAATATCGCTAATTTGGCTACCGATATGGAAGTGAATCATTGTAAATTTATGCAGGAGCTGCTCTTTTTCAAGCATATTTATCGCCTCTAAAAGCTCGGTGCTTGTAAGTCCAAACTTTGAGTTTATGCCCCCGCTTTTTGCCCAAATCCCCATTCCTGTGCTATGGAGGCGGATTCTAAGTCCAATATTAGGATAAGGCTCACCTAGCTCACGCGCCACCTCGATAATCGTCCCTAGCTCGTTTAAGCCCTCGATTGTAAGCGTAATATCGTGTCCCATATTCGCTGCACTAAAGCCTAGAGAAATCATCTCCTTATCTTTGAATCCATTAACCGTTATGGGCGCATCTTTATTCGTATAAGCCATAGCGAGGATAAGCTCGGATTTACTCCCCGCCTCTAGCCCATAGCATTTATCCTTGCTCTGCTCTACAAGTGGGAGGACGAAATTTGGCATTTGATTGACTTTGAGGGGAAAAACAGCCTTAAATCTACCCTTGTAAGAATACTCTTTAATCGCGTCTTCAAAAGAAGCAAACACCTTATCAACTTGCTTTTTTATTAAATGCGGAAATCGAAGCAACAATGGTCCTTTGTAGCCTTTCTCACGCGCCTCCTGCACAATGTCAATCAACGCCGGTTTATGCCTATAATTTACCTTAACCTTGCCATTATCGATAGTAAAGTCGTTGTTGCTCCAAAAATTAATGCCATAATCTACCATATTTCCGCGCCTCACTTGTGGTAAAAAAGAGTGAATTATAGCACTTTAATAGCACTTTATGGCTATACTTATGCAAAACAAACCTATTCTCTACACAAATGGAGCATAAATGCACAATCCTAACGATACCCTCGCGGATTCACAGCCTAGCCACAGCGCAGATTCTACCTTACAATCTAACGCAAAAACGCAAAAGGCACGAGATTTTTTGCCTATGCTTGATATACCGCAGGAAAACCTTACACATTTAGGATTCTTAAATGAGCTTATAGAACATATAGAGACGCTAGGATTCCTCAATATGAATCTTGCGTCCTTTACGCTTGAGGTAATTGCCCTAGATAGCGCGGATATGCGCGAGCTAAATAGCACTCATCGGGGCAAAGATACCACCACTGATGTATTATCCTTTCCTTTATGCTGTGATATGTTTAGCGAATCTCACACATTGACAGATATGATTTTGAATGAAAATTTAGAGGCACAGGAGTATAAAGGGGGGGATTCTAATGAATCTATGCTCCCGCTGTGTTTAGGAAGTGTAGTGATAAACTATGAACTTGCCGAGCAAGTTGCCAAAAAGCACGGGCATAGCGCACAAGATGAAATAAGTTTGCTTTTTATCCACGGGCTTTTGCATATTTTGGGCTTTGATCACGAAGTGGATAATGGGGAGCAGCGCACAATGGAGCAAAGGATTATAGAATCTTTGGGATTAAAAGAAAGCTTAATCGTGCGTGAAATGGGCTAAACTCTGCCTACCTCGCACGATAAAAATAAAAATTGATGTGCTTATAAAAAATCTTTGAAAAATTCTTTAAGCCAAACTTTCATTTCCTCGTTGCGCTGTAATCTTAGCATACAAATTCTTGATACATTCCTTAACTTTTCTTTTTATGCTTATGTAGGAAATATGTTATACCCCCTTTTTTAAACTTGCTTAAATTTAAGTAAATTTTAAGGGGAATAGACCAAAGAGTTCAATAATCCAAAAAAACAAACATTGTAGAAAGCAAATTGAATAAATGCAAGAGGGCGATAGTAGAGCGGATTCGTGTATAGAATCCGCGCTTTTTTAGAGCAGATTCTCAACGCACCAAGCTCCCCCTAAGTTTAATTAAGTATAGCCCCAAAAATTAAGCTTAATATTTTACAAGATTCTCACTTGCACTATTTGCCGCCTCTTGCAATCTCCTGCCACACTCTTAAAAGCTCCGAGCTAATCTCCTCATCAATAACACTTAGTCCCACGCCCTCGCACATTATACGCAAATGCCGCACCTTATGTGTGTATTCGATTTGGCTAAGTGGGTAGAGCGCACTATCAAGCCATACATACACACCCCACACGAGCATTTGACTTGCCGCCTTTGGATAAGCGACATTGAGCGAGCCATCATTGTTGCCCTCTTCTATGAGAGATTCTACAATAGGGACAATATGATTGTGCTTGAGACGATACCCAAGGGCACGAAAAGAGCCAAAAAGCGTGTTTGAATCCTGCACAAACGCCTTGTGTTTTAGCATATAATCCAAATGTTGCATAATAATTGTTTTAATCTTATCTCTACCATTTTTGTGAGGATACTGAATCTGCCATATCTGCTTTATTTGCTGCTCGTATTGCCAAAAGATAGATTCTAAAATATCATCTTTACTATCAAAATAATGGTAAATCGCGCCCTTGCTTAAACCATAAGTGGCTAATTTATCGACAATATCTTGCATTCTCACATTTTCAAATCCGTGCTTATTAAAAAGCTTGAGTGAAATATCAAGGATTTTTTGTGCGCTTTTGTGATTCTTTGGCATAGTATTCCTTTTAGAATCGAGTATTATTTTGGTGTGGATTGCATATCAAACAATTGATTTTATCTTAACATACAAAAGACAAACAAAAGTATGTTGATATGTATATAAATGCCTAGATTAAGCTTTTATAGAGAAGTAAAATTTTTAAAATCAAGTTATGAAATGGTAAATCCTAAGAACTCGCATATAGAATCGAGATTATTGACTAAGATAGAGGATTAAAGCTATACATAGAGTTTGCATAACGCAAACCCTACAAAAATTCAAGCTACTTTTTTGCGAAAATACCAAGATAAATAGCAAATAAAAACCCAAGCCCAACAGCCCAAGGTGCATAGGCGCTAATGCCATTTGGCGAGCTTGCAAGTAAAAAATTATGTGCTATTGCAGCTCCAGCTACCATACCGAGTATGAATATCACTGAACTTAAGTTTCCTGTCCCCATTTGCACGAGGTGTTTTCCGGGACAGCCCTCACTCAAGCTAAAGCATAATCCAGCTAAAACCATACCTAAGAAATTCCATACAAAATCATTGTGAGCTATGGCTTGTCCCTCAAAGCCAAATTTGTATTGTCCTAGGGCGAAATTAACTATACTTGCAGACGCGATAATAGCAACTATGCCCCAAAACATTGAAAAATCTCCCCTAAAAGCCCTTGAAAAAGCACCTACCGAGCAAAATTTGCTTTTGTGCATAAGGATTCCAACAATAGCACCAATCACTAAAGAAACAAGTATGGCAGCGTGTTGAGAAGCGGGACCCTTTGTAGAGGTAAAAGGTATGCCATTACTTAGCTTTAAGCCAAAAATTAAAACGCCAAGCATAAGCAAAGTCAAAACAACAGGCAAAAATCCTATGCTCTTACTGACAGAAACACTCTCTTGAAGTTTGTATCCGCGACTTTTGAAAAACATTCCCAAACCAACGCCCCCGGCTAAGCCTAAGAATCCGGCGATAGCTGTCATATCTCCCCCGCCAAGTCTCAAAAAAGCCCTCCAAGGACAGCCTAGAAATACAAGTGCGCCAATCATAGCAAATATGCCTAAGAAAAAGAGTGAAAATGCTGAAGCAGAACCCTTTGCGCTAAATTCTTTTGTCCAAAACATACTCGCTAAAAAGCCACCTATGATAAGTCCAAAAAGCTCGGGTCTTAAGTATTGAAGAGTCTCTACGCGGTGAAATCCAAGTGCGCCGCTACTATCACGCAAAAAACAAGCTGCACATATTCCCATATTTCCGGGATTTCCGGCATAAACCAAATAAGCAGCTAAAGCACCAAGTGCTATCCCTGAAACAATAAACCATTTTGTGTTTGCATTCATTATGAACTCCTTATGTTTGTTTGAAATCAAACTGACCTCTAAGGCTGAAATTATACTCAAAAATCACGCAAAACAAGATTTTAAAAGCACAATAAACATAAAGAGAGCAAAAAGGTTAAGTAGATTGTGTAATATTGTGTGATTGCATATATCGTTGCAAGATTTCACACGCACTTAGAGAATCTATGCGCCCATCTTTTTGAGCTTTGGCACGATTTTGCCTTTTCATATAAGAGAGAGATTGCAAAGCATTAGAGCTTGTATAGTCCTCATTGACAAAGCAAATCTCACCCTCAAAACTAAGAAGGGAGATAAAATGAGAGATGCGCTTTTGCATATCACTATGCTCTGCTTCCCCGCCGCTTGGTATTCCCACGACAAGTATGTGTATGTCGCGCTCTTTGAGAACATTATCAAGCTCTTTTGCAGCTTGATTACGATTGTGGCGCGAAATAGGCTCTAAAGGCAAAATAATTCCCTCTTTAAGAATTGCTATCCCTATGCGCTTCAACCCCACATCACACGCTAAGATATTTATCTCTTTCATTTTTACCTTACCCCTTTCTCTCCGCTTGTTTTTAGAAACTCAATACCCTTGCCTTGATGTCTTTAGAATCTGCGTCTTTGATAACCCTAGCTTCTACAAGATTCATTTTTTGCCCTTAAATCCACCCTCTATCCCTACACCACACGAATAAATCCAGATTCTCTTATAATTTTTCCCATTAGCTCATATTCATAGAGAATCTCCCCAAACAGCGCGTATGCCTCATCGAATCGGGGATTTTTCGCACAAAAGGCTAAGATTTTATCACTTTCTTTCGCAGATTCTGCACTCTCAAAAGATTCTAAGCTCTGCGAATCTCCAAAAATAGACTTTATAAAAGTAGGAATGTGATAAATCGCTTCCGCCTTGCCATCGGCTAGAAGTTTATTTGTCCCCTCGCTTTCGCCTATACGATGAGACAGCACAAAAAGGGGTTTCCCTAATTCCAAAGCAATACGCGCACTCTGCATTGAGCCACTCGCAATATCAGCTTGAGGGATTATCACACAATCACTCAAACCAACAACAAGACGATTACGCTCCAAAAAACTAAAGCGATGAGGCATATATGCGCTTTCATACTCGCTCAAAACAACGCATTCTTTCATCATCTTTTGAATCATCTCTGCATTGCTTTTAGGATAGCAAATCTCCAAACTCGCGGGAGAAAACATTATCGTGCGCGGGAAAGCGTGCGTATGTGCGATAATATCCACGCCCAAAGCCCCACCGCTTACCACCACGCCACCAGCATTTGCAATCTTAGTAGCCAAAGTAGCTACACAAGACTTCGTATAAGGATTAGGCTTTCGTGTGCCAACAATGGCGATTTTATGCGCGGCGGATAAAAGGCTTTCACACTTCGTGCGCTCACCACGATAAAAAAGTTTTGCAGGAGGATTAGGTAAGGAGCGCAGGGCTAGTGGCAAATCCTCTAACTCGCATATAGAATCGAGACTATTCATTGACCAAAAGGAGCGCGGACATAACGCGTAGTTTTACTCTCTGCGAGGTAAGATTCTAAATCTGCTGGGCTAACAAGCACAATATCATTTTGTATTTGCTTACTCATTTGGGACAACGCCTTAAAAGTCGCGTCATTTGGGTGGCAAATGCCGATCGCATAGCCTTTTTTACGCGCCTTTGCTATGAGTGATTTAATCTGTGTTTTGATATAAGTAATATTTGTTTCATTGTCTAAAAATACATCTCGCGCCATAATGAGTCTGCCCTGCTCGGTGGCTATACGCTCACTTACCGGGTGGCTTGTCGTAATACTATCAATGAATTTGAATCCAAGCTCATCAAAGATTTCAAGCAGATTTAGCATATCTGCGTAGCTTTGGGTAAATTTGCTCCCCGTGTGGTTATTAATATACACAAGATTAGGAAAATCTACCTTGATAGCCACTAGTTGTGCCTTTAGTGTTTCTTTAGATACGCCCGCTTTAATGGGCGTGATTTCATTTTGCACAAATCGCTTTGCTTCAAGCGGGAGATGCACCATAAATGGCTTATTTTTCGCATTCAAATACTCTGCGATATGCGGTGTGCTGGGATTGTGTTTTGTTTTTGGGAAAATTGATGGCGTGATATTAAATTGTAATTTTTCAAGTTTTTTTACTTGTGAAAGGCTAGAAAGGTCGTCCATTATAAGCAACACCTTTGGTTTGTCTCCTAATCTCTGTATAGAATCTTTTGAATCTTGTGGATGATGTTTGCTATCAACTTGCAAATTCTCTAAAGTTTGCTGCGATTGTAAATCCTTAGAATCTTGCGTATTTTGTGAATCTTGTGGGTTTTTCTGCGACTCTAAATCAATAAAATTGTCATTATGAAAGTAGGAAAATATCTTGCCAATCCCATACACTAATGGGTGCTTAGATTCTAAATCAAAGGGAGCATCTGCCTTAGCTACACACATCATAAGAGCTAAGCAATACAAAATGCGCACCGACTTATCCCCCCAATGTGATTTGCACTTCGAGGGTGCTGATATTTTGATTGCTGTTTGTGCTAAAGTGAATCTCATTTGATTTTGTATATTTTTGCACCACTTGCAAAATCTCCTTTTGCATATCCTCAAGGTATGGAATATTTGCGCTGCGCTCGTGTGCAAGAATGATGCTTAATCGTTCCTTTGCTCTAGATGCGCTTTTGTGTGAATCTTTTTGAAATAAGCTCAATAAACTCATTTAAAAATCCTTTTAAGCGTGCCCATAACACCCTCACTTTCCAAAGAAACAAAAGGCACTTCTTCCCCTAAAATGCGCTTTGCGATACGCATATATGCCTTTGAACTAGGGGATTGTGTGTAAATTACAGGCTCACCTGTATTTGTTGCACTCACAATTTTACTATCCTCTGGGATAAGCCCAATAAGAGGCAAAGCAAGTATGCCTAACACATCATCGGCTGAAAGCATTTCGCCCTTTTTTACAAGTTCTGGCTTAATACGATTGATGATGATATGTTTTTGGACTTCTTCATTTTGTTGTGCTTTGTGGCTTTTTGCATCAATAATACCAATCACCCTATCGCTATCTCGCACCGAACTCACTTCCGGCGTAACAACAATAAGTGCTCTATCTGCCCATAATATTGCGTGTTCAAACCCACTCTCAATCCCCGCTGGAGAATCTATAAGAATATAGTCAAAATTTTCTCGCAAAGATGCAATGAGTTTACCCACTTTATCCTTATCAAGGATTGTTTTATCCTTTGTCTGTGAAGCAGGAAGAAAGTAAAGATTTTTTGTTTTTTTATGATTGATGAGGGCTTGTGAGAGATTGCATTTACCTTCCATTACATCAATGACATCATATACAATGCGATTTTCTAGCCCAAGGAGCATATCAAGGTTACGCAAACCAATATCAAAATCTATCGCTACAACTTTCTTCCCACTAGATTCTAGCTCCATAGCTAAACCCACAGCGAGATTTGCTGTTGCGGTAGATTTGCCCACACCGCCTTTACCTGAAGTAATCGTAATAACTTGTGCCATATCTGCTCCCATTTATCAATTAAAATATCATTATATAATGCTAAAGTTTAGTATGCGCTTATTTGAGCTTTTGTTGCAAGCTATTAAACATTGAACAAGCATTATCTAATCCACCCTTACAAGCTTTTTGATAATATTTCAATGCTAATTCATTATTACTACTCACACTTCCAAAGCCGTGCTCATATATGCTAGCAGCACCTGAACACGCTACATTAATAATGATTTTTGTATGCTCCTCACATCTGTAAATATTTGCCTTTTCTTCGCTCAAAGCACTCACAGCTTTGCAATTTCTTTTCACATCACTTTCACAAGCAAATAATGTATGCTCTAAGGCTTTGTTTGCATCTTTAGTCGTTCCACCTAAGCCCTGCATTTCCCATAATCCTAATTGATAACAACTATTTGCATCTTTTAGCTCACAGCCTTTTTCTAAAAGGATTCTTGCCTGTGTGTGATTCTTATTTGCTCCACCAAAGCCGTGATAATAGTAAGATGAAAGCCTCTCACAAGCAGTGCCTAAACCATCTTCACAATCACTCTTATACATTAAGCCATACCTATCAAGATTCTCATTTTCACTATATTGCTCTAAAGCCTTTAGATTCTCACAACCTGCCTTAAATCCATAGTTACACGACAAAGTGGCGTATTTTTTAGCAAGGGGGATATTTTGTGCCACACCCTGCGCGTGTTCATATATAATGGAAAGATTATAGCAACCTCCACCATCTTTATTATCACAGGCTTTTTCATAATATTTTTTTGCATTACTCAAATCTTTTTTTTCAAATTTATAACTCGCACCTAACGCCCGACAGCCAAAAGGAGAATCTAGCTCACACGCCTTAAGCGCGTAAGAATGCAAGAGTGGCTTTTTGTTTTGCGGAATGCTCTCAAAAATACCGAGCCAAACCTCACTTATTGCGACTTCACACGCTGCTTTTTGCTCTTTTAAAGGTAAAGAAGCAGCAAGACATTTTTTGCCATAAAGAGATTCTCGTTCAAGAGGAAGCGGCTCTTTACTTGCCTTTTTAATATGCTCAATATAGTCCCACTCCACCAAACCGCTCTCTAGATTCACAATACTAAAAATAAAATGATAAGACACGATATGCAAACTGCCCTGCTTTGTTGTATCATTTGTAATCCGCGCACTTAAGGAATATTTAGGAGCAATCAATGTGCCTTTAGGGATAATGTCGGCAAACTCCTCATTGTTACGCATTGCACGAATCTTATCAAGGCTCGGGTCAGCATTAAAAGCATTTCCGGCAATCGCTGCAGTAAGTGTGATTTTTTGTGAGCTTACCGTGTCCGTGATAATCTTCCGCGCCAAAAGCCCAATGTCAATATCAAAATCACTCAAATTATTAAAATCTGAAATCATTAGGACTTTTTTTGTTTTAGAATCTTTTATAAATGAAGATTCTAATAAATCCGCTCCTGCTAGAGAGGTGATTTGAGAAATATCATCAAAGTTGAGCACAAATGGACTATTTTTATTAGGCTCGGCATAAATATATGTGCAAAATAAAAATACTAAGATACAAAATCTTAACCCCCTCATCACTTATTTATCCCTATTTGCCTTTCCTGCGATGATAAAACGCAAAGCATTAAGTTTAATAAACCCTGCGGCATCTTTTTGATTATATACAGAATCTTCCTCAAAAGTGCTATATGCTGCATTAAATAAAGAATTTTTAGATTCTCGCCCTATAACAATGACATTCCCTTTATAGAGCTTAAGGCGCACTACTCCACTTACTTTTTGCTGTGTCTTATCAATAAGTGCTTGTAATGCCTCGCGCTCTGGGCTAAACCAATAGCCATTATAAATGAGCTCTGCATACTTTGGCATTATAGAATCTTTTAAATGTGCCTCTTCCCTATCAAGACACAAAGATTCTATCGCACGATGAGCTTTTAAATATATTGTGCCTCCGGGTGTTTCATAACACCCACGAGATTTCATACCCACATAGCGATTTTCTACCAAATCAAGCCGCCCAATGCCGTGCTTTCCGCCTAGCTCATTGAGCTTTGCCCAAAAATTCGCAGGACTTAGCTTTTCTCCATTTATCGCCACGCCATCGCCATTTTGAAACTCAATGCTAATACATTCTGGTTTATCTGGCGCATTAAGTGGTGAAACACTCCATCGCCACATATCCTCTTCTGGTTCTACATTCGGGTCTTCTAGAATCTGTCCCTCATAGCTAATATGCAATAAGTTTGCGTCCATTGAATAAGGCGATTTATTTTGCTTTTTTTCAATAGCAATCCCTGCAGATTCTGCATAAGCTAAGAGTTTTTCACGACTATTCAAATCCCATTCACGCCAAGGAGCAATGACTTTAATATCTGGATTAAGCGCGTAGGCTCCGAGCTCAAATCGCACTTGGTCATTTCCCTTTCCTGTCGCTCCGTGTGCTATGGCATCAGCCCCAACACTTTTAGCAATCTCAACAAGTCTTTTTGCAATAAGAGGGCGCGCAATGCTTGTGCCAAGCAAATATTCTCCCTCATAAATTGTATTTGCACGAAACATAGGAAAGACAAAATCTTTGATAAACTCCTCTCTTAAATCTTCAATAAAAATATTTTCACTTTTTATACCAAGCTTTAAAGCCTTTTCTCGTGCAGGTTCAACCTCTTCACCCTGCCCAATATCAGCTGTAAAGGTTACCACCTCACAATGATAATTATCTCCGAGCCATTTTAAAATCACACTCGTATCAAGTCCGCCACTATATGCCAAAACAACTTTTTTTATTGCCATTGTCTGCTCCTTAACTTTTGTAGAAGATTCTAAAAACGGCATTATAGTCTAAAAGATTTAAACCTGCATTGTGGAGATTATGCTCGTGTAGATTCTATAAAGTGGGTTTGGCAAATGCTAAATATTCTAGGCTAGAATCTGCACCATTACATACAGCTTTCAAAGGCTTAGATTCTGCACTTAGGATACAAATCGCTTTTTGCTGTGTGCTACACAAATACAAGATACAGGGAGAATTAATGTTGCTTATTTATACGACAACGCCCACAAAGAAAGAAGCCAAAAAGCTTATTAAAATCTTGCTTCAAGTTCGGTTGTGCGCGTGCGTGCAAAGGCACAAAATAAAAAGCAGCTATGTATGGCAGAAAAAAGGTAAGGATACAATTTGCAAAGAAAGCGAATATCTGCTTATTCTTAAAACGTTGCCTGTGCATTATAAAGAAATTGAAAAACTCCTCCTTACTCATCACAGCTATGAAATTCCTCAAATCATTGCTTTTGAGGCAAAAGCACAACCCTCTTATGAAAATTGGCTTACTCTTACACTCCAAAAGCCGAGTGCATAGCTAAAATATTATATTTGATAATAAATTTTCTTGTTGCTATTTGTTTTCTTTACGCTTATAGAATGAGTGCGTAGGCTATCCTACTAATTTTAATATAAAGGATCTATTATGAAAAAATTATTCATTATAGCAATGGGAATCATCTTTAGTGCCTCTATGGCAAGTGCGTTTGATGTCAAAGGAGAAACTTATGGTGCAGCTTCTGATATTGCAAATGGCAAAAGCGCAAAACAAGTAGCTTCTACTAAGAAAAAAGAAGTAAAATCTGCAACAACTAAAGAACTAGAGAAAAAGAAAAAAGATGCAATGATGAAACAAATGCAAAAATAAAACTCTATGGCTCTTGGCAGAATCATAAAGATTCTGCCAACAAACTCTCTCCTATCACTTTTCCCCATTTTAAAACAATTTCAAATTTTAAGTGTATTTACCAATCGTTTTTTTTTTTTTTGTCAAATTGCCTTTCGTGGTTTATCACTACAATTTTCACATTACAAGGAGATATTATGAAAAAATTATTCATAATAGCAATGGGAATCATCTTTAGTGCCTCTATGGCAAGTGCGTTTGATGTCAAAGGAAATGCTCTTGGAGCAGCTTCTGACTTCTCAAGCGGAAAAAGTGCAAAAGATATAGCCGAAGCGAAGAAAAAAGAAGCAGTAGATGCAGCAAAAGCTGAAGCTGAAAAAAAGAAAAAAGAGGCTATAGATAAAGCTGATTCTAAAACAGGTGGAGCAGCAAGTGCGGTAGGAGGATTCCTTAAAAAGTAATCTTCTTAGATTAAAGATTAAGTATCTCTCTATTCTTCGCGTGTAATAAAGTCTGTGGGTAGGCTTTATTACACTACATTCTTATGACAAACATACAATCTCCTTATCGTTTCTTTTAACAAATTTTTTATGAGTTATATTCAGGCACAATTAAGAAAGTGATAGTTGAATTTGCTTTTAGCCTATGCTGTAGATTCTTATTTTATCTTAAAATATGAGTAAAAAAGTAGCAATAATATACAAATTTTTATGATTACATATTGTATTTTTAAAAAAATGTAAGTATAATACACTTCATAAGTTCAAACGAACTTAATAAAATCTAAAAAATGGAGGCATCCAATGAAAAAAGCAAAACCTATCCACTTCAACGCCTTTGAAATGAATTGTATTTCTCACCTTAGCCCGGGACTATGGCGATACCCAAAAGACCAAGCACTGCGATACAAAGATATTGAGTATTGGCAAAATATCGCAAAAATTGCAGAAAAAGGGCTCTTTGATGCCGTTTTTATCGCTGATGTGATAGGGGTATATGACATTTATGGGGGGAATGATTTGGGTGCGCTCAAAACCGCTCTGCAAGTGCCTGTAAATGACCCTACACAACTTGCTGTAATTGGCGCAGCAGTTACTCAACATTTAGGTTTTGGAGTAACTGCAGGTGTGCCTTTTGAGCACCCTTTTCCTTTTGCAAGAAGGTTAAGCACTTTGGACCATCTCACTAAAGGACGCGTGGGGTGGAACATCGTTACAGGTTATCTCCCAAGCGCCAATAAAAATATGGGTGAGAGTGAATTACCTCACGATGAAAGATATGCACTTGCTGATGAGTATATGGAAGTTATTTATAAGCTTTTAGAAGGAAGCTGGGAAGATGACGCGGTAATTTTAGATAAACAAAGTGGTGATTTCGCTAATCCTTCTAAGATTCACCACATAGGACATCACGGCAAATATTTTGATGTGCCCGGAATCCATATATGCGAGCCAAGCATTCAGCGCACACCTGTGCTCTTTCAAGCAGGAAATTCACCTCGTGGAAGACAATTCGCCGCTACACACGCAGAAGCAATTTTCATTGCGCCTCCCACCAAAGAATATGCTAAAATCGCAGTCAAACAAGTGCGTGATGCACTTATTAATGCGGGAAGAGACCCTTATAGCGCAAAAATATATATTCTTGCGACAATTATCACTGATACAACCGATGCTCTTGCAGAAGCAAAATATAAAGACTTGCTTTCTTATGCAAGTGTTGAGGGCTCACTTGTGATAAATTCAGGCTGGCTCGGTGTAGATTTGTCTAAATACAAGCTTGATGACCCTCTAAACAATATCAAATCAAATGCCATAGTTGCACAAGTAGAAGCTTTGAGCAATTCTACCACAGATGATGGGAGAGTTTGGACACTAAGAGATTTAATCAAACTCACAGGCATAGGCTGCCAAGGACTAAAATTTGTTGGAAGTCCGCAAAAAGTAGCAGATATTTTGCAAGAATTTATTGAATACAGCGATGCGGACGGATTCAATCTTGCCTATGCAACAACACCGGGTACTTTTGAAGATGTTGTAGAATTTATTGTGCCTGAATTGCAAAAAAGAGGTGTGTATAAACAATCTTATACACAAGGGAGTTTGCGCCATAAGCTTTTTGGTAAAGGTGATAGACTTGGTAATGAACATATTGCTTCAAAATATAGAGTAGGTGGCGAAAAATCCACTATTAACGATTATGCAGGGACAGGGAGACCAAAATTAAGAGGAGAAGAGTATGTTATATAATTCATTACCACAAGGCATTTTTATTATTCACGAGAATCCAGAATGGATCCCACCTTTTAAAGAGGCATTTGAACGAGCAAAAGTGCCATTTCAAGAAATAATCCTTACAGAAGGTGCTATCTATCTTGACAAAGAACCGCCTAAAGGAGTATTTTGGTCACGACTTAGTGCATCTTGCCATACACGAGAACATCAATATACCAAAGAATATGGACGCGCCATTTTACAATGGTTACATTCTTACAATAGGCGCGTAATTAATGGTTCATCGGTGCTTGAATTTGAAGTGAGTAAAATCAAACAATATCTTGCGCTTAATGCAGCAGGATTCTTAACGCCAAAAACTTATGCTTGTTTTGGTAAAACAAATTTACTTGAAGTGGCAAAAACATTGCAAACACCTTTTATCTCAAAACATAATCAAGGCGGTAAAGGGCTTGGTGTGAGACTTTTTGAAAACTTTGAATCTTTTAAAGAATATGTGCATTCGGCTGCATTTGAGGAAGCGATTGATGGTATTACGCTCTTGCAAGAATATATTAAAAGCAAGGAATTTTTTATCACTCGTGCAGAATTTATTGGTGGTAAATTTCACTACGCTGTGCGCGTTGATACAAGTGCGGGTTCATTTGAACTTTGTCCAGCAGAGGCGTGCAATATTGAATCTTTACCAAAACTCGCTGGTGGAATGTGCGAGATACAAGATTCTACACCCGCTATTGCAGGAGCAATGTGCGAGACAAGCGGAGATAAATTTAGCATTAGAGAAGATATTAACGCACAAACACCACTTATTGCAAAACTTGAAACATTTTTACACGCACATAAAATTGAAGTTGCAGGCGTAGAGTTTATGGAAAACACACAAGGTGAATTAGTCGTGTATGATATTAATACAAATACTAATTATAATAAATCTGTGGAATCTAAGGCTTCTCACAGAGCAGCAGATAGAATCGTAGCCTTTCTTAATGCAGAATGGCAAAAAAATCGTTAATTTAATCTCAAGGAGGCATTTATGGAATTTGGATATTGGACACCTGTTTGGGGAAGTTGGCTTAGAAATGTTGATGATGATAGCACTCAAGGCTCGTGGGAGTATATCAAAGATTTGACACTGCGCGCTGAAGAACTCGGTTATGTGCTTACACTCGTGCCAGAGCTCTACCTTAATGATATTAAAGGTGAAAAAGCTCCTGCTCTTGATGCGTGGTCTATTGCTAATGGATTGGCAGCAATTACGAAAAAAATTGAGATTCTAGCAGCCTTGCGCCCACAATATCATCAGGTTGCTCTCACAGCAAAGCAAATTGCTACGATTTCACAAATTTGTGGTGGGCGATTTAGTATTAATATGGTGTCAGCGTGGTGGGCAGAGGAAGCGAGACAATATGGGATAAGCTTTGATGGGCACGATGATAGATACGCCCTTACACACGAATATACTGATGTTTTAAGGGGATTTTGGAGCAAAAGCCCTCTTAATCATAAAGGCAAATACTTTAGTTTTGAAAATTCATTTAATGAACCTAAACCTCCTAAAATGCCACTTGTATATGCCGGAGGAGAGAGCGAAAGAGGAAGAGAAGCCATTACGCAGTTTGCAGATAAATATTTAATGCACGGAGGCACAATAGAAGAAGTCAAAGAAAAAATTGCTGATATGAAAGGAAGAAAACAAAAGGCTGGATTAGCACCTTTTAAAGGCTTTGGAATGGCTACTTATATTATCATTAGAGACACAGAGGAAGAAGCCTTAAAAGAGCTAGAAAGAATCACAACGATTAAAAATTATGCAGATTATGAAAATTCCTATAAGAATTTCACAGGCAATTCCCAACTTGATGTAGAAGTCTCTAAATATGATTATAGCGTTTCTAATCGTGGTTTGCGCTCTAATCTTGTCGGCACAGCTAAGCAAGTAGCACAAAAAATCAAGGCGTATGAGGAAGCAGGACTTAATCTGCTTATTGTGCAATGTGCGCCTATGAAAGAAGAACTTGAGCGCATTGCCAAAGAGCTTATGCCTTTGGTGAAGTAATGTTTGCGTAGCTTTAAGAAACAAAAAAACAAATTTTAAAGATTTGATAGCCATTTTAGATTCTAAAGTCATTTAGAATCTGCTTTTACACCTCTTTCTTTCATAAAATGGGCTTTATTTTCCATTACTTGCCCTCCCTTGTGGGGGAAACCTTATGTGGCAAAACTGCTTTTGCAATGCAAAAAATAAGAAACTAGGAAAGCGTTTTTTGGATTTTAAGAGACAAAGAAATATGTAAAATCAGGCTGGAAACTACCTGAAGTGCTAGAGTAGCCAAAATTTTATAAACTTGCCACATAAATAGGGTAAATCTTTAACAGAATCCCATCACTCATTGACAATATCAAATTCCGCGATTGTTTTGCGAATCTCCGCTAAGTGCTTCATATCCACGCTTTCACCAAATTCTTGTAAAATGCTAAGTCTTAGATTTTCTAGCATATCTTTTTTGAGGGATTCTATATCTACACTCTGTGGATTAAAATTAACGCGCCCATTTTTTAAATCTTCGAAAGTCCAAATAGGCACAATCCCCTTAAGTGCCGAGAAGCGATTGATAGTTTCCTCATCTTTTGAAATAAGCACAACAGGGATTCCCATTGCTATGCAGGGTGAGGCGCAGTGCAGAGCGCCGGTAATGACTAACTTCGCTCTTTTCTTGTAATCATCGAGTAGATTCAAACTCCTTGTATATAAATCCTCGCTAAGTGAGTGATAATCCACATATCGTTGATTGACTTTTTGCGCATTTTCTTGTATGTCTTGGGGAATGTAGGGCAGGTATTCCTCTGCAAGATTCACTAAAAAAATATCGTTTACATTCTTTGCTAAAACCTCATCTCGTCTTGGCAGGGTTATCGTAAGACATCGTGAAAGATAGGCATTTAGCCCTAAATCTTTGCAGAATCTAAGCGTCTCAAAGTCCCTACAACCAATATCTTTATTTTGGAAAAACCACGGATAATAGATAACAAAATATTCTAAAAATTGATATATGGGTGGAGTGAAATGTGTGCCAACAAAAATAGGTAAAATCTCATTATTGGGAATAAAATGCGAGTTGCGCGCAAACCAACCTTGCATAACAGCAGGTATGAGGATATTACCCTCTCCCTCCTTTGCTGGTATATGAAAGCTTGTGAGAGAATCTCTATCAAAATATGTAAAATTCGCTTGTGGAAACAGCGTAGAAATCGCAGATTTGGTAGCAATGCTTTGGATAAAATCCCCCAAATTTGAGTGCTTCACCTCCACCTTATGCCTCGTATAAGTAAAAAGTAGAAAATGATTTTTGGCAATACTTGCATTATCATTAGGAATAATCAAATCCCTGAATACAAGTATTTTTTCTCCATAACAATTTGTATCCCATTCTAGGAAATTTTGCGGCATTAGACCTGCTCCTTAAAACATTTCACAACAACTTTGTGGCATAAAATAATGCAAAAATATATCGCATTAAACAATGCTTATAACCTTGCCACCTTAAAAACCTTGCGGATTCTATCATAAGTTACAGAATCTCGGGCATTTTTGAGTTCCTACAAATATAAAATAGAGTTTCGCTCCTGCTTTATACAACGTCTAAAATAAAAAGGCAAAGCTAAATATTTACTCATAGAGTTACGAAAAATTTAACCTTTTAATGGTAATCTAACACATCATAAATATTTCAACACCTTGACACTTTGCATTCAAACTAGATGGACAATCAACATCAAGCAATATATAACAATAAAGGAGCATAAATGAGAATTGTTACCTTGCTACTTCTTGCCTTTAGCCTTAGTTTTAGCTTAGAGCTAAGGGTAGGGAGTGAAAATGCCTACAAGCCATTTGCATATCTCAATGAAAAAGGTGAGCCAAGCGGCTTTGATAATGATGTGATGAGGGCTATTTCTACTTATGTGGAAGATTCTAAGCTCGAGTTTAGTCCGCTTAATTGGAACGCGCTTTTTAGTGCGCTCGATGCAAAAAAAATTGACATTATCGCAAATCAAATCACCAAAACAAAGGAGCGCGAGGAAAAATATATCTTTTCAAAAAATCCTTATTTTTATGATGTAAGCACACTTATTAGCCTAAAAAATACGCCTATTAGCGATATAAAGGAACTTAAAGGTGCAAAAATTGGCGTAACGATTGGCTCAAATCACGCTAAGAATCTTGAAGAATATCTTGCAAATCACAAAGATTTGGAGATTCAAATCGTGTATTATAAGACAAGCTCCACACTCGTGGCGGATTTGAAAAATAAGCGAATCCACGCTATGGTAAATAATCCTATCGCCGCGCAGGATTATGCTAAAGCGCAAAAAATTACAATCACTCCTGCGAAATTTTATTTTGAAAAAGTGCCTGTGTATCTCATCTACCGCAAGGATAGTGCAAAACTTGCAAAAATTATCGATAAAGCAATGGAAAAAGCTGTGAAAAATGGTAAAATCGCCACGCTTCAAGCACAATATTTTGGTGAGGAATATTTCCAAATACTCAAGGCAGATTCTGAGTTATAGAATCTCAAACAAACTTGGCTAGATTCTAACCAAATCTAGCTCAAAGCAAACTCACACATAAAGGAAGCGAATGAAAAAGATACTTTTTGTTTTATTTTTACTTGGACTTGTGTCAGATTCTATCTTCGCATCAAGCCCTACAAAACCCATTGAAGTTGGCACAGGCAATGCCTATCGCCCATTTGCCTTTGTGAATGACAAGAATCAAATGGACGGCTTTGATATTGATGTGCTAAAAATCTTAAACAAACACGACAAGGGGCTTAATTTCAAATTTAACGGAGTGCAATGGAATGCAGTATTTCCCGGACTAGATAGCGGTAAATTCGACCTCCTTGCTTACCAAATCACCAAAACAAAGGAGCGCGAGGAAAAATATATCTTTTCAGATTATCCCTATTTTAACGACATTAGCGGGGTGATTGTGCGCGAAAATCAAAACATCACGGACTTCAAGCAGCTTAATAATCAAAAAATCGGTGTGAGCGTAGGCTCAAACTACGCGCGGGATTTAGAAAATTACCTCAAGGCGCACAAGGATTTGCAAATAGAGATAAAATATTATAAGAATCCTCCTGCGCTCATTGCGGATTTGGGAGCGAATAGAATCCAAGCAATCATAGGTGAGCCAATTAGCTCCATAAACATTGCCAAGGCACAAAATATCAACCTCAAGGCGACAGAGATTATTCTCGATAAAACGCCGGTATATTTTGTGTTTAATAAAAAAGATACCGCGCTTAAAGACAAGGTGTCAAAAGCCCTTAAAAAAGCGATAGATTCTAAAGATTTAAGCAAATTGAGCATTCAATATTTTGGGCAGGATTTAAGCAAATAATGTTTGATGGAGCTTATTTTTTAAACACATTTTTTACCCTACTTCCTGCACTTCCGCTGACATTTTTCCTCGCACTTGGCTCATTTGTCTGCGGTGGTGTGATAGGCTTTATCTTTGCGCTCATTCGCGTATTTGAAGTCAAATACATCAATCGTCTCCTAATGCTTTACATTTCATTTTTTCGTGGCACACCGCTTTTGGTGCAGCTCTTTATGTTTTATTATGGCTTGCCTATTTTCTTGCAATACTATGACATTCACATTGATTTTCATAATTTTGATAGCCTCTATTACGCGCTCATCGTATTTTCGCTCTATGCAAGTGCATATTTATGCGAAATTTTCCGCGCGGCTTTGCTTTCAGTCGATAAGGGACAAATTGAAGCCGCCTATGCACTGGGAATGACTAATACACAAGCTTTAAGGCGCATTATTTTGCCCCAAGCCTTTATGATTACACTACCAAATTTGCTTAATTTTTTCATTATACAAGTCAAAAATACCGCTCTCGCTTCGATTATCACAGTGCCCGAGCTTATGGGACTAGCGGATATAGAATCTGGCAGAAGCTCAAAATTTTTAGAAGTGTATCTTATGACTGCACTGATGTATTGGGTGCTATGCGTAGTGCTTGAAACGATATTTTTTAGAATCGAAAAGTATTTTGCTAAATTTAGAAAGAAATATGCCAAATGATAGAACTTAGCCATATCAACAAGACCTTTCATCAACACGCGGTGCTAAAGGATATTAATCTGCGCATAAATGACAACGAAATCGTGGCGATTATTGGACCAAGTGGCGCGGGTAAAAGCACACTTTTACGCAGTATCAATCTGCTTGAAAAGCCAGATAGCGGGCGTATTCTCGTTGATGATTTAAGTCTTGATTTTGCCAACTTTAGCAAACAAGAGATGTTTGCCCTGCGCCAAAAATCGGCTATGGTATTTCAAAACTTCAATCTTTTTGTGAATAAAAACATTTTAGATAATGTCAGCGAGGCACTCATAGTCGTCAAAAAAATGCCAAAAAAGGAGGCGCAAAGCCTTGCCATAGCACAACTAGAATCTGTGGGACTAGCCCAAAAGATAAAAGCATATCCCTATGAGCTAAGTGGCGGACAGCAGCAACGCGTGGCGATTGCTCGGGCATTGGCGTTAAATCCTAATATTATGCTTTTTGATGAACCAACTTCCGCACTTGATGTGGAGCTCATCGCCGATGTACTTGAGGTGATAAAAAATATCAAGGGCAAAACAATGCTTATCGTTACCCACGAACTAAAATTTGCTCAAGCAATAGCAGATAGAATCATCTTTATGAGTGATGGGGAGATTATCGAACAAAAGAGTGCGAAAGCCTTTTTTGAATCCCCTACACACGAAAGAGTGCGCAATTTCCTCGCTAAAGTCTCGCAACTTGGGTGATTCTATAAACTTTTAGAATCTCGCTCTAAAATCCCGCCGCTTTTGCGCCTCTACCACAGATACACAAGGTTTATGCGGAGAGTATGTCTTTATCCACAACTTAAATCACACAAAGTGTGGCATTAAAAGCATTATAAAGGCGAGCGATATATCACAAACAATATACAAAACAAGAAATAATTTGTGTGTGTTGATAAAACCACTCTTGCAAATTTTTGTCCCCTCCCCTTATACAACAAAAATGCATAGAAGACTCAACACAAAATCTATAATCCCCACAAATATGCAATCAGTCTAGATTCTATAAACCCACAGGCTCTAACGATTTTTCAAAAAATATTTCTTTCCACCGATAGCCCTGCTCACAATCTGCGCAAATTTTGCGTATATATTCATTGTGCGAAGAAGCAGTATTGGCAAACAACTCTCGGCGGAGATTCACACACTTGTGGGAGAAAAATATCTCAAACATATCTTGCTTTTTACAATCACCTATAATAAATGGCTCGTGCCCTTTCTCATCGCTCCTTGTATTGCAGCAGGGCATCACAAGCCCATTATAATCCACATAAAAACTCATCGCACTTTGAAAGCAGCCTGATTGGGTAGATTGGGAGTTTTTCATTAAATCTACCGAACCACCTCGTGATGAGCCCATTGCATTTGGATTCCTAGCACGATAGTATAGCTCTAACCCCTCCATTACAAAAGATATGCGGTATTCTTGTTTCTTATCCCACACAAGCTTAGATTCTAAGCCTAATTTTTGTTGCATCTTTTGCATAGCTTTAAGAATCTGCTCCCTATCAAAATGCTTTTGCGTAGGGTAGTAGGACATAAGTATCCAATTTATCCCTGCGTCCCTTAGCTCCTCTAAATATGATTTTGAAACATAATCACCATTTGTAAAAATATTCAACTTTGCCTTTGGTAATTTTTGTCGAGTTTGTCTTACACGTTTAAGTATAAGCTCTTTGTTTGCTAAAGGCTCGTTGAATCGATGAAAGCTAATGTCCTTACTATATTCAATCTCTGCAAGATTATTAAGAATCTTCAAAAAAACCGCCTCATCTAGCTCTGTGCTCGTGCTCTTTCTATCTATATGAGCATTTGGGCAAAAATAACAAGTGCGATTGCAAAAACTCGCAATCTCAAGCTCCACGAGTCGCAAATAATGTTTGAGAATCTGTTTTTGTAGCTCCCTATCGGTAATAGATGTGCTTAAAAGCACGATAGCATCAATAAAGCTTTGCATTCTAGTATCCACAGCAATGAGATTTTGCATTAGATTCTAAAGCCACTTTGGATTTGCTGTCCAACTGACAGAAAGCCAAATCTTGTAGCTTGGTATCTCAAGGGCTTTTTCTATGCGCTCACGAATGCTATCAAACTCCTGCATACTCACAGGTTTAAAATGCTCGTGGGTGAGGATATTCACCTCTACCATATAGAATCTGCCTGATTTTGCCACGTGCGTATCGTAGTCGCTAAAGCCAAATTCCGCACTCAAAGATTCCATAATCTGCGTGATTTTCTCATCAATCTCGGGGGGCGCGACCATAACCAAATCTTTAAAATTCGCTATGGCAATGCGAACAGGCGAAACACACAAAAGCAAGGACAAAATAGCCAAAAGCGCAGGGTCGATGTAGCGCGCAAATGTGCTTGAATGCGTATCAAAGCCAAAATGAGGCAGCATATATATCGCCCCAAATGCCACCAATGCGCCCAAATACAACACACAATCAATTTTCCACTCGGTATTATCAACCTTAATCAAATCAGATTCTAGAATCCTCGTGTAAAGGAGCGTATAGACAAACAGCACACCACAAAACGCAAAGGCACACAAGCTATAAAGCACTGCGCCGCCCAGCTCCACCTCATAGCCACCATTGACAATACTTTGAATCGCATTGATAAAGGCATAAACACACACAAAGACGAGCACGAGGGACTTAAAGAGATTAACCATTGGTTCAAAGCGCACATAGCCATACTGAAAAATATCATCGTCCTCTTTGTAGATATAGCGCGAGGTAACCACGCTTAACGCACCTAATCCCACACTAATAAGAGCCACAAAACCATCAAAAATAACCGCCATAGACTTGACATAAATCCCAAAGCCGATACCAAAAATAGCAAGTATAAGCGCACTAAACATCGAAACTTTTAACACAAATTGTTCTTTTTGCGCGGCTTTAAGCACATCTTGTAGTGAAACTTTGAGGTTTGCAAAATGCGATTTGGCACTTTCCTTGCTCCTTTGCCTCGTATGCAAGCTATGCGCACTTTCTTTGCGTGAGCTAAAACGTGTTTTATTGCCACGCACACTCGTGCCATAGCCAAGATATGTCTTATCGTTTCGAGGTGTGAGGGAGGATTCATAGGGATATTGCGGAGTTTGTGCCATTTTATGCCTTTGCACTTTTGCGTTTTGTTTGATTTTGGCTAAGGGGCGAGTTTATTTAGAATCTACCCCCTTTTTTTAGCAGTCTTGCAGAAGAGGACAGATTCTAATGCCCACTAATTCTTATCCTTATCCACCAATTTATTTGCGCCAATCCAAGGCATCATCGTCCTTAATCTCCCACCTACTTGTTCAATTTTATGTTGAGCAAGATTCTTGCGCTCTGCATTCATTCTTGCATATCCTGCTTTGCGCTCTAAAATAAAGTCTTTAGCAAATCGCCCCTCTTGAATGTCTTTAAGAATTTCTTTCATCGCCTTTTTAGATTCTGCATTAATCACGCGCGGACCGCTAACCATATCGCCATATTCTGCAGTGTTTGAGATAGAATAGCGCATATTAGCTAGTCCTCCCTCATAAATCAAATCCACAATGAGCTTTAGCTCGTGCAAGCATTCAAAATACGCCATTTCTTCAGGATACCCTGCATCGACCAAAGTTTCAAATCCAGCTTTTACAAGGCTTGTAACCCCGCCACAAAGCACCGCTTGTTCGCCAAATAAGTCTGTTTCTGTTTCATCTTTGAAAGTTGTTTCAATGATTCCACTGCGTCCGCCACCAATCGCACTTGCATAGCTTAGCGCAATGGCTTTAGCATCGCCTCTGCTTGTATCTTGCTCTACTGCGATTAAATCGGGGATTCCGCCACCTTTGACAAACTCACTGCGAACGGTATGACCCGGGGCTTTTGGTGCGACCATAATCACGCCCACGCCTTTGGGAACTTTGATTTGCCCAAAATGGATATTAAATCCGTGTCCAAATGCAATGATTTTATCCTCGCTTAAAGAAGGCAAAATATCCTTTGCAAATACATCAGCTTGCAACTCATCGGGGATTAAAATCATAATCACATCAGCCGCTTTTGTCGCCTCACTCACTTCAAGCACCTTAAAGCCCTTTGCTTCAGCCTTGCTCCAGCTAGAGCCGCCACGATATAGCCCGATAATCACCTCAACGCCAGAATCTCGCAAGTTTTCTGCGTGTGCGTGTCCTTGACTTCCAAAGCCAATCACGGCAACCTTTTTCTTTTGAATAAGCCCTAAATCACAATCTTTGTCGTAATACACTTGTAATGCCATTTACTTTCCTTTCGAGGCGTCCGCACTCTTGTTAAAATAAAACTTGGATTATAGTTAAAACAAACTTAGTTATAATTAATTCTAGAATTAATTATAAGAATCTACGCAAAAACACTCAATCATCTTTAAAAGATACAAAGGACACCTATGCCAAAAAACTCACATAAAGACTCTAAAGTCCCATCTACTAGCTCCGCCCTGCTTCAACCCTCGCAGATTGAATTTGTCTTTGAAAGCATTACGAGTTTGCTCCAAACGATTGATTGTGAGCTAAAAAATACCTTTATAACGATAAAAGAATCCATCGAAAAGCAAGATAATAAAACGCTTCTATCCACACTCTCCACACTCAAAGAGCAAAACAAAATACTGCCGATAATAAAGGCTTTTACCCTCTATCATATGCTCCTTAATATCATCGAGGAGCTCAATATCAGTGGCAACACAGAGGCAAATAAACTCTCTCAAGCCCTGCAAGAGCTTAACAAAGAGGGTTATGAAATGCCTGAAATACTAGAAGTTTTGGAGCATTTAAGATTCTATCCTGTCTTTACCGCTCACCCCACAGAATCTCGCCGCCGCACATTCCTAGAGGCACATCATCAAATGAGCGAAAACATCAAGGATATTTTCGCATACAATGACGAAAAAGCAAAAAATCAGCTCCTCTGTCGGCTAAAACTCCTCTGGCAAACACATTTGGTGCGTAGTGAAAAAATGGAGATTCTCTATGAACTTGATAATTTACTTTATATCATTGAAAGTTCCGTTTTAGAATCTGCCGCACAGGTGCTTACATACATACAAAACTTGCTTGATAAACCGCTAGAAGCCTCTCCTATTACCTTAGGAAGCTGGGTAGGAGGCGATAGAGATGGTAACCCCTATGTAAGTAATGAGATACTCACAAAAGTAATGAAAATTGCGCATAAGGCGATTATTGAATCCTACATTAGCAAGTGCGATAGGCTTATACGCGAACTCTCGCTCTCAATTGACTTTGTCAAGCCCTCACGCGCACTTATGCTCTCTATCCAAAGCCAAATACACGAACTTCCTAGTAGCGAGGCAACACTCTTTGCAAAAGAGCCTTTTCGCGCCAAGCTCTACCTTATGCGCAAAAAACTACAAAATCGCCTCATAGCCATTAATGCGCCGGATAATATTGACTTCACTTACGCAGATTCTAAAGAACTTTTAGATGATATTGATTTGCTTATGGAATCTTTAGACCCTCTCTCTGCACAAGGACTGAAAGAATTTCGCCATTTGGTGCTTTTGGGAGGATTTCATTTATTGCGCCTTGACTTTAGGGAGCATAGAGATGTGGTATTAAACACGATTAGCGAGATTTTTTGCCTACTAGGCTTAAGTGATAGCGACTTTAAAGACTTGAATGAAAACAAAAAGTGCGAGATTCTCAACCTCGCCTTGAATAAAAAATATGATTTAAATATTATTATTCAACAGCTAAGTGCGCAGTCGCAGCGGCTTGTAGGAGCATTTTTACGCATACAATGGGCAAGAAAACACATCTCTAGGCATATTTTGCAAAGCTTTATCGTCTCTATGAGCACACAAGCAAGTGATTTGCTCTGTGTGCTGTGGTTTGCCAAACAAAGCGGATTGTGGAAAGCAGGAAAGCAACAAGAGGCTAAAAGCGGCAAGGCGTATATTTCTATTACACCACTTTTTGAGACCATAGATGATTTGCAGAGGGCGAAAAACATTATCCGCATACTACACACAAATGCGCATTATAGGCAATATCTCTATGACAATAATAACACGCAAGAAGTTATGGTGGGCTATTCGGATTCAAGCAAGGACGGGGGGATTTTTGCGAGTAATTACAACCTCCACCGCGCCATTACGAGCCTTACGCATTTGCAAGATGAACTAGGCATTAGCATTAGCTTTTTTCACGGACGAGGCGGAAGCGTGTCTCGTGGCGGAGGAAGCCTAGAAGAAGCACTCCTCTCGTCTGCACCAAAAAGTGTGCATAACACGCTTAAGACAACCGAACAGGGCGAAATGATAAGCGCAAAATACCTCAATAAACACATTGCTACAAAGAATTTTTCAAGCACATTAGGTGCTTTACTCAAAAAGAGTGTGGCGGATACTTTTTGCATGAATGGCGCGTGTGAGAGTGATGCGCATATTATGGCATTGCTTGAGCCTGTATCTATTGGCTCATTTGAAAGCTACCGCGCATTAGTCTATGAAGACAAGGGCTTTATGAGCTATTTTAAAATGGCAACACCCATAGCTTTTATACAAAATCTTAATCTCGGCTCACGCCCGAGCAAACGCAAAGATTCGCAAAAAGTAGAGGATTTACGCGCAATTCCGTGGGTATTTGCCTGGACGCAAAATCGCGCCATTATCCCTGCGTGGTATGGGCTAGGCAGTGGCTTAAGTCGTGTGGATAAAAATGCGCTTAAAGATTGCTATGAGCTGTCTTTATTTTTCAAAACTACCATTGATAATATCTCACAGGCTATGCTTAAAGTGGATTTAGACATTGCCAAGCTTTATAGCACATTTGTAACAGATAAAGCGGTGCGGGAGCGCATTTGGGAGTGCATTTATAGTCAATATAATCTCACACTTGAAAATCTTTTGTATTTGCGTGGAGAGCATAGGCTACTAGATTCTGAAATGGCAATTCGCGAATCTATCCTCTTGCGTAGGCCCTATTTGAGTGTACTTAACCTCACGCAAATCGAGCTTATCAAGCAATATCAAAGTTCCCCATACGAGAAAGCAAAGGGCAGAATCCTAGAGCAAATCCACGCCACAATTGTAGGTATTGCGCAAGGCATTCGCAACACAGGGTAAAACCCAAATACTTGTGCAGATAAGCTTAATGGCGTAGATTCTATTTTGCCTATTTGTCCGAGTTATCGTGCTAATGTATGGAATCTTATACATTTTGGTTTAAGGAATATTATGGAGAATTATCACTCTGCCTCGTGGAATCCTTGGCACGGCTGCTTTAAGATAAGTGAGGGTTGCAAAAACTGCTTTATTTATAGCATTGATTCTATCCATAAACGAGATACAAAACACATTTGCCTCAATAAAAACTTTGAATATCCTCTCAAAAAGCGCAGAAATGGCGAATATCACATACCTGATAATACATTAGTATATACTTGTTTAAGTAGCGATTTTTTGCTTCCACAAGCTGATGAATGGCGAAATAGAGCGTGGGAGATTATGCGTATTCGCAGAAATGTGCATTTTGTATTTTTCACTAAACGCATTGAGCGATTACAATCTGTGTTGCCGAGGGACTGGGGCAATGGATATGAAAATGTGATCATAGGTGTGAGTGCAGAAAACCAAAAACACGCCAAGCAGAGAATCCCTCTTTTATGCGCTTTGCCCATCAAACATCGCTGGGTAATTTGTGCGCCACTATTAGAGGAGATTCATATAGAATCTTATCTTGCCAATATAGAACTCATCTCTGCGGGAGGAGAAAGCGGCTATAAGGCAAGAATATGTGATTATAAATGGGTGCTAAGTTTAAGAAAACAAGCCTATGAAGCGGGTATTAAATTTCACTTCCACCAAACAGGTGCGATGTTTTTAAAAGATGGCAAACTCTATAAGATTCCAAAACACCTCCAAAGAATCCAAGCCAAAAAGGCGAATATTGATATAGCACCTCTTCACGCACCACACTGCAAAGAACTTAACGAAAAAAGGGGACTTTTTAGTGTAGAAACTTAAAAAGTTAGACAAAATAGGGGGTAATTAGAGTATTGTATAGGGAGAATTATGCAATATGAGTTAAGGCTTTTATTTACGCGTGTAGTTTAATACTGCGGATTCTATCCCTATCTCAAGGGATAGAATTGCTAAGAATGTGAGATAGGGCTTGTTTGTTACATCATTCCACCCATACCGCCCATTCCACCCATATCAGGCATTGCTGGAGCTGGTTTATCTTCTTTGATTTCATTGATTGTTGCTTCAGTTGTTAAAAGCATACTTGAAACTGATACCGCATTTTGCAACGCAATACGAGTAACCTTAAGTGGGTCAATAATACCTGCTTTAAACATATCCACATATTCACCACTCGCAGCATTGAATCCTGTATCTTTTGTGCCTTTTTCGACTTCATTTACCACCACACCCGCATCATATCCAGCATTTGTAGCAATTTGTGCCAAAGGAGCTCTAATGGCGCGCTTGATAATGTCATAGCCAATGGCTTCATCGCCACTAAGGTTTAATTTTACTTTTTGCGAAGCACGAATAAGCGCAGAACCACCACCGATTACGATGCCTTCATCAACTGCTGCCTTTGTAGCAGAAAGCGCATCATCTACGCGGTCTTTCTTTTCTTTCATCTCTACTTCAGTTGCAGCACCTACTTTGATAACTGCTACTCCACCGCTAAGCTTAGCTAGTCTCTCTTGCAATTTTTCTCTGTCATAATCGCTTGTAGTGTTTTCAATCTCTGTTTTGATTTGGGCGATTCTGTTTTTTACCTCTGTAGCCTTGCCCTTGCCATCTACGATTGTTGTATTATCCTTATCAATCACTACACGAGCAGCACTTCCCAAATCCGCCAAAGTAGCCGCCTCTAAAGTTTTGCCAAGCTCCTCACTAATCACTTGTCCGCCTGTGAGGATAGCGATGTCTTGAAGCATTGCTTTTCTTCTATCGCCAAAGCCCGGAGCTTTCACAGCAGATACATTCAATACACCTCGCAATTTATTTACAACCAAAGTTGTCAAAGCTTCACCCTCAATGTCTTCAGCAATAATTAAAAGCGGTTTGCCACTTTGCATAGTCGCTTCAAGTAGGGGCAGAATTTCTTTCATATTTGAAATTTTCTTATCAGTCAAAAGCACATAAGGATTCTCAAGCTGCGCGACCATTTTGTCAGTGTTTGTTACAAAATATGCAGAGAGGTAGCCTCTATCAAATTGCATACCCTCAACCACACTTAGCTCATCATTGATACCCTTTGCTTCTTCCACAGTGATAACGCCGTCTTTGCCTACTTTATCCATAGCTTCAGCAATCAATTCGCCTACTTTTACATCAGAGTTTGCCGAAATAGTCGCTACTTGTGCAATTTCACCCTTACCACCAACTTTCTTACTTGCTTTTTTAAGCTCCGCGATAATCGCTTCACTTGCTTTATCCATACCGCGCTTAACCTCAATGGGATTTGCTCCAGCTGTAATATTGCGTAAGCCCTCTTTGAAAATGCTATGTGCCAAAACGGTGGCTGTCGTTGTGCCATCACCTGCAGCATCAGCGGTTTTGCTTGCGACTTCTTTTACAAGCTGTGCGCCCATATTTGCGATAGGGTCGGCTAACTCAATCTCTTTTGCCACAGATACGCCATCTTTTGTGATAGTCGGTGCACCATAGCTTTTTTGAATAAGAACATTGCGCCCCTTTGGTCCCATTGTTACCTTTACCGCGTCATTTAGTTGCTTGATACCCTCATACAATTTGTTTCGTGCATTATCCGAAAATTGAATCTCTTTGCTTGCCATTTCTCACTCCTTTAATATAATTTATTTCTCAAGAACGCCCAAAATATCATCTAGCTCTAAAACTATGTATTCTTTAGAATCTAGCTTGATTTCTGCACCCTTATATTTGCCAAATACGACTTTGTCATTTTCTTTCAGCACCTTATCTTCTTTGATTTTCGCGCTTACTGCTTTTATAACACCCACGAGAGGCTTTTCTTTTGCATTATCGGGGATAATAATACCTGAACTTGTTTTAGTATCTTCCTCAACGCGCTCTACAAGAACTCTCTCGCCTAGAGGTCTAAATTTCATAGGGTCTCCTTTGTGAAAATATGATGAATCAATCAAAAATTAGCACTTAATTTTTGAAGTGCGAGAATTCTATATATTTTTGTTAAACAAGTCAATACTTTATAGTTAATTTATAAATAAACTTTAGTCTAATAAACTAAATTTATATAGGCTAGATTCTATAAACTTTTAAAATCTATCGTAACATATAGAGAAACTAAGCTTTACTTATGTAGAATTCGCCCTCTATAATTAGTTTTACGAACTTATACCAAAACCTATGCGACAAGATTGTGGCGGCTATAAAATCGCAGATTTTATAGCCATAATTTACGCAAATGGTGCAGAATCTGGAATCTTAAAGTCAAAAAAAGGCTCACTACTGATGATTAGCAAACACTCCATAGAGCAGCTCAAGCAACACATTAATATCATTGAGATTATCGGTGCGTATGTGGAGCTTAAAAAAGTGGGGAACAACTATATTGCGTGTTGTCCCTTTCATAACGAAAAAACGCCAAGCTTTGTTGTGAGTGAGGCGAAAGGATATTATCATTGCTATGGTTGTGGCGTGGGTGGCGATGCGATTAGCTTCCTTATGGAGTATGAAAAACTAAGTTTTATAGAGAGTGTGGAGAAAATCGCCGCAATAAGTAGCTTCACGCTCGAGTGGGAAAAGAGCTATGAAAAAAAGCCTGATTCTATCGTGCTTGATGAGATGATGCGCTTTTATCAAAAGAATCTTCTCTCTCACAAACCCTCACTTGATTATCTCGCTTCGCGCCAAGTGGCAAATGCAAGTGTCGAAAAATTCCGCTTAGGCTATTGCGGACCAAGCTTTGAAAGTCTAAATTTTATTCGTCAAAATGCACTCAACAAAGAAGAATGCCTCGAATTAGGTGTGATTGGGCGGGACAATGGACGAGAATATGCGCGATTTAGCGATAGAATTATCTTTCCCATTCACTCCCCGAGTGGTAAGGTTGTGGGTTTTGGCGGACGCACAATGAACAATGCAAATGCAAAGTACATCAACTCCCCCCAAAGCAAGGTTTTCAATAAATCGCAACTTCTTTATGGCTACTACATCGCAAAAGACAAAATCTATAAACAAAAAAAAATCATTGTATGTGAGGGCTATCTTGATGTGATTATGCTTCATCAAGCCGGGTTTGATTACGCTGTGGCAACACTTGGCACAGCCCTAACTAAAGAGCATTTGCCGCTTTTGCGTAAAGGAGAACCAAAAGTCATTTTAAGCTACGATGGAGACAAAGCCGGGATAAATGCCGCCTTTAAAGCCGCGCAAATGCTTGCTAAAGAAAGTTATGAGGGTGGCGTAGTGATTTTTAGAGACGGAGCAGACCCAGCTGATATGGTTGCCAATAAACAAATTAATGAATTGAGTGAGATTTTTGCTGCCCCTATGCCCTTTATTGAGTTTATCCTCACCCATATTGCCCAAAGTTACGCACTTGAAAATCCCCTGCAAAAAGAAAAAGCACTCACTGAATCTACACAATTTTTACATACACTAAGCCCACTTTTGCAGGAAGAGTATAAGCCCCTTTTAGCTCGTTTGCTCTCCGTGCCTATACGCCTCATACACACTCATCGCACACAAACCCCTGCTGTATCATCACACCTCATCACAAATAGCCAAGATTTTGCCGAACTCACATTGCTTAAATCTTTCATCGAAAAACCCGAACTGATTGACTTTGCGATTGAATATATCGATTCGTCAATTTTTGGCACACACAAAGAAGCCTTTATGCTGATCCTCAACAAACAATACGAACAGCCCCAGATTCTAGGCATAAGCCTCAATGAGAGCATAAGAGCACTTCCGGATTTGGAGAGCCTTAAAGAACATTTGCGATTATTTATCGCTCAAGCCTACACGCGCCTTTTAGCGCAGATTCCACAAACTAAGAATCTAAGTTTAATGCGCAAAAATGATATGATTAGAGACATAAAACACAAAATCCTACGATTAAAACAAGGAGAACTACTCGCATATGTTAGCATTAGCACTTTTTAGCGGAGGCTGTGATAGCCTTATTTCTATGAAACTCCTCAAAGACCAAGGCATTGATGTAATTGCCTTGCACTTTGATATAGGCTTTGGCGGGAACAAGGACAAACTTGAATATTTCCACAATGCCACCGCTCAAATCCCCGTAGAGCTTAGAATCTTAGACATCAAACGACAATTTTTCAACGATGTGCTTTTCAAGCCAAAATATGGTTATGGTAAATATTTTAATCCCTGCATTGATTGCCACGCTAATATGTTTGGCAATGCGTTTGATTATCTGCTGAAAGTGGGTGCGGATTTTGTCATAAGCGGCGAGGTGCTAGGACAGCGTCCAAAAAGTCAGCGCAAACAAGCCCTTGATCAGGTGCGGAGTCTTGTGCGTAAAATCGGGGCGGATTCTAAATTTGATAGTATTTTAAGCCGTGATGGCAGCGATACAAGCAAACCGCAATATCTTGATGAACTGCTTTTGCGCCCAATGAGTGCAAAGCTTTTAGAGCCAAGCTTCCCTGAAAAGATGGGCTGGGTTAATCGTGAGGAGCTGCTTGATGTGAGCGGAAGAGGGCGCACACGACAACTTGAAATGATTAAAGAGTATGGATTCAAATATTTTGAAAAGCCCGGCGGTGGGTGTTTATTAACTCAAGATTCTGTGGCATTAAAGATTAAGGATTTAACCTCGCATCGTCAAATGCACTTTGAAGATATAGAAATGGTAAAAGTGGGACGCTACCTTGTGCTAGAAAATGGTGCGAGATGTGTGATTGCACGCAATGAGGAGGAGAATACCAAACTCGCGCAAAGCAATCCGCAAATGGAGCAAATCATATTGCTAGATTGTGTGGGACCGCTTGGACTTGTGGAAAAGGACGCAGGAGAGGAGGATAAGATTCTCGCTGGGCGCATTGCACTAAGCTATGGCAAAACTGAATCTGGCAGGGCATATCAGGTGCAGATTGGAGAGAAAATTCATCATCTTATGTCGCTTGAGCGAGAGAAAGCACAGAACTATTTGCTTTTGATGTAAAAATTTTAAACTTTAATCTGCTAGAATACTGCACTTTTTAGAGGTTTATGAATGAAGGAGTTATTATGAAATGCGCGGTTGCCTTTCTCATAAGATTTTTAACTCTATGTAATACAAGCTGTATGCTTAAAGGAAGTCTCGCTCATATGGCTTCTAGCTCCATAGGTTGCACACCTTCAGAAATCACTATCAAAAAGAATAGATATGGATTTGTAAATGATAGTTATGTAGCTCAATGCAGAGGGGGAGGACTTATTACTGCACGACAAGCAAATGTTTGTGGAGGCAATACTGCAAATACAAAATGTGCGCAATCAATGCCATAATATGATGTTAAGGAGCGAAAATGGGCTTTGAGATTATGGGTATGCGTGTATGGGACTTAAGTCAGCCATTTGGCTATTTTGAGGCATTTAGTGGCATAGCTATTGTGTGCCTGTGTGCGGGGCTATGTTTATGCCTCCTACGATATTTTCCACCAAAAGCATAACATCTCAAGATGAGATTTAGCCCTAACAAACCTTGATATAAGTGCTTTTATAACAAATCTTTTCAAACTTATTATAGCTGCTATCGCGCGAGTGGTAGGGTGTTTTTTGTTTCGCTCGGGGGGGGGGGTGATTTTAGAGGATTCTCATTGAGAGGATTCTAAAATGCGCACTACTTTAACTTATAGTGAGTTTTTGTTCGGGCTTTTGCGGTGGAGTTTTTAGAATCTTTATGCACAAAGTCCAATCGCAGCCTAGCGCATAAAAAAATTTTGCATAAATGGAGCGTCTTTGAGGCTTAAATTGCTATTAACAATCCACGCATTCGCTTCAAATTCACAATCTCAATCTCACCCTCCATTATGCCATTGCCAAGTATATGCGCACTTGCGCGATAGACCGAGGCATTTCTTTCTCTGCTTCATTTACTGCCTTCTCTTCATTAATGGAATCTTGATTGAGATGTGTTTGATGGTTTGATTGAGCGTGGCTTGAGTGAGGCTCTTGTGTAGATTCTGCTTCGGTAGATGTGCTTTTTAGGGGTGTAATGTTTAGAATCTCCACCCTTTGAAGCCTCCTGCCATTTGAGCTCTCGTGCTTTCTGCACTCACAAAGAGATTTGCCGTTCGACTTTCTCCCAAAGTGTGCAAAAAATAACCAATACTTGAATAGCGCAAAAACTTTTGCACATCGCCACCAAAAAGCCCCTGCATATAGCCCTCAATCGCCGCTTTTTGTGCCTTTGCTTCTTTTTCTTGTGGAGAGCCTTCACACCCACTGAATATAAAGACAAGACAAAGCGGCAGGGCTAAAATGAGCGCATATAGCTTCTTTACATTACTCACAACTTACACCTTTTTCAAAAAGCAGGTTTTAAGCACCACCACGCCGCATTTATCCACCTTTGCCTCAACCTCATCATCTTTATGAGTGAGACGGATATTTTTGATAGTCGTGCCACGTTTTATGGTGCTACTTGCACCCTTAATTTTTAAATCCTTAATCACGCTCACGCTATCACCTGCATTGAGTTCCGATCCATTGGAATCTTTTGGCATTTGTTGTTCCTTTGTATAAAATAAAGCGACATTATAGAATCTTTGTTGGCGTTTATCAAGCAGGAGTGCGAAGCATAAAGTCTTGAATAAGCCTAAATGCAGCATAAGCTTAGGCTTGGCATAATCCTTGCTTAAGCTTGTATATTGAAGAAATATCTTAAGAGCATAGAAGGAGGAAAAATGGCACTAAGCCCTATTGGAAATGTTACTTATATCAACCAAAATTCCCAGCTTGGCTCGATTCAGCACGCAAATAATATGCAAAAGGTGGATTTTGCGCTCAATGCAAATATGCAAGAATTTGTAGATAAATTAAAGGCTGTGCAAGAAGTCTCTCCAGCACCGCAAGTGGAGGCTGTCGACCCCGAAAAAGATGAGAGCAAGAAACGTGAGTTTGAAGAAAAGCAAAAGGAAAAAGAGCAAGATTCTCAAAACACTGCGGAATCCTTTGTAGAGGACGAAACCCCCATTTATAGCGCAGATAATACCCATTTGCTTGATATTAAGGCTTAGAAAAATACAAAGGATAAAAAATGAAACACATATTCCTACACTCACTTTAATATGATAAAACAATGTGAAGCCAAGCGATGATTGATAATGCGGTGATTCTTTGGGCTTCTTTAATTTTTGTGCCTTTATTAATTTTTATGTTTAAACCTCAATGGAGATTCTTTGCTATTTGCTTATCGTGTGCTAATTTGTGTTTTTGTGCTATCAGTGATATAACTCTCATTTTTAATGATAATTTATGGGGATTGCTACAAACAGAACTAAATGTATCCAAAAGTATGTTTTTGCATATGAGAGCATTTTAACTTGTCTTTATTTAGCTTTATTGTTTGTAGCATATAAATATATCAAAATTCGTGTAATAATTTTTATATACTTCATCTTGTGCAATATATTATTACCTTTTAATCTTAAAGTAAAATTTTAAAATATATTGCTGCATTACTTTGTGCTATTTTAGTGACCTTTTTAGAATCTCCCTCTACACTTAAACTCTATGAGGGCTATATCCGTACAAGTGAATTAGAGTATCTTGCACCTTTTGGCGAGAATTATATTAAAAGATGAGGAGTGCTATGGTATTCTTGCCTATACTTTCTATATACACCCTAACATAAAGTATTCCTTATGTCTCATCTCTCCTTTACTATCACTAAAGCTCATATCAAAGAGAGTTTAGAATCTAAAACTAGCTATAAGCGTAACGATTCTAACTTATCTCTTTAGCTCATAAGAACTTTACTATTTAAGGGGTGGCTAACCCCTTGCGATTTGCTCTATTATCGCATTAAAGCTTTTGCTTGGGCGCATAATCGCATTTGCTTTATTATCATCAAATTTATAATACCCGCCTAAATCCACTTTCGCACCTTGCGCGCCATTAAATTCAGCACGGATAGAATCTTGCTTAGATTCTAGCTCATCTGCGATTGGTTTAAAAAATGCAGCAACGCTAGAATCTGCGCCTTGATTTGCTAAAGCTCTTGTAAAATACATCGCTAAATAGAAATGGCTTGTGCGGTTGTCATCTTCGCCGACTTTGCGCGAAGGAGCTTTATTGTTATTAAGCCACTCGCCAATCGCGCTATCAAGCGCGTCCGCTAGAACTTTTGCCTTGGCACTATTTTGCTTTTGTGAGTAGAACTCTAAACTTGCTTGAAGTGCTAAAAACTCGCCCAAGCTATCCCAGCGCAAGTGGTTTTCATCTACGAGTTGTTCTACTTGCTTTGGCGCACTTCCGCCCGCACCTGTTTCAAACATCGCACCACCATTAAGCATAGGCACGACAGAAAGCATTTTCGCACTTGTACCAAGCTCCAAAATAGGGAACAAGTCAGTAAGATAATCTCGCAATACATTGCCTGTAATAGAAATCGCATTTTTACCCGCTCTTATAAGGCGCAAAGATTCTAAACACGCCTCTTTTGGTGCTAGAATCTCTATGTTTTTGCCCTTTTCTTTTAGTCTCTTTTGCACCAAATCAATCATAATTTTATTGCTTGCTCTTTTTTCATCTAGCCAGAAAATCGCCTTATCACCCGTAATATCAGCGCGTTCAATGCCTAAATCAATCCAATTTTGCACCGCATCAAATTTTGCTTGATTTGCACGATAGATGTTATTTTTACGCACCTTGTGAGAGAGAAGCACTTTTCCTGCAGCATCTACAATTACAAATTCGCCATCATTTGGAGCTATGAAAGTTTTATCGTGTGAGCCATATTCTTGCGCCTTTTTTGCCATAAGCCCGACATTGCTTACACTCCCTAGCTTTGTAGGCTCAAGTGTGCCATTTTTGCGCAAATCCTCAATTACAGCCTCATAAATTGTCGCATAAGTCTTATCCGGAATCACAGCATTCGCATCGCATTCATCTCCATTTTTATCCCACAATCTTGCGCCATTTTTGAGCATTGCAGGCATAGAAGCATCAACGATAACATCGCTAGGAATATGCAAATTCGTAATGCCCTTGTCGGAATTTACCATAGAAATTTTTGCGCTTTTTTCTAAAATCTCATTATATTTAGCTAAAATCTCCGCCTTTTTCGGGCTAGATTCTATCTTGCTTAGAAGCTCACTCACGCCATTGTTTGCATTCACGCCAAGCTTTGTAAGCTCATCGCCAAAAGATTCAAAAATTTCTTTAAAATAAGCCTTAACCGCATAGCCAAAAAGCACAGGGTCGCTTACTTTCATCATCGTAGCTTTTAAATGCAGTGAGAAAAGGATATTGTCCCTTTTGCAATTTGCTATCTGCTCTTCATAAAATGCGCTAAGCTTTGCCACATCCATAAATGTCGCGTCCAAAATCTCATTTTGTTCAAGCTTCAAGCCCTCTTTTAGCACCTTCTCCCCGCTAGAATCTTTAAAGATAATCTTAGCAGTTGTGGGAGATTCAATAAGAACCGCTTTTTCATTATCAAAAAAATCGCCATCACGCATATAGCTCACAAGACTTTTGCAGTCCTTGCTAAAAGGCACGACACGATAGGGATTTTTCTGCGCATAGGATTTCACCGCGTTTGTGCTGCGGCGGTCGGAATTGCCTTGTCTAAGCACAGGATTCACAGCCGAGCCGAGCACTTTTTGATATTTTTCTTTAATGGCTTTTTGCTCGTCATTTTGTGGCTCATCAGGGAAGTTTGGCACATCATAGCCTTTGCCTTGCAATTCTTTAATTGCCGCTTTGAGTTGGGGAATTGAGGCAGAAATATTAGGTGTTTTGATGAGATTTGCGCTTGGCTCTTTTACAAGCTCACCTAAAAGCGTGAGGGCATCTTCCACTTGCTGGTCTTTTTTAAGTCGCTCAGGGAATTGTGCCAAGATTCTAGCAGAGAGCGAAATATCTGAAGTTGCTACCTCAATATTTGCGTGTGCTAAAAACGCTTTGACAATAGGCAAAAAAGAGTAGGTTGCAAGAGCTGGAGACTCATCTGTAAGGGTGTAAGTAATTTTCATAAGCTATCCTTTAATGTAAAATGGTAATGCTTAAAGTATAGCAAATTTGATTTTCTTTAAGGCAATAGATAAAAATTCTTTAAACTTTTATCGTCCAACTTGGCAGATAGGTAGCAAAACATTTCTATTTCGTGGCTACTTGCTATATTCACGCTATTTAGATAGAATCAGCCTAGATTAAACTAGGACAAACTATGCGCTATATTCTCATCATATACAGCTTAATAAGTCTATGTGGCTGCTCTAGCTTTATGGAATTTTTAGCAAGCGAAGATTCAAAAAGAGCGTGGCATGGCTTTGCAAGACAAGAAGACTTTAAGCGGCAGTTTGAAAGCAATGCCAACACAGGCACATCAAAAGGAGACTTTGCACCAACTTTGTATGGACCATAGAAAACAAAAATCTCTTTACCCCCCAACCCCTATGTAGAAAAAATAGAAGAATCTTTGCAAAACACTACTTTGTCTATCTATGAATTTACTAGTCTCCCATCATATTGAGGCAAAGCCAAATCTATAAATCCCTCACCACTTCCGCGCATCGCTCACATAATGCACTCTCTTTAGAATCTGCTTGATTTTCTACAACAAATTGCCAACATCTCTCGCACTTACCCTTCTGCGCCCTATACAGCACAAATTCATTACCTGCAAGTTCAAATCGCGCCAATTCCTCGCCATTTTGCACTGCCTTTTGTGTCCCAGAGACGATAAGCCACCTATCAAGTAGCTCTATATCCTGTGGCACTTGCAAAAGCACCTCGAGCGAGGATTTTAGAATCTTCTGCTTTTTCAGGCTATCAAGCGTCTCGCCAAATTTCTCCCTCACGCGCAACAAATAGGCGAAATCTATGTTTGTGGCGAGATTATAGCTCTCCTTGCAGGTGCTCCTCTCTAACATAAAAATATCCTTGCAACCTGCTTTAATCGCATTACTTGCGTGATTAAATGCCTCATCTGCGGTATATGTAAGCACAGGAGCTATAAAATGTAAAAGCCTCCTTAAAATCATAACCATTGCACTTTGAATCGAGCGGCGGCGGAGAGAATTGGCACTATCACAATATAAAATATCTTTACATAAATCTAAATACACACCACTTAACTCATTTGTGAGAAAGTTCATCACTCCTTGAAAAGCTTTGGCAAACTCATATTCATCAAAATACGAATATGCCTCATCAAATACCCTATCGCATTCACCAAGAATCCACCTATCAATCTCACCTAACTCATCACGCATAACCAAATCTTGTGGATTATTCGCAGCATTTGCAAGCAAAAATCGTATCGTATTGCGGATTTTACGATATTGCTCACCCACTTGTTTGAGAATCTCATCGCTAATATTTTGGTCGCTCTGATAATGACTAAGTGCCACCCATAAGCGCAAAATCTCGCTGCCTTGAGTCTTAATAATCTCACTCGGGGCTATCACATTTCCCTTAGATTTACTCATTTTCTCACCATTTCTATCAAAGGTAAAGCCGTGTGTTAGTATCTCCTTAAATGGTGCTTTTTTGGCTATCGCGCAAGAAAGCAAAAGCGAGCTTTGAAACCACCCTCTATGCTGGTCGCTTCCCTCAAGATACATATCTGCAGGGTGAGAGCCTGCATCATAATCATTTCCTTTCAGCCTATACGGATTCTCAAGCACAGCACTCCAAGTGCTTCCGCTATCAAACCACACATCAAGTATATGTTTGCTCTTTGTGAGATTATCTGCCAAATGCTTATGGCTTGGTGGCAAAAGGTCTTTTATCTCATAGCTCCACCACGCATCACAACCCTCTTTTTCAAAAATACAAGCAATATGTTCAAGCACTGCCTCATCAAGCAACGCAATACCACTCTCTTTATCAAGCAAAAATGCGATAGGCACACCCCAATCTCTCTGCCGAGATATACACCAATCAGGGCGATTTTCAATCATCGAGCAGATTCTATTTTTACCATTTGCAGGATAGAATCTCACACCTTCAAGTGCATTAAGGGCAACTTCACGCAAAGTTTTCCCCTCATAAAAAGGCTTATCAAGCAAAATAAACCACTGCGTAGTCGCACGATAAATCACAGGCTTATGAGAACGCCAACAATGCGGATAGCTATGCGTAATTACATCTTTTTTCAAAAGTGCTTCTCCTAGAATCTCAAAAATACTCTTATGTGTATCAAAAATATTCTTGCCCACAAACTCATTCACATATTCTTTAGGCACAAGATTCATAGATTCTATAAGAGGGCTAAAATTCCCTCTATCATCAACGGGCATAATCACAGGCAGATTATATTTTAACCCCACATAGTAATCATCTTCGCCGTGTCCGGGCGCAGTATGCACAATCCCCGTGCCATCGCTCACACCCACGTGCTCACCCAAAATGATAAGCGATTTTCTCCCATTAAGCGGATTTATCGCTCCTAAACCCTCTAGCCCCTTAGCACTCAAGGTGCGCAATACATCTCTACCTATGCCGAGATTTTCTACAAGTTTTTGATGTAAGGTTTGTGCCACAATGAAATAATCATTTGTAAGCACATAGGATTCGGTAGGATTTAAAGCCAAAGCAACATTTGCTGGAAGCGTCCAAGGTGTGGTTGTCCAAATGATAGGCTTTGCCTCTTTTGCACCAAGCTTTTGAAGCGCATTTGTATCTAAACTAAAAGCGACAAATACAGAATCTGATTGCTTGTCTTGGTATTCTACTTCGGCTTCAGCGAGGGCAGATTCACAAGCCCAGCTCCAATAAATAGGCTTAAATCTCTCCGCCAAAAGTCCTTCTTTAACAAGTGCGATAAGAGTGCGATAAATTTGTGCTTCAAATGCAAAATCCATTGTTTGGTAAGGATTCTCAAAATCCCCTATAACCCCTAATGCCTGAAATTCACTTGATTGAATTTGTATAAATTTTTGAGCGTGATTGCGGCAGAGTTCTCGTAATTTTGTTTTCTCTAAACTATCTTTTTTTGCTTTGCCAATTTTTTGTTCTACTTGTTGTTCAATAGGTAGTCCGTGGCAATCCCAGCCGGGCGTGTAGCGGATATTTTCACCCTTAAAATAATGATATTTCACAATAATATCTTTGAGAATCTTATTGAGTGCGTGTCCTATATGTAAATGCCCATTTGCATACGGGGGTCCATCGTGGAGATAAAAACTTTTAGCATTTGTGTTGTGAGTATTTCTTAGGCGAGAATAAAGCCCCTCATCACGCCATTTTGCATAAGTTTGTGGCTCATTAACTGGGAGATTGCCTCTCATTGGAAAAGAAGTATCAGGTAAAATCAAAGTGTCTTTATAGTCCATAGCTTAAGCTCCGTGTATAGATTGCGCAAACAAAAACGCGATTGTAGCAGAAAAATGCTTTTAAATACGCCTTAGTTTCTCTAAGTTGCACCTTTTATTATCGTATTAAACCTAAACAAAAAACACTTTCCCATTTTTTGTTTTTTATTAAAGAGGACAAAAATATGCAAGTGCAACAACGAGCTACTTTAAAAACTTATAAATCCCTCAAGCGATAATACGAGGCTAAATCTCCCATTTAATCAAGGATTCAAAGCCATTATCTCTTTAAAAGCATTTACACCCTCATATTCCTTTATCTCATCACCCACAGCCCTACCAAATGCGCTAGTGCACCTTAAGGATTCTATCTCGTCTGTCCTTTTCTCTGCAAATAACCCCGCTAAAGCACAAGCCTTGCATATATACTCCTCTTTAGAAAACGCCATAAAAGACAGATAAGATTCTGCTAATATAGTGTATGCCTCATCGTATTGCTCCTGCATTTTCGCTGTGCCATCGCGATTAGGGATATTTATCCACCGCGCTAGGTTCTGCTCTAAACGTTGTAAGCGCTCCTCTTTACTCTCCTTACTCATCACAAGACTTAAACCACCCTTTGCGGCATATTCTATGCGACTTTCGCCTTGCTCGAGCGGAAAGCTATCAAGCCATATATCAATGATATGTCCATAAATGCCACTATCTACATATCCCGCAAAATGCACCCGCCTTAAAATCTCCTCGCCATCACCAGAGATAGCACACACTTTTTCTATACACTCACTAATGAGTGCGCTATTGCCCCCCCCACACGCGAGATAGATAGTCTGCGGAAAGGAGCGCATAACTTCGACCACACACTCCCAATATTCCTGCGAGTGAAGCTTCATCAACCGCCCAATCGTGCCAAGCACAATGACATTTTTTGGGAATCCTGTGCGTATAGAGTGAATTTTCTCTTGAGATTTGGCATCTAGCGGGGGATTATAGAATCTTTCCTGCATTTTCACAGGCACACCATAAAAATCAAAGCCCTCGTGCGTAATGTGGCGATTACCTTGACAAATATGTGTCATTCGCGCATCAACACAAGATAAATCATATACAAAATTGCCGTGAGAATAGTAAATTTGCAGTGGCGCACTGCGCGTGGCGAGAAGAAAATCGCTTATGCCATAGCCATTATTTGGGCTGATGAGTATAGAAACATTATCGCGGTGGAGCGCGTCTTTAAGTGCAAGGGCTTTTTGCAAATGGGAATTATAGAATCCTTTCGCATTAAAAGGTGAGACGACATCTACCACCTCTATGCCAAGCCCTTCATACGCAGCAATTACTTGTTTGTCATCATCACTCTTTTCAAGCAACTTCATCGTGTAGATTTTGACTTCATATTGTGCTTTGAATGCCTCATCATTGTAGAGATTATGCAAAAGGCTATATTCGACTTTGTAGGGAGAGTTTGGCACAAGCCTATCGCGCAAAAAGGCGATACAAATCTTGCCATTTGCTGTGTGTGTGGCTCTATTGCCAACGCCATAAACACCGCAAGTTTTAGCAAAAGCCTCATATGCTTGAGATGCTACTTTGTCAATTTCCTCACAAAACCTACGCCATTGCGCTTGGTGATGAAAATTATTCCCGCACATATGATAGATGAAAAACTGCATATACATTGCCTCATCTATGCTCTCCACATCACCTTTTTGAAGCAATGTATAAAACAAGTCCTGCCACAGCGGATACAGCTCGAGCCACGCATTATGATTAAAAAAATGTGAAACATTCCAAAAACAATGCAGCTGCCAATTCAAAATACTGCGTCTTGCAAGGGCTGGATAGTTAAAGTAGGCTTGTTTATCCTGCTGAGCTTTGAGCGCACTAAGGAGTGTGGGCATATCTACGCCTAGTTTCTCAAAAGATTCCACTATAAATTGCGTATGTGCGAGACTCACAGGGATATTAATATCCACGAGCATAATGAGCGTAATATACTCGCACACGAGCTGGGTAAAATCACGCATATTCATTAACGCCTTTGCAATAATATAGAGCTCGATGAAAAGCACATTTTCTACATCGCTATTTCTCTGCATAAAAAGGCTTTCTTGTGCGAGTTTTACAAAGACTTCAAAGCGCGAGTCAATCTCTATGGTTTCTGGTGAAAATATATGACTTTGAGCTTCATTTGTAGCTTGATATACTGCTTTGTTTGATGTAGTAGTTTCTAGAGTAGATTGTTTAGTAGATTTTAAGCTAGATTCTGAATCTGTGCGCGAAACAAAAAGCAAAATATAGAGATACTCCACGCCACATATATGCCCCGCACAAAGCAGCTCGTATATTTTATCCCTCATAGTCCTAATGCACTCTCGCACTAGATTCTTGCCTTGCGGGGTGGATTGAAGCAAATTTATATCACTCGCTTTAATATTGTAAAGTTCCTTTATGAGCGCACTTGTATCCGCCTGCGAGACACTTTTTTGTAATGAGTGTATGAAAATATGTAAAAAAGATTCTATAGTGTCGCTTGGCTGATTCATTTGTATGCTTCTTGACTATCTTCCTGTGTCTTGCTCATCATTGTGGGGGGGGGGGGTAACTTCTCTATCGATAATCCATACATAAGAGAGCTCATTTACACTCACATATGGCTTTACTTCCACACTCACATAGCCATAATTTTCGCGCACACTCTCCACGACACCAACAGGTATATTTTCAAAAAAGATACCATCAAGCCCACTTGTAAAAACTCTATCCCCTTTTTGAATCTTACTCCTGTTGGATACATACTCCACAAGCAAATTGTCATTATACGAGCCTGTTACGATGCCCATAGCTCTACTTGCACCAATATAAACATCGTAATTACAATTTGTATTGCCGTTCAAAAAGCCTTCAACTCGCCCATCTTGCACGATTGCCACGCCGAGTGCAGCATTATCTTTTACTATGCCAAAAATTTTATTTTCTAAATTGTCATTTTGATGATATTCAGCAAGATTTGTATCAAGCCATACCCTATCACGTTTCCCCAAAGTCGTGAATGAAATGATACGCGCGTGATGAATATTGCTACTCGCCTGCACAATACCACCCTTATTGATGACATTACGCAATTTTGTAATATCATTTTTCAAGGCTTGATTTTCAAGGAATAATTTATCATAATCGACAAGCTTCGCATTAAGCTCCTCTATCCGCTCTGCTTGATTAAAATGCCTATCGTAAATATCAATTACGCTTTCTTTTGAATCTAACAAAGACACCTTGATATAGTCGCTAATGCCTAGAATCTTTGCTTGAACAGACTTGTCTAGCTCCATTACAACTAATACAGATACAAAAAAAACAATCCCGAAAACAAGGATTTTGTATCTCATATATCACTCAAATCAATCAAAGGCAAGTTGATTAAGCAAGTTTAAATCTTCCATTGCCTTGCCTGTGCCTTTTGCCACACATAGTAGTGGTTCCTCGCCCACATAGATTGGCAAACGCACAATATCAGAAAGATACTTATCAAGTCCCCTTATAAGCGCACCACCACCAGTTAGCACAATCCCATTTTCGACAATATCCCCCGCTAAATCTGGCGGCATAGATTCTAAAACTGACTTGAGAGCATTGCTAATCTCACGTAACTGGTCTTTCATCGCCTCACGTACATCCTCGCTTGTAAGTTCGATGGTATTAAGCAATCCACTCACTTGGTCGCGTCCGCGCACCTGCATAACAAGAGGCTTTTCCATAGGTGAAGCAGATCCTATCTCAATTTTAATCTCCTCTCCTGTGCGCTCACCAACAAGGAGGTTAAATTTCTTACGAACATAGTCCACTATTGCTACATCCAACTTATCTCCGGCGATCTTAATAGACTTGCTAATTACCAATCCACCCAAAGAGATAACGCCAATTTCTGTCGTGCCTCCGCCGATATCAATGACCAAATTGCCTCTAGATTCTTGAATCTGCAATCCTGCACCAATGGCTGCTGCCATAGGCTCCTCAATGAGAAATACCTCCCTAGCACCTGCGCTCATAGCAGATTCTTTCACTGCTTTTTTTTCTACACCTGTAAGTCCATAAGGCACACATACCATAATGCGCGGACGAATGAGTGATTTGCGCTGATGGGCTTTCTCAATAAAATAGCGAATCATCTTTTCTGTCATATCAAAATCTGCAATCACGCCATCTTTTAATGGGCGGATAGCCTGAATACCATCAGGCGTTTTTCCTAGCATATCTTTAGCTTCTTTTCCTACTGCTAAAATTCTGCCTGTATTAAATCTATCAGCCTGAACGGCTACCACAGAAGGCTCATTGATGATAATCCCCTCGCCCTTGACTAATACCAAAGTATTTGCTGTCCCTAAATCTATGGCAATATCTTTGGAAAAAGTCCCAATGATTCTATCCATTAGCATAAAAGCTCCTTAAATGCAGAATGACAAAAATAAATTTGCAAATTATACATTCTAATCCTTTGCTAAACCTTTGTTTTATGTTAAATTAAGCTCTTTTTTGTGTATTTTTTCTTTTTTTGACAAGAATCGGGCTTTGCTTTTGTGTAATGCACTCTTTTGTAATCGTAATATCATAACCCTCAAGTTCAGGCAAATCATACATTAAATCAATCATCACCTCTTCCATAATCGACCTAAGCCCCCTAGCACCTGTTTTTCGCGTAATGGCAAGCTCTGCAATAGCCTCAATTGCACCTTTTTCAAAATGCAAATGTGCTCTGTCAATTTCAAAAATCTTTTGATACTGCTTGATAAGCGCGTTTTTAGGTTCGGTGAGAATCTCAATCATCGCCTCTTTGCCAATGGGTGCCAATGTAGTAATCATATGCAATCGACCAATGAGTTCCGGAATAAGTCCATAAGCTATCAAATCATCAGGTTCAACAAACTCAAGCAACGCATTTGCCTCGCTTTTGCCTTTTTTCTCTCCGTGGAATCCGAGCACATTGCCGCCCAAACGCCTCTTAATAATATCGCTTAGTCCATCAAATGCCCCACCGCACACAAAGAGTATATTGCTTGTGTCAATTTGCACAAAATCTTGATTTGGGTGCTTTCTACCACCTTTTGGGGGGATATTTACCACACTTCCCTCAATAATTTTAAGCAATGCCTGCTGCACACCCTCGCCGGATACATCGCGAGTAATAGAGCGATTTTCAGAAAGGCGCGAGATTTTGTCAATTTCATCAATAAAAACTATACCTTTCTCTGCCTTTTTTACATCATCGTTTGCTGCTTGAAGGAGACGCGTTAAAATATTTTCTACATCCTCGCCCACATAGCCGGCTTCTGTGAGGCTTGTTGCGTCCGAAATAGCGATAGGAATATCCAAAAACCGCGCTAAAGTTTGCGCCATAAGTGTTTTGCCACTGCCTGTAGGACCAATAAGCAAAATATTGGATTTAGAAATCTCCACATCACGTAAAACCTCACTTATCTGCTCTTCATCCTTTATAATGCGCTTATAGTGATTATACACAGCCACTGAAAACACGCGTTTTGCAGCATCTTGCCCTATCACATATTCATCAAGTTTTGCTTTAAGTTCTTTGGGTGAGGGAGCTTTTATATCAAGATTCTCCTCCTCGACATCGCTTCGCGCCGAATAGTCTGTGAGTGCTTTATGTATATAAGTAACACAATTTCTACAAATATACACACCCGGTGCGCCGGATATAAAGGGATTGTAGGTGCTCTCCTCTACCTTACAAAAACTACATCTTTTCTCATTATTCATTACTTGCTCCTTTAAGAGGAATGCCGCGCGTGGAGGAAAGAATAAACTCACAAATATAGCGAATGCTGTCAATAGGGCTAGATTCAAGCTGGGCTTGGGCTAATTCCCTAATCGGTGCAGAATGTGAAAATAGAATCTTATACACGCGGCTTATTTCATCGATTTCCTCACGCGAAAAAAGCTTACGCATACGATGTTTATTTAGCCCTCTAATATAGGCTCGATTACCTTCTAGCAAACAATATGGTGGCGCATCTTGAGTAAGCACCGCTCCTCCGGCAATCATACAACCATCACCAATTTTGCAGAATTGATGAATAGGTGTCAAGCCACCGATATTTACAAAGTCTCCAAGTTCCACGTGTCCGGCAAGTGTAGCATTATTTGCCAAAATGCAATCATTCCCTATTATGCAGTCGTGTGCAATATGCACATATGCCATAAGCAGATTTCTATTACCTATGGTTGTTTTTCTCCTTCCTCCTGCTGTGCCCGGATTAAGTGTGGTAAATTCGCGGATAAGATTCTCATCACCGATAATAAGCTCCGTATCCTCTCCGGCATATTTTAAATCTTGGGGTGGCACACCCACAGCGGCATTGTTATAAACTTTGTTTCCCTTGCCCAAAGTCGTGTGCCCACTAATATGCACATAATTACCTATCACACAATCATCGCCAATGCGCACATTTTTACCAATAATACAAAATTCGCCAATGCGCACATTTTTACCAATATGCGCACCCTCTTTTATAATGCTTGTTTTACCTATCATAATAGCCCCCGATTTCTAAGAATCTTTTGCATCGGCAATCATCGCCTTTAGTTCTGCTTCGGATACAAGCTTATCATCAACGAATGCTTGCGCCCCAAGTTGCCATATGCTTCCTTTATGCTTAAGCACTTTCAATTCATACACCAGCCTATCACCCGGCATAACAGGAATGCGAAATTTGACATTATCAATAGTCATAAAATACACAATCTTGTTTTCTGCCTGTGCAGTATCATCGCCAAACATACTCACAAATGCTAACAAACCTCCAGCCTGTGCCATTCCCTCAATCTGCATAACGCCCGGATAAATGGGCTTATTTGGAAAATGCCCCAAAAACACCTCTTCGTTGATTGTTACATTTTTATATGCCTTGATATATCCATCTGGCTCACTATCATTTGTATTGCGCCTTAGCTCCATTACCCTATCGACAAGCAACATAGGATAACGATGAGGTAAAATTTGGCGAATCTTCTCCACATTCATAACAAAATCTTGCATATACACTCCTTATAGCAAATGTCGCATTCTACCAAAAATTTCTAATGTGTGATAATGCCAAAAACATTACTTTCTTGAAAATGTGCATTAATAAAAACTTTCATAGAATCTTCAATGCGGCTATCTAAAATAATGATAGGATTCAGACTATCTGCTCCGCACAACATTGTGCGCAACATCAACTCATCTTTATAAAGCGGGGGACAATACACCATATCTTGTGCACAATGATAAGATGTGCCAAGCAGAGCATTTATATCCTCAACACTTATAAACACACTATCATCGTGCCTTGCATAGCCTAGCCAAATACTCACGCTCTTATGTAGCACATTCTGCACATCTGCGCTACCTCCTACCTCACTCTTTGCAGATTCTAATCTTTCTCCCAATACATTAGCCTGAAGCAAAAAAGGTGCAATGTGTATTGATTGCTTTATGTAGGTAATATTTGAAGTTTTTACCATATTTTTACTGCGTGAATGGGTCAATACATAAGATCCTATGACCTCACTATTTTTTATACATAGGCTTCTTAGATTGCGCCAAATCATTTTAGGGTGTTTATAGAGTATGTATTCTACTCCCTCACATTCACATTTATCGCGCATTGCAAATACGAGCTGACGCTCCTCATTGCTATCGGGTGCTATCTGTCTGCCAATATTACTCATTAGCTCGAGTGGAAATTGATTCTGCTTTTCCCTTTGCTTGTTAAGCGCAAATTGACAACCACAATAAGTTTGTTTATAAAGTCTATCCTTATTTGCGAGCACACTTTGAGCCTGTGTGCCACCATTGCTACGCACATTAATTTTGACAAAATCCAATCCATAAGCACAGGCGATTTCATCACCCTCCGCATACAAAATCTCCTGCTCCTTAAGCGGACTAGCCAAAAGAGTGGAGGTGAAAGAATGGATAGACATTTTTTGTGCGACCTGTGCGCTTTTTTCTAATCGCATATCAAAGCACTTCACACATCGTTTGCCTTTTTCCGGCTCACATTCTAAGCCCCTTACATCATCAAACCATTTGTGAATCTCGTATTCTCCCTCTATTAAATCAACGCCCAGCATTTTGCAACTCCGCTCCACATCAAGCAGACGCAAATCATATTCTTCTTTGGGATGAATATTTGGGTTATAAAAATACCCTAACATTTTGCTATTAGGATAGATTTTTTGCAGCTCACTCAAAAAATAATGGCTATCCACCGAGCAGCAAATATGCACGAGCATATCATAGGGTGTAGGCTTACTCATCTTTCTTGTTTGCAAAATACCAAAATGACACGACACCTACAAATACAACTGCCGCCAAAAAAACAATGAGCAAAATATCTAAATTTATCATTGTATATGCTTCTCCTTTCTTATGATTTTACATTGTGCGTTTTTAGAATCCACCACTTGCATTTTGTTAAAGATTCTATTTTTTGATTTTCAACGATTTTTATAGAATCTAAAATTACTTTTAAATCTATCCGCCAATAAAAATATTGCAAGATTCTAATCCTCATTGCTAAATCCTTTTTGCACAAACACATCTTTTGTTTTCTTATGAGATTGTGCTTTGTTTTGTGAGTATTGAGTCTTTGAATCTATATGTAATGTTTCGCGTGAAACATTACTACTTATATTTTTGCCTTGCCGATTCTGTGTGGGTAATTGAGTATCGATAAAATTTTTAGAATCTTGCATAGATTCTGTATTTAAAAGTTTTTTGCGTAAAGCCTTTGGCTTTGGCACGATTATTCCATTCTCTTGCTTCACCTTTTCACGCAGTTGTCCGCACGCTGCACTAATATCAATACCCTTAGATTCTCGTATCGTGCAGAGCAATCCCCGCTCCACCAAAAAATCGGCAAATGCTTTGACCTTATCCATCTGCGGACGCTCAAATTCACTTCCCTCGTGTGGATTAAAAAGTATCAAATTCACTTTTGCCCTAATACCATTAAGCAAAGAAAGAAGTTTTTTTGCACTTTTTAAATCATCATTTACATCTTTTATCATCAAATATTCAAACATCACTCTTTTGCGCGTATCCACAGGAAACGTCCTCACTTCTTTAAGCACATCGGCAATGTTATAAGCCTTATTAATTGGCATAAGCTTCGAGCGCAATTCATCATCAACAGCGTGAAGAGAAATCGCGAGTTGCACCCCGAGATTCAAACTGCCTAATACTTTAATTTTAGGAGCGATACCGCTTGTAGAAATTGTCTGTCTTTTTGCCGAAATGCTTAATCCTTGAAGCTCACTTAAGATATTAATCGCCCTTGCTACATTTTCTAAATTATCAAGTGGCTCACCCATACCCATAAAAACAATATTGACTTTTTTGTGAGGTGCGATGTGATTATCCCTTTTCATCATCACAACCTGTTCGACTATTTCGGCAGCGGATAGATTCCGCACAAATCCACCTTTTGCGGTAAAACAAAATGCGCAACCCACCTTGCAACCAATTTGACTTGAAAGACACATTGTCCATTTTTCACTTTTTTCTATGCCGTCCTTGCTTTGCTTCTCTCGCATCTGTATCAACACAGATTCAAAACTATGTCCATCGTGTGTGTGGAAAAGATATTTTTTGCTCCCGTCCTTGCTCGTCTCTATACGCAAAGGCTCGATTTGTGATACCACAAAATGCGATTGCAGAAATTCCTGCATTGCCTTTGAAATATTATTCATTGAGGTAATATCATTTTCATATCGATGATAAAGCCAGTGATAAATTTGCTTTGCACGGAAAGAGGGAGAGAGCAAGGTAGAAAGTTCATCTAAAGTGTAGTTATAAAGACTTGGTAGTAATGTTGTGCCTTCTTGTAATTTTTTAGAATCTAAGATGTTCTTAGGCACATTTCTATGAGTATCCTTATTAGCATTTTCATTCTTTGTATTTTTGCGTGTATTTTGTTTAGTATCTGTAAGCTTGTTAGGCTTGTGTGGATTCACATTTTTTTGTATTTGTGTTTTCATATTTACACGTTTTTCATTCTCTATCATTTGACTCATTTCTATGGGCTAAGGCGTATGAAAGCTGCTGTATAAAATGAGATTCTGCCATAATCTTTTCTTTTACCATTTGATGATTAGACAAAAATTCATTATGTGCATTTTTATGGCAGTGATTACTCACGCAAAATACACCAGCGCAAGGCAAGTGAAAATATTGCGCCACTCTCATCACTGCAAAAAATTCCATATTCTCTAAAGCGATATTTGCATTAGCAAATCGTAAAGCCATAGCCTCATCAGTCGTAATGTAATTTGAGCTATTCACAATGACTTTTTTGTAGGTGGCAAGATTCTTATATGTTTCATATGAAACATATTTTTCGTTTAAAACTCCGCTTTGAATATGGTTGTCAAGCGGGGTATAGGCTTTATCCTCTAAGAAACCTAACTCTATTTGTGTCGCATTATCAGCAAGACAAATATCGCCGATACAAATATCTTTGCTATATGCTCCAGCACTTCCTACAAAAATTATAGAATCCACGCTCTCCCTTAAGCACACTTGAGTTAGTCCTATCGCGCTTTCACACAATCCAATGCCTATGGATTTTGCGAAAGAAAAGTACTCACCATTACCCGCGCATACTATCATTTTTACTCCACTCTATTTTTATCTTTTACCAGTAAAGACAAGCTAAATTTTATGGCTATTTATAACCTTGATATTTTCACTCACTCAAATTCTTACCGAAACACCTTTGTTTTGTAAGTATCTTTTCAAATCTTTGATGTCAATCTCTTTATAGTGAAACACACTCGCGGCTAATGCTGCATCAGCTCCATAATCAAAAACCGCAGCAAAATCTTCCATTTTGCCCGCTCCACCACTTGCGATAATTGGCACTTTCACAAAAGTAGCCAAAGATTCTATCATCATTTTATCATAGCCATTTTTTGTGCCATCAGTGTCCATACTTGTGAGGAGTATTTCTCCAGCCCCTCTATCGCAAGCCTCTTTTATCCACTCAATCATATCCTTGCCCGTATCCACTCGTCCGCCATTGATATAGATATGCCACACATTTGGGGCGAACATTTTTGCATCGACAGCCAAAATAATACATTGTGAGCCAAAACGTTTTGCACCTTCATCAATGAGATGAGGATTCTTAATCGCCGCACTATTGATACTCACTTTATCACAACCCGCATTGAGTAGAGCAGACATATCATCTATAGAGCTTATACCTCCGCCCACGCTAAAGGGTATAAACACTTCCTTTGCTATATTTTTGACAATATCTATCATCGTGCCGCGTTGCTCGTGGCTTGCGGTAATATCAAGCAACACGAGTTCGTCCGCACCCTCATCATTATAACGTCTAGCAATCTCCACAGGGTCCCCCGCGTCTTTTAAGCCAACAAAATTTACACCCTTTACCACACGCCCACCACGTACATCAAGGCAAGGGATAATCCTCTTTGCTAGGCTCATATATTCTCCTTTGGCTTTGTTTGGAATCTGTAGTTTTAGCATTGCTTTGAGATTCTATCTCTTAGGATTAAATTTATACTTTGGGCTTTAAAATACTTTTGTTTAAGATTCAAAACTTGTGTAAATTATAGATTTAAGTGCGTATCATAGCCAAATACTCTTTACAGAAACAAAATATTTGCATATTTTAGGTTATAATGCCGCATAGACTAAGGGTGGGTAGTGAAAAGTTATAAAGCAAAAAAACATTTTGGACAAAACTTCTTGCAAGATTCTCACTACCTCCATAAGATTATCCAATCCATTCCCACACTTCCTATCCAATGTGTAGAAATTGGGGTTGGCTTGGGTGATTTGACACAAGAGCTATTGAAAATAGAATCCTTGATAGCCTATGAAGTCGATTTAGACTTATGTTCTTTGCTTGATAAAAAATTTTCTAGTCATATTCAAAGTGGGCGATTGAAAATTATCTATGAAAATGTTTTAAATTTTCCACAGGAGCAGCAGTGGCTCTATGAAAATGAATACAAGGTTGTCTCTAATCTTCCTTATTATATTGCCACGCATATTATTTTGCGACTTTTGCGTGATGATTTTTGTCGTGCATTGCTTGTAATGACACAAAAGGAAGTAGCACAAAAATTTTGTGCTACAAGTGGAAAAAGCGATTTTTGTGCCCTAAGCGTTTTAACCCAAAGCTTTGGCGAGGCGCAACTACTTTTTGATGTGCCAAATACCGCTTTTTCTCCTGTGCCAAAGGTAACCTCATCTGTGTTTGTGATTCAAAAGCATTGTGCTAAGCCATTTAAAGGTTTCTCTTTGTATGATTTAGAATCTTTTTTAAAATGTGCTTTTATTGCACCACGCAAAACGCTCTTCAAAAATCTTAGTACGACTTTTGATAAATGTGTTTTGCAAGAGGCTTTAGAATCCGTGGGTATATCACTCAATGCACGAGCACACGAAGTAGAGACAAAAAGTTTTCACCACATTTTACAAATTCTTAAAAAAGGACATAGCAATGGAAGAAAAGAATGTAACAGAGCAACATAATAAGCCACAATCTTTTGGGGAAAGATTCAAAAAGAAATCCATAGAGAAACAAGCAAATGATATGACTGCCACAGGAGAATCTAGGGAATATCATAGAGAATCAAGCCACAATACAAGAGAAGGCAAAAAAGAATATTATCACAAGCCAAAATCACAGCACCCACAAGATAGACATCAACATAATGGTGAACAGAGACAAAAACCATTTGAAAAGCGCAAATGGCAGGGCAAAAATCCTATGGCGCAGAATCAAAACAAAGCACAAGCAGAGGAGAACATAAACGGCGTTAGTGAGGTGCGTGATGTCAATGAAAGTGGCAATCTTGGGCTACATAAAGATTTAAAAAAATGTGTAGAGGCAAATACAAGGATTCAAATGCAGAGCCTCAATCCCCACAATAAATTGAATCTCAACACAAAAGCAAGTGTGCGTATCACACCTCTTGGTGGGCTAGGCGAAATCGGCGGGAATATCACCGTTATCGAAACTCCAGATTCGGCAATCGTTATTGATGTAGGTATGAGCTTTCCAAATGAGGATATGCACGGCGTGGATATCCTCGTGCCGGATTTTAGCTATCTTTTTGCGATTAAGGATAAAATCGCAGGGGTAATTATCACTCACGCGCACGAAGACCACATTGGCGCGGTGCCTTATCTTTTCAAACTTTTGCAATTTCCAATCTATGGCACACCACTGCCACTGGGTATGATTGGCAGTAAATTTGACGAGCACGGGCTAAAAAAATTCCGCTCGTTCTTCAAAATCGTGCAAAAACGCAAGCCAATTAAAATTGGTGCATTTGAGGTTGAATGGATTAATATCACGCACTCTGTAATTGATGCTTCTGCCCTTGCTATACGCACAGAAGCAGGGGTAATTATCCATACTGGTGATTTTAAAATCGACCACACGCCTATTGACAATCTCCCCACTGACTTGCACCGCCTCGCACACTATGGGGAAGAGGGCGTGATGCTTTTACTTAGTGATTCTACAAACTCACATCGCAGCGGGACAACGCCTAGTGAAGCGAGTGTGGGACCAACTTTTGAATCTCTTTTTAAACAAGCAGAAGGGCGCGTGATAATGAGCACTTTTTCATCAAATATTCACCGCGTGTATCAGGCTATCCACTACGGGCTAAAGTATAATCGCAAAGTCGCTGTAATTGGACGCTCTATGGAAAAGAATCTCGAAATTGCGCGCGAGTTAGGCTATATTGACCTACCACAAAATATTTTTATAGAAGCCCACGAAGTCGCAAAATATCCTGACAATGAGGTGCTTATTGTTACCACAGGCTCACAAGGCGAGACGATGAGCGCACTCTATCGTATGGCAACAGACGAGCACCGCCATATCAAAATCAAACCTAGTGATATGGTGATTATTTCCGCTAAGGCAATTCCGGGCAACGAAGGCTCTGTATCTGTTGTGCTAAATTTTCTCCTCAAAGCTGGAGCAAAAGTCGCTTATCAAGACTTTAGCGAGATTCATGTAAGCGGACACGCTGCACAAGAAGAACAAAAGCTAATGCTACGACTCATTAAGCCAAAATTTTTCTTGCCCGTGCACGGAGAATACAACCACATCGCCAAACATAAACAAACGGCGATAGCTTGTGGGGTGCTTGAAAAAAATATCCTGCTTATGGAAGATGGCGACCAAATTGAAGTCAATCCAAACTATATAAAAAAGGTGCGCAGTGTCAAAAATGGCAAAACTTATATTGACAATCAAATCAATCGCCAGATTGAAAATGATGTTGTGCTTGATAGACAGGCTTTGGCTCAAGATGGCATTGTGATTATCTCCGCACGTATCAACAAAGAGCGCAAGATTCTAGAAACAAAGATTTCTAGCTATGGACTCGTGGCAGACAAAGAGGACAAAGGCTTTGAAAAAGAAATGAATGAGACGCTAGAATTTCTTGTAAAAAACTTTAAACAAGAGGGATTCAATGCAAAAAATCTCGAAAACGAAGTGCATAATCTCTTCAAGCGACATATTTTTAAGAAAGTCAAAAAATATCCAACAATCGTGCCAATGATTTACATCGTGTAGAAATCACCAAAGCGAGATAAAAATAACAAAGCAAAAAGCGAGGGATAAAATGGCAAAGCTAGATTACGCACTCATCGCGAAAGAAGTTCTTGAGATGGAATCTAACGCCCTACTTCAAGCAGCAAAAAAAATTCAAAGTGCAGAGCTTGAAAAAATCGTGGAGTTAGTTGCGGATTCTAAAGGAAAACTTGTTGTGTGTGGCGTAGGTAAGAGCGGACTTATCGGCGCAAAGATTTCTGCCACACTTTCAAGCACAGGCACACCAAGCATTTTTATGCACCCCACAGAGGCAATGCACGGCGATTTGGGGCTACTACAAAAAAATGATATTATCCTCGCTATTAGTTATAGTGGCAAGAGCGAGGAATTACTCAATATCCTCCCGCACATTAAACGTTTGGGGAATCCTATCATCACGATGAGTAAGGATAGAAATTCTCCGCTCTCGGCTATGGGCGATTACTTTTTAGATATTAGCATAGAGAAAGAAGCCTGCCCGCTTAATATCGCGCCTACAAGCTCCACTACGCTCACTCTCGCATTAGGTGATGCGTTGGCTGTGTGCCTTATGAAAAAGCGCGACTTTAAGGCAAATGATTTTGCTTCATTTCACCCCGGCGGTGCGCTTGGCAAGCAGCTTTTTGTAAAAATTAAAGATTTAATGCAAACAGAAAATCTCCCCCTTATTGCACCGGATATACCTTTGGCTCAAGCGATTATTGTAATGAGTGAAAAGAGACTAGGAAATGCTATCATCACGCAAGATAACGCACTTTGGGGGATTCTAAGTGATGGTGACTTACGCCGCGCAATGATGATGAACAATTTTGACTTAAATGCACCCGTAAGTGCCTATGCCACGCGCTCACCAAAAACTTGTGATAATCCACAAATCCTTGCCTTTGATGCGCTTAAAATGATGGAGGAAAACAAAATTCAGCTCTTAATCATCACAGATAAGCAAAATCATATACAAGGTGTTATACACTTACATACACTCATCGCTGCTGGGCTTAAATAAAATCTACCGAGCAAGGAGGATAAAGATGTTTGAAAAAATAGATGAAATTTTTAAAAATATCGAGGACATTCGCGATGATATTAATATTTTACTCAATATCGCTAAAATCTCGCTCATTGATTATATTATGATTAAACGTGGTTCGCAGGATATGCCCGAGCATCTTAGCTTTGACTTGCTTTCACAAATTGATGTGGAAGTTGAAAAGCTTAAAGCCCAAATTGACGCACTCAATAAACTCAAACGCGAGTTGCTTATTTTCTAAAATTGCGCTTTTTAAGTGCTTTTTTGAATCTTACGAAGTTCGCGCATTACCACAAAAATTCTAAGACTCATAAATAGAATCTTGCAAGTTTTAGAATCTATCATAGATTCTAAAACTTTTGTGCTGTGCGTAGGATTTGTATCAGCACCTCATCGCTTGCTAGCGCAAAACCTTGTGTGATATGTGAATCACTAAGAGATTCTATGGTTTTACTTGATTGTATCACGCCACTTTTACTTTTAAGATTCGTAGAGATAAGCTCATAAAACACACTTATTTGTGCCTTATATGTATTATTTTCCTCCACAATCTGTAAGGAGAGTAAAGAGAGTTTAAGTAGAGTTTGAAGCCTTTGTGTACCAAGTGGTGGCATAGAGACTTCAAAACATTGTTCCTTTGCCTTAAACACAAATGCTCTTTGTAACATATCTTGGGGTAGGGCTATCCATTTTTGTGCCTTAAGCACATCAATATGTTTAGAATTCAAAATGTAAATATTGTTGCTATGATAGGGTGGCATAGCGCGTATATCAAGCAGGGCGAGTTTTTTAGGTATCTTACACGAATAAGATTGTATCTGTGGCTGCAAATGCAAATACGATATATTATCAATGTTAGAAGCAATTTTCACATCAACACAACCCAGCATAATCCACGCGCAGAGGCATAAAAATATCCATTTCATTATTTATCCTTTTTAGAGTCTTTACTTTTGTCTTTGGATTCTTTGCCAAAAAAGCTATCATAGGGATTTTTATCGACTTTATCCAAAAATGCCGAAGCTTTAGTAAAAAACGCGCTCATATCCTGCAAACTACTTTGCAGCGCAAAAAGAGTGGGTGTTAGAATCTCACGGATATTATACTCACCATTTTGCATTTGTGTATCAAGTTGCTTTGCCACACTCTGCATAGAATCCATACTCGTTCGCAAATCTTTTAACAGCAAACTGATTTCGCCAATATTTCCCTCATCAAATACACTATTCACACTTTTAAGAAGTAAATCTACATTATCGCCTAGCTCCCCTGCTTTTGCTAAGATTTTATCAAGCTCACCTTTGTCAAACTCGAGTACCTTTTTGCCCTCGCTGTTTATTTGTAATATTTCTCCCTCATTTTGTATAATAGAGAGATAATTCGCCCCTGCTAATCCTTGTGAGCTTACGATGACTTTTGCATTTTCGCGAATAGGCAAAGAAGATTCTATAAGCATATCGACTTCGATAATGCCTGAAACAATATCTTTAAATTTCACATCACGCACGTGCCCCACACTAATACCCTTGTATCGAATAGGTGTGTTTGTGCCTACACCACTCACTTCATTAGAGCTATATGCGTAATACTGCGCGTATTTTTTAGAATCTACTTCAAAGCGATTGAGCCATAAAACAAAAACCACCATACAAATAAGCACAATAAAAAATATCGCTCCAATCCATACATATCGAACATTGCGTTCCATATTTTCTCCTTCAAATTATGCTTTTATATTATCAATTTTATTCAAAGCCTTGCAAGAAACGCGCTCCACGCTTACCATTAAAAATTTTTGCCTGTGTATGTCCTTGAGACATACTTGTATAAAGCTCTTGCAATGTGCCTTCAAATACAATATGCTTATCTTCAAGTAAAATCAATCTATCCACACTATCTTTTATAGAATCTAAATCGTGTGTTACCATTACAATCGTAATTTTTAACACTTCTTTGAGTTTAAGTATCAGCAAGTCAAAACGTTCCGAGCTTTGCAAATCTAACCCGCTTGTAGGTTCATCTAAAAATAAAATATCGGGATTAAGTGCCAAAGCTCTAGCTAAAGCTACGCGTTTTTTCATACCTCCGGAGAGTTCATAAGGGTATCTATAAGCTACATCTGCATTTAATCCTACCATATCAAGCCACATTTTTGAAATCTTTTCAATACTTGCTTTATCATAAGCACTTTTTTGAGTCAGCAAAAAACCCACATTATCAAGCACATTCATTGATGAAAAAAGCGCACCAAACTGAAACATTACACCGCAACGATCTAAAATCTTACCTCTTTTATCCTCTGCTAAGCTCCAAATATTTTCACCAAAAAATGTGATTAAACCGCTCGTTGGCTTCTCCAAAAAGAGCATATTTTTAAGTAATGTGCTTTTGCCACTCCCACTTCCACCTAATATGCCAAAGATTTCACCTTTTTTCACATCAAAACTAATCCCATTGTGAATAATCACATCGTTGTATTTTGTATAAAGATTCTCAACTTTTATGATACTCATATATTAAGCCTTGTCGTAATAACTGAAAAGATTGCATTGATGAGAATCACCCAAAAAAGCGCATTCACAACACTTTTTGTTGTTTCCAAACCCACAGATTCTGTATCACCCCTTACAGATAATCCACGAAAACACCCTACAAGCGCGATTGCCGCACCAAAAAATGGTGTTTTTATAAGCCCCACTAAAAAATGACTAATCCCCACATATTCATAGAATCTTTCTAAATATTGCACGAAGTTAATGCCTGTTTGCATCTTTACAGCAAACATTGCAGCAAGGAGACTTACCACATCAGCAACGAACACAAGCAAGGGCATTACAATCACAAGAGCTAATACACGAGGCAATACGAGATAATCATACAGACTAAGATTCATCGTTTTGAGCGCGTCATTCTCCTCTGTGAGATTCATAACACCAATTTGCGCACTAAAGCTAGAAGCACTGCGTCCAGCGATAACAATTGCCAAAACAAAAGGACCCATTTCACGCAAAGAAAGTTTTGCCACAATTTCCACACTCATTAGAGGCGCACCCATTTTTTCAAGCTGTAATACACCTTGCAAGGCAATCGCATAGCTCACAATAAAAGCCGTCAAAAGCGCGACAGGCAAGGCTTTAAATCCAGATTCATTAATATGATAAAAAACCGAGCCTACACGCAAACGCAAAGGATAACGAATAGAGAGTATAAAATACCACAGGCACATACCACAAAACTGCAAAAAATCAATAAAAATATTTACAAATGAGCTAATCTTTTTCCCTATGTGAGATAAAAAAGCTAAGGAAAAAAATGTTTTTGAATCTTCTTGCGTAGATTCTATTGTCTGCAAAAGTGAAGAAAACATATCATTAATATGCTCATTTGCACCATCTAATGTAAAATCTCTACCCTTTAAAAGCTCACATAAAAAAGCACAAAACACATAATCAACCACTTCAACTTGACTAAAATTAAGGACAATATGCATATTTGAACTATTGGAAGATAATGTTTGATTGAGGATCTTAGCAAAATTTTTTTGGGATTTTTTTGATAACCTCCAATCGCATCGCCCATAAAAAAATATATGAGATTCATTTATATTAGAACTTATCTTAAAATCCATTGAAAGCAGTCCTTTTAAAATATAAAATAAATTTTATATGCAAACAAAGCCAAAGAATTATAACAAAAGCTTGTAATATTGCACTCATAAAGCCCAAGTTTGCACACAATCTAGCCCAAAAATACCAAAATCTAAAAATTTTTAGATATAATTGCGTGAATTGTTGTGAATAGTCTCCATTGGCTATTCACATAATAAACAGCAAATTTAGAGAGGATTAGAGGCAGTTTATAATATTTTTTCACATTTTCACTGCACCTACTACCTCTACTAAAATCTATTTTATATTAAAGGATAAAAAAGATGAAAATCTCGCTTCCAAAAAACTTGCTTGAGACTATTCTTACAAATTGTCAAAATTTCCTTGACAAGAGAGATCGCTCACAAATCACATCACATATTTATTTTGAAGTCCAAGAAAATATTTTTATCCTTAAAGCTACTGATTATGAAATATATTTAGAATCTCACATCAATATTCCCTCAATAGAACAAGGTAATGCCACTGCAAATGGTAGACAAATGCTAGATAGTATCAAATATCTTAAAGACGGCGAGGTAACAATAGAAACAACAAACCAAGATTCTATACAAATTTCACAAGGCAAATCAAAGACAAAACTACCTATGTTTAATGCTGATGAATTCCCAAAATTTCCCGAGTATGACAAAAATAAAAAGCTTCAAATAGAATCCACGAAGTTTTTGAACTCAATCAAAAATATTAATCCAGCAGTTGATACAGCTAGTCCAAAATACGAGCTTAACGGCTCTCTACTTGATATTAAAGACTATGGATATAATTTTGTAGCCACAGACACAAGGAGACTAGCTATCATTGAGTATAAAAGTCAATCTGTAGATACACTCTCACTTATTATACCAAAGAAAGCAATTAATGAAATTTCAAAGCTTTTCATTGATAACTTTGAAATTTATCACAACAGCACACATTTAATCATCAAAAACGATGAATACACTTTTTATACAAAGCTCATCAATGGTAAGTATCCAGATTACGAAAAAATCATTCCTAAAGACTTTAAATATAAAATCGCGCTTCCTAAGGATAAAATCATTGATGCATTGCAATTTGTAAAATCCCTTGCAAACAATATCAAAATCACATTTAAACCAAATGAAATGCTTTTTGAATCTCTCAACGAAGAGAGTGGCGAGGCTTCCACACAGCTTGAGATTCAAACCGGTATTGAATTTTTGTGCTTAGGGATTAACTCCAAGTATATTTTAGATTTCCTCTCACAAATTGATGGCAATGAATTCACACTTTGCATTAATGAACCAAATACGCCATTTGTCGTTGTAAATGGTAATTTCTCAACCGTTATTATGCCTGTGATTCTCTAAATCACAGCTTCCCCTTTATAGAATCCACATTTGGAGCATTTGCTAATGGAAAAAAAAGAATATCAAGCAAGTAATATTAAAGTTTTAAAAGGTTTAGAGGCTGTTCGAAAACGTCCGGGTATGTATATCGGCGATACAAACATTGGTGGCTTACACCATATGATTTATGAGGTTGTGGATAACTCCATAGATGAAGCTATGGCTGGATATTGTAATAAAATTAGCATCACTCTCACTATGGAGGGAAGCGCAATTATTGAAGATAATGGACGTGGAATTCCTGTGGATATTCACCCCACAGAGAATTTGCCCGCTGCTACTTTAGTGCTTACTACACTTCACGCAGGTGGAAAATTTGACCAAGATACCTATAAAGTTTCTGGTGGTTTGCACGGTGTGGGTGTATCGGTAGTAAATGCTCTCTCAAATCGCCTCATTATGACAATCCACAAAAATGGCAATATTTATAGACAAGAATTTGCAAAAGGTATCCCACAAAGCGATTTGGAAATCATTGGAAAGAGCAAAGAACACGGCACGACAATAGAATTTTTCCCAGACGGGGAAGTAATGGAGGTGCTTGAGTTTGATAGCGAAGTTCTTATTCGTAGATTCAAAGAAATGGCATATCTTAATCACAATATTACGATTCATTTCAAAGACGAGCGCACACAATTTGAGGAGACTTATCATTTCGAAGGCGGCTTAAAGCAATTTATAGAGGATATTAATAAAAAGCCTTTCATCTCGCCAATCATTAGCTTTGAAGTGAGTGAGCAAGATTGTGAAGCAGAAATTGCCTTAGCGTATAATGAGGGTTATGACGAGAAACTTTTAAGCTTTGTGAATAATATCCGCACACCAGATGGTGGCACACACGAGGCGGGATTTAGAGCAGGGCTTAGCCGAGCAATTATGAATTACATTGAAGCGAATGCAAATGCAAGAGAGAAAGATTCTAAAGTCAATGGCGAGGATGTACGTGAAGGGCTCGTGGCGATTATCTCTACAAAGGTGATTGACCCGCAATTTGAGGGACAAACAAAAGGTAAGCTAGGAAGTTCTTTTGTAAAGCCAATTGTTCAAAAGCTCACTTATGAAAAACTCTCAAAATTCTTTGAAGAGAATCCAAATGAAGCAAAAGCTATTATGCAAAAGGCAATTATGGCGGCGCGCGGTAGGGAAGCTGCGAAAAAAGCGAGGGATTTAACGCGCAAGAAAGAGAGTTTTTCAGTTGGCACATTGCCGGGTAAGCTTGCTGATTGTCAAAGTAAAGACCCAAAAGAATCCGAAATCTATCTCGTTGAGGGCGATAGCGCGGGAGGAAGTGCGAAGCAAGGGCGTGATAGAGCATTTCAGGCAATTTTGCCTCTACGAGGGAAGATTCTTAATGTTGAAAAATCGCGCCTTGATAAGATTCTAAAATCTGATGAGATTAAAAATATGATTACTGCCTTTGGTTGTGGGATTGGCGATGAGTTTAATCTTGAGAATCTCCGCTATCATAAAATCATCATTATGACTGATGCTGATGTCGATGGTAGCCATATCCAAACACTTCTAATGACCTTTTTCTATCGCTATTTGAAGCCTCTTATTGAAAATGGACATATTTATATAGCCCAGCCCCCGCTTTATCGCTACAAGAGGGGCAAAAAAGAGATTTATCTCAAAGATGAACGCGCTTTGAGTGAATATCTTATCGAAAATGGTATTGAAAATTTTAGTTTCGAGGGTATTGGGAATAAGGAACTTTTGGAGATTCTCAAATTTATTTCACATTATCGTATGCTTTTAAAAGAGCTTGAAAAACATTATCCTATGGTGGAAGTGGTGCGCTTTTTTGTCGAAAACAAGAAGCTTGATAGTCTCTCTTTAAATGATTTGAGTAAAGAGATTGAATCTTTTTTACAAAGCAGGGAATGCAATATCCTCAATAAAGTAAGTAGTGATGAGCAGATTACACTTTATGTGCAAACCAAAGTTGGACTCGTGGAGCTTAGCATAAATGATAAGCTTTTTGATAATAATTTTTTCAAGGAAGCGCGTGCGGTTTATGGAAAAATCGCAGATAGGAATCTTGCATTTTTAGAGGGTGAAGATGTAATTGCATTCTTAGAAAAAATCGAAGAGAGCGCGAAAAAAGACGCGTATATTCAGCGATATAAAGGTTTAGGAGAGATGAATCCAGACCAGCTATGGGAAACAACGATGATGCCTTCAAATCGCACATTTTTGCGTGTGAAAATCGATGATGATAATGTAACCGATGAAATTTTTACACTCTTTATGGGAGATGAGGTAGAGCCGCGGCGCGCATATATACAAGACCACGCTAAAGATGTAAAACATCTTGATGTATAAAAGAATCTACTAAGAGGAAATGTGTATATCTTAGGTATTGACCCGGGCAGTAGAAATTGTGGCTATGCAATTATTGATTTTAGTCATACAAAGACTTTGAAACTCGTTGAGGCGGGATTTATCAAAATTAAAGAGCGCGAGTTACAAGCTCAAATCATTGAATTTGTCGAGGGCATCGACTTGGTATTGAAGCAGTATCATATTGATGAGGTGGCAATTGAAGATATGTTTTTTGCCTATAATCCTAAGAGTGTAATCAAACTCGCGCAATTCCGCGGGGCGTTGAGCCTTAAAATTTTACAAGAAATCGGGCATTTTGCTGAATACACGCCCTTACAGGTTAAAAAGGCTATCACAGGCAATGGTAAAGCAGATAAGGCACAAGTGGCTTTTATGGTAAAACATATTTTAGGTATAAAAGGCGAGATAAAGCCACTTGACATCACAGATGCCATTGCCATAGCAATTACACATTCCCAAAGAATACAGCCCTAAGGCGAAAAATGCAAAAAATCTTGCCTCATTTTTTTGACTTGCAACATAATATCAGCTACACCCTAAATGAAAATACCTTATCTCACAGCGGCAAAAAGCCAAAAAGCACAAATATTCTTTGTCCGCCTTTATCTTATTTCACATATTTTCAAGCAGAAATAGATGTGCAGGATTTGCAAAATGAGCATATTTCTTCATTTCTATTTTCGCTTGCTTACAAAGATTCTGTTTTATCTGCTCCGGCATATGCTTATGAGCTTTATTTCACTCATCGCGCACATCTTTTTGATGAGCAAAAGTGCGTATGTGAGTGCTTTTTTTATCATAAGCTAGAATGCACAAATGACTTTGCACTGCCAAAATCACCTATTATCACTTGTGATATATTCCTACCTTGTGCGCTTAAGGCATTTGATACAAATGCGGATTGTCTTGTATTTATAGAATCTTATCTCTGCTATTTTGAAAATAATGTGCCTAAAGAGGTATTATCTTGCAAACAGCACCTACGAACTTTTGCTATGCTCCTGCAAGATTCACAAAAACAAAGCCAAGAGGTTGCATTAAAAGAGCAACTAAAGGAATGGCATAGCCACATCAGCGCACATATTATATATTTGCAAGAAGCCTATAAAAAGTATTTTACACAGATATATTATTTTTTGCCGGAGGATAAAGATACTCTTACATCTTTAGCACATTTTTCACATAGCGCAGATTCAGTAGATTTTGCAGAATCTGCGGAGTCAGATTCTCATAATTCTTTGCTTATTAGCACACCTTTTACACAGACTCAAGCACTTTTTATCGCGCCATTAAGTGATATATGTGCCTTGAAAAAAGATTTAAGTCTGCAAGATTTTAGGGCAATGTTAGCTTTGCATTACGCCTTATTAGCTCCGCAGGAATCTTTAGCAAACTTCGCCCCAAAGTCAAATCCACGCAAGAGATTATATTACGCGCTTATGTGTGTATCAATTATGTTTTTATGCGTTTTACCTCTATGTCTTAAAATATATACTTATTATCTAGAGCACGACATTGCAGAGTTACAGGCTAAAAGTGAGGCACTTTTCACGCACCAAGATTCACAATCAAACCAACTTGCGTATGACACATTTGTATCTCTCACGCAGAGACAAAATGAACTTATTACAAACTTACAAGACTTGAGTCTATGGCAGCAGAGCTACAATAAGCGCTATGTTTTTATGCAAGATATATTCAACACTCGCTTTGAGGGTATAGCGTATGATGATGTGAGCTTTTATTTTAGTCCGAGTGTATTTGTCGCCTCACTCAAAGTCAGTGCACAGAATAATATTGATATTTCTACATTTCTAGCATATCTCAATGTCGGCACACAAAAGGCTTTTTTGCAAGATTCTAAAAATATGCAGAATGTGAAAGATTCTCTAAATAGGGATTCTACAAATCACATAAACCAAACGCATAATATAGAATCTTTCCACGCACATATTATCGTGGTGCATTATGCGATTTAAGCCACATTTAGCGTATTTAGCGCAGATTCAAAAGCATTTATATCATTTTCTTTCCACTAAAACTACACGCGAAAAATATCTTTTATTCACTGCCACGAGCTTATGTGTGATATTTATAATGCTTGATTTTGTGTATATGCCGCTATTTGAGCGACTTAGCACATTGAGGCAGCTACATTCTCACACGCAAAATGAATACAATCTCTCTCTAGATTCTGTGTATAGCGCGAAAAATGAACATTTAGAGCAAATGTACTCTTTGCACTCTAGCCTTGAATACACAAAAGAAAACCTTGCACTTTTGCAAGAATATTTTGATAATCAAGAGCCCCTGCTTAACCCCTACACTTTTATGCCCCCACTCATTGAGTTTGCCAAAACTTCTCATCTCACACTTTTTGCATTCACACCAAATCCCGCACTTAATGCTCTTAGTGTGGAGGGAATGGGGCATTTTGATGATATTGTTGCATTGCTTGCTTTTATAGAATCTCATCGCTTTTTTAGTATTGATTATATGCATTTTACATCTAGCCGTGAGGAATCTATATATTTTAGTCTGCAAATTATTGATTATCGTTTGCAAAAACAAATAAGCGAAGATTCACAACCTAAGCAAAATATCAAGGAGGTGCGCAAATGAGAGCAAAAGTAATATTTTTATTGCTGTTTTGCTTTAATGTTTGTGTGGCACAGGAAAAGGCACAGATTCGACATTATCTCACACTTTTAGATAATTTTTCTAAAGCCCAAAGCCTCGATAATCTCGCGCATTTGCAGAATCCTTTTTTGCATAATGTGGCTAAAAATCCATTGAAACTTCAGGCTATTGTTAATGGCAAAGCCCTTATCAATGGCGAGTGGTTGGAAAAAGGCACGATGATACAAGGATATAGAATCCTTGAGATTTATCCCCAATATGTTGAGATACAAAAGGGTAAGATTATTCAGCATATTGTGGTTGGTAAAGATATAAATGAATGATTGAAGAACAGGGCAAAATCCCGCAAGATGCGCGTAAAAATGCAAAATAAAACACAAAATGTGTAAGATAGGCATAATTTTGTTTAAAAATATCTTTTTAGCCCACAAACCCTTATATATTACTTTATGTCAGCTACAATTAATCCCTACCGCCAGTCTAATGTAGATTTACAACTCGCAAGATTTAGCCCATAGATGCAATGAGGAGTTAAAGTGCATACAAAAGCACATATAAAGGCATATAAGATTTTTTGCCTTTTTCTTGTCTGTTTATCGCCTCTTTTTGCGTGTGATACACCCATTCATATTCGCTCTAATAGTGATGTGCCTCTCAGTAAAATCATCGAGGAAATCGCCACACAATGCCACCTTAATGTTATTTATTTGCAAGAAAATACCAAAGCAATGCTTGATAGTAAAAAAAGCGCGATTCATATCAATAATAAGCCATTAAAGAGTGTTTTAAATAGCCTTATACTTGGCAATGATTTCTATTATAATTTCGAGCGCGACACGCTTAAAATCGGCTCACTTCTTACAAAAACTTTTGAGATTCACTACATTGCCACCACGCGCGTGGGTTCGAGTAATACCGACATAGTTTTTTCACAAGATAATCAAATGCAAAGTCTCTACAACACGAGCTATAATAGCAACGCTCCGCTTAGTTTTTCAAATTTTGAGCTAGATTCACAGGCGCATAAAATGGCAATAGGCAAGGCAACAACGAGTAATCCAAGCCTTGGCAAGAGTGGCACGAAAATTTATAGCATTGATGAGATTGACTTTTGGGGGGAGCTGCATAATGAAATTGCGGGTATCGCGTATGCTCCCGGTGATATGTATCAGCCTAAAAATACCGAACTAAAGGGCAAGACTAAGGATATTATCATCAACAAAGCCGCGGGGCTACTCACTATCACCGCTACCCCCTTGCAAATGCGCCGCGTAGAGGCTTATATCCGCAATCTTAACGAAAAGATTCAAAAACAAGTGTTGATTGATGTGCATATTTTCAATCTCCAGCATAATGACAATCAAACCTATGGTGTGGATTGGAATGAGTTTTATAAGTTGGGGAATCTTGCCACTCTTGCACCGAGCGCGGATTCTAATAGCAACGCGAGTATAAATAGTGCGGGTTCAAGCTTTGCGATTAATATTTTCTCACAAGGCGTGAGTATTCAACGCATTGTTGAGTTTCTTAAAAGCTATGGCAGAGTGCAATCGGTTTCTAATCCCAAAGTGCTCACACTCAATAATCAACCTGCTATCATTAGCGTGGGGAGTGTGCTTCGATATTCCCAAAACACGACTTATCAAACTACCACGCAAGGCACTTCCATACAAAATAACGCCCAAGCCTACCCCTCTGTGTTTGCTGGAATCCTACTTGATGTAACGCCAAGCATTAAGGGTGATAGTATTATTTTAAAAATCAATCCTTCCATTACCAAAACCAAGGATATGTCTGTTGAAAATCAAACCACTGCGCTTGAAATGCCGCCAAATCTCTCCACGAAGCAGCTCTCTTCGCTCGTGCAGGTGCAAAATGGGGAGCAGATTATATTAGGAGGGCTTATTGATAAGACGCAGGGGCAAATCACGCGCAAATTGCCAATTTTGGGCGATATTCCACTCTTTAAATATCTCTTTAGCTATAAGAAAAATATCAAAGAGACACAAGAAATGGTGATTGTCATTGCTCCGCGCATTGTGGATTTGCAGCCGCCAAGTCTTGAGGAGCAAAAACGTATTGAATCCATTATTGATTTTAGTAAAACATCGCTAGATGAAGTTTTAATACCAGCGCAAAATGCCAATAACGCGCAAGATTCTATACAGGATTCTACCAATGCACCCCAATGAATATTTGAGTGAGAATGTGGATTCTATACAATCCCCCACCGCAATTCATAATAATCAAAAGGCACAACAATGAGCTTCCCCACAATGAGTTTGCAGAATCTCGCATTGAATGAAGCTTGCCTCAATGCACTTACCTATAAATTCATAGAAAAACATCAATGCTTGATTTTTGCAATTAATGAAAATACAAATGAGATTCACATAGCTCTTAGCCCAAATTCAGCACCATTAGGGCTTATCCGCGCTCATATTTTGAATCTTTTCCCAAAGGTGCATTTGCATTTTTTCAATGCTTCATCGCAGGATTTTACGATTCAGGCTCATCGTATTTATCTTTTTCAGCATTTTAATACCCTAAAAATCGCGCTTATCAAGCAGCACACGAACCAAAATCAAAATGTGGATTCTATGAGTGCAGTGGCGTTATTGGATTTTATTCTGCTCACTTGCATTGAGCAAAAGGCAAGTGATGTGCATTTTGAATCTTTTATAAAAAATGGAGAGAGTGGGGCGCGTATAAGGGCACGTATTGACGGATTGTTGCAAGAGATTTTTCATTTTGAAAGCTATGTATTAGAATCTTTGAGTTCGCGCCTTAAGCTTGAATGTGAGCTTGATATTACTCAAACGCGCCAAGCCCAAGATGGGCGATTTAGCAGAATCTTTAATGATGTAGTTTATGATTTTCGCCTCTCGATTTTGCCCTCTTTTGGTGGTGAATCTATTGTGATTAGAATCCTCTGCAAAAATGCAGAAACCATTACTCTGCAAAGTTTGGGCTTTAAGAGCGCGCATTTAGCACTTATTGCAGAGCAAATAAATGCAAATAGTGGCATTGTTTTTCTCACAGGTCCCACAGGCAGCGGTAAATCAACCACGCTTCACGCAATGTTAGAATCCATAAAATCCCCGCAGAAAAAAATTATTACCCTAGAAGATCCTATCGAGTATCACACAGAGCTTACCACGCAGGTGCTTATACACGATAAGTATGATTTTGGCTTTAGCAAAGCTTTAAGGGCATTATTGCGACACGACCCAGATATTTTGATGATTGGTGAGATACGCGACAAGCAAAGTCTAGACATTGCACTAAGGGCTTCCTTAACCGGGCATTTGGTGCTTAGTACTTTGCACGCAAATGATTCTCTAAGCGTGGTAGAGCGACTGCTTGATATGGGCGCACAAAGCTATTTACTCGCTTCAAGTGTGCGCCTTGTGATTTCTCAAAGGCTCGTGCGCACATTATGTGAATCTTGCAAAGTAAGTATTGAATCTCAAGTGGTGTATGATAAACTTTCAACCGCAAACTTGGCGCATTTGTGGGAAGATATAAAAAATGGTAGTTTTTATGCGCCCAGTGGCTGCGTGCATTGTAATATGCAAGGATTCAGTGGGCGCACATTGTGTGCAGAGGTATTGCCTATCTCGCCTATGCTTTGTGATTATATTATCTCGCCACACAATAAGGCACATATACTTACAGCCTTAAAAGAGAGAGGATTCAAAACCTTGCTTGAAGAGAGTATGGAGCTGCTTAAAAATGGACAAAGTAGCTTTGAAGAAATTTATAGGGTTTGTCATATATGAAAAAATTACCACAAAAATACTTAATTAAGGGCATAAAGGATAATCAAAATGTGCAAATAACGCTCCTTTCGACTTCGTATGAGAATGCAAAAGAGCAGAGTTTGAATAAATACAATATTTATCCTATTGAGATTAAAGCCCTAAGTGGCTTTGAGTTTTTGCATTTGCAGATGTTGCGCTTTGATAATAAAATTACTTCGCAAGACATCAGTGCACTTTTTTTGCAAATCTCTATTATGCTAAGCGCGTCTTTACCTATACTCGAAGTGATTGAGGTTTGTGCAAAAAATACCAAAAAACCTCCGCTTAAACGCGTTTTACTTGAGATTGCTTATCGTTTGAATCTTGGGCAAAAACTTTCGGTTAGCTTCAAGGAGCATAGCGATATTTTTGGTGATATGGCGTGGAATCTCATAGTTTTGGGTGAGAAAAGCGGGGAGCTTGGCGAAATCTTTAAAATGCTAAGCAATCACTCCATAAAGGAGCATAAAAACAAAAACAGCATTAAACGCGCCCTTTTTTATCCTTTGCTCGTGCTTATCAGTATCGTGGGTGCGTTTGTGGGGCTCGTGCTGTTTGTGCTACCTGAATTTTTGGTAATGTTTGAGGAGGTGAATGCAAATCTCCCCATCTATACACGTATTCTCATTGCAGTGCAGGATTTTTTTACGCATTTTGGCTTGATTTTTATCGCTCTAGTGCTTATTGCGGGGCTTGTTGTGTATAGATTCTATAAACATTCCCTTGCCTTTAGGCACAAATGCCATAGTATTGCCTTGCGTTTGCCATTTGCGGGGGAGATTATCGAGCTCAATATGTTTTATCAATACACTTTCACACTTTTTTTACAGCTCAAATCCTTCACGCCGCTTGATATAGCCCTGTCCTTGAGTAACAATACCCTATCAAATCTCGCGTTAAAAGCACATTTTGTGCGGGTTTTAGAATCTGTCAAAAATGGTAAAAGCCTCTCCCTTGCGCTTACACAGGAAAATATCATTGATGAGATTTCTCTCGCACTTATCGCCGCTGGGGAGCAGAGTGGCAAGCTCCCCGAAATGCTTGAGGTATGCGCGAAACGATTTGAGCAAATTGCACAAGAAAAAATAGACTTCCTTATCTCGCTTATTGAACCACTCTTAAGCTTGCTTATGGGAGTTTTGCTGCTCTTTTTGGCACTTGGCATTTTTGTGCCTATGTGGGATATGAGCGCAACAGCTATGGGCGGCGTATAGGTGGCAAAAATTTGTAGGTAAAGAGATTTAAGGCAAGGGCGGGATAGAAACTAGCCTAGCCAATTAAGATATGTGTTTGGTGGTTAGAATCTTTATTACATTATTCTACAATCTTACCATTTTGGTCTTCTATGCTCCAACCATTTTCGTGCGGGATTATATTATAAGTCTGTGCGGTTTGCATATCAAAAACATAGCAGGGCGAGCTTTCAAGTTGCGCTCTTTGTGGCGGGATTACCTTTAGTCTATCGCGCACTTCTTGCATATCTTCGCACATCGCGCTAAAGCCACACATCATTAATTTGTAGCGCATACGATTCTCCTATTTTTAAGCTTAGAATGCCCTAAGCATATCCTCAAAACTTTTTTGAAAGGCTACAATTCCCTCATTTAAAAGCCTTTGTGATAACTCTGCTCTATCTATCCCCGTGCGCGCTATCTCTTGCCAGAATCTTGCTCGTGTGCTCGATTCTAGAAGTGATTTTTGCACCTTGTCTGTGCTTGTCTTATACGCCATTATGGCATCAAGTGGTGCAGTATTCACACTATGGGGCAAAATAAGCTTATCAATATAATAGCTTTTAACCAAATCATCGCCTTTTACGCCTGTGGAGGCAAAAAGTGTGCGGATATGGCTTTGATTAGAATTTTCAATTATCTCATAGCAATCCATTGCATTTATAATTCCCATTTGCGCCCTTAGATTCTCACTAAGCATAGCATCTGCCGCCCTATCAAAACGTGAGACAAATACGCTTATCACACCTTGGGGTTTTATAGAGTGAGAATCCGCAAAAGTTTTGCTTCCCTCCTTCATCGCTTGCGCGCATTCCTTTGCTTGAGCGGGTGTGAAAACCAAAGTTGCATTCACGCTTATGCCCCTTCGCATAATCTCGCTCATTACCTCATAGCCGACTTTTGTCGCTGGGACTTTTATCATTACATTTGGCATAGCAATACTTTGTTGCAACCTTATGCCCTCATCTATGCTTTGTTCTGCGTTATCGCATAAAAATGGGTCAATCTCAATGCTTACAAAGCCATTTGCGATATTTTGCTCCCATATAGGCATTAGAATCTCCGCCGCTCTTCTAATGTCCGCTATGGCAAGGTTTTCATAAATGCTTTTCTTGTCTTTGCCCTTTAATGCTTTTATAGAATCTGTATAGGCAGGGGTTTTGAGGCTTTGGGCAAAAATGCTAGGATTGCTTGTCGCTCCATTGATAAGCCTCGCATCAATAAGTGCTTTAAACTCATTTTCTAAAAAATCTCTTTGGATAAAATCACACCATAGGCTAAACGACATAGCCCACCCCCTTATTAAAGTATTTTATTTCTTGCTTTCATAGATAAAAGGCACGCTATTGATACCTATATCCGCCACCTTTTTATTGATTTTCATCGTGTCTTTTACATCGATGTTGAGGTATTTTTGAGGCACTTTGGATTGAGGTTTATAGACTTCTTTAAGCACATCAATTTTTTGCTTATTGTCCTTTACATCAAGCAGACGCTCTCGTATTATACTCGCCTTAACAGCAGAATCTTGCCCCAAAAAGCCTACTACAAGCATATAGACATTAGAATCTGCAAGATGCTTATCGATATTTTGTAGCTCTCTTTGACAAGATGGGCAGTTTGGGTCTGACACGATATAGGTGGATTTTTTCACATTCTTGTTTGGCGAGTTTAGCACGATATATTCGTCTTTTGGAATCTGTTTGAAAAACTTTTCAAGCGCAGCATCGCTCGGTCCAGGGTTATTATCTGCGTCTATTTGTTTTAACACAGAGCCAATTGTCCCTATATCCTCGCTTTTGTTGGCAAAAAACACATTTGACACACCGACAATTATCTTGCCGTCTTTGCTTGCAAAAATAGGCACTTGCATATTCCCCACATCAATCACCACGAGCTTTATATCAGGGCTAGACTGGAGGTTTTGAACTTTTAGAATCTTTACATTCTGCTTCGTGCTGTTTTTAATCGTTTCTTTGAGTGTGTCTTCAAAACTTGCAGCAAAACAAATACTCACACACACAAGACATAAAAGTAGCTTTTTCATATATATCCTTTAGGGTTAAGATAGCCAAATCACGCTATTTAAGCGCAGTTTAGCTTCAATTATCGCTTAGGGATTGTATAATGAATTAATAAATACAAAGGTAGCAGGATATGGAAGAAAAAGAAGCTATGGCGAGTGAGCACACACATAAACGCATTTTTAGCAGCTTAGGAGATAGGCGCACAAGCGAATCTGCCAAATCTATGTGTGGAGATGCAGATAAAGCAAATAAATATGTGGGCTGCGTCAATAACCGCAGGGGCGGAGATAGAATCTCGCATAGAAGCGCGTGTATTATCTCCTCTAAACATTATCCATACACAACAGTAAGATTCTATAATGCCTCTAGCACTCACCATAAGCAATGGCGCAATGAATTTATACTCTCGCTTGGCTCAAATATGCCAAAGAACAAATGCGATAGCATAGCGATTTTAGAGCTACTTTTTATACGTTTTAATGCCAATAAACGCATAGAGATTCTAGCCACCTCGCCCATTTGGCGCAATCCTCCTTTTGGATTTAAGGCACAAAATGACTTTTATAACGCGATTATGATTTGTGGTAGCAATATGGGGCTTGGCGAGGTGTATCGACTTATTTTTTATAGTGAGCGGTATTTTGGGCGAGGGCGCAAAAGGACTTTTAAAAATGCCCCGCGCACACTTGATGTTGATTTGGTTTGTTTTAATTCCCTGCGTGTCAAGCTACCACGCCTACAAATTCCACATAGTGGCTATTTCGCCCGCCCTTCAATAATGTTGCCTTTGAGTTTTATTAAGAGGTTGCAATAAGATTCTAAAATGCACAAGATTAAAGATTGTGCTAAGGCATACATTGACTTCATAGGTTTTAGATTCTAAACCCCAAATATTTTTCCTATTTACCCAAGCTATACAAAAAACATTTATTATTTCGCGCTTTATATCTATTAGGAAATAAGGATAACTATGACTTATAAAAATCTCGGCTTTGTATATGGGCTTATCATTCTTGCCGTGATAAGCGCAGTAGCGATGTTTGTCTCCAGCACACTCACACCATTTCTCTCACCCCTTATAGTCGGTATCTTGCTTGGCGCGGCACTATCACCTTTTTACCCAAAATTAGAATCTGCCTATAATATCCAAAGTGGCATTACTTTTGGGGCAAAAAAGCTCTTGAGGGCTGGGATTATTCTCTATGGCTCATATATCACCTTTGGCGAGATTGCAAAGCTCGGGCTCAATGGTTTTCTCGTCTCTCTCATCGTTATTGTCGTAGTATTTGTGTGTGCGCTCATTATAGGCAAAATGCTAAAGCTTGATAATGAAATCAGTATGTTGGTTGGCATTGGTAGTGCGGTGTGTGGCGCGGCAGCGATACTCGCTTTAGAATCCACCCTCAAAACCCACCCAAGTAAAAGCTCTGTGGCACTAGGATTTATTGTGATTTTTGGCTTATGTGGAATGATACTTTTGCCTATCGTGTATTATAGTGGCTTTTTGCCCTTGAGCGACTATCAATGGGGGATTTTCATCGGCGCAAGTCTGCACGAAGTCGCAAATGTCGTTGGTGCGGCATCTATCTCACCAGAATCCCAAAATGTGGCTATCATCGTCAAAATGACGCGTGTAGTGCTGCTCGTGCCGCTCTTGCTTATCATCTCTTATGTCGTGTTTAAAAACGCACAAAAACAACTTGATTTAAGTAATAGTGCAGAATCTTCAAAGCAAAATGCGCTCTATATTCCTTATTTTGCCTTTGGTTTTCTCATCGTCATAGGGCTTAATTCTTGGATTGACTTTCCGCCTGTGGTCGTAGAATCCACACAATTTGCCTCAAAATTGCTTCTTGTTTTTGCAATGGTAGCTTTGGGATTGCAGATTGATTGGCAGAAGTTTATCTCATTTGGCGCGAAGACATTTGTCCTTGCATTTATTTTGTTTATTATACTTATGCTCGGCACTTACGCCCTTGTTTATTTTATGTTTTAGGAGACGAAATGAAAAATTTAGAATCTGCTTCATTTGATACAGAGATTCAAAATGGTTATGTAATGGTGGATTTTAGTGCCTCTTGGTGTCCGGACTGCCGCTTTATTGAGCCTATGCTTGAAGCACTTGATAAAGAATTCGAGCAGGTGCGCTTCTATAAAGTGGGCTTTGATACAGAGTTAAGCCTCAAGGATAGATTTAATATCCGCAAGATTCCTACACTAATGTTCTTTAAAAATGGTGAGGAAGTGGGTGAGCGACTCATCGAGCCTCGCTCTATTGAATCTATTAGGGATATGCTCAATACATTGATAAAAGCCTAGAATAGTTTTTATGGATTCTAAAATGTATAGAATCTACGCAAATATTTATCACTCATTTTTTGAATCTGTTGTGGCTCAAAATGTATCTATAGCTTCCCCATAATCTCAAAGATTCTTACAAGGGCGCGTTTGCACCATATCGGCAGAATATTATAGAATCTCGCTCCAAAGGCGAGGAAACACGGAAAGGCATAACATTTTTTGCCTTTTCTAATCGCCCTATATATTTTCGCACCCGCCTTTTTCACACTCATTTGCGGTATCGCAGGGTGGAGATGGTCTGTAAGGGGTGTTTTGATAAATCCGGGGCAAATAGTCGTAATGCGCACCTCTTTTTGGGATACGCTTAGACTCTCCGCAAGTGCCTTTACAAACTGCTTTGATGCGCTATAACTTGGTGCATTTGGCAGGGCGAGGAGGGCGGCTATGGAGCTTATAAAGACTAAATGCCCTTTGAAGCCATCAACTTTCTCTTGTTTATTAAAAAATTCTAATGCGTAGAATGTATTATACATCACGCCCATTGCATTTGTGTGGCATATCTCAAAATGCCTCTGTATGTTTTCTTTTTCGCCCATTGCGATACCAGCATTCATAATCAGCACATCAAGTCGAGTGGCAAAAATTGCCTCGCACCACTGCTTAGATGAAACTTCATCGCTCACATCAAAGCTATGAAGGCGCACCTGTGCATTAGGATTGATAGCCTGTATATCTTTTTGTGTCTGCTCCAGCTGTGTGGTGTTTCGCCCCGCGATGTGTAGGAGTGTCGCCTCTTTAGCAAAATGCAGGGCTAATTCTCTGCCTATGCCACTACTCGCCCCTGTGATTGCCACGCAAAAAGATGCAGATTCCATAATTTCTCCTCTATGCGCCTTGTATTGGCATACTCTAACCAAAGTATGTTAATACAAAACATTTGTAGCAATATGCTACAATCCTGCCTTTAATTCGCGTTGATTTTGCATTAAAGGGGCAGTATGATAAACATTGCTATTAATGGCTTTGGGCGCATCGGGAGGAGCGTTGCGCGCGCGGTTTTAACGCGTGAGGACACAAAAGATTTGCGCATTGTTGCTATTAATGATGTGTGTGATTGGGAGATTTTGAGCTATTTGCTTGAGCACGATAGCACACACGGTATTTTGCCAAATGCGCCTACTTTTTTAAATAATGCCTTGCATTTTAGCCATAATGCCTTGCCTCCTATTGCTACGCTCAATTACAAAGATTCACAGAATCTCGACTTTGCCGCGCTTGGCGCGGATATTGTTTTAGAATCTAGCGGCGTATTTTTAGATTCACAATCGCTCACACATCACTGCCAAAAGGGCGTGAAAAAGGTCATTTTATGCGCTTCGCCTCAAGATTCTATGCCTATTTTTGCTAAAGGTGTAAATGAGGCAAACTACAAGGGGGAGCGCATTTTTTCAAATGCCTCTTGCACCGCAAATGCCCTTGCACCGCTTTGCAAGGTGATTGAGCGTGAATTTGGCATTGAGAGCGCGAGTTTTTGTATCACGCATAGTTACACAAACGAGCAGTCTTTGCTTGATAGTGTGTATCCAAATGATAAGAGACGTTCCCGCGCAGCGGCACAAAATATTATTCCCACGCACACAGGAGCGACAGCCACACTCACGCGTTTGCTTCCTGCGCTGCAAGGCAAAGTTGGCGGACATAGTGTGCGTGTGCCCGTATCTAATGTGCTTTTACTCGATATAACACTTATATTTTCCTCACACACGGATATAGATACATTGAATGCGTGTATTATCAATGCAAGTAAGGGGGAGATGAAGGATATTATCGGTATAGATTCTAAAAGTGGCGTGAGTAGCGATTTTGTGGGTAATCCTCATAGTGTCGTCTTTGCACCGGATTTAAGTTATATTGTCAATGGCAATATGGCGCGCATTATGGCGTGGTGTGATAATGAATGGGGCTATGCAAATCGTGTGCTTGATATGGTAAAAATATGCGCTAATGCGTGAAAACGAAGAGATGTATGAAACGAATATAGATAATCTTGGCAAAATCAACAAGGAGCGTCTAAAAAAGCTTAAAATTAATTCTTTGTTGCAGTTTGTCATCACTCACACGCCAAAATCCTACATCAATACTACGCTTTCTACCGCTCTAACTGCCGGGCAAGTCGGCGTGTTTAGAGTATATATTGATAGCGCGCAAATGCTGGGTTTTGGCAAAAATGCACGTTTTGTTGTGAATGCCACGATGTGCGATTTTGATACATTGCTACAAATAACTATCTTTCACGTGCAGAGCTTTCAAAAAAAGATTTTTGTGCCCCACGCGCATATATATATTATGGGAAAGATCGAGCTGTATGGACATCGTTACACGATGTCTCACCCAAAGGTTATAAAAAATATCAATACCATTTCGTTGCAGTTTAAGACTACCGCACTTACTGCAAAATCTATGCAGGGGCTCATCGATGAATTTGTGAGTATGGAGAATTTGCTCCAAAGCGGACTGCCAAAGGAAAGGGCGCAAAGAATCTATGAGATTTTCCACCCAGATAATGCGTTTTGTGCTGCCTTTAGGGCACAAAACACTTTTCCAAAAGAATATATGGAGGCATTAAAATTTAGCGAAATTTATCATTATTTGCGCACACTTTCGCGCAAGAAGCGATACTTTCCCTCCCTGTATCAATGCAAAAATGACATTGCGCCCTTTATCCAGTCTCTCCCCTTTGCTCTCACAAAAGGACAACAACACGCCATAGCTGATATACAGGAGGATTTAGGTAAGACAATCGCGGCGCGGCGGCTCATTATGGGTGATGTGGGCTGTGGCAAAACGCTTGTAATCCTCTGTGCCGTGATGATGTGCTATCCGCACAAAAGCATTCTTATGGCGCCAACAACCATACTTGCTACGCAAATTTATGAGGAGGCGCGGCGATTATTGCCAGATTCTGTGCGCTGCCACCTCATCACTGCAAAAAGTAAAGCAATAAGTAATGAGGTGCAGGAAGCGCATTTTATCATTGGCACACAAGCTTTGCTCTATCGCGAGTTTGAGCTAGAGGATTTGGCACTTGTGATGAGTGATGAACAGCATAGATTTGGCACAAATCAGCGACATTATTTAGAAAAAATGGCAAATAAAGAGAATATACCAAATCTTTTTGAATCTAGTATTTCTGCTAAATCTAATGTCCCCAAAGAAACAAATGATAAGAAAGCAAAAGATAAAGATTTTCATATGGAGCTACCAGATTCAAAAAAGGCGAGGGCGCATTCACTGCAGTTTTCTGCCACGCCCATACCGCGCACTTTGGCAATGATTAACGCTCAGCTTGTTGATTTGAGCGTTATTAGGGATTTGCCATTTAAAAAAGACATTAGCACATGCATTGTCGATAAGAGTTGTTTTAAGGCGATGTTTGCACATTTGCAAGATGAGGTAGCAAAGGGACATCAGGCAATTATCGTCTATCCGCTCGTGGAGGAGAGCGAGCATTTGGATTATCTCTCATTAAATGAGGGGCAGGGCTTTTGGCAAAAGCATTTTGAAAATGTCTATTGCACCTTTGGCAAAGATAAAAATAAAACACAGGTGATGAGCGATTTTGCTGCTAATGGTTCTTTGCTTCTTGCCACCACGCTTATTGAGGTGGGTATCTCTCTGCCTCGAGTTTCGACAATCGTCATTGTCGCGCCAGAGCGATTAGGATTAGCAACCCTACATCAGCTACGAGGGCGCGTAAGTCGCAATGGTTTAAAGGGATATTGTTATCTCTACACGCACCAGCCACAAATTGAACGTTTAAAAGCTTTTTGCGAGACTTTAAGCGGTTTTGACATCGCCGAGCTTGACTTGAAATATCGTAACAGCGGGGATTTGCTAAGCGGAGAGCGACAAAGCGGAGATGAATTTATCTATATTGATATAGGCAATGATGAATCCATAATTGCGGAGGCAAAGACTCTCATTAATTGGCAGGATAACACCCCACAGGATTTATAGCAAGATTCATTGCTTGGCAAAATCTATTATTGCGTGTAAGCTTATGAATCTCTACACTGATGTGTGGCTTTTGTGAATCTCCCTCAAATGCCACCATAAGAAGATGCTGCTACTGCCAAGCAAAATAATGCCATTCACATCAAGCATAAAGGGTATGTCGCCCATACGCACAAGGGGCTGGGTCATAAAGGGCGAACAAAATTGTCCCATAAACATACTTGCCGATAAGAATCCCGCCGCTTTTGCGCGCTCACCCTCTCCTGCCATAGACAAAAGCCACGATGTGTTATTTACAAGGATAATGCCAAGCCCCGAACCCACGAGCAATAGGGCAAAAATAAGCATTTCATACCTCTGCATAAAACCAATCAGCAAAAAGCCCACACCAATGGCACATAGAGCCATAGAATGAAGCAAGAAAATGCTGAATCTACCTCGCAATTTCGCATAAAAGAGTGAAAGCACCGCCGTGCAAACAGAGCTAATGGCAAGGCTAATACCGACAAGATTCCCATTCTTGCCAAGATTGTGCGTAATAAAGTGTGGAATCTGCGTAGGTACGACATAAAACATACTCATCGCATAGAATGCAAAGGCGTAAATGGGCAAGAATCGAAAGAAGTTGAAATTCGTTTTAGCCTGTGCGGCGCTAGGTTTAGGGATATTCCTTTGTGGCTCAAAAAGCATAATGAGTGCGAGGGCAAAAATCACAAAGCCAGAGGTATAAACCAAAAATGGATAACGCCAATCTATATCGCTTAGCGCACCCCCTAGCACAAGGAAAACAGCCCCTCCTCCTGCCATAAAGAATCCTTGTAGTCCTAGTGCCCTCTCTCGCTTCGCGCCCTGATAATAATCTCCTATCAACACGCTTATCGCTGTCATTACAAAGGCGGTTGCGATACCAAAAATTGCGCGTGAAAATAGAATCAAGTAAATACTACTCTCCAAAAAAAATCCACTTGCCCCACTCACGCTCCACAAAAAGATAGCAGGATATAGAAATTTTGTGCGCCCATATCGCTCGATTAAAAATCCGCTAATTGGCGCAAAAATCATAATAAACAAAGCTGGGAGTGTGAGAATCAAGCGAGAAAGTATATCAATATGCGCCACATCGGCGAAATGCTCCTCAAAATGCGGGATTGAAGGCGCGATGATAGTTCCTCCTAACACGGTCATCGAGGCTGCAGAGAAAAGCGCGATTTGAAAGAGTAAAGAATCTGTGCGCTTAGATTCTATATTTTTAGCCGAATTTATAGAATCTGTTTTGTGTGAGGGGTTTTGTGGATTTGCTGGAGATGTATGACCCGTATTTTCTTTTGGCATTATGCCTCCTTCTTATCTCAGCTTGATTGAGTTTTCCTCTGTCTGCTTAATTTTACTTTTTATATCCTCTATGATGTTTTTTATAGAGCTATCTTTTGCCATTTCTGCTTCTATGCTTTTGAGTGCCTTACTCACGGAACTATGGTCTTTCATACCCAACTCTTGTGCAATCATCGGCATTGAATTGATAGTGAGATTTCGCGCAAGATAAATCACTACGCGCCTTGCAAAGGCGACTTTGCGGCTACGCTCTTTAGAGGTAATCTCGCTTGGCTTAATGTTAATCTCTTTGCTTACTACCCTGATGATATTTTGCAGTGTAATACCCTCCAACCTTTCGTTTTGATAGTTTTTTAACACATTTTCGGCAACTTTGCGCGCGAGGCTTTCAGGCGAGAGATTGAGATTAAGATTAATTGTAGAGAGAATCCCCTCAATCTGTCTAATATTGCCGTGGATATTCGAGGCGATATAGTGAATCACCTCTTTATCAAGGCTAATGCGGTTAATTGCGCATTTAGATTCAATAATAGAAATCTTTGTTTCAAGTTCGGGGTTTGTAATCTCTGCCATTATCCCACCTTCAAAGCGCGAACGCAGCCTATCTGCCAAGCCCTTAATCTCCTTAGGTGGCTTATCGCTTGTCATCACAATTTGTTTTTGTGCGCTATAGAGGGCATTAAAGGTGTTTAGAATCTCCTCTTGCACGCCGTCTTTCCCACCCAAAAATTGCACATCATCAATAAGCAAATAATCACAATTACGATATTTATCGCGGAAGCTATCCATAGTTCCGCGTCTAATCTTTTCGGTGTATTCATTTAAAAAATTTTCTGCTGTGATGTAGATTACATTTTTATTTTTTTCCTTAACATAGTTACCTATGGAATTTAACAGATGCGTCTTGCCAAGCCCAGAATGCCCATAGAGCGTAACCGGATTGTATCGCGTGGCTTGTTGTTCGGCTACGATTTTAGCTATCGTGTGGGCATGTTCGTTTGACTTGCCAACGACAAAAACTTCAAAAGTATAATAAGGATTCAAAGAAAGGGCATTTGTCTGAAAATGTGTAGTATTTTTATTGACTTCTAAACTTTTCACATTATCATTATACTTCTTTATTTTGATGTGAATTTCTGGGCGCACACCATTGGCGTTTTCCTCACAAAATGCCTCCGCAATAGAATCCACATAGTTATCCATAACCCAGTGCGCCACAAAAATATTTGGCACATAAAATACCTCTGAATCTACCCTAGAAGCGTTTTCGTCATATTCCATAAGCATTATGTAGTTCTCATATTCTTGTGGTGATATTTTATTCTTAAGCCTTGATAATACATTATCTATATGCAATGTGAAACCTTATGTGTGAAATGATATTGTGAATTTATGATGTGAATAAAATGTGAAAAGTTGCTCGATTTTGTGCCAATCTAGCCTTGCGAAATAAAATGATAATATTAGTGCAAAAAACTTTTAATTTGGATTAAAATGTGTGCGATTTTTGCAGATTTTATGTAAAATTCACCCCTCTGCCAATATCTTCCATTTGAGCTTATAGCGCAAGGTTTTTACCTCTCACGCTATAAAGAGACAAACCACATTTTCTATGTGTTAAAGGCATTCTAGGATTATATCACCCATTTGCTCACAGCCCACGCGTTGCATTCCCTCGCTCATCATATCGCCAGTGCGATAGCCCTTATCAAGTGCCTTTTGCACTGCGCTTTGTATCGCCTCACTCTCTTTTGTAAGACCAAAGGATAGCTCACACATCATCGCCGCAGAAAGGATTGTGCCAATCGGGTTTGCTAAATCTTGCCCTGCAATATCAGGCGCACTGCCGTGGATTGGCTCATACATTCCTAAAGTCCCGTTTGAAAGCGAAGCAGAGGGGATAACACCAATCGTGCCGGTGATAATACTCGCCTCATCGCTCAAAATATCGCCAAACATATTTTCGGTAAGAATCACATCAAATTGACTAGGGGCGCGGCAAATCTGCATAGCGGCATTATCCACATACATATGGTTAAGATTCACTTCTTTATATTCAAGCGCGACTTTTTCCACCACTTCACGCCACAAACGCGAGGAGCTAAGGACATTTGCTTTATCCACAGAGATAAGCTGCTTTTTACGATTTTTTGCGATATTAAAGGCTACGCGCGCGATAGATTCTATTTGTGAGGTGCTATAAGTCATACCATCTGTGGCGACTTTTTCACCATTTATTGTTTCAATTTTATGCTCACCAAAATACGCCCCGCCGATAAGCTCACGCACGATGATAAAATCAATGCCTTTTTTTAGAATCTCGCCTTTGAGCGGACTAGCTTCGCTTAGTTGGGGCAAAAGTGTCGCTGGGCGGATATTTGCAAAAAGTCCTAATTCTTTGCGTAATGTGAGAAGTGCCTTTTCGGGGCGATTGTGGCTTGGCTCATTATCCCATTTAGGACCGCCCACCGCACCCAAAAGCACGCTATCGCTTTGCTTACAAATCTTTAAAGATTCTGCTGGAAGACACTCGCCACACGCATCAATCGCGCTTCCACCGGCTAAAACTTCTTGAAATATAAACTGATGATTGTATTTTTGCGCCACCGCTTTTAGAATCTTCACAGCTTGAGTGATGACTTCCTTGCCGATACCATCACCATAAATCACCGCGATATTTTTTGTCATTTTCACTCCTTTATTGAAACATATTTTTGCACGAGATTTTGTATTCCAAATCCAAGCTTTAAGATTCTCATTTTAAGCTTTCTTTCTCTCACTGATATAATTTAAATATCCATTTGCATTAATGATTTCTTGGATAAATGGTGGAAAAGGTGTTGTTTGGAATCTTGTATTATCTGCAAGTTTTAGAATCTCACCTTTATCAAAATCAACAAGTATTTCATCATTAGCATTTAAAGCATTGACAATCTCTTCAGATTCAATAATAGCAAGTCCAATATTAATGGCATTGCGATAAAAAATGCGCGCAAAAGATTTAGCAATAATGCAAGAAATACCACTTGCTTTAATCGCAATAGGCGCGTGTTCTCTACTGCTCCCACAGCCAAAATTCCAACCACCAACCATAATATCCCCCGCTTTTACTTTTTTGACAAAATCTTTATCAATATCCTCCATACAATGACTAGCAAGTTCTTTGTGGTCTGCTGTGTTAAGATACCTTGCTGGGATAATCACATCTGTATCTACATTATCACCATATTTATGGATAAAACCTTGTGCTTTCATCGCTTGTCCTTTTTGTAATTTGAATGTATCACATTATAAAACATTGCATTTAATGGGCGTAGAATAGGTGCTAAATCTCTTGCTAACTCGCCAAAGATTTTAGAGAATCTTCGCCTTTGCGCTGATATGAATAAGCTCTATGCCATAGACATTCAAATGCTTTCGCTCCGTATCCACAGAATGTTGCACAAATGCCGCCTTATCAGGCATATACTTTTGACACAGCAGAGCCATAGCTCTATTTTGCTCCTCATAATTGAGAATCTGCCTTATGCGCCCATAGGCGATTACACTCTCATACTCGGTAGTAAAAACGTGGCTGCCAAGCTTTTTTGGCTCATCACGCGCGATTTGCTGCAGCTCCTCCTCGCTAAATAAATTTGGCACTTCAACATCGCCGACAAATACCGCACATATAAGCGTATTATCTTTAAAAAAAGCGATTTTGCGCCCCGCCTTTGCTGTATGGATAAAGAGCGTATTCTCCGCATACACAAACGACACAGGAATACTAAAAATCTCATAAGATTCCTTTTGTCCGCTTTGCTCCACCTTTTTGGGTAGCTCAAAGTCGCTCACACACGCAGGAGCGGAGCTTAGCACACAATAACGCGCTTTGTGCATAATCTCTTTTGCCTTGTTTTCATCAAGTATTCTATCTTTTCGTCTCATATCGCTCCCTTGCAAGTTTTTGCAAAACAGAGGGCACACCATTTGCGAGTAAAAATTCAATAACTTCTATTACTTTTTGGGGTTTAGCGCGACTCATTGTGGCAAACATCGTAACATTCAAACCATCATTTGCTTTGTCCTTAATATTTGCTCCATTTGATAAAAGAAATTTAATCATATCAAGATTTGCGCTATCTGCAGCTATCATAAGCGGTGTTGTGTTTGCTATACCACCCATATTGATAATTTCCTTAAAATCTCGTGCGCGGGAAAGAATGTGGAGCATTTTCATATCATTTTTTTTCTACCGCAGAATGCAAGGCACTTGCAAAGCTCCCTGTCCTGCCATAATAGAGACTTGCACCAGAATCTACCAAGCTTTACGCGATTTTATATGAGTTAAACTTGACTGCCCACTCAAGCATACTCAAGCCCTGCTCACAAGGCTTATCGCGGATTTCCACATCTATATCAAAATATGTATAAAAATGCTCTTTGCTCCCTAGCGTTATACCTTTTAGCTTTTTTGACAATTTTTAAAGCCTTTTTCTCTATGGGCGAAAGAGGATATTGCTCCCACTTATCATTTTGTTTATTGCACACAAATTTTTGTGCGAAAGTCTCACTACAAAGTGCAAAAATCATTAAAAGAAAAATTTTTTGCAAGCTGTGCCCTATCGTGCGAGTTTTTAGAATCTTTAATGTTATGCACCATTCATTATTTGTGTTGCTTGTTCTTACGCAATATCCTCTGGTGCGCTTAGAATCCCACGCACAGCACTTGCTGCTGCCACTTCGGGTGAAGAGAGATACACTTCGCTTGTGATATGTCCCATTCTCCCTACAAAATTGCGGTTTGTTGTGGCTACGCATTTTTCATTAGCAGCTAAGATTCCCATATGTCCGCCAAGACAAGGTCCGCAAGTAGGTGTGGAAACCACCGCCCCCGCTTTGATGAAAGTCTCCAAATACCCGCGATTGATACATTCTAAATAAATGTTTTGCGTAGCGGGGATAATAATGCAACGCGTGTTTTTGGCGATTTTTTTATCTTTTAGAATCTTCGCAGCCACCGCCATATCGCTTAATCGCCCATTTGTGCAAGAGCCAATGACAACTTGGTCAATTTTTATTTCACCCCAATTATCCTTTTCTTTTGTGTTTTCAGGCAAATGCGGGAATGCCACGGTGTGATTAATTGAATCTAAATCAATATCAAAGACTTGCTCATATTCTGCATCATCATCAGCTTTGTAGATTCTAAACTCACGGCTTGTGCGTCCTTTGGCATATTCAATCGTGATGTCATCAACTTCAAAGATTCCATTTTTCGCCCCCGCTTCAATCGCCATATTCGCAATGCAAAGCCTATCATCAATAGTGAGGCTCTTTAAGCCTTCACCACTAAATTCCATACTTTTATACAGCGCACCATCAACGCCGATTTTGCCAATGATATGTAAAATCACATCTTTGCCACTCACATAAGGGCGCAACTTGCCTTTGAGGTTAAACTTCATCGCCTTTGGCACTTTAAACCACGCTTCGCCGGTTGCCATTCCTACCGCCATATCTGTGCTTCCCACACCTGTGCTAAACGCCCCAAGCGCACCATAGGTGCAAGTGTGAGAATCCGCACCGATAATCAAATCGCCAATAGTTACAATGCCTTGCTCGGGCAAAAGCGCGTGTTCCACGCCCATATTCCCCACATCATAGTAATGTTTAATATCAAAGTCATTGGCAAAGCAGCGGCATTGTGCGCTTTGTGTAGCGGCTTTGATGTCTTTGTTTGGGGCGAAATGGTCCATTACCAAAGAGATTTTACTTTTATCAAAGACTTTTTGAAATTTCGCTGCTTTAAAGGCATTAATCGCCACAGGCGTGGTGATATCGTTTCCTAGCACCATATCAAGCTTTGCCATAATCAAATCATTTGCTTTGACTTTTTCTAATCCCGCCCTATCTGCGAGAATCTTTTGACTCATTGTCATTCCCATAGTCGCTCCTTTTATGAAATTATTGTAATTGTTTGAGATATTCTTGCACAGGGAGATTATCGGGCTTTGCTTTAAAGATAGCGTATGATTCTAAAACATCACAAAACGAATAGCTAAATGCTTGTTTAATCGGTGAAAGCAGTGTTTCTAGGCTGTATCCGTGGTGTCCGTCATAGCTTTTTGCCTCACCACCCGCGGTAGTGATGATACTAAATTTTTTGCCCTCTAAAAGCTTTGGATTGGCAGAATAGTGAATCTTGCTTAAAACTAAATCCTGCCATTCTTTCATTAGCGCGGGTGTGCTAAACCAAAAGAGCGGAAATTGAAAAATGATTTTCTCACTCTCCTGTAATAGCTTGATTTCAGAATCTACATCAATCTTGCCGTCTTTGTAGATTTCATTGAGATTATGAATGCGGACATTTGGCAACGCCTTTGCTGCTTCTAATAAAGCCCTATTGACTTTAGAATCCGCCCAAAATGTGTGTGAAAAAATAAGAAGTGTTTGCATCGTCAATCCTTTGTGTTGAATGTGTTGTTAATGGCACTTATAAGCCCATACACACTTGCCATAATAATATCGCTATGGATACCTACGCCAAAGTGCATTTTACCCTGTGATTCTATTTGCACATAGCAAATCGCACTTGCATTTGAACCTTTTTTGAGTGCGTGTTCATTATAGTCAATTATTTCAAAGACAAGCCCAAGATTTTCCCTTAGCGCATTTGCTATGCTATCAAGGCGTCCATTACCACGACCGCTAATCTCCTTTGGTGTGCCATTATGCGTGATATTAAGCTGCGCACTAAAAGAATCTTGTGTGTGTTCAAAGCGGCAATCTTGCATATTTAAAGGCGTGTCTAGATTCACAAAATCCCTTTCAAAAATATCGCAAATTTCTTTGGGGCTTAGCTCTTTATGGGCGTTATCCGAAATATTTTTCACATAATATGAAAAGCTCTCTTTAAATGCTGCGGGCAAGCTCACGCCATAATGTTCGTGCAAAATATAGGCTATCCCGCCCTTGCCACTTTGAGAATTAATGCGTATCACATCGCTTTCATACACGCGTCCTACATCTTTTGGGTCAATAGGCAAGTATGGCACACTCCAAGTGCCACGATTATGCTCTGCGTGGTAAGCCATACCCTTAGCGATAGCGTCTTGATGTGAGCCTGAAAACGCCGCAAAGACAAGTTTGCCTGAATATGGTTGTCGCTCATATACTTGCATTTTGGTAACACTCTCATACACATCACAAATAGCGGGGATATTGCTAAAATCAAGGTTGGGATTGACGCCGTGCGTGTGAAGATTCATAGCAAGTGTGATAATATCCACATTGCCGGTGCGCTCGCCATTACCAAATAATGTCCCCTCAATTCTATCCGCACCTGCCAAAAGCCCAAGCTCCGCACTCGCCACGGCGCAACCTCTATCATTATGCGGGTGCAAAGAAATAAGCACATTTTCTCTATTTTTAAGATGTTTTGACATATATTCTACTTGACTTGCATAGATATGGGGCAAACTCATCTCAACCGTTGCGGGGAGATTCACAATAAACTTTTGCTCTTTTGTGGGTTTAAACACATCAATGACTTCATTACACACTTCAAGTGCGTAATCAACCTCTGTCCCGCTAAAGCTCTCTGGCGAATATTCAAAGGCAAAATTGCCCTTTGTGCTTTTGGCATAAGATTGCAATGCGTGTGCGCCATCAAGGGCGATCTTTTTAATATCCTCTTTGCTTTTTTTAAAGACTTGCTCCCTTTGAGCGTAAGAAGTGGAATTATAAAAATGCACAACCGCATTTTGACAGCCCTCTAGGCTTTCAAAAGTTTTTTTGATAATATGCTCTCTTGCTTGGGTAAGCACCTGCACCCGCACATCGCTAGGGATAAGATTCTCTTCAATGAGTGTGCGTAAAAAGCGGTATTCGGTTTCGCTTGCTGCGGGGAATCCTACTTCAATATCTTTAAAGCCAACTTGGAGCAGGAGCTTAAAAAATGTGATTTTTTCTTCTAGGCTCATAGGAGTGATAAGGGCTTGATTGCCATCGCGCAAATCCACGCTGCACCACAAGGGTGCGGATTCTATATATTCTTTTTTGCTCCATTCTAAAGAGGGCTTTGGTGGCATAAAATAGCCACGTTTGTATTTGGTATGACTGCTCATAAAAACTCCTAAAAATATGTTGTAAAACCTTATGATTTTAACAACAAAAATTACACAAATGATAAAAATTATCTATTAAGGGATAGATTTTTATCTTTTTAGCGAAAAATTACCAAAAATGATGGAATCTTAAGCATCTTTTTCCGCATTTTCTGTGCTGATACAATGCTCGAAAATAAATCGCTGCTCTGCTGGGAGTGCGTTAAAAAGAGCAAGGGCTAAATTGCGAATCTCCCATAGCGCAGACTTTGAAGTGCGAAGTGAGAGGAGATTTTGCAGACTCCTTGCATTAATGCTAAAGCTTAGCTCGGTGCGATAGGATTCTGGCATAGCAAACTTTGCTATATCGCTGCTAATATTGTTACATAAAATCTCGCGCAAAGATTCAAGGGCACGAAGCGAAGCGTGATTGACCTGCTCGTTTTGTGTAAAAACGACAAATTCTTCTGCTCGAGCAAGATTCTCGGCATTTATGGGGAGAAAGCTAGGGAGATTTTTTAGCTCTTTTAGTGTGTAGCGCGAGGACTTTACACTAAAACTTGCCATACGATGACGCGCTAACTCCTGCAAACACGCACGCGAAATGCCCTGAATGTAAAAATTATAATACAAATGTTCCAAGGTGCTTGTGTGCTTAAATTTATTTCCCACCCTATTGATGAGCTCTTTATCTTTTTCCCCGCCATTATCGCCCTTTTCAAAGCTCTGCCAACAGGTGCGTATAGCGTGGCTACAAATATGTAAGGGTGTATAATGCAAAAGACTAATGCACATCTTGGTATTTTTTTGCTCTCCCATTACCTCTCCTCTTAGTGATTTGGTATAGAATGATACACAAAATGCGCTAATAAACCTTATGTCCGCGTAACGCTTCGGCATAGTAAGGGTTGTGATAAAAGCAAGTGAGCGGGTTTTGTGTAGATTTTCAAAGCGAAACAAAAGTGGTATATGTGATTTTTAGACAAAGCCTATACAATACAAGATTCTAAACAAGGCTTTAAGATTTAAAACCTAAGGAGGCAAAATGATTTGGCTTGATATTATCGACCCCAAATATGTGATGTTTTTTAAGTCCTTTATCCCACAGCTGCAGTTGCTTGATACACTCATTATCACCACGCGTAGAAGCGCAGATTATGATGAATGCGCTAGACTCTTAACACTTTTTGGCATACAAGCCTATGAAATCGGCGGTTATGGGGGTGAAAGCAGACTTGGCAAGTTTGAATCTCGTTTGCAGAGACAGAGTGGATTCTTAGCACTTTTTAAGAGATTGGGACAAACGCCTAAACTTTTCATCACTGGGGCAAGTGTCGATGGTGTGCAATGCGCCTTTGGGTTAGGCATACCTGTGGTGCATTTTGCCGATACGCCCGTGGCTGGTAATACCTTTAGCGCACAGAATCTTACCATTCTTTCCCGCCTCACCCTGCCACTCTCCCGCCTTGTTTTTCGCCCTTTTGTCGTTCCAGAGATATGCTACACGAGTTTGGGGCTAGCACCCTCGCAAGTCAAGGCTTACGATTTTATCGATGTTGCACTATGGTTGCAAGATGTGCCTGAATTTGCGCGGGATTCTATGCAGAGAGTGGCATTTATGCGTGAGTATGATTTAAATCAGAATCTACCTCTCGTGCTTGTGCGTGAGGAGGAGTATATGGCGCATTATGTGAAGAAAAAATTGCCTATTATATATGAAAGTATAGAACTACTAAGCGCACAGGCGAATATCTTGCTTATGCCGCGTTATGGGAGCAATGAGCTAAAATCTGCCTTTGGTGCGTATAAAAATGTGCGCATACTCACAGAAAAGCTTCAGCCAAAGGCGTTTTATCCATTTATAGACTTGCTTATCGGTGGCGGCGGGACAATGAATCTTGAGGCGTGTTATTTGGGGATTCCCGTGATTTCTACGCGCTCACTTTTGCTTTTTCACGATAGTTTTCTTTTAGAATCTAAGCTAATGCACCACGCAAAATCCGCCGAGCAGGTGTTCGACCTTGCTTTAAAGATACTCTCTAACCCCAAAGCGCATCAAAAACGAGATGACCTCTTTGCGCCAAATGGGCTAGATGTGAGCGATATTCTAGCAGATATACGCGCGTTGTTGGAGTAGCCAATGGCTTTGTGGGAGATTCTAAAAACTTTTAAAATCTTGCACAATTCTATGTGGTTTAAGCCAAGTTTTAAAAGCTTTTGTATAGAATCCGCGCTTACTTGTTTTTGTATTTAAGGCTCGATAGCTCAGTCGGTAGAGCAGGAGACTGAAAATCTCCGTGTCGGTGGTTCGATTCCGCCTCGAGCCACCACCACTTGATTTCCTTTCATTGTCTTTATTATTTTCAAAAACTACACAAACAAATAGAGTTACTTTCAGCTTTTATTTTTTTATTTGAATATGGGGCTTGATGTTAGTTGATTTTTTGTTGCCTACTCTTTTCTAGCAACCTGAAAGGTAATGTATTTTGGCTAGGATTTAGGCTCTGCAGGAGAGCTTGAGCCAGAATCTAAACTTAGCCTATGAGCTTATATACCACGGTAAAGATGGTTAAAAGCCCGGTGATAAACACAAACGCATCAAGCGCAGGGTTTTGGAATTGCTTCATTTTAGAAATGGTATAAATGGCAATAATTGGCATAAGGAATAGAATCGCTGCAATAACAGGGATATTTTGCGCCCTTGCTTCAGCCAATTCTGCGGGGCTAAGTGAAAGCACACAAGAGAAAACAAAAAACATCACAAAGACAAGAAGCATAACTGAAGTGCGTAAAAGAATAGAATCTGATTTTGCAATAGCATTTGCCCCATATTCGCGCTTAACACTAAGTGCGAAAGTAGAAATAGCGGGCGAGTGATTGAAGCTAAACACAAGCACGGGAAGCGTGAGCCACACGATTGTTAAAAACTCTTTCGTATCAGGCACAGCACTTAGGCTTTCAAGATTCCATTGAGGAATGAGATAGAGTGAAAAGATAAATAAAATCGCACAAAGCGGATATACAAGCCATTGGCACACTTTTGTAATGAGTTTTTCGCTAAAGAGCATAATGAGCATAAAGGCACTGACTAAAATAAATACAAGCGCAGCTCGCCAAAATGGTAGCAAATTAGCATAATTTTCAGATTCAAGCTTAACGAATATAGATTCGCTTTGTTGGAGAAAGTCAAATGGGATATAATAGCTATGTGGGTCATAATAAATGCTTTGTATGAATCCAGCTAAAGTGCCAAGTGGAGCAACTCTGGGGTGATGATCATTCACAAGAGGGAGAATCTGATTATAAATAAAACTCTCAAATGTATTTGTAATACCTACACAATACGCCAAGCAAATAGGAAAAATAGCAAAAAAATAGAGAATTGAAATGAATATGCTCACCCCACGCCCGAAATATTCTTCTGCGGCGTGTGTGATGTCTTTGTCATCACCATTAGCTTGGCAGACAAAGCGAGAAAGTGCGCGGTGGCTAAGATATACCATTGGGAAAATGATAAAACACATCGCCACAACAGGATAGAATCCGCCTCCTCCAGCCCTAATAGGCAGGTATAAGATTCCCGCACCCACCGCTGTGCCAAAGAGTGAAAGCATCCAGCGCGTATCAAAACTATTCCACTTCACTAAAATCCTTTGTATAATTGAGGTGTGCCATTGTATAAAATAAAAAACATAAAGGGCTTAAAACATTTGCAAAACGAGAGTTATTTTTGCGATGAGGTAGATTTTTAACATTCTACGCAAAGACACATAAAACTTTATTCATAAGCCCTATTTGCCCTCCCATAATGTTTTAATATACATCTCCACCTTATCACTATTCATCTTTGAGCCTTGAATGCCAAAGTCTTTGATATTAAGCATTCCGGTGAGTGCCAGCTCAACATTTTGTGTATTCAAGGTAGAATCTAGCTCAAGGGGTAGCGTTATGCCGTGCAAATTAATCTCTGCATATACTTTGCCCTTTATCTTGCCATTGGCATTTTCACGCATTTCATATTTTGTCATCACAAGGCGACTTGTGGGATAGACTTTCACATCTAAAAAATCAGGCTCGAGCAAATGCGCATCGCGTTTCTTGCTATCAGAAAAAACAGAGGCGGTTTGAATCTCGCCACTTAAATGCGTGATGTTACCAGCATTATCAAGCTTCAAATCCCCGCTAAACTCCCTAAAATGCCCATTTACCGACATAAAGCCAAATTTAGTCGCCTTGAAGCCAATATGAGAATCTTTGCTTACCTTATAGCTCCCTGCCAACGCCTTTAGGTTAGATTCTACCGCAATAGCATCTTGCTTATTCATGGGGGTTTGCGCATATGTCATATTTGCCGCTAGTAGCAAGGCGAATGAAAAACAGAGTGTTTTCCATATCTTGTTTTGTCCTGTTTGTGTATTTGTTTTACGCATATTTTCTTGTGTTTTCATTGTTTTCCTTTCTGTCGTTCTTTATTTTCAAGTCCTATGACTGCCTTATGCAGTATCCTGTGAAGCTCCTTCATCTCGTCTTCGCTGATGTGTTCTAAAAGCAAATCATTATGCACCTCCTTCATCATTTGATATGTCTGCTCCGCGCACTGCCTACCGCTAGGTGTAAGGACAATAAGGTTTTCGCGTCTATTTTTTGGGTTTTGCTTACGCGTGGCTAAACCCTTAGATTCCAAATCATCAACATACATACGCACATAGTTTTTATCGCTTAGTGCAGAGCCTCGCAAGTTGGTTTGTGAGCTTGCTTGCTGATGAGATTGCCACAAAATCCCCGCTTGTGGGTGGATAATACCTAGCGGAGCTATGCGTCTATCAAACTCTGATGAGAGCCAAAAGCGCAGTTTTGTCGCGAGAAATCCAATATTTTGATAAATATCGCAATTGATGTTTGCTTGTGAATCTTGTGTATCCAT